>CAVRSW010000039.1:0-26807 GCA_963723945.1 uncultured Actinomycetota bacterium
GAGTGCCCGGAAGGGTGCGAGCCGCAACGGAGCCGATACCCCGAGCGCGGGGTGGGGGGCGCCGGGGTCCATCGGAGCATCGTAGGCTCCCCGGTGCCGCGGACAGGACGGAGGTGGCCGGGTGCTCCAGGCGTCGGACGGACCACTGGTCGACTGCTACGACCTGCTCATGTTCGACCTCGACGGGGTGGTCTACGTCGGGGACGATGCGGTGCCCGGCGCGCCCGAGCACCTCGCCCGGGTGCGGGAGGCCGGGGCGCACGTCGCGTTCGTCACCAACAACGCCTCCCGCAGTCCCGAGACGGTCGCCGACAAGCTCACCGGGCTGGGGGTCCAGGCGAAGGCCGCCGACGTCGTCACCTCGGCGCAGGCGGCCGCCCACGTGCTGCTCGATCGGCTCGGCGAGGGCACCGCGGTCGCGGTCCTGGGAGCCGACGGGTTGCGCGACGCGCTCCGCGAGGTGGGACTGCGTCCGGTCGGAGTCGACGAGCAGGCCGCCGCCGTGGTCACCGGCTACGGCCCCGACGTCGTGTGGCACGAGGTGATGCGGGTGGCGACCCGGATCCGGGAGGGGCTCCCGTGGGTCGCGAGCAACACCGACCTCACGCTGCCCGTCCCGGGTGGCGGCACGGCGCCGGGACACGGGGCGCTGGTGCGGCTGCTCGCGGACTTCTCGCAGGTGACCCCCGAGGTCGCCGGCAAGCCGGCGCCGCCGCTGCTGGAGGAGACGGTCCGACGGGTCGGCGGCTCCCGGCCGCTGATGGTGGGCGACCGGCTGGACACCGACATCGAGGGTGGGCGCCGGGCAGCGGTCGACTCGCTGCTGGTCCTCACCGGAGTCACCGGTCTTGCCGATCTCGTGAACGCCGGGCCGGAGCTGCGGCCCACCTACGTTGCCGCGGACCTGGGTGGCCTGCTCGAGGTGCACCAGGCGCCCGAGCGACTCGCCACGGGCTGGCACGCGGGTGGCTGGACGGCCCGCGTCGAGGACGGCCGGCTGGTGGTCCAGGGGGACGGGCCCGTCGACGACTGGTGGCGGGCCGCGGCCCCGGCCGCCTGGGAGCACCTGGACGCCGTGGGAGAGCCTGTGGACACCAGTGGCCCGCTCCCGCCTGCGGCCGCCTCCGACCGGTAGCCTCGGCGCCATGAGCCAGCCCGAGCCCGAGACCCCCGAGCCCGTACGGACCGGGATCAGCGAGGTCGACGCGGTCCTCGACTCGGTCGAGGCGCTCGCCGAGCGTCGCGTGGAGGAGCACCCCGCCGTCTTCGAGGCCGCCCACGAGCAGCTGCGGGCCGCCCTCGACGGCACCGGCTGACCAGCCGTGCCGCGGCGGCTGCGCCTGGACGCCGAGCTGGTCCGGCGGGGACTCGCCCGGTCGCGCGAGCATGCGGGTGAGCTGGTCTCTGCCGGCCGGGTCACCGTGGCCGGCGCGGTCGCGACCAAGCCCGCCACCGGGGTGACCACCGACGCGGCGATCGTGGTCCGCGACGACCCGACGCGCCCCGACTACGTCTCGCGGGGCGGCCACAAGCTCGCCGGCGCCCTCGACGCGTTCGCACCCGTCCTCGACGTGCGCGACCGTCGCTGCCTCGACGCGGGGGCCTCGACCGGGGGCTTCACCGACGTGCTGCTGCGACGCGGCGCCCGCGAGGTGGTGGCGGTCGACGTCGGCTACGGCCAGCTGGCGTGGTCGATCCGGCAGCACCCCCAGGTCGATGTCCACGACCGCACCAACATCCGCGAGCTCACCCTCGATGTCGTCGGCGAGCCGGTGGACGTGGTGGTGGGTGACCTGTCGTTCATCTCGCTGACGCTCGTGCTCGACGCGCTGCTCGGCGTCACCGCCGCTGACGGCGACCTGGTGCTGATGGTCAAGCCGCAGTTCGAGGTCGGCAAGGACCGGGTCGGCAAGGGCGGCGTCGTGCGGGACCCCGAGCTGTGGGTGTCCGCGGTCGCGGGCGTCGCCGACCTCGCGGAGCAGCGCGGCTGGGGCACCGTCGGCGTCACGCCGAGCCCGCTGCCGGGGCCGTCGGGCAACGTCGAGTTCTTCCTGTGGCTGCGTCGCGGCGCGGCGACCGTGCGGGTCGAGGAGCGCGACGACGTCGTACGGGCTGGGACCGGACCGTCGGCGCCGGGTGAGAAGGTGGGGCCGTGAGCCCGGACCCCCGTCGTGTGCTGGTCGTCGCGCACACGGCCCGCCGTGACGCGCGTGAGCTGTCGCGCGCCCTCGTGGGGCGGCTCCACGACCACGACATCGTCGTCCGGATGCTGGCCGAGGAAGCCGCCGACATCGGGCTCGACAGCGGCTCGGTGATGCTGGAGCTGGTCGACGCGACCGCCGAGGCCGGGCGTGACTGCGAGCTGGTCGTCGTGGTCGGCGGCGACGGGTCGATCCTGCGGGCCGCCGAGCTCGCGCACGCCGATGGGGCACCCGTGCTGGGCGTCAACATCGGTCACGTGGGGTTCCTCGCCGAGGCCGAGGTCGAGGACGTCGACGCCACGATCGAGGCCATCGCCCGCCGTCACTACACCACCGACGAGCGGCTCACGCTCGACGTGTGCGTGTTCCACGACGGCGAGGTGGTGGCCCGGACCTTCGCCCTCAACGAGGCCAGCGTCGAGAAGGCCGCCCGGGAGCGGATGCTCGAGGTCGTCCTGGAGATCGACGGCCGTCCGCTCTCCCGGTGGGGCTGCGACGGCGTGGTGTGCGCGACCCCGACCGGCTCCACCGCCTACAACTTCTCCGCCGGCGGTCCCGTGGTCTGGCCGAGCGTGGAGGCGCTCTGCGTCGTGCCCCTCAGCGCACACGCCCTGTTCGCGCGGCCGCTCGTGGTCGCGCCGACCTCCGTGGTCGCGATCGAGGTGCTCTCGCAGAGCGACCGGCCCGGCGTGCTGTGGTGCGACGGCCGGCGCACCGTCGACCTGCCGCCCGGTGCCCGGATCGAGGTACGCCGCGGAGCCCGGCCGGTGCGGCTGGTGCGGCTCCACGAGGCGCCGTTCACCGACCGGCTGGTGGCCAAGTTCGGGCTCTCGGTCGAGGGGTGGCGCGGGGCGGCCGAGCGCCGCCGACCACGCGGGAGCGACGATGCTTGAGGAGATCCGTATCGAGCAGCTCGGGGTGATCGACTCCTCGACGCTGGAGCTGGGTCCGGGGCTCACCGTCATCACCGGCGAGACCGGCGCCGGCAAGACGATGGTCGTCACGGCCCTCGGGCTGTTGCTGGGTGGCCGCGCCGACAGCGGCTCGGTCCGCACCGGGGCGCGGACGGCCCGGGTCGAGGGGACGGTGCGCCTCGAGCGGCTGCCCCAGGTGGCGGCCGAGGTCGACGAGGTCGGGGGAGAGGTCGAGGACGACCGGGTCGTGCTCGGCCGCACGGTCAGCGCCGAGGGCCGCTCCCGGGCCTTCGCCGGCGGCGCCTCGTTGCCGATCAGCCGGCTGGCCGACCTCACCGAGTCCCTGGTGGCGGTGCACGGCCAGTCCGACCAGCACCGGCTGCTGCGTCCGGCAGCGCAGCTGGCCGCCCTCGACCGGTTCGCCGGCACCCCCGTCGGCGACCTGCTCGCTCGCTACCGCGCGCTCCACGACGAGCTGCGCACCACCGCGCGGGAGCTCGACGACGTCACCTCCCACGCCCGTGACCGCGCCCGCGAGGCCGACCTGCTGCGGTTCGGCCTCGAGGAGGTCGGGCAGGTCGACCCGCAGCCGGGCGAGGACGTCGAGCTCGCGGCCGAGGAGTCGCGGCTCGGCCATGCCGACTCGCTGCGGGTCGCGGCCGAGGGTGCGCGCGAGGCGCTGTCGAGCGAGCTCGACCGGCCCGACGCCCTCGGCGCCGTCGCCGCCGCCCGGGCCGGGCTGGAGGGAGTGCGCGAGCACGACCCGCGGGCCGCCGAGCTCGCCGACCGGACCGCCGAGCTCTCCTACGTGCTGGCCGACCTCGCGGCCGACGTCGCGTCCTACGCCTCGGGCCTCGAGACCGACCCGGCCCGGCTGGCAGGCGTCTCCGAGCGGCGGGCAGCGCTGGTCGCGCTCACCCGCAAGTACGGCGAGACCATCGACGAGGTGCTCGCCTGGCAGCAGCGCTCGGCGGCACGCCTCGTGGAGCTCGACGGCACCGACGAGCGGATCGGGCAGCTCCGCGACGCCCGCGACCGGCTGCAGGCCGACCTCACCGCCGTCGCCGACGAGCTCTCGACGGCCCGCGCGGAGGCCGCCACCCGCCTGGGCGCCCAGGTCACCGCCGAGCTGGCCGACCTCGCGATGCCGCACGCGCGGGTCGAGGTGGTGGTGGATCGGCGGGACCGGTTCGGCAGCACCGGTCGCGACGACGTCGACTTCCGGCTGGCCGCCAACGTCGGCAGCGATGCCCGCGCGCTGGCCAAGGGGGCCTCGGGGGGCGAGCTGTCACGGGTGATGCTGGCCCTCGAGGTGGCCCTCGCCGACTCCGGTCCCGCCCCGACGTTCGTCTTCGACGAGGTCGACGCCGGCGTGGGCGGCGCGGCGGCGGTCGAGGTCGGGCGCCGGCTGGCCCGGCTGGCCAGGTCCGCGCAGGTGCTGGTGGTGACCCACCTGCCCCAGGTCGCGGCGTACGCCGACCGCCATGTCGTGGTCGCCAAGACCGATGACGGGACGGTCACCAGCTCGGGTCTGACGGTGCTCGACGACGGCGGCCGGGAGCGGGAGCTGTCGCGGATGATGGCCGGGATGAGCGAGTCCGACAGCGCACTCGCCCACGCTCGGGAGCTGCTCGACTCGGCCCTCCCGGCGCGCGCCGGCGGCTGACGCGCCGAACCCGCCGGGATGCGTCTCGTGACCCGTCCCGGCTGACACCATGGCGCCGTGCCCGTCCGCAACAGAACGTCCGCGCAGCCCGGGCTCACCGGGACCGTGCGCGTCGACCGCCGCACCAAGGTCCTGCTGCCGAGGCTGCGTCCCGGAGACATCGCCGTCCTCGACCACCTCGACCTCGACCGCGCCAGCGCCCAGGCGCTCGTGGACGCCAAGGTCTCGGCCGTCCTCAACGTCTCGCAGTTCCTCTCCGGCCGCTACCCCGCGCTCGGCCCGGCGCTGCTCGCCGAGGCGGGCATCCTGATGGTCGACCGCCTCGAGGGGCTCCAGCACGTCCCGGACGGCTCCCGGGTGCGGGTCCACGACGAGATGGTCTACGTCGACAGCAAGCCGGTCGCCCTCGGCCGGGAGGTCGACGCCGCGCTGCTCGAGCAGGAGATGGCGCTGGCCCGCACCGGCCTGTCCGCGCAGCTCGAGACGTTCACCCACAACAGCAGCGAGTTCCTCCGCCGGGAGGAGTCGCTGCTGCTCCACGGACAGGGCCTTCCCGCGGGTGGCGCACGGCTCGCCGGCCGGCCCGCGATCGTGGTCGTGGAGGGCAAGGACCACCGCGCCGAGCTGAGGCGGATCTCCGCCTTCGCGCGCGAGCGCCGCCCCGCCATGATCGGCGTCGACCTCGGTGCCGACGCGCTCCGCGAGGCCGGCCACACCCCGGACGTCGTGATCCTCGACAACCGCGGCGGAGAGCTGCCGTCGGCGAACACGCTGCGGGCCGCCCGCGACGTCGTCGTCCGGGTCGACCGCGGCGACCGGCGTCCGCTGGAGCACCTCGAGCGGCTCGGACTGCGGCCGCTGCGGGTCGAGACCTCCGCCACCTCCGAGGACATCGCGCTGCTGCTCGCCGACGACGGCGACGCCTCGGTCATCGTCGGGGTCGGCATGCACGCCACGCTCGACGAGTTCCTCGACCGGCAGCGCTCCGGCCTCGCCAGCACCTACCTGACCCGGCTCAAGGTCGGCCAGCGGCTGGTGGACGCCACCGCCGTGCCTGTGCTCTACAGCGGGCGGTTGCGCCCGCGGCACCTCTTCCTCGCCCTGCTCGTGGGCCTGCTCGCGCTCACCGT
This sequence comes from uncultured Actinomycetota bacterium, assembly GCA_963723945.1. Classification (GTDB taxonomy): domain Bacteria; phylum Actinomycetota; class Actinomycetes; order Propionibacteriales; family Nocardioidaceae; genus Nocardioides. Next base: position 5,912 of record CAVRSW010000039.1, read on the forward strand.
CGCCGTCGCGACCACCCCGGTCGGCCAGGACTGGCTGGCCGAGGCGTGGGCGTGGTTCGAGACGCTGCGCTCCCAGGTCGCCGGGTGGGTCGGTTGACCACGACACGAGAGCGCACGCTCCCGCTGCGCTCCTCCAGCCACCTCCGGGGGGACTCCGAACGATGACGCTCGTACGCCGCCACCTCGTCGCGGCCGTCTCCCTCGTTCTCGCACTGGCCACCGGAATCGCCCTCGGGGCGGGACCGCTGAGCCGCGAGACCCTGGTCCCGACGCAGGCCGAACCGCGCCGGTCGGCACCGCCCGTCGAGGAGTCCGCCGACGACCTCGCCGAGGCGGTCACCCCGACCGTGGCCGGCGACCGGCTGGCCGGCCGCGCCGTCACCGTGATCAGCACCCCGGGCGCCTCCCGGGACGACGTCACGGCACTGGCGGGGGCCGTCGAGGACGCCGGCGGCAACGTGCTGTCGACGTGGCAGGTCGGGGAGTCGCTCGTCGGGCCCGGTGAGACGGCCCTGGTCGACACCCTCGGCGAGCAGCTCCTCGAGCAGCTCGGCGACGACGTGGCCGACGCCGAGGCCCCGCCGTACGAACGGATGGGGCAGCTGCTCGGCGCGGCCGTCGCCACCCGCGGCCAGGAGCCGCAGGTCGTGGAGCGGGACGCCCTCACGATCCGGCAGAGCCTGGACGCCGCCTCCCTGCTCAGCACCGAGGCGGAGGAGTCCCGCGCGGCCCCGCTGGTCCTGGTCGTGCTCGGTGACGACGTCGAGGACGCCGTCGTCGACGGGCTCACCACGGGCATCGCCGACCAGTCGCGCCGGGTCGTCGTGGCGGCCCGGGAGCACTCCGGAGACCTCGCTGTCCTCGACGAGACCGGCCTGGTGTCGACGGTCGACGGCATCGACGGTGCGGCCGGCCGGCTGGCCGCGGTCCTGGCGCTCGCCGCCCCCGACGAGGATCCGCCGGGGTCCTACGGTGCGTCGGGTTCGGACGGCCTGCTCCCGCTCCGGTAGGATCGAAGCCCGTGAAGCATGCGACGCCGGTCAAGCACGTGTTCGTCACCGGAGGCGTCGCCTCCTCCCTCGGGAAGGGGCTCACGGCTTCCAGCCTGGGCAACCTGCTGAAGGCGCGCGGTCTGCGCGTCACGATGCAGAAGCTCGACCCCTATCTCAACGTCGATCCGGGGACGATGAACCCGTTCCAGCACGGCGAGGTCTTCGTGACCGACGACGGCGCCGAGACCGACCTCGACATCGGTCACTACGAGCGGTTCCTCGACACCGACCTCTCCCAGATCGCGAACGTGACGACCGGGCAGGTCTACTCGAGCGTGATCGCCAAGGAGCGCCGCGGCGACTACCTCGGCGACACGGTCCAGGTGATCCCCCACATCACCAACGAGATCAAGGACCGGATCCTCGCGATGGGACGCGGGCAGGGGGAGGCCGCGGTCGACGTCGTGATCACCGAGATCGGCGGCACCGTCGGCGACATCGAGTCGCTGCCCTTCCTCGAGGCCGCACGGCAGACCCGCCACGAGATCGGTCGCGACAACTGCTTCTTCATCCACGTCTCGCTGGTGCCCTACATCGGGCCCTCGGGGGAGCTCAAGACCAAGCCCACCCAGCACTCCGTCGCCGCGCTGCGCTCGATCGGCATCCAGCCCGACGCGATCGTGTGCCGCTCCGACCGCGAGCTCCCGGCCGGGATCAAGCGCAAGATCTCGCTGATGTGCGACGTCGACGACGAGGCCGTGGTGACCGCGGCCGACGCGCCGTCGATCTACGACATCCCCAAGGTGCTCCACCGCGAGGGTCTCGACGCCTATCTCGTACGCCGGCTCGACCTGCCGTTCCGTGACGTCGACTGGACCGACTGGGACGACCTGCTGCGACGGGTCCACCACCCGGCGGAGGCGGTCACCGTGGCCCTCGTCGGCAAGTACATCGACCTGCCCGACGCCTACCTCTCGGTCGCGGAGGCGCTGCGCGCCGGCGGCTTCGCCCACGAGGCGAGGGTGCACCTGCGCTGGATCGCCTCCGACGAGTGCGCGACCCCCAGCGGCGCCGCCCGCCAGCTCAGCGACGTCGACGCGGTCTGCGTGCCGGGCGGCTTCGGGGTGCGCGGGATCGAGGGCAAGGTCGGCGCCCTCACCTACGCCCGCACCCACGGCATCCCCACGCTCGGCCTCTGCCTGGGCCTGCAGTGCATGGTGATCGAGTACGCCCGCAACGTCGCCGGCCTGGAGAAGGCCGGTTCCTCGGAGTTCGACCCCGACGGGCCGGAGCCGGTCATCGCGACCATGGAGGAGCAGAGGTCCTACGTCGAGGGCGCGGGCGACCTCGGCGGCACCATGCGGCTCGGGCTCTACCCGGCCGAGCTGGCCGAGGGCAGCGTCGTCCGCGAGACCTACGGCGAACCGACCATCCACGAGCGGCACCGCCACCGCTACGAGGTCAACAACGACTACCGCGAGCAGCTCGGTGCCGCCGGGCTGGTCTTCTCCGGCACCAACACCGACCTCGGGCTGGTCGAGTTCGTCGAGCTGCCGCGCGACGTGCACCCCTACTACGTCGCGACCCAGGCGCACCCCGAGCTGCGCTCACGCCCCACCCGGCCGCACCCGCTGTTCGCCGGCCTGGTCGGCGCGGCGATCGAGCGGCAGCGCTCCGAGCGGTTCCCGATCGACGAGACCGGGCTGCGGCGGCAGGAGACCGACGCCGGCTAGAGCGCCCGGGCCGCCAGGATCCGCGACAGCGTGAACGACCCCGCCCGCAGCTGGTTGCGGGCGTACGCGCCGAGCGACTCGTCCTCGGCGAGCGCGCGGGCGCCGTCGAGGAACACCTCGTCGCCCACGCCGTACGGGAACATCGCCCGGATCACGAGGCCCTGCTGGAGCAGCCCGCCGGTGAGCCGGGGGAGCTCCTCGAGGTAGCGCTGGGCGTACGGGCGGAGCAGCTCGGCCTGGGTGGGCCGCCAGAACGTCGCGCCGAGCTCGAGGGTGTCGCGTCCGGCCGGGACGGAGTGGTCGACGAACATCGCCTGCCAGACCTGCTCCTTGGCCGGCACCTCGGCCGCGGCCGCGAGCGCCCGCAGCTGCTTGACGTGGGCCTCGGGGTCGGGGTCCTGGGCGAGCAGCCGCTTGACCGCGTCGTCGTCGTAGCCCGTGAGCTCCGCGTGCCGCGTCGTCGCCCGCCACGCCAGGTCGAGGTCGTCGGCCTCGGCGACCGCGGCGTCCAGGACCGCCCAGTGGGCGTCGGTGGTCGCGGTGGCGGCGAGGGTGCGCAGCGCCGGCTGGCGGTGCTCGGGCACCTCGGCGAGCAGCACGGCGCTGTCGGCGAGCGCCTCCTTGAGGCCGGGGGAGTCGGCCGGGGCCGCCCACCGGTCGGAGATCGACGCCGCCACGCTCAGGAACGGCTCCACCAGGGAGGGGTTGCGCTCCGTGCGCAGCGCCCGCACCACGGCCGCGGCGCCCTCGCGCGGCGCGAGCTCGCCGAGCAGCAGCAGCTGGTTGATCGTGGCGACGACGAGAGCGCGCGAGAGCGGCTCGGGCAGCTCGCCCAGCCGGTCGAGCATGGTGCGCAGCGAGCCCTCGTCGGGGCGGACCGCCGCGAACGTGCTGTCTGCGGCGTTGACCAGGTGGAGGTCGGCCTCGGGGAGGTCGACCGGGGTCACCACGTCGTCGAGGCGTACGTCGGTGGTCGCGACCGGCACCAGCGTCTCGCCCGAGGCGTCGTAGCTGGCCACGGTGAGCTGGTGGGGGCGCGGCGGCGCGTCGTCGGGCGACTCGGCGTGGATCGCGCCGTCGACGAGCCGCAGCGTGTCGGTGCCGGACCGGTCGAGCCAGGCGGCCGTCCAGCCGGTCAGGTCGGTGCGCGGCGGCCTCACCGAAGGCCGACATCAGGTCGTCGAGGACGGTGTTGCCCCAGGCGTGGTCGCGGAAGTAGGCCCGCAGCCCACCGACGAACGCCTCCTCGCCGATGAAGGCCATCAGCTGGTGGAGCACGCTCTGGCCCTTGACGTAGGTGATCGAGTCGAAGTTGGCGGTCGCGTGGTCGACGTCGGGCACGTCGGCGCGGATCGGGTGCGTGGCCGGCCCCATGTCCATGTCGTAGGCGGCGCGCTTGTAGAGCGCCAGGAAGCCCGCCCACTGGTCGACGTACTCGGTGGCGCGCGACAGCGCCCAGTTGGACGCCCACGAGGCGAACGCCTCGTTGAGCCACAGGTCGTCCCACCAGCGCATGGTCACCAGGTCGCCGAACCACATGTGGGCCATCTCGTGGAGCACGAACTCCGCGAGCAGCGCCCGCTGGGCGTGGCTGGGCGGGGTGCGGGAGAGCTGGGCGTCGCCGTAGGTGACGCAACCCCAGTTCTCCATCGCACCGCCGAGGTCGGGGACGAACACCTGGTCGTAGCGCTGCTGCGGGAACGGCACGCCGAACTGCTCGCCGAAGAACGCCAGTCCCTGCCGGGTGACGGTGACCAGGTCGTCGAGGTCACGCTCGAGCGCCGCGACCAGCGACTGGCGGCAGTAGAAGCCGAGGTCGTAGCCGTCGTGCTGGCGGCGTACCTCGTGGAACGGGCCGGCGTTGACGACCACGACGTACGTCGACAGCGTCGGGGTGTCCGGGAAGGTCCAGGTGCGGACACCGCCGGCGGCCTCGGAGACCGCTCTCGGGACCGGTGTTGGAGGTGACCGTCCAGGTCTCCGGCGCGTCGACCACGAACCGGTGCGGCGCCTTCAGGTCCGGCTGGTCGAAGCACGCCCACATCCGGCGCGCCTCGTCGGGCTCGAAGCTGGTCCAGACGTAGACCAGGCCGTCGCTCGGGTCGACCGTGCGCAGGATGCCGCTCGAGCTCGCGGTGTCGGACTGCGCGGTGGCCACCACCAGCACGTTGTCCGCCGCGAGGTCGGCCAGCGGCAGCCGGCCCTCGCGGGCCGACTCCGGGTCGAGCGGTCGGCCGTTGAGCTCGGCCCGCTCGACGTCGGCGGCGCAGTCGACGAACGTCGAGGCACCGGGCTCGGCGCAGCTGAAGGTGATCGTCGAGACGGCGCGGAAGGTGTCACCCTCCAGCAGTCCGGTCAGGTCGACGTCGATGTCGTATCGGGTCACGGCGAGCAGGCGGGACCGCTCCTCGGCCTCGCTGCGCGTCAGGCTGGCGGCGTCCATCCCGCCACCGTAGCGTCCGGGGCATGGACGCTCCCGAGGCCCGTACCGCAGGGCCGGCCGCCGCCGACGCCGCCGTGCTCGAGGACCGGGACGGCCGGTGGCCGGTCGAGGACAGCGAGGACCTGTTCCGCGACGACTGGGTGCTCGCGCTCCGCGCCGACCGGGTACGCCGCCCCGACGACGCGGAGGGCGAGACGTTCCGGCGGCTGGTGCTGGAGCACCCGGGGGCCGTCGTCATCCTCGCGGTCGACGACGACGGACAGGTCTGCCTGCTGCGCCAGTACCGCCACCCGGCCGGCAAGCAGTTCGTCGAGCTCCCCGCCGGGCTGCTCGACGTGGCGGGGGAGGAGCCGGAGGTGACCGCGCGGCGCGAGCTGCGCGAGGAGGTGTCGCTCGAGGCTGCGGAGTGGACCCACCTCGGCAGCTTCCACTCCTCGCCCGGGATCTCCGAGGAGGTCATGCACTTCTACCTCGCGCAGGGGCTGAGCGAGGTCGACCGCGGTGACTTCACCCCGCAGCACGAGGAGGCCGAGATGCAGGTCTTCCGGGCGCCGTTCACCGAGCTCACCCGGGCGGTCCTCGACGGTCGGGTGACCGACGCGCCCGTGGCGCTGGCCGTGCTGCTGGTCGTCGGGAGGGCGCTCGACGACCGCGGACCCGCTGCGGAGTAGTCTCGGCTGCCGTCGCCCGGAAAAGTGGTGCAGGTCACCCGGTCCGCACGTGAGCACACCCGGGGGACCCGAGAAGCGAGGAGTGCGAAGGTGAAGGTCGGCGTCCCGAAGGAAGTCAAGAACCACGAGTACCGGGTGGCCCTCACGCCGGTCGGCGTCCACGAGCTCACCCAGCACGGCCACGAGGTGGTCGTCGAGAAGGACGCCGGGCTCGGCTCGCAGATCCCCGACGAGGAGTACGTCGCCGCGGGCGCCACGATCATCGACTCCGCCGACGACGTGTGGGGCACTGCCGACACCGTGCTGAAGGTCAAGGAGCCGATCGCCGAGGAGTACCACCGGCTGCGCGAGGGCCTGACCCTCTTCACCTACCTCCACCTGGCCGCCGACAAGCCGCTCACCGACGAGCTCGTCCAGCGCAAGGTGACCGCGATCGCGTACGAGACCGTGCAGCTGCCCTCGGGCGGGCTGCCGCTGCTCTACCCGATGTCGGAGGTCGCGGGCTGCCTCGCGCCGCAGGTCGGCGCCCACGCGATGCTCAAGGCGCAGGGCGGCCGCGGCGTGCTGATGGGCGGCGTCGGCGGCGTCGCCAACGCCAAGGTGGTCATCATCGGCGCGGGCGTGTCCGGCCAGAACGCCGCCAACATCGCGCTCGGGATGGGCGCCGACGTCACGCTGCTCGACACCGACCTCGACAAGCTGCGGATGTCGTTCTGGCGCTACAACAACCGGGTCCACGGCCTCGCCTCCTCCAAGCTGGCGATCCAGCAGCAGGTGATGGAGGCCGACATGGTGATCGGGGCGGTGCTGATCCCCGGCGCCGCGGCCCCCAAGCTGGTCAGCAACGAGCTGGTCTCGCAGATGAAGCCCGGCTCGGTGCTGGTCGACATCGCCGTCGACCAGGGCGGCTGCTTCGAGGACACCCGGGCGACCACGCACGCCGACCCGACGTACGCGGTGCACGACTCGATCTTCTACTGCGTGGCCAACATGCCCGGTGCGGTGCCCAACACCTCGACGTACGCCCTGACCAACGCGACGCTGCCCTACGTCGTGGCGGTCACCGACAAGGGCTGGCAGCAGGCGTGCCGCGACGACCGCAGCCTCGCGCTCGGCCTCAACACCCACGACGGGCGGCTCACCAACGGCCCGGTCGGCGAGGCCGTCGGCATCGACGCGATCCCGCTGGAGGAGGCGCTTGCCTGAGCGCCCCGAGGACGTCCGGCCCGACGGGCCGGCCCGGGCGGTCCGCACCTACCTCGACCACCTCTCGGTCGAGCGGGGGCTCGCGGCCAACACGCTGTCGTCGTACCGTCGCGACCTGCGGCGCTACCTGGCGTTCCTGCGGGAGCGGGAGATCGGCGCCCTGGACGCGGTCACCGAGCAGGTGGTGACCGACTTCCTGGTGCGGCTGCGGGAGGGCGACGCCGACCACCCCGCCCTGTCGGCCACCTCGGCTGCCCGGACCGTGGTGGCGGTGCGGGGGTTCCACAAGTTCGCGGTCCGCGACGGCCTGGCCACCGCCGACCCCGCGGCCGGGGTGAAGCCGCCCTCGCCGGCCAAGCGGCTGCCCAAGGCGCTGCCGCTCGGCGACGTCGAGGCGATCCTGGAGGCGGCCGGCGCCGCCGGGACCACGCTGGCGCTGCGCGACCGGGCGCTGCTGGAGGTGCTCTACGGCACCGGCGCGCGGATCTCCGAGGCGGTGGGGCTCGACGTCGACGACCTGGACCTGGTCGACGGCACCGTGCTGCTGCGCGGCAAGGGCTCCAAGGAGCGGCTGGTGCCGCTCGGGTCGTACGCCGCGGAGGCGGTCGACGGCTACCTGGTCCGGGCCCGCCCGGAGCTGGTCGCCGCTGCGACGCCGGCCGGCGCCCTGTTCCTCAACTCCCGCGGTGGCCGGCTCAGCCGGCAGAGCGCCTGGGCGGTGCTGGTCAAGGCGGCCGAGCGGGCCGGCGTCACGAAGGACGTCTCGCCCCACACGCTGCGGCACTCCTTCGCCACCCACCTGCTCGACGGCGGCGCCGACGTCCGGGTGGTGCAGGAGCTGCTCGGCCACGCCTCGGTCACCACCACGCAGGTCTACACGCTGGTCACCGTCGACAACCTGCGGGAGGTCTTCGCCACCGCCCATCCCCGGGCCCGCGACTGAGGTCGTACCGCTCTCGTCGGTCCGTGACGCGTACGCGCCGGGCGGACCTCGTGGGCGAGTCGTGGACATGCTGGGTGTTGCTTGCCCCAGGAAGTCTCGGTTTCCCCGCTTAAGCGGGGAAACCGCCGACCCACCCAAGGATGGTTGGATCGACCCATGCCCCTCGCCCCCCGCCCCGCGCCCGGCGGGGGAGCCGACGCGGCGTACGACGCGTTCACGGAGTGGGTGGCCGGGGAGGGGCTGGAGCTCTACCCGCACCAGGACGAGGCGGTGCTCGAGCTGCTCGGCGGGAGCCACGTCGTGCTGTCCACGCCCACCGGGTCGGGCAAGTCGCTGGTCGCGGTCGCGGCGCACCTGGCGGCACTGGCCGAGGACCGTGTCAGCTTCTACACCGCGCCCATCAAGGCGCTGGTCAACGAGAAGTTCTTCGCCCTCTGCGAGATCTTCGGCGCCGACGACGTCGGGCTGCTGACCGGTGACGCGTCGGTCAACCCGGACGCCCCGATCATCTGCTGCACCGCCGAGGTGCTGGCCAACATCGCGCTGCGCGAGGGGGACCGGGCCGACGTCGGCCTGGTGGTCATGGACGAGTTCCACTTCTACGCCGAGCCCGGCCGCGGCTGGGCCTGGCAGGTGCCGCTGCTGGAGCTGCGGCACGCCCAGTTCCTGCTGATGTCGGCCACCCTCGGCGACGTCTCGACGATCACCGAGGACCTGTCGCGGCGCACCGGTCGCGACACCGCCGTGGTCGCCGACGCCGTCCGACCGGTGCCGTTGAGCTTCACCTGGTCGACCGAGCCGCTCACCGACACCCTCGACGAGCTGATCGGGACCGAGGCAGGCGCCGGTCTACGTCGTCCACTTCACCCAGGCCGCGGCCGTCGAGCACGCGACGACGCTGCTGCGCACCGCCGGCCTCGGCAAGCTGGCCGACAAGGAGGCGATCACGGCCCGCACGACGGGACTGCGGTTCGGGGCCGGGTTCGGCAAGACCCTGCACAAGCTGCTGCGCGCCGGCATCGGCGTCCACCACGCCGGGATGCTGCCGAAGTACCGCCGCGTGGTCGAGCAGCTCGCGCAGGCGGGGCTGCTGACGGTCGTCTGCGGCACCGACACGCTCGGCGTCGGGATCAACGTCCCCATCCGTACGGTGCTGTTCAGCGGGCTGGCCAAGTTCGACGGCAGCCGGCAGCGGGTGCTGAAGGTCCGCGAGTTCCAGCAGATCGCAGGCCGGGCGGGCAGGGCCGGCTACGACAGCGCCGGGCACGTCGTCGTGCAGGCACCCGAGCACGTCATCGACAACGAGAAGGCCAAGAAGAAGGCCGCGGCCAGCAGCAACAAGAGGTCCAAGGCGCAGCTCCGCAAGCCGCCGCCGGGCACCGTCGTCTGGAACGAGCAGACCTTCGACAAGCTCGTCGCCGGCGTCCCCGAGCAGCTGGAGAGCCGGATGCGGGTCGACAACGGGATGCTGGTCAACGTGCTGGCGCGCGAGGAGGACGCCTTCCCCGTCGTACGCCGGCTGCTGACCGACAACCACGAGGACCGCCGCCAGCAGCTGCGGCTGGCCCGCCGGGCGCTGCGGCTGACCCGTGCGCTGGTCCGCGCCGGCACGGTGACCCGGCTCGACGACCTCGACGAGCACGGCCGGCGCTACCGGCTCACCGTCGACCTGCCGCCCGACTTCGCGCTCAACCAGCCGCTGTCGCTGTTCGCGCTGGCCGCGCTCGACGTGCTCGACCCCGAGGCGCCGACGTACGCCCTGGACGTGGTCTCGGTCGTCGAGGCGGTGCTGGAGGGGCCTCGGCAGATCCTGTTCGCCCAGCAGCACGCGGCGCGCGGCGAGATGATCGCCGAGCTCAAGGCCGACGGCGTCGACTACGAGGAGCGGATGGCGCTGATCGAGGACGTCACCTGGCCGCGGCCGCTGGCCGACCTCCTCGAGCCGCTCTTCGAGACCTACCGCGAGACCCATGCCTGGCTGCCCGAGGACGCGCTCGATCCCAAGTCGGTGCTGCGCGAGATGTGGGAGCAGGGGATGGGGTTCACCGACTTCGTCGCCCGCTACCAGCTCGCCCGCTCCGAAGGGCTGCTGCTGCGCTACCTCACCGACGCCTACCGCGCGCTGCGCCAGACCGTTCCCGAGCGGCACCGGCCGCCCGAGGTCGACGACGTCGTCGAGTGGCTGGGGGAGACGGTGCGCCAGACCGACTCCTCGCTGCTCGACGAGTGGGAGGCGCTCGCCGACCCCTCCCACGTCCGCGCCGACGTGGTCGAGCACGCGCCGCCGCCTCCACCACGGCCGCTGTCGCGGCAGGACCGGGCTTTCACCGTCATGATCCGCAACGCGATGTTCGCCCGGGTGACGCTCTGCGCCCGCGACGACCTCGACGGGCTGGTGCGGCTCGAGCGCGAGGCGGCCGACCGGCTCGACCCGCCGCGGGAGGTCGTCATGACCCGGTCCGCCTGGGACACCGCCCTCGAGGCCTACTACGCCGAGCACGACTCCGTCGGCACCGCCGGCGACGCCCGCGGCCCGACGTACCTCCAGGTCGGGGCGGAGGAGCTGGGAGAGCCCGCCGGGGCGCCCGAGGGCACGCTGGCCCGCGTCCGTCGGGTGACGCAGACGCTGGCCGACCCGGCGGGCCACCGCGACTGGGTGGTCGAGGCGGTCGTCGACTGCGACGCGACCGACGCAGCGGGTGAGCTGGTGCTCGCCGCGACCGCCCTCCGCCGGCTCTGAGCCACACGGGCGTGCCGCGGGCTGCTGTCATGCTGCTCTCATGCAGACCACGTCCGGGCCGGCACCGCTGCCCGACACCATGCGGGCGGCGATGATCACGCGGCACGGCGGGCTCGACGCGATCGAGGTCCGACAGGTGCCCGTGCCGCGACCGGGGCCGGGGGAGGTGCTGGTCCGGGTGGCCGCAGCGGGCTGCAACAACACCGACCTCTGGACCCGGGAGGGCGCGTACGGCTCGGCCGAGGATCCCGACGCCCGAGCCGGGTGGCGGGGGCGGCCCCTCACCTTCCCTCGCATCCAGGGCGCCGACGTCGCGGGAACGGTGGTCGCCTCGGGCGACCCCGGGTCCGAGCCGACCGGCGCCCGGGTGCTGGTCGACCCGGCGGTCTACGACGGACCGGGGCCGGACGCGAAGCCGGTCGACATCCTGGGCAGCGAGCGGGACGGGGGGTTCGCCGACTTCGTCGTGGTGCCGGTCGAGCGGGCCCACCGGGTCGACGGGTCACCGCTCGACGACGCGGAGCTGGCCGCACTGCCGATCGCGTACGGCACGGCGCTGGGGATGCTGGAGCGGGGCGGGGTGGCCGGGGGGCAGACGGTGCTGGTCACCGGAGCCTCCGGAGGGGTCGGACTGGCGGCGGTCCAGCTGGCCGGCGCGCGGGGAGCCCGGGTGGTCGCAGTGTGCAGCGGGGACAAGGGGGACGCCGTCCGCGCCGCGGGTGCGCACGAGGTCGTGGACCGGGAGCGCGGCCGGGTGGTCGACGAGGCGGCCGCCGCGGCACCCGGGGGCTACGACGCCGTGATCGACGTCGTCGCCGGACCTGCGGTCGGCCGGGGGCTCGGCCTGCTCCGCCCCGGGGGCCGCTGGGTCGTGGCGGGCGCCCTGGGTGGCTGGGCGGTCGAGCTGGACGTCCGGCGGCTCTACCTCGCCGACCTGTCGTTGGTGGGGTCGACGATGCACACGCCGAGCATGTTCGAGCAGCTGGTCGGGATCGCCGTCCGCGGCGAGGTGCGACCGGTGATCGCCGAGACCTTCGACCTCGGGGACCTGGCCGAGGCGCAGCGCGCGCTGGCCCGGCGCCACCACGTCGGCAAGCTGGTCGTCGTGCCCTGAGGGTCTCTCGTCCCTGCACAGGTTCCTGCACAGGTCCGGGGTCGCCTGTGCACTCGACCCGATCGCTCCTCAACAGATTTCAGAAGATCCGCTGCGCCCCGGTGCGTCGGTTGAGCCACGTCGTCCCGCCGTCCTAACCTCGCGACAAGCTCGGCAACATGTCGCCGAGTCGACAATTCGTCCCTACCCCACCGGGAGCGTCAGATGAGCGGTGACAGGTCCTTCTCAGGACTGTTCGGCAGCCAGGGTGCCAGTGCCCCCGACATGCCTCCGCTGGTCCGGCCGACCGCCCCGTCCACTGAACCTTCCCCCGGAGCAGCCGACCACGTGAGCCAGCCGATTCCCTTCGAACGTCCCGCCCAGGTGGCCGCGCCACCGGCTGCCCCGGCGACCGCCGAGCCGACCGCCGAGCCGGTCATCGGCCCGACCGGACGGCCGCTGCCCGACTTCCCGGTGCCGCAGGCGCGCAGCCAGCACGGCCCCGCTCGTGTCATCGCGATGTGCAACCAGAAGGGCGGGGTCGGCAAGACCACGACGACCATCAACCTGGGCGCGGCCCTGGCCGAGTACGGCCGCAAGGTGCTGCTCGTCGACTTCGACCCGCAGGGCTCGCTGTCGGTCGGGCTGGGGCTCAACCCCCACGAGATGGACGCCAGCATCTACAACCTGCTGATGCAGCGCGACTTCACCCTCGACGAGGTGATCGTCGAGTCCGGCATCCCCGGGATGGACCTGCTGCCCTCCAACATCGACCTCTCCGCCGCCGAGGTGCAGCTGGTCCACGAGGTCGCCCGCGAGCAGATCCTTTCGCGCGTGCTGGCGCCCGTCATCGAGCGACTACGACGTCATCCTGATCGACTGCCAGCCCTCGCTGGGCCTGCTGACGGTCAACGCGCTCACCGCCGCCGACGGCGTGATCGTGCCGCTGGAGTGCGAGTACTTCGCGCTGCGCGGCGTCGCCCTGCTCAAGAACACCATCGACAAGGTGCAGGAGCGGCTCAACCCGCGGCTGGAGATCGACGGCGTCCTCGGCACCATGTTCGACGGACGTACCCTCCACGGCCGCGAGGTGATGGAGCGGCTGGTGCAGGCCTGGGACGACAAGGTCTTCCACACCGTGATCCGGCGGACGGTGAAGTTCTCCGACTCCACGGTGGCCGGCGAGCCGATCACCTCCTACGCCTCCGGGTCGACGGGCGCCGACGCCTACCGCCAGCTGGCCAGGGAGGTGGCGGTCCGGTGTCTCGACGGGTGAGCCTGCCGGCCGCCGACGACCTGTTCCGCCGTACGGGCGGCGAGTCGCGGGTCCGGGCGGTGCCGGACGCGCCGGAGCAGGCCGCCGGCGGTGACGCCGACGCCGCTGCACCGGCGCCCGAGAGGCGCCCCAGCGGCCGGGTCCGCCACGACGAGAAGATGACGGTCTACGTCACCTCCGACGAGCTGCTCGACCTCGAGCACACCCGGCTGGCGCTGCGGCGCGAGCACGGCATGGCGGTCGACCGCGGCCGGCTGGTCCGCGAGGCGGTGGCGATGGTGCTGGCCGACTTCGAGCGCCACGGTGCCGACAGCGCCCTGGTGCGGCGGCTGACCGGGGAATGACAGCCCTGATCGACGCGACGACCGACGGCTCCGCGGAGGCCCCGGCCGGGTTCGCGGTACGGCTCGACAACTTCGAGGGCCCGTTCGACCTGCTGCTGTCGCTGATCTCCAAGCACAAGCTCGACATCACCGAGGTCTCCCTGTCGCGGGTGACCGACGAGTTCATCGCCCACGTCAAGGCGCTCGGCCCGGTCTGGGACCTCGAGCAGACCTCGTCGTTCCTCGTGGTCGCCGCCACCCTGCTCGACCTGAAGACGGCGCGGCTGCTCCCGCAGGGCGACGTGGAGGACGAGGAGGACCTCGCCCTGCTGGAGGCCCGTGACCTGCTCTTCGCCCGGCTGCTCCAGTACAAGGCGTTCAAGCAGGTCGCCGGTGTCCTGGAGGGGCGGCTCGCGGACGAGTCCCGGCGCCACCCACGTGCGGTGGGGCTCGAGGAGCGCTACGCCGGGCTGCTGCCCGAGGTGCTGATCGGCATCGGTCTCGACGCGTTCGCAGGCCTCGCCGCCCGGGCCCTGGAGCCCAAGCCGGTTCCCGAGCTCTCGCTCCACCACATCCACGCGCCGACCGTCTCGGTGCGCGAGCAGGCAGCCCTCGTGGTCGAGCGGCTGCAGCGCAGCGGCACGATGACCTTCCGCTCGCTGTGCGGCGACTCGCCCGACACCCTCACGACGGTCGCCCGCTTCCTCTCGCTGCTCGAGCTGTTCCGCGAGGGGGCGGTCGCCTTCGACCAGGTCTCCCCGCTGGGCGAGCTGTCGGTCCGCTGGACCGGGGGAGAGGATGAGGACTTCGAGATCGACGAGTTCGACGGAGCCCCGCCCGAACCGGGCGAGGACACCGACGCCCAGGAGACACCCGATGACTGAGACGACCGACGCCCCCGAGACCCTCGACGTGGCGCTCACCGAGCTGCGGCCCTCGCTCGAGGCGCTGCTGATGGTCGCCGACCAACCGCTCGACGAGGCCGTCCTCGCGGCGGCCGTGGGCCACCCGGTCGCCGCGGTGCGTGAGGCGCTGGCCGACCTGGCAGCCGACTACGAGGAGCAGGGCCGCGGCTTCGAGCTGCGCAACGTCGCCGGCGGCTGGCGCTACTACACCCGCGAGGAGTTCGCCTCGGTGGTCGAGGCGTTCGTGCTGGAGGGTCAGCAGGCCCGGCTGACCCAGGCCGCGCTCGAGACGCTCGCCGTGGTGGCCTACAAGCAGCCGGTGTCGCGTGCGCGGGTGTCCGCGATCCGCGGGGTCAACGTCGACGGCGTGATGCGGACGCTGCTGACCCGCGGACTGGTCGAGGAGGCCGGACGCGACGGCGAGCACGGCGCCACCCTCTACCGCACCACCGGCTACTTCCTGGAGCGGATCGGCGTCACCTCCCTCGACGAGCTGCCCGAGCTGGCGCCCTACCTGCCCGACATGGCCGACCTCGAGGACGACCTGGCCGAGGCCGTGGCCGTCCCGGCGCCGGTCGAGGCGCCGGGGACCGACGAGCACGCCTCGTGAGCCCCACCGGCGAGGCCGGGAGCGACGAGGCGGGTCTGGTCCGGCTGCAGAAGCTGCTCGCCCAGTCGGGGGTCGCCTCCCGGCGCAAGTGCGAGGAGCTGATGCTCGCCGGCGAGGTCGAGGTCGACGGCGAGGTCGTCACTCGGCTCGGCACCAAGGTCGATCCCGCCACCGCGGTGATCCGGGTCTCCGGACGGCGGCTGCCACCGGCGTCACCGCACGCCTACCTGGTGCTCAACAAGCCGCGTGGCGTGGTCTCGACGATGTCGGACCCCGAGGGGCGCCGTACCCTCACCGACGTGCTCGCCGAGGGGGCTCCCGAGCTCGGGCGGCTCTTCCACGTCGGCCGGCTCGACACCGACACCTCCGGGCTGCTGCTGCTCACCAACGACGGCGACTTCGCGCAGCGCATGGCCCACCCCTCCTACGAGGTCGACAAGACCTACGTCGCCGAGGTGGCGGGCGAGATGACCCGGCAGACCCTGCAGCGGCTGCGTGAGGGCGTCACCCTCGACGACGGGCCGGTCGAGGTGCGGGCAGCCAAGCTGGTCACGACCGGCGCAGGCAAGAGCATCGTCGAGCTGGTCCTCCACGAGGGCCGCAACCGGATCGTGCGCCGGCTGCTCGACCACGTCGGCCACCCGGTGGTCCGGCTCACCCGCACCGCCATCGGTCCCGTCGTGCTCGGTCAGCTCCGCAACGGCGCGCTGCGCCCGCTCACCAACGACGAGCTCGGCGCCCTGCTCGACCGCGCCGAGATGTAGTTGCGTCCCCGCAGGGGCCGGCCGGCGGGTGCCTCGCTAGCCTTGCCCCATGTCAGTGCGGGCGGTGCGCGGTGCCACCCAGCTCGAGAACGACGACCGGGAGCACATGCTCGACCGGGTCGCCGAGATGGTCCTCGACGTCATGGCGTCGAACGGGCTGACCGTCGACGACTTCATCTCCGTGATCTTCACCGCCACCAGTGACCTGGTCTCGGAGTTCCCGGCGTACGCCGCCCGCCAGCTGGGCTTCGGCGACGTTCCGCTGCTGTGTGCCCGGGAGCTCGAGATCGCGGGGTCGATGCCTCGCGTGGTGCGGATGATGGCGCACGTCGAGACCGACCTGCCGCGGGCCGAGGTCACCCACTGCTACCTGCACGGCGCGGCCGCGCTGCGCAAGGACCTCACCCGGACCCGCGAGGTGCCCGACGATGAGTGAGCTGCTCACCGGCCAGGTCGAGATCGTCGGCGTCGGGCTGCTCGGCACCTCGGTCGGCCTGGCCTGCCGCAAGGTCGGGCTGGAGGTGGTGCTGCGCGACGTCTCCGCCGAGCACGTCCGCACCGCCTCGGGGCTGGGCGCCGGTCGCGCCGCGACCGACGCCGACCGGCCGCAGCTCGTCGTCGTCGCGGTCCCGCCCGACCACCTCGGCGCCGAGATCGTCGCGGCGCTGCGCCGCAGCGACGCGGTGGTGACCGACGTCGGGAGCGTCAAGGGCGAGCCCGCCCGGGTGGTGGCGCTCGAGGAGCCCGGGGCGGCCGACCGCTACGTCGGCGGCCACCCGATGGCCGGCAGCGAGCGCTCGGGTCCGCTCGCCGCGACCGCCGCGCTCTTCGACGGCCGCCCGTGGGCGGTGACGCCGGGGGAGCCGGCCACGGCCGCCGCGGTCGCGCTCGTGGAGGAGCTGGCCCGGATCTGTGGGGCGGTCCCGGTGACCATGGGCCCCGAGGAGCACGACCAGGCGGTGGCCCGGACCTCGCACCTGCCCCACCTGCTCGCCGTGCTGGTGGCCGGCCAGCTCACGGAGGCACCCGCCGAGCACCTGGCGCTCTCGGGCCAGGGCGTACGCGACGTGACCCGGATCGCCGGCGGCGACCCGGCGCTCTGGCAGCAGATCGTGGCCCTCAACGCCGATGCGCTGCACGACCTGCTCGACGGCGTACGCCTCCAGCTCGACGTCCTGCAGCGGGCCGTCGCCAGCCGTGACCGCGAGGTCGTGGAGGAGCTGCTGGCTCGCGGGGTCGCCGGCACCCTGGCGATCCCGGGCAAGCACGGCGGTCCGGTCAGCCCGACCCGTCCGGTCTACGTCTCCGTGCCGGACCACCCGGGCGAGCTGGCCCGGCTGTTCGCGGACGCGGGGGAGTCCGGGGTCAACATCGAGGACGTCCACATCGACCACGACCCCGGTCGACCGGTCGGCCTCGTGGAGCTGGTGGTCGCCGAAGGACGCGCGGAGGACCTGCACGTCGCTCTCGAATCCCGCGGCTGGCAGACCCACCGGTAGAGTGCGCGGGTGCCTGACACCCCCCCTGACCTGCCCCCCGACCTGGTCGTCGCCGTCGACGGCACCTCGGGGTCCGGCAAGTCCAGCACGTCGCGCGGCGTCGCCGCGCGGCTGGGGCTGCGCTACCTCGACACCGGGGCGATGTTCCGCGCGATGACCTGGTGGATGCTGCGCGAGGGCGTCGACGTGACCGACGCCGACGCGGTCGCCGCCCGCTGCGCGGAGCCCGAGATCCTCTCCGGCACCGACCCCGCGGGCCCCGGGATCATGGTCGACGGCATCGACGTCGGCGTCGCGATCCGCACCGACGAGGTCAACGCCGCCGTCTCCCACGTGAGCGTCGTGCCCGCCGTACGGAGCCGGCTGCTGGAGCTGCAGCGAGAGGCCATCGGCGACGGCGGGATCGTCGTCGAGGGCCGCGACATCGGATCCGTCGTCTGGCCGCAGGCCCACGTCAAGATCTTCCTGACAGCCGACCCGGAGGCGCGGGCGACCCGGCGGGCCGCCGAGACCGGCAGCATCGACGTCATCGCGACCCGGGAGTCGCTGCTCTCCCGCGACCGGATCGACTCCGGCAGGGTCACCGCACCGCTGGCGATGGCCGACGACGCCGTCGCGGTCGACACCACCGGTCTCACCCTGGACGAGGTGATCGACCGCGTGGTGGCCCTCGCCGAGACGGCAGGGGAGCGGGCGTGACCGCGGACCTCCACCACGAGCGGCCGGCCAGCACCCACGTGGCCCACCCGCCGAAGGCGCTGCTCCGTGCGGCGCGACCAGTGGCCCGCGGCCTGGTCCGCAGCCGCTACCGCGTACGCGTCCACCACGCCGACCGGGTCCCGGCCAGCGGGCCCGTGGTGCTGGTGGCCAACCACATCGGCGTCATCGACGGGCCGCTGCTGGCGATCCTGAGCCCGCGCCCGGTCCATGCGCTGACCAAGTCCGAGATGTTCCACGGCCGCACCGGGCGGTTCCTCGCCCGGGCCGGACAGATCCCCGTCGACCGGTTCCACCCCGACCCGCGCGCCGTGCGGACCGCGCTGCGGGTGCTGCGCGAGAGCGGGGTCGTCGGCGTCTTCCCCGAGGGCCGGCGCGGCGACGGTGCGCTGCACCGCTTCCACCACGGGGCGGCCTACCTCGCGCTGGTGACCGGGGCGCCCGTCGTCCCCACGGTCATGCTCGGCACCCGCGCGCCCGGCGGCGACGCCGACTCGCGTCCGCCGCGCGGCAGCACGTTGCACGTGACCTTCGGCGACCCGGTGTGGGTGGAGCCACAGTCGTGGCCGCGTACGCCGGGAATGGTTCGGGAGACCTCGGCGCTGCTCCGGGAGCGGTTGCTGCTGACTCTGGACGAGGCGCGCGGGACGACCGGCTGCGACCTGCCCGGCCCCCTGCCGCCGGGACAGTACGAGGACGACCCCGACACCGGGCTCGTCGACCGAGGAGCATCATGAGCGACCACCCGCCCGAGCACGAGCTGCCCGCCGGCGCGGCCACCGGACCGCTGCCGGTCCTGGCGGTCGTCGGCCGCCCCAACGTCGGCAAGTCCACGCTGGTCAACCGGATCATCGGCCGCCGCGAGGCGGTCGTCGAGGACGTGCCCGGCGTGACCCGGGACCGGGTCTCCTACGACGCCGACTGGGCGGGGCGCGCGTTCACGGTCGTCGACACCGGAGGCTGGGACCCCGACGCCCGCGGCCTGGCCGAGCGGATCAGGGGCCAGGCCGAGATCGCGGTGAGCCTGGCGGACGCCGTGCTGTTCGTCGTCGACTCGACCGTCGGCATCACCGACGCCGACGAGGCCGTGGTCAAGATCCTGCGGCGGTCGAAGAAGCCGGTCGTGCTCGCTGCCAACAAGGTCGACGACGCCCGCACCGAGGCCGAGGCCCACGCGCTGTGGAACCTCGGGCTCGGCGAGCCGTACGTCGTCTCCGCCCTGCACGGCCGCGGGTCCGGCGACCTGCTCGACGCCGTCCTCGCTGCGCTGCCCGAGGCGCCGCCCGAGCCGGACCCCGAGGCCGGCGGGCCGCGCCGGATCGCGATCGTGGGGAAGCCCAACGTCGGCAAGTCCTCGCTGCTCAACCGGCTCGCCGGGAGCGAGCGGGTCGTCGTCGACAACGTCGCCGGCACCACCGTCGATCCCGGTCGACGAGCTGGTCGAGCTCGGTGGCCGCACCTGGCGGTTCATCGACACCGCAGGCATCCGCAAGCGGGTCAAGGAGGCCTCCGGCCACGAGTACTACGCCTCGCTGCGCACCTCGACCGCGATCGACCGGGCCGAGGTCGCGGTCCTCGTCGTCGACGCCGGCGAGAGCCTCTCCGAGCAGGACCTGCGGATCCTGCAGACCGTCCGCGAGGCGGGCCGGGCGCTGGTGATCGCGTTCAACAAGTGGGACCTCGTCGACGAGGAGCGCCGCTACTACCTCGAGCGCGAGATCGAGCGCGACCTCGTGCAGGTCCGGTGGGCGCCGCGGATCAACGTCACCGCCCGGACCGGCTGGCACGTCGACCGGCTGGTCCCGGCGCTCGACAAGGCGATCGAGGGCTGGGAGACCCGGGTCGGCACCGGAGCGCTCAACAGCTTCCTCGGTCGGCTGGTCGCCGAGCACCCCCACCCCGTCCGGAGCGGCAAGCAGCCGAAGATCCTGTTCGGCACCCAGGCCACGACCTCCCCGCCGACGTTCGTGCTCTTCACCAGCGGCAAGCTGGAGGCGTCCTACGAGCGCTACGTCGAGCGCCGGCTGCGCGAGGAGTTCGGCTTCGTCGGCACCCCGATCGTGCTGCAGCAGCGGCCCCGCGAGCGGCGGAAGCGCTGATGGCCGACCCCGGCGGCCAGCCGCGCGACCCCCGCGCCACCGACAGCTCCACGCACTGGGAGACGGTCTGGGCGGGCAAGGGCCGCGAGAGCCTGTCGTGGTACGAGGAGTCGCCCGACACCTCGACCGCCCTGGTGCTGTCCGACGGGGTGCCGCGGACGGTCATCGACGTGGGGGCCGGTGCCTCGATGCTGCCAGACGCGCTGCTCGACGCGGGCGTCGACCACGTGACCCTGCTCGACCTGTCGATGTCCGCGCTGGCGCTGACGTCGGTGCGGCTGGACGAGCGCGCCAACCGGGTCACCACCATCGTCGGTGACGTGCTCACGGCCGCCCTCGACGAGCAGTACGACGTGTGGCACGACCGGGCCGTCTTCCACTTCCTCGTCGAGCCCGGGCAGCGGGCGGCGTACGTCGCCCAGGTGCGTCGGGCCCTCGCCCCCGGCGGCCTGCTCGTCGTGGGAACCTTCGCCGAGGACGGTCCCGAGCAGTGCTCCGGGCTGCCCGTGGCCCGCTACGACGCCGACGCACTCGTCGACGAGCTCGGCGACGGCTTCACCGTCGTCGTCACCCGGCGGGCCGAGCACCACACCCCCTGGGACGCCGTGCAGCCGTTCACGTGGGTGGTCCTGCGGCGGGGGTGACGGGGGTCGCTCGTCGGTTTCCCCGCCTACGCGGGGAAACCGAGACATCCAGGGGCAAGCAACACCCAGCAAGTCCACGACTCGCCCAGCAGGTCCGACCCGGATTCGGGGCGGCGGAGCGGGCTCGGGTAGGGTTCTGGACGCTCGACCGGCGATCCCGGGCGAGCACTTTCGGGCTGTGGCGCAGCTTGGTAGCGCACTTGACTGGGGGTCAAGGGGTCGCAGGTTCAAATCCTGT
>CAVRSW010000040.1:0-33336 GCA_963723945.1 uncultured Actinomycetota bacterium
ACGTCGGCCAGCTCGGCGCCGCGAGCCGCCACGGCGGCGAGCAGCCCGTCGGCCTCGATGGTGTCGAGCACGGCCAGCGCGGCGGCGCAGGCGACCGGGTTGCCGCCGAAGGTGGTGCCGTGGCTGCCGGGCCCGAGCAGGCCGCCGGCCCCTCCGAGGCCGATGCAGGCACCGATCGGGATGCCGCCGCCGAGGCCCTTGGCGAGCGTGACGACGTCGGCGCCGAGGGCGGGGTCGTGGGCGAACCAGGAACCGGTCCGGCCGATGCCGGTCTGCACCTCGTCGAGCCACAGCAGCGCACCGTGGTCGCGGGTGATCCGCCGGGCGTCGGCGAGGTAGCCGTCGGGAGCCACGACGACACCGGCCTCGCCCTGGATCGGCTCCAGCACGACCGCCGCCGTCTCGTCGGTCACGGCCGCGGCGAGCGCCTCGGTGTCGCCGTAGGGCACCCACGTGACGTCGCCGGGCAGCGGCTCGAAGGGCTCGCGGGCTGCGGGCTTGTGGGTGAGCGCCAGCGCGCCCATCGTCCGGCCGTGGAAGGCGCCCTCGGCGGCGACCAGGTGGGTCCGCCCGGTGCGTCGGGTGAGCTTGAAGGCGGCCTCGTTGGCCTCGGTGCCGGAGTTGGCGACGAACACCCGGCCGTCGGCGCCGAGCAGGCCCAGCAGCCGCTGCGCGAGCTCGACCTGCGGCCCGGTGGTGAAGAAGTTGGAGACGTGGCCCAGCGTCCGGAGCTGGGTGGTGACGGCCTCGACCAGCGCCGGGTGGGCGTGACCGAGCGCGTTGACGGCGATCCCGCCGAACAGGTCGACGTACTCGCGGCCGGACTCGTCCCACACGTGGGCGCCCTCGCCGCGGACCAGTGCGAGGCGCGGCGGGCCGAAGGTGTTCATCAGCGCGTCTGCGTACTGCTCGGTCAGCGTCATCCTCGGGGTCCCTGTTCGAAGCGGAACGAAGTGAGCATTCGAATGGGGTGAGTCATCCGCGGGCCTTCCTGGTCTTGGTGGCGACTCCGGGCAGCACCTGGGTGCCGATGCCCTCGTCGGTGAACAGCTCCAGCAGCACGGCGTGCGGCTCGCGGCCGTCGACGACCGTCGCCTTGGCGACGCCGCCGGTGACGGCCTGCAGGCAGGCCTGCATCTTCGGCACCATGCCGCTGGCCAGCGACGGCATCAGGTCGGCGAGCGCCTCCGGACTGATCTCCTGGATCACGTCGTCGCTGTCTGGCCAGTCGCGGTAGAGCCCCTCGACGTCGGTCAGGACCAGCAGCTTCTCGGCGCCGAGCGCGACGGCCAGGGCCGCGGCAGCGGTGTCGGCGTTGACGTTGTGGACGGTGCCCTCGACGTCGGGCGCGACGCTGGAGATCACCGGGATCCGGCCGGCGTCGACGAGGTCCCGTACCGACTCCGGACGGACCGAGGCGACCTCGCCGACCAGGCCGAGGTCGACCTCCTCGCCGTCGACGATCGTGTTGGTGGGCTTGGCCGTGAACAGCCCGGCGTCCTCGCCGGAGAGCCCGACGGCCAGCGGGCCGTGGTCGTTGATCAGCCCCACCAGCTCGCGCTGCACCTGGCCGACCAGCACCATCCGTACGACGTCCATGGCCTCGGGGGTGGTGACCCGCAGCCCGCCGCGGAACTCCGACTCGATGCCGAGCCGGTCGAGCATGGTGGAGATCTGCGGGCCGCCGCCGTGGACGACGACCGGGTGGAACCCGGCGAACCGGAGGAACGCGATGTCCTCGGCGAACGCCTTCTTGAGGGTGTCGTCGGTCATCGCGTTACCGCCGTACTTCACCACCACGACCTTGCCGTGGTAGCGCTTCAGCCACGGCAGGGCGCCCGCGAGGACGCGGGCCTTGGACGCGGCGACGGCGTGGGGGGTGTCAGGGGTCGGTTCGCTCATGAGCTGTAGGCGCTGTTCTCATGGACGTACGCGTGGGTCAGGTCGTTGGTCCAGACGGTGGCGCGCGCGTCGCCGGACTTGAGGTCGACGGTCACGCTCACCTCCCGCTGCTCGAGGTCGACGGTGGCAGGGTCCTCGGCCGGGGTCGAGGACCGGCACACCCAGACGCCGTTCATGGCGACGTCGAGGTCGGCGGGGTCGAAGGTCGCCTGCGTGGTGCCGATGGAGGCCAGCACGCGCCCCCAGTTGGGGTCCTTGCCGTACACGGCCGCCTTGAACAGGTTGCTGCGCGCGATGCTGCGGCCCACCTCGACGGCGTCGTCCTCGCCGGCCGCTCCGAGCACCGTGATCGCGATCTCGTGGTCGGCGCCCTCGGCGTCGGCGAGCAGCTGCATCGCCAGGTCGGTGCAGGCGCGGGTCAGGCCGTCGGTCAGGTCGGCCACGGTCGGCGTGATCCCGCTGGCGCCGCTGGCCAGGACCGTCACCGTGTCGTTGGTGGACATGCACCCGTCGGAGTCGAGCCGGTCGAAGCTGACCCGGGTCGCCGCGCGCAGGGCGGTGTCGAGGTCGGCTGCGTCGGCCACGGCGTCCGTGGTGAGGACGACGAGCATGGTGGCGAGCTGGGGCGCGAGCATGCCCGCCCCCTTGGCCATGCCGCCGACGCTCCAGCCGCCGGCGTCGACGACGACCTGCTTGCTGACCGAGTCGGTGGTCATGATCGCCTCGGCCGCGTCGGTGCCGCCGTCCGGGGCGAGGGCGTCGTACGCGCGGTCGGCGCCGGCGAGGACGGTGTCGCGGTCGTTGGTGAGGCCGATCAGCCCGGTGGAGCAGACCACGACGTCGCCCGCGCCGATGCCGAGGTGGTCGGCGACCCGCTCGGCGACGGCGTGGGTGGTCTGGAAGCCCTCGGGGCCGGTGTAGCAGTTGGCCCCGCCGGAGTTGAGGAAGACCGCGCGGACGACGCCGTCCCGGGCCACCTGCTCGGACCACAGCACCGGGTTGGCCTTGCAGCGGTTGGCGGTGAAGACATTGGCCGAGTCGTGGCGCGGGCCGTCGTTGACGACGAGCGCGACGTCCTTGGCCCCGGTCGACTTCAGGCCGATGGGGATGCCCCCGGCCCGGAAGCCGTGGGGGTGGGTGACGGTCACGGCGCCAGCCCCACCGTGGTGAGGCCGGTGGTCTCGTCGAGCCCCAGGGCGAGGTTGAGGCACTGGACGGCGGCGCCGCCGGTGCCCTTGGCGAGGTTGTCGACCGCACCGACGGCGACCAGGCGCCCGGCCGACTCGTCGACGGTCACCTGGAGGTGGACCGCGTTGGAGCCGAGCACCGACTGGGTCTGCGGCCACTGGCCCTCGGGCAGCAGCCGGACGAACGGCTCGTCGCCGTACGCCTTGTCGTACGCCGCCCGCGCGTCGTCGGCGGTCACGCCGTCGACCAGCCGGGCCGAGCAGGTGGCGAGGATGCCGCGGGACATCGGGACCAGCATCGGGGTGAAGCTGACGCCGACGGCGCCGCCGGCGACGCGGGTGAGGTTCTGGATGATCTCGGGGGTGTGGCGGTGGACCCCGCCGACCCCGTAGGCGCTGGCGCTGCCCATGACCTCGCTGCCGAGGAGGTGTGGCTTGGCAGCCTTGCCGGCGCCGCTGGTGCCGGACGCGGCCACGACGACGACGACGGGCTCGACCAGTCCGGCCGCGACGGCCGGAGCGGTGGCCAGGGTGGAGACGGTGGGGTAGCAGCCGGGGACGGCGATCCGGGTCGCCCCGCGCAGCTGCTCGCGCTGCCCGGGCAGCTCGGGCAGGCCGTAGGGCCAGGAACCGGCGTGGTCTCCCTCGTAGAACCGGGCCCACAGGTCGGCGTCCTCGAGCCGGTGGTCCGCACCGCAGTCGATGACGACGGTGTCGTCGCCGAGCTGGGCGGCGATCGGCCCGGACTGGCCGTGCGGCAGGCCGAGCACCACGACGTCGTGGCCGGCGAGGGTCTCGGGGGTGGTGGGCTCGAGGACGCGATCGGCGAGCGGGCCGAGGTGTGGCTGCAGCACACCGAGGGACTCCCCCGCGTTGGACCCGCCGGTGAGGGCGCCGATCTCGACGTCGGGGTGGCCGAGCAGCAGCCGCAGCACCTCCCCTCCGGCGTACCCGCTGGCGCCGGCGACGGCGACGGTGACTGGCATGTGCATGACTATACAGACGGACGCATGCTGACGCAGGTCCGGGGTCGGCCGAAACGCGGGTGCCGAGCGTGCCGGCGAGTGGCTAGGTTCGTCGCCATGACCCGCCTCCCGTTCGAGCAGTACCTCGCACACCTCGAGACCGAGTCACGCCGCTTCCGCGACGTGATGGCCGACTGCGACCCCGGCACCCGGGTGCCGAGCTGCCCCGACTGGGACGCGGCCGACCTGCTGTGGCACCTCGGCGGCGAGGTGCAGGACTTCTGGGCGTGGGTCGTCAGCCACCGGCCCCAGCACCCCCGCGACGGCTACCAGGAGCCGGAGCGGCCCACGTCGTACGACGACCTGCTGGCGCTCTACGACGAGCGGTCGGCGGCGCTGGTCGACGCGCTGCGAGAGGCCGACCCGGCGGACCAGGCGTGGAGCTGGGCTCCCGAGCAGACCGTGGGCTTCACCTTCCGCCGCCAGGCGCACGAGGCGCTGGTCCACCGGGTGGACGCCGAGCTGACCGCCCGCGCGCCGTCGGCGCTGGACCCCGCCCTGGCCACCGACGGCATCGACGAGGTGCTCGGTGTCATGTACGGCGGCTCGCCGTCCTGGGGCAGCTTCCACGGACTCCCCCACCACGTGCGGATCGACGTCACCGACACCGGCACACCGATCTGGGTGCAGCTCGGTCGCTTCTCCGGCACCGACCCCGACTCCGGGACCGCCCACGACGAGGACGACATCGCCGTCGTCGACGACCCCGGGACCGATCCGGACGCCGTGATCAGCGGGACGTCGGACGTGCTGCTGCTCCGCTTCTGGAGGCGCGGCGACGGCTCCGAGACCCACCTGACCGGCAACCTCGAGATCGTCGACCGCTTCCGGCGGATCATCCACCAGCCGATCACCTAGGCCGGTCGTCGGGGTGAGGTGCTGCTGACCGGCCGACCCGACCGGCGGTGGATCCTCCACCCTTCCCGACAGGCCAACCGTGGCGCACCCACCGCTGACCGGCGCGCCGACGTCGCGCCCGACGACGCAGGCTGCGACACGTCCCGCGGCACCACTTCGACCGCCTGCCTAAGGTCGACGCATGAGCCCCCTCCCCCGCCTCGCGTCCATGGTCGACACCGCGCTCGACCGGACGATCGCGCCCGGCTACAGCAAGGTGGGGTACGCCGTCCGCAGCCGGCTGCCCGGCTGGCCCGCCGACCCGGAGCCCGGAGCCCTGGCCGGTCGCCACGCCCTGGTCACCGGCGCCTCGTCGGGCCTCGGGACCCAGACCGCCCGAGAGCTCGCCGGCCTGGGAGCCCACGTCCACCTGGTGGTGCGCGACGCCGCCAAGGGCGAGGCGGTGCGGGCCGAGCTGGCCGCGGAGCACGGTGACGTCTTCACCCTGCACGTGTGCGACCTGGGCGACCTCGACGCGGTGGCGGTGCTCGCAGACGACCTGGCCGCGGCAGACCTACCGCTCGCCGCGCTGGTCCACAACGCCGGGGCGCTGCCCGCGACCCGGACCGAGTCACCGCAGGGCCACGAGCTGTCGATGGCCCTCCACGTCCTCTCCCCCGTGCTGCTGACCGAGCGGTTGCGCCCCGGCCTGGCCGCCCACCGCACCCGGGTCGTGATGGTCACCTCCGGTGGGATGTACGCCCAGCCGCTCCGCGACGACGACCCGGAGTACGTGACGGGCGACTACTCCGGGACCACGGCGTACGCCCGGAGCAAGCGCGTCCAGGTCGAGCTGCTCCCGGTGCTGCAGCAGCGGTGGCCGGAGCTCGGTGTCTACGCGATGCACCCGGGCTGGGCCGACACTCCCGGCGTGGTCGAGTCGCTGCCGACGTTCCACACGGTCACCGGTCCGGTCCTGCGCGACCTCCACCAGGGCGTCGACACCGCAGTCTGGCTCGCGGCGGTCGAGCCGCCGCCGGAGGGGGGCACGCTGTGGCACGACCGTCGGCAGCGGCCGGTCGCCCTCACCCGCAAGACCCGGAGCACGCCCGAGCAGGTCGCCCGGACGTGGGAGTGGGTGCGCGAGACGCTGGGCCTCCCGGCCGCGCCCGGCTGAGGCTCAGCTGCGCTGCACGGCTCCGCAGCGCGCTGCGGCCAGGGCCACCGCCGCGTCGCGGGCAGCACCGGCCTCGCCCTCGGTGAGGGTCCGGTCGGGTGCCCGGAACCGGAGTGCGAAGGCCAGCGACTTCCTGCCCTCGCCGACCTGGCTGCCGGTGTAGACGTCGAACAGGCGCACCGACTCGAGCAGCTCGCCGGCGCCCTCGCGGAGCGCCGCCTCGACCTCGGCCACGGTGACCGCGGCGTCGACCACCAGGGCGACGTCCTCCTTGGCCACCGGGTAGTGCGAGAGCCGGGGCGCGACGGTGTCCTCGGGCGCCAGCTCCAGCAGCCGGCCGAGGTCGACCTCGGCGGCGACGGTGCGTGCGGGGACGCCCCAGGCCGTGCAGACGCGCGGGTGCAGCTCGCCCGCCCGGCCCACGACCTGGCCGCCGGCGACGACCTCGGCGCAGCGGCCGGGGTGCCACGGCGCGCGGCTGCCGGAGCGCACCTCGATCGGCACCCGGAGCGCCTCGGCGACCTCGCGTACGCCGGCCAGCGCGTCGGACCACTCGACGGGACGCCCGGGGCCCCACCAGCCCGACGCGAGCCGGTGCCCGGACGCCACGATGCCGAGGTGCAGCGGCTGGTCGGGCAGGCCCTTGACGAGGTCGTCGAGCTCGCCCTCGGTCGGGCGCCGGTCGACGGGCAGGATCTCGGTCCCCTGCCCGGCGTGGGGCAGCGTCACCGTGCCGAGCTCGAACAGCGCCTGGTCGGTCGAGCCGCGACCGGCGTTGCGGGCCACGGCGTCGAGCATGCCGGGCAGCAGCGTCGTGGTCATCGAGGGCCGCTCGGAGGAGAGCGGGTTGGCCAGCCGCAGCAGCGTCCGGCGCTCGTCGTCAGGCGGGAGTCCCAGCGCGTCGAGGTCCGCCTCGCCGACGAACGGGAAGCTGACGATCTCGACGAAGCCCGCGCCGGCGAGGATCCGGCCGACCCGGCGGCGCAGCTTCTGCCGGCGCGTGAGCCCGCGGCCGGACGGAGCGGTGGGGAGGACCGACGGGACGTTCTGGTAGCCGACGATCCGGGCGACCTCCTCGACCAGGTCGTAGGGGTCGCTCAGGTCCGGCCGCCACGGCGGC
Source organism: uncultured Actinomycetota bacterium (assembly GCA_963723945.1). GTDB lineage: Bacteria > Actinomycetota > Actinomycetes > Propionibacteriales > Nocardioidaceae > Nocardioides. The sequence goes on from CAVRSW010000040.1 coordinate 7,249, forward strand.
ACGGTCGCGGTCAGCGTGGCGCCGTCGAGGACGACCCCGCAGCCGATCGCCTCGAGGTTGCGGACCGTCGTGTCGTCGTCGATGGCGATGCCCGTGATCCGCCCCGGCAGGTCGACCGGGATCGTGATCGTCGCCGGGGCGGGCGGCGTCCCGACCACGGTGACGCCGGGATCGACCGTCCCGCCGCCGTACGTCGTGAGCAGCTCGACCACGCGGTCGGCCGCGGCCTCGCAGATCGTCGGGTCGACGCCGCGCTCGTTGCGCTTGCCGGCCTCGGAGGTGATCTTGTGGCGGCGGCCGGTGCGGTACATCGAGACGGCGTCCCAGTGCGCGGCCTCCACCAGCACCCGGGTGGTGGTCTCCGACATCTCGGTGTCCTCGCCCCCCATGACCCCGCCCAGGCCGATGATCCCGGAGTCGTCGGTGACGACGAGGTCACCCTCGGGACCGGCCGCGAGGGTCCGGACGTTGCCGTCCAGGGTCGTCAGCCGCTCGCCCTCGCGAGCACGGCGGACGCCGATCGCGCCCTGCACCTTGGCGGCGTCGTAGCCGTGGATCGGGCGGCCGGTCTCGAGCATCACGTAGTTGGTGACGTCGACCGCCAGCGAGATCGGGCGCATCCCTGCCTGGGCGATCCGGCGCGCCAGCCAGTCGGGCGTCGCAGCCGTCGGGTCGAACCCGGAGACGGTGCGGGCGACGAAGACGGGGCAGCCGGTCGGGTCCTCCACGTGGACGGGGTGCCCCTCGTCGTCTGCCGGCGGCACGTCACGGAGGACCGGGTCGCGGAAGCGGGCGTCCTGGGCCAGCGCGGCCTCGCGGGCCACGCCGCGCATCGACAGCGCGTACGCGCGGTCGGGGTTGATCTCGAACTCCAGCACGGTGTCATCGAGGCCCAGCACCGGCCGGGCGTCCTCGCCGGGCTCGCCGGCGCCGTCGGGGAGCACGATGATGCCGTCGTGGTCCTCGCCGAGCCCCAGCTCGGCGGCGGAGCAGATCATCCCTGCCGACACGTGGCCGTAGGTCTTGCGGGCCGAGATCTCGAAGTCGCCGGGCAGCACGGCGCCGGGCAGCACCACCACGACCAGGTCGCCGGGGGCGAAGTTGTGGGCCCCGCAGACGATCCCCTGGGGGTCGCCAGTGCCGTTGGCGTCCGCCACGTCGACGGTGCACCAGTTGATGGTCTTGCCGTTCTTCTGCGGCTCCGGGTCCATGGTCAGCACCCGGCCGACGACCAGCGGCCCGGAGATCGCGTCGCCGGGACGCTCCACCGACTCCAGCTTGAGGCCGAGGTCGGTCAGCGCGTCCGCGAGCTTCTCGATGTCGAGGTCGTCGGGCAGGTCGACGAGGTCCCGGATCCAGGACACGGGGGCACGCATGCTCAGATCTCCGTTCCGAAGGAGGACGAGAACCGCACGTCGCCCTCGAAGAAGTCGCGCAGGTCGGCGGCACCGGTCCGGAACATCAGGGTCCGGTCGATGCCCATGCCGAAGGCGAACCCGGTGTGGCGCTCGCTGTCGATGCCACAGGCGGTGAGCACGCGCGGGTTGACCACGCCGCACCCGCCCCACTCGATCCAGCCCTCGCCGCGGCAGGTGCGGCACGCGTCGGAGTCCACCCCGCGACAGACGAAGCAGCGCAGGTCGACCTCGGCGGACGGCTCGGTGAACGGGAAGTACGACGGTCGGAACCGGGTGGCGATCCCGTCGCCGAACATCTGCGAGGCGAAGTGGTCGAGGGTGCCCTTGAGGTGGGCCATGGTGATGCCCTCGTCGACGACGAGGCCCTCGACCTGGTGGAACATCGGGCTGTGGGTGGCGTCGTACTCGTCGGTCCGGAACACCCGGCCCGGGCAGACGACGTAGATCGGCGGCGTCCGGGTCAGCATCGTCCGCGCCTGCACCGGCGAGGTGTGGGTGCGCAGCACCAGGTGGTGCTCGGCGGGCTCGGTCCAGAAGGTGTCCTGCATGGTGCGGGCCGGGTGGTCGGCGCCCAGGTTGAGGGCGTCGAAGTTGAGCCACTCGGCCTCCACGACCGGGCCCTCGGCGACCTCCCACCCCATCGCCACGAAGATGTCCTCGATCAGCTCGGCGCCCGTCGTCAGCGGGTGCCGGGAGCCCCGGGGCGCGCGGTCCACCGGGAGCGTGACGTCGACGGCCTCCTCGACCAGCATCCGCTCCTCGTGCTCGGCCTCGAGCACCTCGGTGCGGGCGGCGAGCGCCCGGGTGACCTCGCCGCGGGCGCGGCCGACCCGCTGGCCGGCCTCCTTGCGGGCCTGCGGGGGCAGCGCGCCGATCTCGCGGTTGGCCAGCGCGAGCGGCGAGCGGTCGCCGGTGTGGTCGAGCCGGACCTGCTTGAGCGCGGCCAGGTCGGGGGCCGCCTCGATCGCCGCGATGGCTTCGTCGCGGGCGGCCGTGACGTGCTCCTCGTCGAGCGAGGAGACCTGGACGGGGTCGTAGTCGGTGTTGGGGCCGGACATGGCTCCCTTTCGGACCGCGGGCGGGGACCCGCAGGAGTGTAGGGCGGACGGGGCTGGGACGACGCGGCGGTCACTCCCCGGGTCCGGCGACGGCAGGAGGCGGTGCGGGCTGCTCAGCCACGCGCCCCCGGGCCGTCGACCGGCCCGGGGCGGAGAAATCGCCTGCTGTCCTGCATGGCGTCATGCTAGCGCGACCCACCGGCCGCACGACCGACCGCCGCCGGCATGGACATCACAGCTAGCCGAGGACCTCGGCGGCCGGCCACTCGATGACGACCCGGGCGCCGCCGGACTCGGCATCGCCCAGCGTGATGCTGCCGCCGTGAGCGCGGGTGAGGCCGTTGACGAGGTACATCCCGAGGCCTGATCCCCCGCGTACGCCTCCGGTCCAGAACTTGGTGAACACCCGCCGCCGCATCTCCTCGGGGATCCCGGCCCCCTCGTCCTCGACGACCAGCCGGATGCCCGGGTCGCCCTCGTCGCGAGCGGCCAGGACGACCGTCACGACGCCGTCGCCGTGGCGTACGGCGTTCTCGACGATGTTGGTCACGACCTGGGTGAACTTGTCGGGGTCGGCCGCCACCTGGGGCAGGTCGTCGGCCGGTGCGTAGTCGATGGTCCGCGCGGTGCCGGCGCGGACCGACTCGACCACGCGGCCCACCAGGACGTCGGCGTCGCAGGGTCGGGGGTGCAGGGAGAGCCGGCCGGTGTCGATGCGCGCGACGTCGAGCAGCTCGGCGATCAGCCGGCTCAGCCGGTCCGAGTCGGAGTGGACGGTCATCAGCATCAGCTTCTTCTGCTCGTCGCTGAGCTTGTCCCACCGGTTGAGCATCGCCTGCACGAAGCCCTTGACGCCGGTCAGCGGCGAGCGGAGCTCGTGGGCCACGGTGGCGACCAGGTCGGAGCGGTCACGGTCGAGCCGCGCGCGGCCACGGCCGCTGCGGAGGCTGATCGCCAGGCCGTCGATCTCCGCGGTGGCGGCGTCACGGAGCAACCGCGCGGTGGTCAGGACCTCCTCGCCCCTCGGGGTCAGCCAGCTCTGCTCGGGGACCCCGCGACGGATCGAGAACCGGGCGAAGGGCTGGTTGACCTCCAGCCACGAACGGCCGTCGTTGTCCTGCAGCCGGAGCACGTCGGCCAACGGCGCACCGACGGCCCGGTCCACGGGGAGGTCGAGCATCTGTGCTGCCTGCGCGTTGCACATGGTGACCACGCCGTCGGCGGTGGCGCCCAGGATCCCGTCGGGGTACGCGTCGGCCAGTTGGCTCAGCCGCCCCCTCGAGCGGTCGATACGACTGACGGCGGGCGGCGGGGGCACGCCGACACCCTAGTCGGGGCGGCGGGCGCGGGCGGTGGCGTAGAGGCAGACCGCCGCCGCCGTCGCGAGGTTGAGGCTCTCGGCGCGGCCGGGGATCGGGATCGCGACCCGGTGGTCGGCAGCGTCAGCGAGCTCGGTGGGCAGGCCCCACGCCTCGTTGCCGAACAGCCAGGCGACCGGCTGCCGCAGCAGCTCGTCGGCGTCGAACAGGTCGACCTCACCCGCGCCGTCGGCCGCGAGCACCGTCAGCCCGGCGGACCGGGCGGCGGCGACGGTCGCGACCGGGTCGGGCGAGACGGCCACCGGGAGGTGGAACAGGCTGCCGACGCTGGCCCGCACCGTCTTCGGGTTGTAGGCGTCGACCGAGTGCCCGGCGAGCACCACCCCGGCGGCACCGACGGCGTCGGCGGTCCGGACGAGGGTGCCGGCGTTGCCGGGGTCGCGGACGTCGGCGGCCACGACGGCCAGGTCGCCCATGGCCAGCACGTCCGCGACGGGGCGGTCGAGGAACCGGCACACGGCGACGACACCGGCCGGGGTGACGCTGTCGCTGAGGCCGGCGATCGCCCGGTCGTCGACCAGGGTCCAGGACACGCCGTGCGTGTCCGCGACGCGGACCAGGTCGGCGTACGCCACCGTGGCCGCGGTGGTGGCGAACACCTCGACGACAGGGCCCGGACCGGTGTCCTCGTCGAGGACGCCCAGCGCTGCCCCGACCGCCTTCGGGCCGTCGGCGAGGAACAGCCGCCGCTCGGCGCGTGCCGGGCGGCGGCTGAGCCTGCGTGCCTCCTTGACGCGGGTGTTGCCCGCGGCCAGGGGCGGAGCCCCGGGAGGCTGGTGCTGCGTCAAGCCTCAGGAGGCCTTGGGCGCGTTGACGTCCTCGGGCAGCGCCTCACGGGCGGTCTCGACCAGCCGGTTGAACGCGGCGGTGTCGTTGACGGCCAGCTCGGCGAGGATCTTGCGGTCGACCTCGACGCCCGCCAGGTTGAGCCCCTGGATGAAGCGGTTGTAGGTCATGCCCTGGGCGCGCGCGGCCGCGTTGATCCGCTGGATCCACAGCCGCCGGAAGTTGCCCTTGTTCTTGCGCCGGTCGTTGTAGCTGTAGACCAGCGAGTGGGTGACCTGCTCCTTGGCCTTGCGGTAGAGGCGCGAGCGCTGTCCGCGGTAGCCCGAGGCCCGCTCGAGGGTGGTACGGCGCTTCTTGTGGGCGTTCACTGCGCGCTTGACGCGTGCCATGTCATTACTCCTTGCTCAAAAACTCAGGCGTGTGGCGATCAGGGGGAGCCCGACCACCGGGTGGTGAACCGGTGGGTCAGCGACCCAGCATCTTCCTGGCACGCTTGACGTCGGCCTTGGCGACCTCGGTGGTCCCGGACATGCGGCGCGTCACCTTCGACGGCTTGTGCTCCAGGTTGTGGCGCAGACCGGTCTTCTGGCGGCGGATCTTGCCGGTGCCGGTCACGCGGAAGCGCTTGCTCGCACCGGAGTGCGTCTTGTTCTTCGGCATCTTCTTCGCTTTCTCTCTACGTCAGCGTTCTGGTGCGGGGGTCTCGAGGCTCGGCCGGGGGGCGTCGCACCTCGACCACCGGTGCTGGTCAGGCGTCGATCTCGGGGTCGAGGTTCTCGGAGCGACCCCGCTCCTTCTTGCCACCCGGCTGGTGGGCGGCCCGGAAGTCGCGCTCCTCGGCCTCGGTGGCGGCGCGCTCGGCGGCGCGGGTCTCCTTCTCGACCTTCGCCTCCGCCTTGGCGTCGGCCTTCTTGCGGTGCGGCCCCAGCACCATGGTCATGTTGCGACCGTCCTGCTTGGGCGAGGACTCGACGAAGCCCAGGTCGACGACGTCCTCGGCGAGACGCTGCAGCAGCCGGAACCCCAGCTCGGGACGGTGCTGCTCGCGACCGCGGAACATGATCGTGATCTTGACCTTGTCGCCGGCCTTGAGGAACCGCACGACGTGACCCTTCTTGGTCTCGTAGTCGTGCTTGTCGATCTTGGGCCGGAGCTTCATCTCCTTGATGACCACGTTCGTCTGGTTACGACGTGCCTCACGGGCCTTCTGGGCGTTCTCGTACTTGAACTTCCCGTAGTCCATGAGCTTGCAGACGGGCGGCCGGGCCATGGGCGCCACCTCGACGAGGTCGAGGTCGGCTTCCTGGGCCAGCTTGAGTGCCTGGTCGGTCGGCACGATCCCCACGGTCTCGCCATTGGGGCCCACGAGCCGGACCTCGGGTACCCGGATCCGGTCGTTGATACGCAGCTCGGTGCTGATGTGTCCTCCAGTGTGCTTGCCGATGGGTGCCCGCCTGCTCCCGGTCCCGACCGAGTGACGGTCCGGGCCCCCGAAATGCAGGAAGGCTCCCGCTAACAACAAGCGGAAGCCAGTCGCGGCACCTCGCCCAACCTGGCGGGGTGGCGCCGACCCCCACCGGCGAGCCGGTGGCGGTCGTGACCGGAACCCGACGACCTGTGGCGGTCGATGCGGGTGGGAGATGTGCTGCTGCTGGTCTCCGCTTGCGATGATCGGTCCCGTGCGGGACTGATCGGTCAACGCTGAACCCTAGCGGCTCATTCCCCCGGCGGTCGAATCCAGCCGGTGCGCTCCCCCACCCGCGTCAGCACCCAGCCGGCGGCCAGGGCCTGCAGGTCGTCGCCCGTGATCGCGGCGCTGGCCGGCCCGGCCAGGTCGACGACGAGGGCGTCGGCCTGCTCCTGGAGCGCGGCCTGCGCGGCCAGCTGGGCCGTCACCGGCACCGGCCGTGCCGCGGGGTCCCAGCGCCGCATCGTGGCCTGGCCGCTGAAGGCGAGCAGCCCCCGGCGACCGTCCGGCCGGGCCACCAGGACCGCCGCCATGTCGCTGGACTTGTCGTGGCCGAGCCCCTGCTCGTCGACCTCGACCGCGCCCAGCACGGCGACCACAGGCACCAGCAGCCGCGCGGTCTGCAACGGACCGAGCACGTCCGCGAGGCCGGCGCTGCCCGCGGCGTACGAGGCGAGGGCGGCGGTGAGGACCGGGTCGGCGGAGCCGTCGTCGTCGCCGAAGCCGGGGTCGGGGATCCGGCGCTCCGGCTCGTCGTGGCTCACGCGTCCATTGTGTCGCCGGGCTCGTCGGCGCCGGTCATCACCCCATGTGCCACGCTGGTCCTGTGGACGAGGTGACGTGGACCGCGCTGACCGCGGTGCTCACCGCCCTGGGTGCGGCGTGGACCTGGTACGCGTTCCGCAACCGGGGTGCGGCCTCCGGCCTGCGCGGAGCGGGGCTCACCCTGCTGGCCCCGGCCGCGTACCTGACCGGGACCCTCGAGATGTTCACCGAGATCGGCAGCTCGGTCGCCGACTGGGCGACCAGCATCGTGCTCAACCCGGTCGTGTGGGCAGGCATCATCTGCGCCGGGCTGTCGGTCGTGCTGCTCGGCACCTCGGCCGCCCTGCGCAAGCGCCAGCAGGGTGCCGACCAGCCCTCCGGCAGGAAGCGTGAGGCCGGGCCGGGCCGGCGTGCGGGCGAGCTGCCCCCGGCCGCCGGGAAGAAGGGCGAGCCGCTGCTCGACGACGACCTCTCCGACATCGAGGAGATCCTGAAGCGGCGCGGGATCACCTGATGCCCGCTTCCCCCTCCGGGCGCCACCTGCTGGGGCGCCGGCTGGCGGCCGCGACCACGGCCGCCGGGCCACTGCCCACGCCGCTGATGGTCGTCGACCTGGAGGCCTTCGACGCCAACGCCGACGACCTCGCGCGCCGCGCCGCGGGGACCCCGATCCGGGTCGCCTCCAAGTCCGTACGGGTCCCCGAGCTGCTGCGAAGGGCATTGCGCCACGACGCGTTCCGGGGCGTCCTCGCGTACACGCTGCGCGAGGCGCTGTGGCTGCACGAGCACGGGGTGAGCGACGACCTGGTGGTCGCCTACCCCTCGGTCGACCGGGGCGCCCTCGCCGAGCTCGTCGGCTCCCCCGGGGCCGCGGCCGCGATCACGCTGATGGTCGACGACGTCACCCACCTCGACGTCGTCGACTCGGTCCGCCGCTCGCTCGCGGTGCCGGTCCGGGTCGCGATCGACGTGGACGCCGGACTCCGGGTCGGCGGCCAGCACGTCGGCCCCAAGCGGTCGCCGCTCCACGACCCGCCCGACGTGGTCGCGCTCGCCCGGACCGTCCAGGGGCGGCACGGCTTCCGGCTGGTCGGCGTGATGACCTACGAGGGCCAGGTGGCGGGCCTGCCCGACGTCGTCCCGACCCAAAAGGTCCGGTCACTGCTCGTCCGCGGCATGAAGTCGGCCTCCCAGGCCCAGCTCGACGTACGTCGCCGCGAGGTCTCCGAGGCGCTTGCCGCCGAGGTCGAGCTGGAGTTCTGGAACGCCGGTGGCTCCGGCTCGGTCGAGGCCGCCGCGGCGGACCCGGTCGTCACCGAGGTCGCCGCGGGCTCGGGGCTGCTGGGCCCGACCCTGTTCGACCACTACCAGTCCTTCGACCCCCGGCCGGCTGCCTTCTTCGCCGTCCCCGTCGTGCGGCGACCGTCCCACCAGGTCGCGACGGTGCACGGCGGCGGCCTGGTGGCCTCGGGCTCGGCCGGCCGCGACAAGCTGCCGACGCCCTGGCTGCCGCCGGGCCTGCACCTGACCGGTCTCGAGGGTGCGGGCGAGGTGCAGACACCGCTGACCGGCCCGGGCGCCGCGCACCTGCGGATCGGCGACCTGGTGTGGTTCCGCCACGCGAAGTCCGGCGAGCTGTTCGAGCACACCCGCACCGTCGAGCTGCTCGAGGGCGACGCGTTCGTCGACCGGGTCGAGACCTACCGCGGCCTCGAGCTCGCCTTCTGACCCGGACACACCGACCGCCGTCCGGCGAGGGCCTCGGTCAGCTCGAGAGCTCGTGCCGGCGTCAGGGCCGGAAGGTCCGGATGCAGATCTTGCCTGAGTACGACGTGCGGAAGTCGCCGCTGCCGGCGATCTTCACGCGGTAGCAGACCGTGCCGACCCGCTCGAGCGCCTTGATCCGCTCGCGGTACTTGCTCTGCTCCCCGGTCTGGAACCGGAAGTCGTCGCGCCACGTGGCCTGGCCGCGCAGCTTGCGCTGCATGACCGCGTTGCGCTCCGCGTACGACGGCGCCACCTCACCCTTGGCGAAGAACTTGTGGGTCGGTGTCTGGATGCCCTCGATCGAGATGACGCGGCGCTCCTGGCCGCCCGCCTCGGCGGTCGAGGCTGCGGCGAGCGGTGCGGCCAGCGCCAGGACGGCGGCGGCCGCGACCAGGCGGGTGCGGTGGGCGTGCATGGTGGATCCTCCTCGGGACTCGAGCGATGGTCGACGGGCGCCACCACTCGACGGGGGCTGGGCACGCACCGGCGTCCGCGATTCTAGGCGCACCCGCGCGGTGACCGGGCAGGAACGCTCCTATCCTGTGCGGCGTGGCGCAGGACCGGGAGGCGACGGCGCGGGCCGTCCTCGAGCTCGTCGAGGCGCGCCCACCCACGCTCGGACGTGGCCGGCTGGTCTGCATCGACGGCCCGGCTGGGTCGGGCAAGACCACCCTCGCGTCGACGCTCGCCTCAGCGACGGGCGCGCCGCTGGTCCACACCGACGACCTGCTGGAGGGATGGGAAGGGCTCGGCGGGCTCCCGGCCACGTTGGCCGCGCTGCTGGGGCCGCTCGCCGACGGCCGCCCCGGCCTCGCGCCCCGCTACGACTGGCACGCCGGCCGGTTCGCGGGGAGCCTGGCCCTGGCGCCGGTGCCGCTGGTGGTCGTCGAGGGCGTCGGCTCCGGCGCCCTCCCGGCCGCCCGGTGGGCCACCGTGCTGGTGTGGGTCGAGGCGCCGTACGACGTGCGCATGGACCGCGGGCTGGAGCGCGACGGCGACGCGTTCGCTCCCCACTGGGAGGCCTGGGCGCGAGCCGAGGAGGTCCACTTCGCCGAGCATCGCACCCGGGAGCGCGCCGACGTGGTCGTCGACGGGACCGGCCGGCGGCCCGCCCGCGTCATCGGGTGAGCGTCACCCGCTGAGCAGCAGGCGCAGCTCGCGGACCGCGCGTTGTGCCCGGGCCCCGTCGGAGCCCTGGATGCCCATGGCCGACTGGCTGGTGCCGTCGGCGAGGTCGAGCACCGCCCACGGGGCGCCCGGCGGCAGGTGGACCGCCAGCACCTCCGCCCACTCGTAGTCGCGGCGCCGGTAGCCGTTGACCACCACCAGCCGGTCCGTCTCCGCGACGACCCGCGAGCGTGCCATGGCGTAGCCGGCGGAGTAGAACAGCAGCCCGAGGAACACCAGCGTCCCCCGCTGGAAGACCGTGAACCGGGCGCGGGTCTCGTCGTCGAAGCCGAACCACGCGAAGGCACAGACGACGAGGAGCACGGTGCCGAAGACGAGGCCGGCCATCCGGACGCCGAACGGCCGCCACGTGTGCGGCAGCTCGGGCCGGCGGGTCGGCTCAGAGGCGGCAGGCATGGATGTCGGTCACCAGGATGCCGCGGGCGCCGAGCTCCCACAGCTCGTCCATCAACCGCTGCGAGCCGGCCCGCGGCACCATCACCCGGACGGCCACCCACCCCTCGCGCTGCAGCGGGGAGATGGTGGGGCTCTCGATGCCCGGCGTCAGGGCCGCGGCACCGGCCACGGCTGCCTCGGGGATGTCGTAGTCCATCATCACGTAGGTCCGCGCGACCAGGACGCCCTCGAGCCGCCGGCGGAAGACCTCGAATCCCGACGGTGCCTCGCCGCCGCGGGTCACCAGCACCGCCTCGGACTCCAGGATCACCTCACCGAAGGTGGCCAGGCCGGCAGCCTTGAGCGTGCTGCCGGTCTCGACGACGTCGGCGATCACGTCGGCCACCCCGAGCTGGATGCTGGTCTCGACGGCACCGTCGAGCCGGGTCACGGTGGCGTCGATGCCGCGCTGCTCCAGGAAGCCGCGGACGATGCCGGCGTACGACGTGGCGATGCGGGTGCCGGCGAGGTCCTCGGTGCCGGCGTAGCGGCCGGCGGGACCCGCGAAGTGGAACCGGCTCGAGCCGAACCCGAGCTCCATCACCTCCTCGGCCTTGGCGCCGGAGTCGCGGAGGAGGTCGCGACCGGTGATGCCGACGTCGAGGGTGCCCTCGCCGACGTACAACGCGATGTCGCGGGGTCGGAGGTAGAAGAACTCCACGCCGTTCTCGGCGTCGAGCAGGGTCAGCTCGCGGGGGTCGTGGCGCTGCCGGTAGCCGGACTCGCGCAGCATCTCCTGGGACGCCTGCGAGAGCGCGCCCTTGTTCGGGACGGCGACCCGGAGCATCGGGCTCCCCGGGCTCGGTGCCTCACGGCTGGTCATCGCAGCAGCCTCACAGGTGGGTGTAGACGTCGTCGAGGGTCAGGTCGCAGGCGAGCATCAGCACCTGCGCGTGGTAGAGCAGCTGGCTGATCTCCTCGGCCGCCCGCTGGGGTGACTCGTGCTCGGCGGCCATCCACGACTCGGCAGCCTCCTCGACCAGCTTCTTGCCGATCGCGTGCACGCCGGCGTCGAGCTGCTGGACGGTGCCGGATCCCTCGGGCCGCTCGGCCGCCTTGGCGGACAGCTCGCCCCACAGCTCCTCGAAGGTCTTCACGTCGGGCAAGCCTAGGCCCCCGGGTCGGGCCCCCTTCTGTCAGGCGTAGCCGCGGCGGATCGAGCGCAGCGTCTGACCGGTGGTCAGCGCCGCGGCGGTGGCCTCGTAGCCCTTGTCCTCCCGCGACGAGTCGAGCCCGGCACGGTCGAGCGCCTGCTGCTCGTCGTCACAGGTGAGCACGCCGAAGCCGATCGCGGTCTGGTGGTCCAGGCCCACCCGCACCAGGCCGTCGGTGGCGGCCCGGCAGACGTACTCGAAGTGTGGGGTGCCGCCGCGGATCACGACACCCAGGGCCACGACCGCGTCGTACCCCTGGGCGGCGAGCGCCTGCGCGACCACCGGCAGCTCGAAGGTCCCGGGCACCCGCACCAGCTGCGGCTCTTCGACCTTGTAGTCGCGGCAGGCACGCTGCGCGCCCTCGACCAGCCCGGCCATCACGGTCTCGTGCCAGGACGCCGCCACGATCGCCACCCGGAGGTCGTGGCAGTCGACGGGCCGCTGGTCGGGTGCTCCCGCTCCGCTCACAGGGCCTCTCCGCTCATCGGTGCGCTGCCGTTCATCTCCGTGCTGCCTTCCAGGTCGGGGAGGTCGTGGCCCATCCGGTCGCGCTTGGTGAGCAGGTAGGCCAGGTTGTGGTCGTTGGGGTGCGGCGTCAGCGGCACCCGCGCCTTCACCGGCACACCGTAGTCCTCGAGGCTGGCCGTCTTGTCGGGGTTGTTGGTCAGCAGCCGCACGCTGCGGACCCCGAGGTCCCGGAGGATCTGCGTCGCCGCGCCGTAGTGGCGGGCGTCCGCCGGCAGCCCGAGGTCGAGGTTGGCGTCGACGGTGTCGCGACCGCCGTCCTGCAGGGCGTACGCCTGCAGCTTGGCCACCAGTCCGATGCCCCGGCCCTCGTGCCCGCGGAGGTAGACCACGACGCCACGCCCTTCTGCCACGACCCGCTCGAGCGCCTCCTCCAGCTGCGGACCGCAGTCGCACCGGTGGCTGCCGAACACGTCGCCGGTGAGGCACTCCGAGTGGACGCGGGTGAGCACCGCCTCCTCGCCCGTGACGTCACCGTGGACCAGGGCTACGTGCTCGCCGTCGTCCACGGCGATCCGGTAGCCGTAGGCGGTGAAGTCGCCGAAGCGTGTCGGCAGCCGGGTCTCGGCCACCCGCTCGACCAGCACCTCGTGGCGGCGCCGGTAGCGGACCAGGTCCTCGATCGAGACCAGGGCCAGGTCGTGCTCGTCGGCGAAGTCGCGCAGCTCCTGGCCGCGCTTCATGGTGCCTTCGTCGTTGACGACCTCGACCAGCACGCCCGCCGGCGTCAGCCCGGCCAGCCGCGCCAGGTCGACCGCTGCCTCGGTGTGCCCGCGGCGGGCGAGGACTCCGCCCTCGCGGTACCGCAGCGGGAAGACGTGGCCGGGTCGCGTGATCTCCCACGGCTCGGTGGCCGAGTCGGCCAGCACCCGCGCGGTGTGGGCGCGGTCGGCCGCGGAGATGCCGGTGGAGACGCCGTCGCGGGCGTCCACGGAGATCGTGTACGCCGTCCGCAGCTTGTCCTTGTTGTGCGGCGTCATCAGCGGGATCTCGAGCCGGTCGAGCATCTCGGCCGGCATCGGCACGCAGATCACGCCGCTGGAGTGGCGGATCGTGAAGGCCATCAGCTCCGGCGTCGCCCGACTGGCGGCGAAGATGATGTCGCCCTCGTTCTCCCGGTCCTCGTCGTCGACGACCACGACGGCCCGGCCGGCGGCGATGTCGGCGATGGCGCGCTCGATCGGGTCGAGTCGGATCTTCATGGGCTGTCCTCCGTCGGGGTGGGCCAGGCGAGCAGGCGCTCGACGTGCTTGGCGAGGACGTCGGCCTCGAGGTTGACCGGGTCGCCGACGCCTCGTCGGCCGAGCGTCGTCCGGCCGAGGGTCTCCGGGATCAGGCTGACGGTGAAGCTGTCGCGACCCGCCTCCACGACGGTGAGGCTGACTCCGTCGACGGTGATCGACCCCTTGTCGACCAGGTAGCGACCGAGCCCGTTGGGCAGCGAGACCTCGAGCACCTCCCAGTGCTCACTCGGGGTGCGGCGCACGATCGTGCCGACGCCGTCGACGTGGCCCTGGACGACGTGGCCGCCGAGTCGGGTCTCGAGGGTGACTGCGCGCTCGAGGTTGACCCGGTCGCCGGGGCTGGCGCCCCGCAGCGAGGTCTTGTCGAGCGTCTCCAGCATGACGTCGGCCGTCCACCAGCCCCCGTCCCCGGCCTCGTCCCGGAGGGTGACCACGGTGAGGCAGCAGCCGTTGACCGAGATCGAGTCGCCCGGCGAGGTCCCCTCCAGGACCGCGGCGGCCTCGATGGTGATCCGGATGGCGTCCCCCAGGTCCTCCATGCCGACGACGGTGCCGAGCTCCTCGACGATGCCGGTGAACATCAGGTCGTCCTCCCCACTGCTCGGCTGAGCGTCAGTCGTACGTTGGTGTCCTCGCGGTCCCCGTCGGGACCTGCAGCTCCCGGGAGCACGTGGACGTCCACCACGGGCAGGTGGACCGCGTCGGCGATCGTGGTGATGCCGAGGTCGCCCACGGCGGAGCGGCCGCCGCCGAGCAGCATCGGCGCGACGTACGCCACGACCTCGTCGACCACGCCGGCAGCCAGGAACGCTGCGGCGAGGGTGGGTCCGCCCTCGAGGAAGACGTGCTGCCGACCGCGGGCGCCGAGCTCGTAGAGGGCGGCCATCGGGTCCCGGGTGCGCAGCTGGAGCGTCTCGGCGGCGCCGTCGAAGACCCGCCGACCCGTCGGGAGGTCCCGCTCCCCCATCACCACCCGGAGCGGCTGGCGCGGCAGCGGCTCGTCGACCTCGTCGCGCACCGTCAGCTGCGGGTCGTCGACCGCGACCGTCCCGGTGCCGACCAGGATGACGTCGCACTCACCTCGCAGCCGGTGGGTGTCGAGCCTCGCCGCCCGGCTGGAGATCCACCGGCTGCTGCCGTCGGCGGCGGCGCTGCGACCGTCCAGGGTGGTGGCGAGCTTCCAGGTGACGAACGGCCGGCCGTGCTCGTGGCCGAAGGTCCAGGCCCGGTTGAGCCGGCGCGCCTCCTCCTCCAGCAGGCCGCCCTCGGCGTCGACGCCGGCGTCACGAAGTGTGGCGGCGCCACCTCGTGCTGCCGGGTTGGTGTCCGACTGCGCGAAGACCACCCGGACCACGCCCGCGGCGAGCAGCGCCTCGGTGCACGGGCCGGTACGCCCGGTGTGGTCGCAGGGCTCCAGGGTCACGACGGCGGTCGCGCCGCGGGCGGCGTCCCCGGCTGCGGCCAGCGCGTCGACCTCGGCGTGCGTGGTGCCGGCGCCTCGGTGGAAGCCCTCCCCCACCTCGGCGCCGGACGGGTCGAGCAGGACGCACCCCACCCGCGGGTTGGGGCCGTGGGGCACTCCGGGCGTGGCCGCGAGCGCCAGCGCGCGACGCATGGCGGCGTGCTCGGCTGCGGTGAACGTCATCGGCCTCACTCCCTTCCGTGCTCGCGGGCACGGGGGGCGCGGCGTCACACGGACGTCCGGACGGGTCCGACGACCGCACTGCGTGCTGCTTCTCATCCGGACTTTGACCGTCGGTCCAGGAGTTCCACCTGGTCAACCGGGCGCCGCTCCCTCACGGGTGCTGCGACCGGGTCGCGGACTGTCACCGCCGGTGCGGAGTTCCACCGCCCCCAGAGCACGCGAGCCCCTGCTCTCACAGTGGCTCCTTGCTGACCCGAGCGTACTCCCGGAGCGCCCGGGCCGGCCCGTGAGGTCGCCCACACGCGCTGCGCACCGACGCCCGCCCAGGCAGCGCGGCCAGAGGCAGGGGGTGCCGATCGCGTTGTTGGAGCGTTCGAACGACCGCAGCCTTGATCGAACGCTCCACCAACGCGAACCAGGCCCCCTGTGGAGGGCCGGCACGGAGTCGCCGGCGGGGTGCTGGACTCGGTCCATGCCGCGGCTGATCGACACCGAGTCGCGCACCGGGGCGCTGGTGGCCGCCGTCAACCACCTGCTGGCCGAGGGCGGACCACGAGCCGTCTCGCTGCGCGCGGTCGCGCGGACCAGCGGGGTCAGCAGCTCCTCGATCATCCACCACCTCGGGAGCGTGGAGCACCTGATGCGGGTCAGCGCGCACTGGACGGGTCTCGCCGGTCGCGACCAGCTCACTTGCGCTGGCGCGGTGAGGGTCTGCCGGCGCACCTCCCCGACCTTCCTGACCACGTGGTGGAGGCGCGGGTGTGGCTGGCGTGGTGCGAGCTGTGGCGGTCGGAGCCTGCGCTGGAGCCGACCATGCGTGAGGCCCGCGACCGGGAGCGTGCCCTGCTGGCCGAACAGCTGGACTACGCGCTCGACCGCCGGGATCTCGACGTGCTGGTCGCGCGCTCCTCGACGGCCTGACGGTCGCCGTCTGCCGTCCGCAGGCCCCGATGCCGAGGGAGCATGCCCGCGAGCTGCTGCGCCGGCAGTACCCGACTCTCGGCCCGGTGCCCGGCGTCGGTCCTGATCCGATGCGTCGCCCGGTGTCGTACCGGTCCGTGACCGATCGTGGAGGGTGAGAGGCAGCCGCCCGGGCCGCCCACCACCGAGGAGACCACAGATGTCCCAGTACTTCCTGAGCCTTCCGCACGACTCCGAGGAGGAGCCGACGATGGCGAGCATGGACCCGGCCGAGCTCGAGCAGGTCATGGCACGGGTCGGCGCCTTCAACGACGCGCTGGTCGAGCAGGGCGCGTTCGTCACGGCGGGCGGGCTGATGCCGCCCTCGACGGCGACCACGGTCGACGGGTCCGGAGACCACCCGGTGCGACGCAGCGGGCCGTTCACCACCGCTCCGGAGTACCTCGGCGGCTTCTGGATCATCGAGGCGGCGGACGAGGCCGCCGCCGTCGGCTGGGCCGAGCAGGCCGCCACCGCGCTCCGGGCCCGGGTCGAGGTCCGCGCGCTGCAGGTCCCCCCGGAGTGATCAGCCGACCGTCTCAGCGGCACCGCGGAGGGCCTCGACCATCCGGTCGGGGTCCTCGGCCTTGAACACCGCCGAGCCGGCCACGAACACGTCGGCGCCGGCCTCGGCGCAGCGCTCGATGGTCTCGAGGGAGACGCCACCGTCGACCTGGAGCCA
Organism: uncultured Actinomycetota bacterium; assembly: GCA_963723945.1. Classification (GTDB taxonomy): domain Bacteria; phylum Actinomycetota; class Actinomycetes; order Propionibacteriales; family Nocardioidaceae; genus Nocardioides. The sequence goes on from CAVRSW010000040.1 coordinate 23,723, forward strand.
GGTCTCGAGACCGTGCCGGTTCATCAGCTCGCGGGTCCGCCGGATCTTGGGCAGCACCAGGTCGAGGAACTTCTGACCGCCGAAGCCCGGCTCGACCGTCATCAGCAGCACCATGTCGAGCTCGGCGAGCAGGTCCTCGTAGGGCTCGACGGGCGTCGCGGGCCGCAACGCCATGCTGGCCCGGGCACCATGGCCGCGCAGCTCACGGGCGAGCCGCACCGGCGCCCGGCTCGCCTCCACGTGGAAGGTGACCGAGCGGGCGCCCGCCTCGACGTACGCCATCGCCTCGCGGTCGGGGCCCTCGATCATCAGGTGGGCGTCCAGCGGGACGTCCGTCGCCCGCGCGAGCGCCTCGACCATCGTCGGCCCGAACGTCAGGTTGGGGACGAAGTGGTTGTCCATCACGTCGACGTGCACCCAGTCGGCGCTGGGGATCCGCGCGACCTCGGCCCCCAGCGAGGCGAAGTCGGCGTTCAGGATGCTCGGCGTGATCTGGATGCCCACGGCACCGGATCCTAGGGGGCGTCTTCCGGCGCCGGTGGTGGGGCCGCGCCCTCGGCGGCGTCGCGGTCGGACCACTCCAGCAGCGGCGCGATGTCGAACACCTGGCCGTCGATGCCCTCGTGCAGGTCACCCAGCTCGGCGTACCGCTGCGGGACGGTGAAGATCGTGAAGTCGCGCGGGTCGCAGTCGCGGACCTCGTCCCAGCGGACCGGCGTCGAGACCCGGGCGTCGGGGAGGCCGCGGACCGAGTACGCCGCAGCGATGGTGTGGTCGCGGGTGTTCTGGTTGTAGTCGACGAACAGGTGGTGCGGGTCGCGGTTCTTCTTCCACCACTCGGTCGTGACGTCGTCGGGTGCCCGTCGCTCGACCTCGCGGGCGAACGCGTGCGCCGCCCGGCGTACGTCGGGGAAGCCGTGGTCGGGGTGGATCCGGACGTAGACGTGCAGCCCCTTGCTGCCGCTGGTCTTGGGGTGGCCGACGGCGCCGAGCTCGTCGAGCACCTCGTGGACGACGCCGGCGACCCGCTGCACCTGCGCGAAGTCCGACAGCGGCCCGGGGTCCAGGTCGATCCGCCACTCGTCGGGCTTCTCGGTGTCGGCGCGCCGGCTGTTCCACGGGTGGAACTCGACGGTCGACATCTGCACCGCCCAGATCACCGCGCCGAGCTCGGTGACGCACAGCTCGTCGGCGGTGCGGTTCCAGCGAGGGAAGTGGAGCCGGACCGTCTCCACCCAGGGCGGGGCACCGGCCGGGATCCGCTTCTGGTGCACCTTGTCGCCCGCCAGCCCCTTCGGGAACCGGTGCAGCATGCAGGGGCGCTCGAACAACGCGTTGACGATGCCGTCGCCGACCGCGAGGTAGTAGTGGACCAGGTCGAGCTTGGTCGCCCCGGACTCCGGGAAGTACACGCGGTCCGGGTTGGTGACCTTGATGACGCGGTCGTCGACCTCGACCTCGGTGAACGGCGACGCCATGGCCTCAACCTACCGGCGAGGCCGGGCGTCAGCGGCCGACGCGCACCGTGACGACCGGCGAGCTGCCGGCGTCGGCGTAGCCGGTGGCCGGCTGGAACCACCGGTAGCGGGTCGTCCGCTCGGGAGTCACCGTCGTCACCACACTGCCGTCCGTGCCGCCGAGCAACGGCCCGGGACCCACCCCGGTGAACCGGTCGGCCCCCGCCGGCCGGGCCTGCAGCACCAGCGGTGCGCCGGTCGGCTGCTGGTCGCCGTCGAGGGTCACGCCCGTGATCGTCACCTCGGTCCCGGGTGCGACCTGCGAAGCGGAGGCCGCGATCGTCGTCGAGACCGGGAACCCCTCGAGGTCGTACGTCGTGGCGCCGGTCGCCACCGCGTCCAGCACGAACGGCTCCCCGTCGCACCCGAAGCCGGCCAGCAGGTAGCCGGGCCCGTCGCCCCGTGCCCGGGTGAAGCCGGCGAGCGTCGCGGTCCCGGCCTGCTCGAGGACCTCACCGGTCGCGGCGGCGACCCGGGTCCAGCTGAACCGGGCGGTGGCGGGGAGGACCTGCTGCCACTGCCCCGCGGTGGCCGCCAGGTCGGTGCGACCGGACCACACCTCGCCCTCGTCGAGCTCCGAGGAGACGTACCAGACGTGCGCGACGCCCTGCCCACCCGAGACCGGTCGTACCCACATCGACCAGGCGGCGCCACCCACCGAGTCGACCCGTGCCACCGGCCCCGAGGCCTGCCCGGTCGCGGGCATCGCAAGCCGGGTGGCACGGCTGCCCAGGGGTGCTGCGGCGTCGACCCCGACCGTGGGGCTGGGTCCGGCGGCGGAGGGTCCGAACAGCCCCGCGCACCCGAACCAGCTCAGATAGGTGTCACCCGTCGGGAAGGAGGTCCCGGGCACGACCACGACGTCGGAGCCCGAGGCTGCGGTCGCCGGCGCCAGGCCCAGCAGGGCCATGAGGAGCACCGCCACCGCGCGTCGCATCAGCCACCTCCCGTAGCGGCCCGCCGAACCGGACCGTTCCTCGCCATTGCACCTCACGGACCTTGTGGATTTCATGGGTCGCCGCGGGTTCTTGACCGAGTCGTCACCCGAAGCTCGTCACTTCTGTCACAGGCGTCGCAACAGCCCCAGGAACATCGCATCGGTGCCGTGTCGGTGCGGCCACAGCTGGGCGGTGCCGTCCAGCGTCGCGGCCACGTCGGGGAGGTCGAGCGGCACCGGCCCGAGCCGGACGTCGTCGCGGGCGACGAGGACCGACGAGAGCACGTCGGAGGTCTCGGCGAGCACCGGGGAGCAGGTCGCGTAGAGCACCACCCCTCCGGGGCGCACGATGTCGAGGGCGGCGCCGAGCAGCGCGCGCTGCAGCGGCACCAGCTCCCGGAGGTCGGCAGGCAGGCGTCGCCAGCGGGCCTCGGGCCGGCGCCGGAGCGCCCCCAGACCCGAGCAGGGCGCGTCGACCAGGACCCGGTCGAAGGACCCGGCGGGCCACGGCGGGCGGGTGCCGTCGTGGACGGTCACCTCCTCGACCCCCTCGGCCCCGGCGAGGGCGCGCGAGACCAGCTCGGCGCGATGCGGCTGCCGTTCGTTGGCCACCAGCCGCGCGCCCGACCCGGCCGCCAGCGCGGCGAGGAGCGCCGCCTTGCCGCCGGGGCCGGCACAGAGGTCGAGCCAGCGCCGGTCCTCACCCTCGACCTCGGCGGCGGCCAGCGCCAGCGCCACCAGCTGCGACCCCTCGTCCTGGACTCCCGCGCGCCCCTCGGCGACGGCCGGCACCGATCCGGGGTCACCCCCGCCCAGCACCACGCCGTACGGTGAGAGCAGGGTCGGTTCGCCGGGGAGCTCGTCGACCGTGGACCGGCCGGGTCGGGCGACCAGCACCACCCGCGGCGGCGCGTTGTCCGCGGCGAGCAGTTCGGGCAGCTCCGCCGACCGCTCCCCCAGTGCCGCCCCGAACGCCTCCACCACCCAGCGGGGGTGGCTGTGCACGACGCTGGCGTGGCCGACCGGGTCGCTCGCGGCGTCCGGTGCGACCCGCTCGAGCCAGGTGTCGAGGTCGGCTGTCGCGATCCGTCGGAGCACGGCGTTGACCAGCCCGGCCGAGCGCGGCCCGCCGCGGGCACGGGCGAGGTCGACCGTCGCGCTGACCGCCGCGTGGTCCTCGACCCGCATCGCCAGGATCTGGTGGGCGCCGAGCCGCAGCACGTCCCGGACCCGGGACTGCACCTTGCCGCGGTCGAGGCAGGCGTCGATGACGGCGTCGTAGCTGCCGAGCCGCCGCAGCGTCCCGCTGGCGAGCTCGGTGGCGAAGCCGGCGTCGCGGCCGCTCAGCCGGTGCTCGCGCAGCAGTTTGGGCAGCACCAGGTTGGCGTAGGCGTCGTCGACCCGGACCGCCCGCAGGACGTCGTACGCCGCCAGTCGTGCGGCGTCCGTCATCTCGGGGCTGCCTCCGCACCGGCATCCCCGAGGTGCTTCCGGACCAGCCGCTTCGGTGCCCGCTTGGCCCATGCGTCGGTGATGATCTCGCGCAGCTCGTCGACGCCGAGCTCGCCGAGCCGGGACAGCTGGACCAGCACGGCGTCGTAGTTGCGGAAGTGGTCGATCGTGAAGAACGGCGTGTCCGGGTCGTCGACCAGGGCCTGCTTCTCGGCAGCCGTCGGGGTCTGGATCACGATCAGGTCGTCGTACATCTCCCCCGTCTCCGGGTCGACCGCGGTCTGGTGGGGCATCCGGTAGAGCAGGAACCCCTTGCCCTTGTCCCCGCGCGGCACCTTCCAGGTCGGCCGGTCGCCCCACGAGATGCCGAGCTCGGTCTCCGGCAGCTCGCCGCAGATCCGGTCGACGTCCTCCGGGGTCGCGGGCCTGGCCATGGGCTCAGGCTAGCGACCCCGCGACGAGGGCCCCCGGGCCAGGCTCAGAACAGGTTCAGCGTCGTCACGACCGTCTGGTAGACGCCGTACGCCAGCAGCAACGAGACGACGCCCCACGAGACGATCAGCCGCGCCTGGGTGCTGGCCGGGGTCAGCTCCTTCTCCTCCTGCAGGGCGGCCTCCCGCTCGCTGGCCTCGTCGGCGTGGTGGTCGGAGCGGTCGTCCTCGTGGAACTTCGAGGCGACAGGCCTGATCAGCAGGTTGGCGACGAACCCGACGGCGAGCACAGCGACCATGGTGAACAACGCTGCGCGGTAGGCGTCGGCCGTCAGGGTGCCGGCCCCACCGGCGCGGTCGAGGAACCCGTTGATGATGAGCGGACCTGCGACACCGGCGGCGGCCCAGGCCGTCAGCAGGCGTCCGTGGATCGCGCCGACCTGGAAGACCCCGAACAGGTCGCGGAGGTAGGCCGGCACGGTCGCGAAGCCGCCGCCGTAGAAGGAGATGATGACCGCCGCGATCAGCACGAAGACCAGCGTCGCGGTCGAGCCGACGATCGCCAGCAGCACGTAGAGCGCCATCCCGCCACCGAGGAAGACCATGTACATCGGCTTGCGCCCGATGTAGTCCGACGTGCTGGACCACCCGAAGCGGCCTGCCATGTTGAACAGCGACAGCAGCCCGACGAACCCGCCTGCGGCAGCGACGGTGACGCTGGAGTCGCCCCCGGACCCGTCGCGGAAGAAGTCCTGGATCATCGGCGCGGCCTGCTCGAGGATGCCGATGCCGGCGGTCACGTTGCAGAACAGCACGGTCCAGAGCAGCCAGAACTGCGGGGTCCTGATCGCGTTGGCCGCCGACACGTCGCTGTCGGTGACCAGCTTCTTGTCCTCGACCTGAGAGGGGTCGAAGCCCTCCGGCTTCCAGCCCGCGGGAGGCACCCGGATGTTGGCGACGCCGATCATCATGATCGCGAAGTAGATGACCCCGAGGCTGACGAAGAGGCCGGTGAGGCCGCCGCCGCTGGCGAGCGATGCGGCGTCGGAGGGGTCGTACGCCGGGTCGAAGTAGCCCATCAGCTGCCGGGAGGCGGGCGCGGCCACCATGGCACCGCCGCCGAACCCCATGATCGCCATGCCGGTCGCGAGGCCGGGCCGGTCGGGGAACCACTTGATCAGGGTGGATACCGGCGAGATGTAGCCGATGCCGAGCCCGATGCCGCCGATCACGCCGTAGCCGAGGTAGAGCAGCCACAGCTGGCCGGTGGCGATGCCGGCGGCGCCGACGAGGAACCCGGCGGCCCAGCAGCAGGCTGCGGTGAACATCGCCTTCCGTGGGCCGACCCGGTCGACCCAGGTGCCGAAGACCGCCGCCGACAGCCCGAGCATCACGATGGCGATCGAGAACACGAAGCCGATCGCGGTCTGCGAGGCGCCGAAGTGGTCGACCATCGAGTTCTTGTAGACGCTCGTGGCGTACGCCTGCCCGATGCAGAGGTGAACCGCGAGGGCGGCCGGGGGGATCAGCCACCGGTTGTAGCTGTGGGGAGCGACGGTGTGCTCGCGATCGAGCACGCTCATGACGGACATGGGGTGGTCCTTCCGAGGTAGACCAGCGTTCAATGACCTCCCGTCACCCTAACCCACGCGTGACCTGGATCACTCCCATCGGGTCCCGGGCTCCGGGCGGGTGCCGCGAGCCCAGTCGGTCGCGGCCATCTCCCGCTTGCCGAACGCCTTGACCGCCCCCAGCCGGACCGGCACCGTCCCGGTGCCGACGAGGACCGCCCGCTTGGTCACCACCAGCTCCCCGGGCGCGAGCGCAGGGTGGTCGGGGTCGGGCAGGACCGGTCCGAGCTTGATCCGCTCGCCCCCGTGGGTCGACCACGCACCCGGCGAGGGGGTGCAGGCCCGGACCCGCCGGTCGACGGCCAGGGCCGGCTCGGTCCAGTCGACCCGGGCGTCGTCGACGGTGATCTTCGGCGCGAGGCTGACCCCCTCGGCCGGCTGCTCGCGGGCCTCGAGGGTGCCGTCCTCGATGCCGTCCAGGGTGGCGACCAGCAGCCCGGCCCCGCCCTCGGCGAGCCGGCCGAGCAGGTCGCCGGCCGTGTCGAGGGGTCGGACCGCCTCGGTCATCACGCCGAAGGTCGGACCGGCGTCCATCGCCCGCACGATCCGGAACGTCGTCGCGCCGGTCACCTCGTCGCCCGCCCACAGCGCGTGCTGGACCGGCGCGGCGCCGCGCCACGACGGCAGCACCGAGAAGTGGAGGTTGACCCAGCCGTGGACCGGGATGTCGAGGGCACTCTGCGGCAGCAGCGCGCCGTACGCCACGACCGGGCAGCAGTCGGGGGCCAGGGCACGCAGCGCGGCCTGGAACTCCTCGTCGCGCGGGTGGTCGGGCTTGAGCACGGGGACTCCGAGCTCCTCGGCACGCAGCCCGACCGGGCTGGCCACGAGCCTGCGGCCGCGACCGGAGGGGGCGTCGGGCCGGGTCACCACGCCCACCAGCTCGTGCCCACTCGCCGCCACCGCCTCCAGGGAGGGGACGGCCACCTCGGGAGTGCCGGCGAACACGACCCGCATCAGAGACCGAGCCCGTGCGTCGCGTGGGGGCTGATCTTGACCGTGGGCGGCTGCAGCCCGAACCAGTCGGACTCGCGGATCGCCTTCATGGCGGCCTTCCGGGTCTCGGTGTCGAGCCGGTCGAGGAAGAGCACGCCGTCGAGGTGGTCGGTCTCGTGCTGGATCGCCCGGGCCAGCAGCTCGCTGCCCTCGATCGTCACCGGCTCGCCGTGCATGTCGAACCCCTTCGCGACGACCGAGAGGGCGCGACGGCAGTCGAAGCGCAGCTCGGGGATGGACAGGCAGCCCTCGGGACCGAGCTGCTCCTCGGCCGAGAGGTCGAGCACGGGGTTGACCAGGTGTCCGAGCTCGCCGTCGACGTGCCAGGTGAAGACCCGCAGGCCCACCCCGATCTGGGGCGCGGCCAGGCCCGCTCCCGGCGCCTCCAGCATGGTGTCGGTCAGGTCGGAGACGAGGGTGCGCAGCTCACGGTCGAAGTCGACGACCTCGACGGCCCGCTGCCGCAGCACGGGGTCGCCGAAGAGCCGGATGGGTTGGATGGGCACCGGGGAAGTCTAGTGAGCGGGGGTCAGCCGACCGGGACGCCGGTCTCCCGCGGACGCGGAGCGTCCGGCAGCTCCGCGACCGCCGTAGGGAGCGCGTCGGCGACGGACATCCGGGTGGTCCCGATCACCCGGAGCACGGGCCCGTCGGCAGCGGGCCGGAGGGTGACCACGAGGTCGGCCTCCTCCCGGAACAGCAGGAACAGCACGCCGAGCGGGAACAGCGCGACCGCCGGGAGGATCGTCCACCACGACGCCCGCGACACGACGAGCGTCCAGGTGGCCTGGCCGCCCGTGCGGAGCCGGGTGCCGGGCAGGTCGCTCAGCAACCGGGTGAACGGCGCCTCCAACGCCTCGGCCGTGACGGCCACGGAGTGCTCGTCGTCGACCCGGGTCCAGCGGGCCGTGCTCCACGTGCGGCGGAGCAGCACCAGCAGCAGGGCCAGGCCCAGCGCGGCCAGCACCTCGACGTACCCGATCCCGAACACGGCTGCAGCACAGGCCGCGCGCGAGGCGCTCAGAGGGAGAACGGGTCGACCTGCACCCGTACGGCCTCCAGCTTGCGGGCGGAGCGCAGCCGCTGCACCTCGGCCGAGGGCGGCGGACAGCTCGACGCCGAGCCGCCGGGGGACGCGGACCACGGCACGCACCTCGCCGGCCTCGTCGACGGGCACCGGGCCGAGCACCTCGGTGCCGTCGGGGCCCTCGAGCAGGGTGAGGACGTCGTCGACCGCGCCGGGCGCGCCGGTGACGGTCGCCATCCGCGAGGCCGGAGGCAGGTGGGCCTCCGCCCGCTGCGCCGCCTCGCGCTCCGCGAACCCGGCCGGGTCCCAGCGGACCAGCGCCTGCAGCGCGGGGTGGTCGGACGGCCCGACGGCGAGGACCCGGCCACCGGGTCGTACGCCGCCCGCGGCGCCCAGCCAGCGGCGCAGCGCCTCCTCCTCCGTGCGCAGCTCGGCGCGCGCCAGGGGCAACCAGGTGTCGAGCAGCACCACCGCGGCGTAGCCGCCCTCGGCCACCGGCTCGGCGCCCGGGGTCGCGACCACGATCGCGGGCTTGTCGGGCACCGTCGCGCGCACCTGGTCTCCGGAGGAGGTCAGGACCGGGATCCCCGGGTGGGACCGGCCGAGCTCCTCGGCGGTGCGGGTGCCGCCGAGGACGGGCGCGCGCAGACCGCGATGACCGCAGGCCGGGCACGCCCAGTCGGGGGCGGAGGTGCCGCACCACCGGCACGCGGGCGGCTCGGTCGGGGACCCGAGCGCGAGCGGCCCGGAGCAGGCCCGGCAGCGAGCCGGGGTCCGGCACCGCTCGCACGCCAGGCTCGGCGCGTAGCCGGACCTGGGGGTCTGCACCAGCACCGGTCCGTCGGCCGCGGCCCGGCGCAGCAGGTCGTAGACCGCGCGCGGCATCCGGGTGCCGTGCTCGCGCTCCCCCGCCTCGGCGACCGAGACCTGCGCCCGGGCGCGCAGCACCTCGCGTGGGGCGGCGATCTCGCGGGCCCAGCCGGCGCGGAGCAGCTGCTGCGCCTCGACGCTGCGGGCGAACCCGCCCACCAGTGCCCCGCAGGCTTCGTGCTCGGCCCGCAGCAGCAGCACCTCGCGGGCGTGCGGGTAGGGCGCGCGCGGCTCTGCGAGCAGGTCGTCGCCGTCGTCCCAGATCGCCACCAGGCCCAGGTCGCGCACCGGCGCGAAGGCGGCTGCGCGGGTGCCGAGCACGATCCGGCGTGCGCCGCGCGCGACGGCCAGGAAGTCGCGGTAGCGGGCGGCCGGGCCCGAGTCGGCGGTGAGCGTGACGTGGTGGCCCTCGCCGAGGGCCTCGGTCAGGGCGGCGTCGACCCGGGCGACGTCGCGGCGGTCGGGGACCACGAGCAGTACGCCCCGTCCCGAGGCGTACGTCGCCGCAGCCGCGTCGGCGAGCGCCGCCGGCCAGTCGGTGCCGGGGGCGGTCGCCCACACCGCCCGGGGCGAGCCGCCGTCGGCGAGGTGGTCGAGGAAGCTGTCGGCCGGCTCGTGCCCGGCCCAGGCCACCGGGTCGCGGCGTGGTGGCGGCGGACCCGCGGCGGGTGAGGGCTTCGCCTCCGTCGTCGCGTGTCGGGGCGGGACGGCGAGCCGGAGCACGTCGGCGCGCGAACCGGCCCACCGCTCGGC
>CAVRSW010000041.1:0-88092 GCA_963723945.1 uncultured Actinomycetota bacterium
CGGGCACGATGCCGGCGTGGCTGGCGTCGATCGTGAGGTTCTCGCCGGTGCCCGGGTCGAACAGGTGGATCCTGGAAGTGTCGACCCAGATCTCGGCCTCGTCGCCCTCGGCGACCCGGCTGGAGCCGTCGAGGCTGATCACCACCTGGGTGCGCATGGCCTCGCCGTCGAGGTCCCTCTCGAGCTGGTTGAGCTGCTCCCGCACCTCAGGCGGGGCCTCGAACGGGATGTAGGCGTAGGCCTCGTTGCCCAGCCACTCCACGAAGTCCACCGTGGCGCGGAACGTCGAGCCCTTGTCGCGGCGCGAGGCGTCGAGGACGGAGGCGTCCTCGAAGTGGTCGGGGCGGATGCCTGCGATCAGCAGCCCCTTGCCCCGTGCCTTCTCGGCCTTGTCGGCCGGGATCTCCACGGTGCCGAACGGCAGCTTCACCGACGTCCCCTCGACCGTCGCCGGCAGGAAGTTCATCGGCGGCGAACCGATGAAACCGGCGACGAACAGGTTCCCGGGGTTCTCGTAGAGCTCCCGCGGCGTCGCCAGCTGCTGGAGCAAGCCCCGCTTGAGCACGGCCACCCGGTCGCCCAGCGTCATCGCCTCGGTCTGGTCGTGGGTGACGTAGATCGTGGTGATGCCGAGCCGCTTCTGCAACCGGGAGATCTCGGTACGCATCTGGCCGCGGAGCTTGGCGTCGAGGTTGGACAGCGGCTCGTCGAACAGGAACGCGTCTGCGTCCCGGACGATGGCCCTGCCCATCGCGACCCGCTGCCGCTGACCGCCGGACAGGTTGCCGGGCTTGCGCTGGAGGTGCTCGTCGAGCTCGAGCGTCTGCGACGCCTTGCGCACCTTCTCGTCGACCTCGCTGTCCGGCGCCCCGGCGAGCCGGAGTGGGAAGGCGATGTTCTCGTAGACGCTCAGGTGGGGGTAGAGCGCGTAGTTCTGGAACACCATCGCGAGGTTGCGGTCGCGCGGGGCGAGGTCGTTGACCCGCTTCTCGCCGATCATCACGTCGCCGGAGGTGATGTCCTCGAGGCCGACGACCATGCGCAGCAAGGTGGACTTGCCGCAACCCGAGGGGCCGACGAGGATCATGAACTCCCCGTCCTTCACGTCGATGGTGACGTCGTTGACGGCGGCGAACCCGTCGCCGTACTGCTTGACGATGTTCTTCATGTCGATGGCAGCCATGACAGTTACCCCTTCACTGCGCCGGAGGTGAGGCCGGCGACGATCTTGCGCTGGAACAGCAGGACGATGACGATGATCGGAACGGTCACCACGACCGAGGCGGTGGCGAGCAGGCCGTACGGCGGGTTGAAGGGGTCGGGCCCCACGAAGTAGGAGAGCTGGGCGGGCACCGTGCGCGAGCTGGTGGTCGACGTCAGCGAGATCGCGAGGACGAACTCGTTCCAGGCGAAGAAGAACGTCAGGATCGCGGCGGTGAACACCCCGGGTGCCGCCAGAGGCACGATCACCTTGCGGAAGGCCTGCCACGACGTGGCCCCGTCGACCTGCGCCGCCTGTTCCATCTCCCACGGGATCTCGCGGAAGAAGGCCGACAGCGTCCAGATCGCCAGCGGCAGCGTGAAGGTCATGTAGGGGATGATCAGCCCCGGCCACGTGTTGAACAGGCCGACCGTGCGCCACAGGTCGAACAGGGGACCGACGAGCGCGACCACCGGGAACATGGCGATCGCCAGCGCCATGGTGAGCACGATCCGCTTGCCCCTGAACTCCAGCCGAGCGATGGCGTACGCCGCCAGCGTCGCGAACACCACGGCCAGTGCGGTGGAGATCAGGGAGATCCCGAACGAGTTGCGGAGCGCGTCGAGGAAGTCGTTGGCCACGGTCTCCTGGCCGGGGGTCACCGAGCCGATGCCGAGGATGTCGCGGTAGTTCTGCAGGGTGGCATCCTTCGGCAGGAACTGCGGGCTGCCGGCGGAGGTCTCCTCGGGTGCCTTGAAGGACAGCGAGATGATCCACACGACGGGCAGCAGGCACCAGGCGAGGATCAGCAGGAACCCGATCCAGTGGCCGGCGTTCGTCTTGTTCCTCATCAGGACTCACCCCTCGCTGCGGCCAGGTCGACACGGAAGATCTTCACGATGAGCCACGCCAGCAGCAGCACGCTCAGGAACAGCAGCACCGAGAGCGCGGAGCCCAGCCCGAGCTGGACCTGCTCGATGCTCTGTCTGTAGGTGAGGAACGACACCGACTCGGTGTCCTGGGCCCCCTTCGTCATCACGAAGATGTTGTCGAAGATGCGGTAGGCGTCCAGCGCCCGGAACAGCACCGCGACCATGATCGCGGCCCGCATGTTGGGGAGGATCACCTTCCAGAGCCGCTGCCACGCGGTCGCCCCGTCGACCTTGGCCGCCTCGAGCATGTCCTCGGAGATCTGGGACAGGCCCGCGAGGAGCAGCAGCGCCATGAACGGCGTCGTCTTCCAGATCTCGGAGACCATGATCGCGAACATCGCAGGCCAGTGCGACCCGAACCAGTTGTAGTCGTCGGGCACGAACGGCAGCCAGGTGTTCACGAAGCCGTTGGTGAGGCTGAACGCGAACTGCCAGGCGTACGCCGAGACCACGGTGATGATGCCGTAGGGAATCAGGATCGACGTCCGGATCGCGCCCCGGGCGAACACGATCCGGTGCATCACCATGGCGAAGGCGAAGCCGATCACCAGCTCGACGGCGACCGTCAGCACCATGATCAGCACGGTGTTCCAGGTGTCGCCCCAGAACAGCGGATCCGTGAGCACGGTCACGTAGTTGCCGAACCAGATGAACTCCCGGTCGTCCGGGTTCGTGAGCCGGTAGCGGAACAACGAGAGGTAGAGCGCCTGGAACATCGGGTAGGCCGTGACCAGGAGCATCAGGACCACTGCGGGGGCGACCAGGCGCTGGCCCAGCCGGTTCTCCGCCCGCGAGCGGTCGCTGTCGACCGCCTTGGCCCTGGCGGTGGCGCCGGTCTCTGGCGCGACGGTGGAGGTCACAACAGGCTCCTTCCCTGGAGCACGTCCTCGATGAACTGCCTGGACTCCTCAGGCGTCTGGTCGGTGACCCCCGACGGCGGGTGCCAGGTGTTCTGGATGCTGCCGGACATGTCGCTCCAGTACGGCGACACCGTGCGAGGCGCCGCGGTGTCGAGGCTCTCCTGGAAGAGCGCGATCAGGTCGGCCGGGAACAACTTCTTCACCTGTGGCTGGTCGTAGCCGGCCTCGCTGGAGGGCATGTTGCCGGTGAGCTCGGCGTTGATCGCCTGGTTCTCCGGGCTGGTGAGGCACTCCAGCGCCTGGACCGAGAACTCCTTCTCGTCGGAGAACTCGCTCACTCCAATACCGATCCCCCCGTACGGCGGCCGGGACTGGTCGCCCTCGACCGTCTCCGGGTAGCGGGCCCAGCCGAGGTCCTTGACGAGATCCTCGGTGTAGCCGGCGCCGTTGAGGATGAAGGTCCAGTTGACCATGAACGCCCCTTCGTCGGTGGCGAAGGTCGCCGCGGCCGTGCCCTCGTTGGAGACCGACAGGTCCGCAGGTGCAGCCTCAGAGCCCGACAGCTCCTCGATGACACCAGCGGCGTCCTGGCCGGCCGGGGAGGCGATGTCGATTTGCGCGTCCTCACCCTTCTCGGTCTCCGAGGCGATCTCGCCGCCGGCGCCCGCGATCAGCGCGTTGATCCACACCGAGTAACCCTCGTACTTGTTGGCCTGGACCGCGACCGTACCGCCGTTGTCGGCGGCCGCCTGGATGATCTGGTCCCAGGTCACGGGCCGCTTCATGTCGAGGCCCGCCTTCTCGACGAAGGACTTGCGATACCAGAGGACCTGCGTGTTCGACCAGAACGGTGCCACCACGATCTGGTCCTCCCAGGTTGCGGCCTGGACAGCGCTCTCGAAAGCCTGCTCGCCGAACTTGTCCTGCATGTCCTGCGGGATCTCGGCGAGGTAGCCGGCGTTCGCGAACTCCGCGGTGAACGGCGGGTCGATGCTCATGATGTCGATCTCCGGGTCAGCCGCCGCGAGGCGTCGGGCCAGCTGGATCCGCTGCTGGTTGGCGTCCTGGGGGAGCACCTGCGTGGTGATCGTGTAGTCGTCGGTGGAGCACGCCTCGGCGACCGCCGCCTGACCTCCCGCGTCCGGGTTGATGTACCAGGTGATCTCCGGCGGGCCACCGTCGTCGCCGGAGCAGGCAACCAGGCCGAGCACGCACGCCACGCCCAGTCCCGCTGCACCCACCCGTCTCCGCGCCTCTCCGCGCGTCTGCCAAACCGAGGGCCGCCGCATGGTTGCTCCTCTCCTGTTGTGGTGTGGGTCACAGTCAACTGGTGCGCCGGACCTCTTGGCAACCTTCGGCGTCCGTCAGGCAGGCGCCGGACTGCCGGCGTCACCCAACCGTTACCGTGGCCGGCGCCATTTCACGACGGATTCGTCCCTCAGGTGCTGCCGGTGAGGAACACGCAGCGTCCTCGTCCCTGTCATCTGGAGCGGGTCGAGGTCGAGGTCGAGCGGGTGACGCTGCGGCCGGACGGTCAGCCCGGGCCCACCGCCCGGACGACCGTGCGGTCGATCGCGTCGGTGAACGTCGGGTAGAGGTCGCGGGGCAGGTCGTGGCCCATGCCGTCGACGATCAGCAGCTCGGCGTCGGGGATCGCGCGAGCGGTCGCCCGGCCGCCGGAGACGTGGACCATCCGGTCGGCAGAGCCGTGGACCACCGTCGCCGGGATCCGCAACCCGCGCAGCCGGGGGCCACGGTTGGGCGCGGCCATGATCGCCTGCATCTGGCGCAGCACGCCGCTGGCGGAGACGCCGCGGTCGAAGGTCTCCGCGGCCCGGGCCAGGGCCTCCTCGCGCGGCACCGGGAACGCGGGGGAGCCGATCAGCTCGCCCATCCTGATCGAGGTGGCGGCGTACGCCTCCCGGCCGCGACCGCGGGGCGCGATCAGCATGGGGAGCAGCCGGGGATGCTGCCAGCCGACCGACCGCTTCCCGGTCGTCGACATGATGCTGGTGAGGCTGCGAACGCGGTCGGGACGCGCGACCGCCATCACCTGGGCGATCATGCCGCCCATCGAGACGCCGACGGCGTGGGCGGCGTCGAGCCCGAGGTGGTCGAGCAGCCCGAAGCCGTCGTCGGCCATGTCGCCGAGGGTGTACGGCGGCTTCACCGACTGCCCGGCGAAGGAACGGGCCAGCGCGGCGCGGGTGGTCCGCTGGTCCTTGATCCGGGTGGAGCGTCCGGTGTCGCGGTTGTCGTAGCGGATGACGTAGCGACCGCGAGCCGCGATCATCCGGCACAGCTCGGGGTCCCACCAGGTCATCGGTCCACCGAGTCCCATCACCAGCAGCACCGGCTCGTCCGCGGGGTCGCCGAAGGTCTGGTAGCACAGCTCGATGCCGCGGCCGACCGGGGCGAAGAGCTCCTCGGAGACCACGACGTCGTGCTGGGGCTCGGTGTGCGGGGCCATGCCCTGACCGTACCGTCCGTATGGAACTGACCCGAGGTGTGTGAAATGCGCCACGACCGGCCCCTGTGCGCCCTACCCTCGACGGATGGCCCGCACGCTCGGCGGATTCCTGCAGCCGGACGGCTTCGACCGTCCCGGCGTCGCGGCCGTGCTCCGGGAGCGCAGCGTGGTCAGCGAGACCGGTCGCCACCTGGTGTGGCTCGCGGGGGAGCGTCGCCTCCGGCGCGACCTCCCGTACGCGGCACGCTCCCCCCAGCGCGGGGAGCCCGTCGTGCTCGTGCCCGGCTTCCTGGCCGGCGACGCGAGCCTGTCGTTGATGGCCCGTTCGCTGCGGCGCCGTGGCTACCGCACCTACCGCTCGCAGATCCGTGCGAACGTCGGTTGCACCCGGACCGCCGCCACCGACCTGGAGGTGCGGCTCGAGGCGATCACCCAGCGCCGCGGCTCGCGGGTGCAGGTCGTGGGCCACAGCCTCGGCGGGATGCTGGCGCGCGGCCTCGCCGTACGCCGCCCCGACCTGGTCTCCGGGATCGTCACCCTCGGCAGCCCGATGCTCGCCCCGGCCGCGCACCACGTGTCGCTGACGTGCAGCGTCGACGTGCTGGTCCGGCTCAGCCGTGCCGGGGTGCGTGGTCTGATGGCCGAGGACTGTGTCGCGGGGGAGTGCGCGCGCGAGAGCTTCGAGGAGAGTCGGGAGCCGGTGCCCGACGGGGTCGGGTTCACCGCGATCTACTCGCGTCGCGACGGCATCGTCGACTGGCGGGCCTGCGTGGACCCGGTCGCCCACCCGGTGGAGGTCCGCGCCTCCCACGTCGGCATGGCGGTCGACCCGCGGGTCATCGAGCAGGTGGTGGCGGCGCTGGTCCGCCACCGGCTGACGGGGACCGTCTCAGTGGTCGAAGTCGATCGCGGCGAAAGTGCGTAGCTTGTGCAGCTTGTGCTCTGAGGTGATGGAGCGGATGGTGCCGCTGCGCGCCCGCATCACCAGCGAGTCGGTCGTGCAGCCGCCGGCGCGGTAGCGGACGCCGCGCATCAGCTCGCCGTCGGTGATGCCGGAGGCGACGAAGAACGCCTCGTCGCCCTTGACCAGGTCGTCGGTGCTGAGGAAGTGGTCGGGGTCGAGGTCGTGGCCGGCGTCGAGCGCACGCTGCCGCTCCTCGTCGTCGGTCGGCCACAGCTGGCCCTGGATCACGCCGCCGGTGCACTTCATCGCGCACGCCGCGATGATCCCCTCCGGCGTGCCGCCGATGCCGAGCAGCAGGTCGATGCCGGTGGTCGCGCGGGCGGCCATGATCGCCCCGGCCACGTCCCCGTCGGTGATGAACATGATCCGGGCGCCGGTCTTGCGGATCTCGTCGACCAGCTTCTCGTGGCGGGGCCGGTCGAGCAGCACGACCGTGACGTCCTCGGGGTTGGAGCCCTTGGCCTTGGCCACCTGGTGGATGTTCTCGGCGACGGGGTAGCGGATGTCGACGACGTCCGCCGCCTCGGGGCCGGTGACCAGCTTCTTCATGTAGAACACGGCAGACGGGTCGTACATCGCGCCCCGCGGCGCGACCGCGAGCACCGAGATCGCGTTGGTCATGCCCTTGGCGGTCAGCGTGGTGCCGTCGATCGGGTCCACCGCGACGTCGCACTCCGGGCCGGTGCCGTCCCCGACCTGCTCGCCGTTGTAGAGCATGGGCGCGGCGTCCTTCTCGCCCTCGCCGATGACGACCGTGCCGTTCATGTTGACCGTCGAGATCATCACCCGCATGGCGTTGACGGCGACCTGGTCGGCGCCGTTCTTGTCACCGCGGCCGACCCAGCGCCCGGCGGCCATGGCGGCCGCCTCTGTCACCCGCACCAGCTCCATCGCGAGGTTGCGATCGACCTTGCCGGGCTGGAGGGGAGGCTCGTCCTGGGTCATGGACCGACTGTAGCGGCCCCCGCGCCGTCGGCCGGATAGGTGCGCACCGCAGTCGCCTTGACCGACAGCCAGACCTCGGTGCCGGGAGCCAGGCCCAGCTCCGCCGCCGCCGCGGGGGTGACGTCGGCGATCAGGTCGGGGCCGCCGGACGCGGCGTGCACCAGCAGCCGTACCGCGTCGCCGTGCGGCGCGACGTCGGCGACCCGGCCGCGCCAGCGGAGCCGAGGCGACCCTTCGGGCTCGCCCCGGCTGGCCAGCCCCACGGCCACCGTGTCCGGGGTGAAGGCGGTCAGCTCGTCGCCCCGCCGGACGACGTTGAGGCCGACCAGTCGGGCCACGTGCTCGGTGCTGGGCCGCTGGGCGACCTCTGCCGGCGTGCCCACCTGGGCGACGCCGCCGCCGTCGAGCACCAGCACCCGGTCGGCGATGGTGAGCGCGTCGATGGCGTCGTGGGTGACCAGCAGCGTGACCCCTCCGTAGGACGCGAGGTGTCGGCCGAGCTCGATCCGCAGGGCCATGGCGACCTTGACGTCGAGCCCGGTCAGCGGCTCGTCGAGCAGCAGCAGCGCCGGGTCGGTGGCCAGTGCCCGGGCGATGGCGACCCGCTGCGCCTGCCCGCCGGAGAGCTGCCGCGGCTTGCGGCCGGACAGGTCGCCGATGCCGAACCGGTCGAGCCACTCCTGGGCGCGCGCGTCGGCGTCGCCGCGTGCTGCGCCGCGGGCGCGGGGTCCGAAGGCGACGTTGTCAACGGCCGTCAGGTGGGGGAACAGCTTCTGACCCTGGAACACCATGCCGATGCCCCGCTCGCGGGCGGGAAGGTCGAGCAGGTCGACGCCGCCGAGCCGCACCTGACCGGTCACCGGCACCAGCCCGGCGATCGCGCGCACCAGCGACGACTTGCCGGCGCCGTTGGGGCCGATCACGGCGCACACCGACCCCGGCTCCACCGTGAACGCGGCGCGGACCCGGTCGACCACCTCGACGTCGACCTCCAGCCCTTCTCCCGCGGCGCTCGCAGGCCCGCTCACGGCGTCACCAGCCAGCGGTCCCGCAGCGCGAGCAGCACCACGATCGAGACCACCAGCATCACCAGGCTGAGCGCGAGCGCGGCGTCCTGGTCGGACTGGCGGGTCACGTAGATCAGCGTGGGCATGGTCTGGGTGGTGCCGGGGTAGTTGCCGTTGAAGGTGATGGTCGCGCCGAACTCGCCGAGCGAGCGTGCCCAGCCGAGCACCATGCCGGCGACGATGCCGGGGAGCGCGAGGGGCACCGTCACCCGGCGGAACGCGGTCCAGCGGGAGGCTCCGAGGGTCGCGGCGGCGGCGTCGTACTCCGGGTCGGCGGAGCGCAGCGCCCCCTCGATCGCGATCACGACGAACGGCATGGAGACGAACACGTGGGCCAGCACCACGCCCCAGGTCGTGAACGGGAAGCTGAACCCGGTCAGCTCGAGCAGCGGCTCCCCGATCACGCCGGTGCGGCCGAACGCCGTGCGCAGCGCGACGCCTGCGACCACCGGCGGCAGCACGAGCGGGACCGTCACCAGCGCCCGGACTGCGCCGCGGCCGCGGAAGTCGACCCGGGCCAGCAGCCAGGCCAGCGGGAGGCCGAGCACGAGGCAGACCAGCATCGCCACGGTCGAGGTGAGCAGCGAGAGCCACAACGCCTCCCGGAGCGGCTCGGAGGCCAGCTGGCTGGGCAGCTGGCTCCAGGGGGTGGCGGCCACCATCGCCACGAGCGGCACCACGAGCAGGGCGGTCCCGAGCGCCGCCGGCACCACCAGCAGGGCCGGTGGTCGGCCCAGCGGGTCCTTCACCCCCCTCCCTCGCACGAGGTGGGGGGCCTGCCCGACGCTCACGGAAGCGTGAAGCCCGCGTCCGTGAGTGCCTGCTGGCCCTCCTGGGAGGTCACCAGGTCGACCCACTCCTGGGCGAGCTCGGCGTCCTCGCTCTGCTGCAGCGTCGCGATGAAGTAGGTCGTGAGCTGTTCGTCCGAGCCCGGGACCTCGATGGTGGTCACGTCGTCGCCCGCGGCGACCGCGTCGCTCGCGTAGACCATGCCGGCGTCGGCCTCGCCCGAGATCACCTTGTCGAGCGTGGCCCTGACGTCGTCCTCGAGGCTCGCCGGCTCCGCGGTGACGTCGTTGTCCTCGAGCACCGCCCGGGCGACCCGGCCGCACGGCACCTCGTCGGCGCAGCGGACCCAGGTGGCGCCCTCGAGGTCGTCGAGCGACTCGATCCCGGCGGGGTTGTCGGGCGGGGTCACGAGCACCATCACGTTGGTGGCGAACGGGCTGACGTCGCCCGTCACGTCGGCGTCCTCGGCCACCTGCATCGAGGTCTCGTCGGCCGTCGCCAGCACGTCACCGGGGGCACCGTCGGCGGCCTGCTCGGCCAGGTCGGTGCTCGACCCGAAGGAGAACGTGACGTCGACGTCGTGCTCGGTCTCGAAGCCCTCGGCGAGGTCCTCGTAGACGTCGGTGAGGGAGGCGGCTGCGAGCACCGTCAGCTCGCCACCGCCTCCGCCCTCTCCGCCGCTCGCGTCGCCACCCCCGCAGGCGGCGAGCGGGAGGACCAGCAGCAGGACGGGGAGTGACCTCGTGGCGACCTTCATCAGGGCCTCTCGACGACGACGTTGGTGGACTTCACGGAGGCGATCGCGCGTACCCCCGGCTCGAGCCCGAGCTCGAGGGCCGCCTCGGCGCTCATCAGCGACACCATCCGGTAGGGCCCGCAGATCAGGTCGACCTGCGCCATGACGGTGTCGCGGGTGACCTTGGTGACGATCCCGGTCAACCGGTTGCGCGCGCTGACGGCACTGGCGCGGGTCCGGTCGCGGTCGGGGTGGTCGGCGAGCTCCTCGGCGAGCCGGGCGAGGTCGGCGCCGTCGACGGTGGTGCGACCGCCGCCCGTGGCGGCGGGGTCGGTCGCGATCCGGCCGGCGTCGATCCAGCGTCGCATGGTGTCGTCGCTGATCCCGAGCAGCTCGGCGGCTTCCGCGATCCGGTAGGTCGTCACGCGTGAATGGTTCCGCAGATGCGGCGAGAACTCAAACGATCGTCCAGATCTGCGGACCGGTGCCTGACGATCCGTGCGCCGCCGGCCCCGGAGAGCCCCGCGTCGGCCGTGCAGGTGGTGCGTGTCCGCTTGGTCGTGGAGGACCGGGGCGGCCCGAGGGGAGAGGGGTCGTCCGTCCCGCATCGATGACGCCTGTGAGACTGGACCGGTGAGCGAGCAGCCGGGTCGGTACCAGCGGTCGCCCGCGGGGATGGTCGGCGCGATGCTGGTGCTGCTGCTCGTCATCGGCGCGTTCGTCGGCTTCCGTGCCCTCAACCGTGAGGAGCTGGAGGTCGAGCCGGAAGCGGTCGACTACCTCTCGGCCGTCGAGGCGGCACAGTCCGGCGACTGGCAGGTCGCCTACCCGTCGTCGCTGCCGTCCGGCTGGCGCGCCACCAGCATCGACGCCGCGGCAGAGGTCGACTGGGGCATCGGCTTCCTGACCCCCGACGGCTTCGCCGGGGTCCGGCAGTCCGAGCGCTCGCTGCAGGAGATGCTCCGGACCTACGTCGACGAGGAGACGCGGTCGCTGCCCCCGGTCGAGCCCGGGGGCGACCTCGGAGGGCAGTGGGAGGCGTACGCGGACGCCGACGGCGACCGGGCGTACGCCTCGGAGGTGGACGGCCAGACGCTGCTGGTCTTCGGATCGGCTCCCGAGGCGGACCTGCTCACGCTGGCCGAGCGGCTGACGACCGAGCCGGTCGGTCGCAGCTAGGAGTCGTCGGCAGCCAGCGCACGCTCGAGCCGCTCGCGGGCGCCGTCGAGCCACTGCTGGCAGACGGTCGCGAGGTGCTCGCCGCGCTCCCACAGCGCCAGCGACTCCTCGAGCGTGGTGCCGCCGGCCTCGAGCCGGCGTACGACATCGACCAGCTCCTCCCGGGCCTGCTCGTAGGGGACGGACTCGCCATCGGCGGCCGGGCCGGCGGGGTCGGGGCTCACGCTGGGTACCTCCTGGGGGTCCTCGCTGGTCACGACGTCTCCTCGGGTCGGGTGGCGGTGGTGGTGGCGAGCACCCGTCCGTCGGCGACGCGCACGCTGACGTCCTGGCCGGCCTCGACGTCTGCCACCGACGTCACGACGTGGCCCAGGTCGTCCTGCAGCACGGCGTAGCCGCGACGCAGCGTCTCCAGCGGGGACAGCGCCCGCACCCGGGCCCGCTGGTGGTCGAGGTTGTCGGCCGCGCGGTCGAGACCGTGGCGCAGCGAGCGGCGTGCCCTGCGGCGCAGGTCGTCGACCTCGGCGCGGCGCTCGCCGACCAGCCCGCGGGGGTCGGCCAGGGCCGGGCGCGAGCGGAGCGCGTCGAGCGCGGCCTGCTCGCGCGACAGGCGCTGGGCGATGGCGCCGCGCACCCGGTCGCGGGCGTTCGCGACGCCGCGCAGCTCTTCGGCGACGTCGGGGACGACCAGCTTGGCGGCGTCGGTCGGCGTGGAGGCGCGGACGTCGGCCACCAGGTCGAGCAGCGGGGTGTCGGGCTCGTGGCCGATGGCCGAGACGACCGGCGTCCGCACCGCGTGGACTGCCCTGACCAGGCCCTCATCGGAGAACGGCAGCAGGTCCTCGACCGAGCCGCCGCCGCGGGCGACGACGATCACCTCGACGGCGGGGTCGCGGTCGAGTCGCTCGACGGCCTCGATGACCTCGAGCGCCGAGCGCTGGCCCTGCATGGCGGCGTACGCCGTCTCGATCCGCACTGCCGGCCACCGGCGCCGCGCGTTGCCGAGCACGTCGCGCTCAGCGGCCGACCCGGGCGCGGTCACCAGGCCGACGCAACCCGGCAGGAAGGGCAGCCGGCGCTTGCGTGCCGGGTCGAACAGCCCCTCGGCGGCCAACAGCTGGCGACGGCGCTCCAGCCGGGCCAGCAGCTCGCCCAGCCCCACCATCCGGACGTCGGAGGCGGCCAGCGAGAGGCTGCCGTTGCCGGCGTAGAAGGACGGGCGTGCGTGGACCACGACGCTGGCCCCCTCGACCAGCGGTGGGTTCAGCGAGTCGAACAGGGTCCGTGCACACGTCACCTGGACCGAGACCTCGGCGACCGGGTCGCGCAGCGTCACGAACACCGTGGCCAGGCCCGGCCGACGGGTGAACTGGGTCACCTGGCCCTCCACCCACACCGCGCCGAGCTGGCCGATCCACTGCGACAGCGCGTTGGAGATCGCGCGCACCGGGGCGGGCGCGTCGGCGGTGGTCTCACGCAGCGAGGGCACGGCCGCGAGCCTACGGCGTGCCGGGGACGTCACGGACCGTACGTCGCCGACTCGGCTCCTGCCCCCGCGGTCCCTAGACTCGGGCCCATGACGACCGACCTGGGCACCCCGCCCGTCCTGAGCCCCGACGAGGCCGAGCGCGCCGTGATGCTCGCCGCGCCCCGCGGCTACTGCGCAGGCGTCGACCGTGCGGTCGTGACCGTGGAGCAGGCGCTCGACCTCTACGGCGCCCCGGTCTACGTCCGCAAGCAGATCGTCCACAACAAGCACGTCGTCTCCGACCTCGAGTCGCGGGGCGCGGTCTTCGTCGAGGAACTCGACGAGGTGCCGACCGGCGCCACCGTGGTGTTCTCCGCCCACGGCGTCTCGCCCGAGGTCCACCGGCAGGCGTCCGAGCGGGAGCTCAAGACGATCGACGCGACCTGCCCGCTCGTCACCAAGGTCCACCACGAGGCCAAGCGCTTCGCGGGCGAGGACTACGACATCCTGCTGATCGGCCACGAGGGGCACGAGGAGGTCGAGGGCACCGCCGGCGAGGCGCCCGACCACATCCAGCTCGTGCAGGGACCCGACGACGTGGACCAGATCGTCGTGCGCGACCCGGAGAAGGTCGCCTGGCTCTCGCAGACGACGCTCAGCGTCGACGAGACGCTGGAGACCGTGGCCGCGATCCGGCAGCGGTTCCCCGCGCTGCTCGACCCGCCGAGCGACGACATCTGCTACGCCACCCAGAACCGGCAGCTCGCCATCAAGGAGATCGCCCGGGACGCCGACCTGGTGATCGTCGTCGGGTCGGGCAACTCCTCCAACTCCGTACGCCTGGTCGAGGTGGCGCTCGAGGCGGGCGCCCGCACCGCCTACCGGGTCGACGATGCCGGGGAGATCGACGAGGCCTGGCTCGACGGTGTCGACCGGGTCAGCGTGACCTCCGGCGCGAGCGTGCCGGAGGAGCTGGTCGAGGGTGTGCTGGACTTCCTCTCGGCTCGCGGCTACCCCGACGCCCGCGCCGTGCACTCCGCCGAGGAGTCGCTGATCTTCGCGCTCCCCAAGGAGCTGCGCCGCGACCTCAAGGCCGCCCGTCAGCAGTCGTCGCCGGCCGGGCCGCTCCCGGACCGGCGCTAGGGCGGGCACCCCGTGGCCCGCTACGTCGACCTGCACCCCGACAACCCGCAGCCGCGGCTGGTGGGCCAGGTCGTCGACGCGCTGCGCGACGACGCCCTGATCGCCTACCCGACCGACTCCGGCTACGCCCTGGGCTGCCAGCTCGGCAACCGCGACGGCCGCGACCGGATCCTGCGGATCCGCCAGCTCGACGAGCGGCACCACTTCACGCTGATGTGCAGGGACTTCGCGCAGCTCGGACAGTTCGTCCACGTCGACAACGCGGCCTTCCGGGCGATCAAGGCCGCGACGCCCGGTCCCTACACCTTCATCCTGCCCGCCACCGGAGAGGTCCCGCGCCGGCTGATGCACCCCAAGAAGCGGACCGTGGGCGTCCGGATCCCCGAGCACGTCGTCGTGTGCGCGCTGCTGGAGGAGCTCGGAGAGCCGCTGCTGACCAGCACGCTGATCCTCCCGGGCGAGGACGAGCCGCGCGTGCACGGCTGGGACATCAAGGAGGAGCTCGACCACCAGATCGATCTCGTGGTCGAGTCCGGCGAGGTGCTCCCCGAGCCGACGACCGTGGTGGACTGGTCAGAGGGCTACCCGGAGGTGCTCCGGGTGGGCGCGGGGGACCCGGAGCGGTTCGTCGCCTGAGCGGGGAGCGCGCCGGGGCGGTGAGTCGTGCGGCGGGGGTGAGGCTGCGCGCGACCGCGAAGGCGACCGGAGGCGGCAGCCTGAGCGGGGAGCGCGCCGGGGCGGTGAGTCGTGCGGCGGGGTGAGGCGCCGGGGTGGTGGGTCGTGCGGCGGGGGTGAGGCTGCGTGCGACCGCGGGGCGACCGGAGGGTCAGGAGCGAGCGGTTCGCTCGGCCTTCAGGAACCGCTGCCGGACCCCGAGCGTCAGCAGGGCCAGCACGTAGCCGGCGACCAGTGCTCCGCTGTGGTCGGCGAGGCCGGTCACCAGCGACTGCACCGCCCCGTCGGTGGGGTGGCCCAGGACGCCGGGGCGGGTGAGCTCGAGCAGCAGCATCACGCCGGTCATCAGCAGCGGCGGGAGCACGCCCACGACGAAGAAGTCGCTCGGTCGGACCGCCAGCGCGAGGGCGAGGCACAGCGCCACGAAGCACAGGTCGAAGAAAAGCCCCACGTCCCCACCGAGCCAGAGGTCGAGCGCGAGTGCGCTGAGCGCGGCCGCCACGCCGAGCACGACCACCTGCCGCCCCGGCTCGCGTCCCTCCTCCCAGAGGGTGCGTCGCCCCGGGTCGGTGCGCTGGGCCACGTGGTGGGCCGTGTGCGGGGACACGCCAGCAGGGTAGGAGGACATCAGTCCTCCCCGGAGGCGGCGCGCCGGTCGACCGCCCGCAGCTCGACGCCGGCCACGGAGCGAGCACCTGCCTCGACCTGCCGCGGCGTGGCCAGCTCGTCGTCGGTGACCTCCAGGTCGGCGAACCGGCGTGCGGTCACCAGCACCCGGGACTCCAGGCTGCCGACCGCCCGGTTGTACGTCGTGACGGCCGCGTTGAGCGAGCGCCCGACCTGGTCGAGGTGGCCGCCCAGCGTGCCGAGACGGTCGTGGAGGTCGCGGCCGAGCCGGTGGATCTCGCCCGCCCGCTCGGCGATCGCCTCGTGCCTCCAGCCGTGGGCGACGGTGCGCAGCAGCGCGATCAGCGTGGTGGGGGAGGCGAGCACCACCTGGCGGCTCGCGGCGTAGTCGATCAGGCTGCCGTCGGTCTCGAGCGCGACGGCCAGGAACGACTCGGCCGGCACGAAGAGCACGACGAACTCCGGGGTCTCGGCGAACGAGCGCCAGTAGGCCTTGGACCCGAGCTGGTCGACATGGTGGCGCAGCTGGCGGACGTGGCGGGCCAGGGCGTCGTCGCGAGCGCTGGTCTCGTCGGTCGACGTCGCGTCGAGATAGGCGTCGAGCGGCACCTTGGCGTCGACGACCACGCTGCGCCCGCCGACCAGGTGGACCACCAGGTCGGGTCGTCGGGCGCCCCCCTCCGACCCGTCGACGGTGACCTGCTCGCTGAAGTCGCACCGGTCGACCAGCCCGGCCAGCTCGACGGCACGTCGCAGGTGGAGCTCGCCCCAGCGACCGCGCACCTGGGGTCGGCGCAGCGCGGTCGACAGCGAGCGCGTCTCGCGCCGCAGCTCCGCGACGTGGTGGTGGAACTCGCCCTGCCACGAGGCGCGCTGCCGGTCGAGGTCGAGCACCTGGTCGCTGAGCCGGTCGAGGCCCTGCATCACCTCGGACTGCTCGACCATCCCGGCGACGACGCCCGGGCGCGAGCGGGCCGCCAGCCAGCCCAGCGCCGCGCCCAGCGCGAGGCCGACGGCGAGGACCGCCAGCACGAGCAGCACGACTGAGGTCTCCATGCCTCCGAGGATGGCGCAGACCACCGACAACCGGCGGAGGACGTGGCGGACCGGCGTGACGTGGGCGGCGACGGTGTCCGGCACAATCACTCCACGATGGACGAGCCGGTGGCCGCGCGAGGCGGGCGTGACGCGACGGTCCTGGCGGCCGGGTCGCTGGTGAGCGGGGTGCTGGCGTACGTCTTCTTCGCGGCGGTGACCCGCGCGCTCGGCGCCGAGGTGGCCGCCCCGGTGGCCGTGCTGTGGGCGTGGTGGAGCTTCGCGGGGGCCGCGCTGACCTTCCCGCTGCAGCACTGGATCGCACGGCAGTCGGCCCTCGACCACGGCGAGGCCGGCGTCCGGCACGCGCTGCCGCGGGTGGTGGGCTCGGTGGCCGCCGTCTCGCTGCTCGCCGGGTTGGTGGCGTGGCTGGCGCGGGAGCGGCTGTTCGGGCTCGACGGGTGGGAGTTCCCCCTGATGGTGGTCGCGGTGGGCCTCGGGTCCGCCGTGATCGGCGTGGTGCGCGGGACGCTCAGCGCCCGGCGCCGCTTCACCGCGGTCGGGACCGGCCTGGTCGCCGAGAACGGGCTCCGCTGCGTCCTGGCCGTGGGCCTCGCGCTGGCGGGTGTCGACGACCCCGAGGTCTACGGCCTGGTGCTGGTGGCCGGCTACCTCGCCGCCGTGCTCTGGCCCTCGGCGCTGCTGCCCCGGGCCGACGGCGCGGTCGGCGACCACGCCGCGCTGGGCTTCGTCACCGCGGCCTCGGCGGCCCAGCTGCTGGCCCAGGCCGCGCTCACCGGCGGGCCGGTGCTGCTGGCGGCGGTGGGCGGGGCCCCCGCCGAGGTGACGGCGCTGTTCGCCGGACTGGCGCTGTTCCGGGCGCCGTACACGCTGGCCATCGGCCTGGTGTCGGCGCTCACCGGCCGTCTCACGAAGCTGGTCGTCTCGGGCCGCCGCGAGGCGCTGGCCCAGGTCCGTCGCACGGTCATCGGGCTCACCGCCGTGCTCGCCGTGGTCGGTGGGCTCGGTGGGGCGTGGCTGGGCCCGGAGCTGATGGAGCTGGTGTTCGGCGAGGGTGTGCGGCTGGCCGCCTCCGACACCGCGGTCGTGGCCGTGGGTTCGGTGCTGGCGCTGGCCAACCTGGTGCTCATCGTCGGTGCGCTAGCCCGCGGCCGCCCACACGCGGCGGCAGTGGTGTGGCTGCTCGCTGCCCCGGTCGGGGCGGCGGCCTACCTGCTGCGCGGGGGCGACGCCCTGGACCGCACCTGCTGGGCGTTCCTGGCGGTCGAGGCGGGGGCCTGGGTCGGCTTCCTGGTGCTCGACACCCGCTCAGACCGGCTTCTCCCCGGCCAGGAAGATCGATGACCCGAACGGCAGGTCGCGCCGCCGCAACCAGCGGGCCTCGGCCCGGGACAGCCCGAGCAGCACCCGCTCCACCGGGGCCGACGGCTGCGGGAGCGAGTCGTCGGACGTCGACCCCCGCCTGAGCCGGCGGGCGAGCCGCTCGGCGGCGAACGCCGGGAAGACTCCCGCGAACCCGTAGCTGCACCGCCGTACGTCTAACCCGGCGGCGCGGACCGCCGCGAGCAACCGCGGCCGGGTGTAGCGCCGGTGGTGGCCGGCCCGGACGTCGTGGTCGCTCCAGGCCCACTGGTAGGCGGGCACCGACAGCAGCAGCCGGCCGCCCGGCCGCAGCACGCGCGCGAGCTCGGCCAGCGCCTGCGCCTCCGGCTCGCAGTGCTCGACCACGTCGAAGGCCGCCACCACGTCGAAGCTGGCGTCCCGGAACGGGAGCGTCAGCGCGGAGGCCTGCACGCCGCGGCCGGGCTGCAGCCCGCGGGGGTCGAGGTCCACGGACACGTGGTGGTCACCACGCATCCAGGTGACGCTGGGGCCGTCGGCACTGCCGACGTCGAGCAGCCGCGCCGGGTGACCGAGCTGGTCGCCCAGCGCGGCCTCCAGCAGCGCCGACCGGGCGGTGTACCACCAGTAGTCCGGCTGCTCGATGGAGGCGGACCCCGCACGCTGCCCCGGCGGGGTCACGACGCCGCCTCCACCGCGCCGACCAGGCTGTCCACGACGCGGGTCACGTCCGCCTCGGTGAGGGTGTTGAAGAAGGGCAGCCGGATCAGCCGGGAGCTGACGTCGGTCGAGACCGGGCACTCCGTCGGCCGGGCGGCGAACCGGCGGCCGCCCTCCGAGCTGTGGAGCGGGACGTAGTGGAAGGTGGTCCCCACGCCCTCTTCGCGCATGGTCGCCATCACCGGTGACCGCATCCCGGCCTCGGGCACCAGCACGTGGAACAGGTGCCAGGCGGGCTCGCGGTCCTCGGGCAGCACCGGCAGCCGGAGCCCGAGCTCGTCGGCGGGTCCGGCGAGCGCCTCCATGTAGTCCTCGAAGACCTTGCGTCGTCGCGCCTGGATCGACTCCGCCTGCTCGAGCTGGGCCAGCAGGTAGGCGGCCAGCACGTCGGAGAGCCCGAACGAGGATCCGGTGTCACGCCAGGAGTACTTGTCGACCTGGCCGAGGAAGAACGCCTGCCGGTCGGTGCCCTTGTCGTAGAGCACCCGCGCCCGGTCGACGTCGGCGCGGTCGTTGAGGAGGATCGCGCCGCCCTCGCCGCAGATGAAGTTCTTCGTCTCGTGGAAGCTCAGCGTGCTCATCCGGCCGATCCCGCCGAGCGGCTCGCCGCGCCAGCTGCCGAAGAGGCCGTGGGCGGCGTCCTCGACCAGCGCCACGTCGGGCCGGTCCGCCAGCACCTTCCGGATGCCGGCCACGTCGCAGCCGATGCCGGCGTAGTGGACCGCGACGACCGCCCGGACCGAGTCGTCCATCAGCTCCGCGAGGTGGCGCGGGTCGAGGCCGAGGGTCTCGGGCTCGATGTCGCAGAACAGGATCCGGGCACCCTGCCGGGCGTACGCCAGGGCGCTGCTGGTGAACGTGAACGACGGGACGACGACCGTGTCGCCGGGGCCGATGTCGAGCAGCAGGCAGCTCAGCTCGAGCGCGTCGGTGCACGACGTCGTCAGGAGCACCTCCTCGGCGCCCGTGGCCTGTTGGAGGATCTCGCCGGCCCGCCGGGAGAACGGCCCGCCCGACGAGGTGTGGCCGCGCGCCATCGCCTCCCCCATGTACTCGAGCTCGCGACCGGTCACCTCGGGCCGGTTGAACGGGATGCGGGTCGTGTCGGGTGGGTTCATGTCGGAGTCCCTGCGGAATCGTGGGCGGGAGGAGCGCTGCGCGGGGAGACCGCGATCGCGTGGAGTGGACTCACGGCGCCAGCCTGTGGGTCCAGGGAAGGTCGCGGCCGAGCATCACCGCGAGGGCGGCGTCGCTCTCGGCGAAGTAGTCGCGCAGCCGCACGAGCAGCTCCTCGTCGAGCCTGTCGTGCGTCGCCGAGCTGGCGTTGACGGCCTCGTCGGTGCCGGGTCGTACGTCATGGTCCACACCCAGCCAGCCGAAGAGCTCGCCGAGCCGGGCCGGCTCCTCGAGCATCTCCTCCAGGAACTGCACGTGCACCGGGAACCGGTCGCGCCAGCGGGCGACGTCGCCGGCGTAGCGACCTCGCTCGAGGTAGGCGAACGGGGAGACCGACGAGGCGTCCGGGTCCCACGGCACCGAGCCGTCGAGGTTGGCGCGCAGCGCCTCGGCCAGCGGCCGCCGCTCGACTCCGTGGTCGCGGCTGAAGCTCCAGTTGGAGACGGCCCGGGCGACCGGGTCGCGCAGCTGCACCACGATCTGCGCCTCGCCCAGCGCCTCGGCGACCCGGTCGGGGGCGGTGGCGCTCTCGAGGTAGCTGGTGCTCTTCTCGCCGAGCAGCGCGTCGGGCCCGGCGTGACCGAAGAACCGGGCGCGGTAGTCGTCGGCATCCACGGGCTCGCGGGAGAGGAACACCTTGGGCTCGGGGGTCGCCGGCCGCGCCATCGCGATCCCCGGGTGGCCGGCGAGCCGGTCGTGGAGCCAGGTCGTGCCGCTGCGCTGGGCGCCGACCACCAGGAAGTGCCGGGTCATGGACGGGATCCCGGCTCGGAACGGGACGTGGTGAGCACGTGGACGAGGTGAGTCACGTGCCCACCCGCCGTACGACGTGGAACGACTCGGCGGTGCTGACGGTGTTGAGGGTGCGGACGACGTACTCGCCGATCATCGAGAGCAGCGCGATGATGAAGCCGGCGAACAACGACAGCAGCACCATGATCGACGTCCAGCCCGGCACCCCGCTGGCGGTCACGAGCGCGCGGGTCACCAGGAAGCCGCCCAGCAGGAAGCTGAGCCCGGAGATCGCGAAGCCCAGCAGCGCGGCAGCGCGCAGCGGCCACGAGCTGTAGCTGAACAGGATCGTGAACACCAGGGTCAGGATCTTGGCCAGGCTGTAGGTGCTCTTGCCCGCCGGACGCGGGTCGTGCCGGACGACGGCGTTGGCCCGCTGCCCGGAGAACATCAGCGCCTGGCCGGTGATGTAGGGGTAGGCGGTGCGGGAGCCGACGATCCGGTCGACCACGTCGCGACGCAGGATCCGGAAGTTGGAGACGACCAGGTCCTGCGGCTGGCCGAAGACCCGCCGGTTGATCAGGCCGATCAGCCGGCTGCCGATCCGCCGGTGGCCGGCCGCCTGCTTCTGCTCGAACTGCCCGAAGACCACCTCGTGGCCCTCCAGCGCCTTGTCGATCAGCACCAGCGCCTGGTCGGGCGGGTTCTGCAGGTCGTCGTCCATCGTGATCACCCAGTCGCCGGTCGCCTCGCGCAGCCCGGCGAGGTTGGCATAGTGCTGGCCGTAGTTCTTCATCAGGTCCAGCGCGAGGACGCCCGGGGTGGTGCGGGCTCGCTCGGCGATGATCTCCCAGCTGCCGTCGGAGCTGCCGTCGTTGACCAGCACCACCTGGTGACGGAGGCCGGCCTCGGTGAAGGTCCGCACCACCCGGTCCACGGTCTCGCCGACGATCTCGGCGCTGTTGTAGACGGGGATCACGACCGAGTACGTAAAGCTCTCCCGCGCGGGCAGTTCGGTCATGGCACGGATCGTTGCACAGCAGTCGGGCGGGTCACTCGTCGCCGGGCAGCTCGGCCCCGACGACCTCGCGCAGCCGCGCCAGCTCGTCCTCGGGCAGCGAGGCGTCGACGTACCAGGTCATCAGGTAGGTGGTGCCGAGCTCCTCGTAGTCCTCCTCGAGGACCGGCTCGGCGAAGTCGTACCAGGTCGGGTGGTCGACGGTCACGACGGTCGGCCGCTCCTCGGCCATGTCCTCGGCCAGCCCGTCGAGCCCGCCCGGCCAGGTGTCGTCGACGTACTCGTAGAGGCCGCCGATGAACATCTGGTGGTAGATCCAGTTCTCCCTCCGTCCGAAGACCAGCGGCTGGGGCGACCCGATCGACATGAAGGTCGCGTCGGGGCCGACGATCTCGAGCACCTGCTCGTTGACGTCGGTCATCGCCTCGAGCCGGTCGTCGCGGGTCACCCACGCGTTGGCGCCCCCTGCCACGGTCACGACGACGGCGTACGCCGTGGCGACGACGACCGCCCCGCGCCCCGGGACCCGACGGGCGACCGTGTGGACCACGCCCCCCAGGCCGGCGGCCGCCAGCGGCAGCATGAACATGGCGTCGGCCCAGCCGTTGAAGACGTTGAACGACCAGAGCAGGCTCACCAGGGTGCCGCTGCCCAGCGCGACCACGGCCACGTCGTGGGCGTCGTCGCGGTCGAGGCCGCGCAGCCGCGCGGCACCCAGGGCGACCATCGCGCCGAGGCCGAGCAGGATGAGCCACAACGACCAGCCGAAGCCGTCGAGGATCTCGGCGGGGTCGTCCGCCAGGTAGCGCAGCAGCCCCGCCTGCCGGGTGTACGTCGCGTTGATCTCGTAGAAGGCGTCCCAGAACTCCTCCAGCGCGCCGACGGCGACGTAGTAGAGGACGAACACCACGGTGGTCACGATGCCGCCGAGGGCGAACCTGACCAGGGCGCCGAGGGTGCCCCGCCAGCCGCGGACCAGCAACGCCCCCACGAACGCGGCGCCGACGGCGCCGAAGAACACCGGCTGCCAGGAGAGCGTCGCCAGCGCGACCGCGACGCCGGCCCATCCCCAGCGGCGGTGGACCACGGCCCACAGGGCGAGCGCCATCAGCAGCATCATCGTGGTCTTCTCGCGGGGGCCGCCGGTGGCGTAGGTGACGAACCCCTGGAAGGCGAGCAGGCTGGTGGCGGCGGCGACGCCGGCGACGCGGGAGTCGAAGGCGTCGCGGGTCAGCAGGTAGACCACCCACACGGCGACCACCGAGAGCAGCAGCATCAGGATCCGCATCGCCAGCAGGTCGTCGGCGCCGGAGTCGGCGCCGAGCAGCCGCCCCACCCAGGTCGCGACACCGGGCACCATGTGCGCGAGCGGGCCCGCCCGGTTGAGGACGGCGACGAAGGGCGGGACCCCCTCGGCGAACTGCTGCCCGCCGTACGCGTAGAGCGCGAGGTCGCGGGTCAGGATGCCGCCGAAGCCGTGCAGCAGGAACACGACGGCTCCCACGGCCCCCAGGAGGGGACCGAGCGGGTCGATGCCACGGAGCCGGCCGGGAACGCTCTTCAGTCGGTCAGGCACGCGGGTCAGCGTAGGGCTGCCGGCGGCCGCCTCGTCGGACCGGGTCATGCGTCCACGAGGTCGACCACCACCGGGGCGTGGTCGGAGGCGCCGGTGCCGGCCCGCTCGTCGCGGTCGATGAAGGCGCCGGTGACGCGTCCGGCCAGCGCGGGGGAGGCCAGCACGAAGTCGATCCGCAGCCCGCGGTTGCGCTCGAAGCGCTGCCGGTAGTAGTCCCAGTAGGTGTAGACGCCCGGCCCGGGGGTGTGGGGTCGTACGACGTCGACGTAACCGTCGTCGAGGAACGCCTGGAAGGCGGCCCGCTCGGCAGGCGTCACGTGCGTGGACTTCGCGAACTGTGCCGGGTCGAAGACGTCCTCGTCGGTCGGGCAGACGTTCCAGTCGCCGACCAGGGCCGTGGTCTGGTCCCGCCACGGCGCGGCCGCCTCCCGCAACCGCGCCATCCAGTCGAGCTTGTAGACGTAGTGCGGGTCGTCGGGCTTGCGGCCGTTGGGGACGTAGAGCGACCAGACCCGGACGCCCCCGCACGTCGCCCCGAGGGCGCGTGACTCGGCCGCCTCGGGGTCGCCCCAGCCGGGCATCCCCTCGAAGCCGACCTGCACGTCCTCGAGGCCCACCCGGCTGACCAGCGCCACGCCGTTCCACTGGTTGGTGCCGGCGACGGCGACGTCGTACCCGAGGCCCTGCAGCCCCATCAGCGGCAGCTGGTCCTCGCGGGCCTTGGTCTCCTGCAGGGCGAGCACGTCCACGTCGTGGCGTTGCAGGAACGCCTCGACCCGGTCGATGCGGGAGCGGAGGGAGTTGACGTTCCAGGTGGCCAGGCGCACGCGCCGACTCTAGGAGGGGTTCCTGAACGGAGTGGGACTGCCTCATCTCTGTGCAGCGCACAGAGATGAGGTGGGCGACGTCTGGCGGTGGCACCGGCGACCCGGCTTCACTCGGCTGCTGACCCACCCACCCACAGGAGGACCAGGTCGGATGACCCCCAACCCCCGCCGCGCACTCGCCGCCGCCACCCTCACCGCGGGCGCCCTCGCCGCCGCCATGCTGCCGGCCACCGCCGCCACCGACTACGGCGCCGCCCCGTCCTACCAGGAGTTCAGGTCCTCGACGTACGTCGACACCGACTCGCAGTACGTCGTCAACGGCGACGAGCCCGTCGCCAGCGACGGCAAGCTGCGCCAGTACTACGACCGGATGGTCGGCGACAAGCACACCGGCCGCCAGGTCGAGGACGGTCTCATCGTCAACCGTGTCAACGGCCAGGACGACAAGTGGAGCGCCTCCCAGGTCGGCAACCTGACCTACTGCGTCTCCACCAAGTTCGGTGCCGACTACTCGCGCATGGTGTCCGCGATGAGCAGCGGCGCCGCACAGTGGGAGGCCGCGTCCTCGAAGATCAACTACGTCTACGTGCCGAGCCAGGACGCGAACTGCAACACCCGCAACACCAGCGTGCTGTTCTCGGTGGAGCCGGTGAGCACCCCCCAATACATCGCTCGCGCGTTCTTCCCGAGCAGCCCGAAGCGCTCGCGCAACGTCCTGGTCGACGACTCGATCTGGACCGCGGGCTCGTGGACGCCGTCCAACATCGTGGCCCACGAGCTCGGCCACACGCTGGGCTTCCGCCACGAGCACACGCGTCCCGAGTCGGGCACCTGCTTCGAGGACAACAACTGGCGTCCGCTGACGCCGTACGACTCGGCCTCGATCATGCACTACCCGCAGTGCAACGGGTCCTCGTCCAACCTGAGCATGACCGCCTCCGACCGCACGGGAGCCCAGGCCCTCTACGGTTCCTGAGCCCCGCCCTCTCCACAGCGGCCCTCATCTGCACCCCCCCGCAGTGAGGGCCGCTGTGGTCTCCCCGGACGATTCGGGTCGTGGCCCCCGGCGTACGTAGACTTCCCGCCCGTGGCTCTCACCATCGGCATCGTCGGACTGCCCAACGCCGGCAAGTCCACCCTCTTCAACGCCCTCACCAAGAACGACGTGCTCGCGGCCAACTACCCGTTCGCCACGATCGAGCCCAACGTCGGCGTCGTCGGTGTCCCCGACGACCGGCTCCCGCGGCTGGCCGAGGTCTTCGGCAGCGCCAAGGTGCTGCCGGCGACGGTCGAGTTCGTCGACATCGCCGGCATCGTCCGCGGCGCCAGCGAGGGGGAGGGGCTGGGCAACAAGTTCCTCTCGCACATCCGCGAGTCAGCGGCGATCTGCCAGGTCACCCGGGTGTTCCGCGACGAGGACGTCACCCACGTCGACGGCAAGGTCGACCCCGCGAGCGACATCTCCACGATCCAGACCGAGATGATCCTCGCCGACCTGCAGACGGTCGAGAAGGCGATCCCGAGGCTGGAGAAGGAGGCGAAGGGGAAGAAGGAGCTCGGACCCGTCGTCGCCGCGGCCCGGGAGGCGCAGGAGGCGCTCGAGGCCGGGACGCCGATCATCGCCACCGACCTCGACCGGACGCTGCTGCGCGAGCTGTCGCTGCTCACCGCCAAGCCGTACCTCTACGTCTTCAACTGCGACTCGGACGAGCTCGCCGACGACGACCTCAAGCAGCGGATGCGCGACCTGGTCGCCCCCGCCGAGGCGATCTTCCTCGACGCGAAGTTCGAGGCGGAGCTGGTCGAGCTCGACGACGACGACGAGGCCCGCGAGATGCTCGAGGAGATGGGGATCACCGAGCCGGGCCTCGACCAGCTGGCCCGGGTCGGCTTCGACACCCTCGGTCTGCAGACCTACCTGACCGCCGGCCCCAAGGAGTCGCGCGCCTGGACCGTCCGCAAGGGCGCCACCGCGCCGCAGGCCGCCGGCGTCATCCACACCGACTTCGAGAAGGGCTTCATCAAGGCCGAGATCGTCTCGTACGACGACCTCATCGAGGCCGGCTCCATGCTCAAGGCCAAGGAGGCCGGCAAGGTGCGCATGGAGGGCAAGGACTACGTCATGCAGGACGGCGACGTCGTGGAGTTCCGCTTCAACGTCTAGCCCACCCTGGTGGACGCGAGCGGTTCAGCGCCGGACGGCGATCCGCGCCGGGCGCGCGTCGTGCAGGACGTCGTACGCCCGCACCGCCACCAGGACGGCCGTCGCGGCGGCGGCCGCCGCGGCCAGCGTCGCGAGCTCGGAGTGGGTGAGCCCGGTGCCGTCGACGAGGGCGCGCGACACGTCCCGAGCCGCGTGCGAGACGTCCATCGCTGCTCCTGCCAGGCCGGAGGTGGAGGACGCCCAGTCTGGTCGCGTCGATGACCGGCAGCATCCTCCGGGACGGGTGAGCCGAAGCGGGTGACGTCGGGGAGCAGCCGCCGGTGGGCGCGAGGTCCCTCAGCCCAGCACGTTGGTCGGCGGTACGTCGGGGACGGTCCTCAGCCTCGACCAGGCGCCGAGGTCGACGACCGACCCCGTCCGGGGCAGCGTGATCTCGACGGGCTCGTGGTCGTGGTCGTGCCCGGACTCGACGGCGTCGACGAGGGCGCGCATCAGGGTCCCGACGACGGGGGCGTTCTTGAACTGGTTGCCGCTGGTGCCGATCGCCACGTAGAAGCCAGGTCGGTCGGTGCGGTCGTAGACGGGGGACCAGTCGGTGGTCACGTCGTAGACACCGGCCACCCCCGACGGCCGGTGCGGCACTGCCAGGCCGGGGAAGCGGCGGGCCGCGCGGAGCACCTGGGTCTCGAACACGGGCACCGTGGGTCGGGGATCGGCTGCGTCGGGGTCGTCGAGCCACTCCGGCGGGTCGCACTCCGGCTCCATGCCGCCGACGAGCAGCGCGCCGGCGCGGGCGGAGCGGACGTAGATCCCGAGGTCGGGGTCGGCGACGGTGATGCCCGGCTCACCCGCTGCGGGTTCGTAGCCAGGGGGTGCCGCCACCTCGTGCACCTCCTGCCGCATCGGGCGAGTCGTGACCGTGAAGTCCGACCCGACGCCGGCCATCGCGTTGAGCCGGGCCGACCACGGACCGGCGGCGTTGACCACGACGTCGGCGTCGACCGTCCCGCCGTCGGCGGTGGTCACCCGCCACCGGCGTGAGCCCTCCTCGGCGACGGACCGGACCTCCCGGTGCATCAGCACGGTGGCGCCGTGGTGGACGGCGGCCGCCGCGAGGTTGTGGGCCGCGAGTGCGGGGTCGGGGACGTAGCCGGCGTCCGGGGTGTAGCTCCCGGTGAGCGAGCCGTGCGCGTCGGCGAAGAAGGCGTCGCTGTCGACCGGCGCGGGTGGACCGTAGGCGCCGGGGTCGAGGGCGGGCACGCGGGCGGCGATGTCGGCGGCGTCCCAGGACTCCCACGGCACCCCGACCGCGTCGAGCAGCGCGGTGATGCGCGACGAGGCGCCGGGCTCGCGGTCGAGCACCAGCATCCCGGTACGCCGGAAGCCCGCCACCCCGGCCGGATCGACGTGTCCGAGGTGACCCGCCCAGTCGCGCCACCCGTGCAGCGACTCCCACGCGATGGCCACGCCGGCGTACGTCGAGTAGTGGAACCGCACGATGCCGCTCGACGCGCTGGTGGATCCGTGGCCGGCGCCACCCGACTTGTCGAGGACGACCACCCGACGACCGCTCCTCGCCAGCTCGAGGGCGATCGACGACCCGATCACGCCGGCCCCGACGATGACGGCGTCGGCGCTGTCGGTCACGGTGTGCTCCGAGCGGACAGGAGGTGATCGGGGCGCTCCTGTGCCCGCCGGGCCATCTCGACGACGACGAGCGCGACGCAGACCGCCCACAGCCCGACCAGCCGGGTCACCAGCACGGTCCCGAGGACCAGCACCACGACGCTCAGGGCACCCTCGTTCCGCCAGCTCACCGGGGCATCCTAGGCCTGGAACGTGGCTCGTGGTCGGCGGGCGCCGCCGGTCGCTCGGTGACGAGCGCACCGCTCGCAGGAAAGCTCATGCGCGGGCGGCGCTCGGGTACGTTCCTTGCCATGCCCACCCCGCCTCGGATGATCGTCGACCGCTACCGGGTCCTCGAGGAAGCCGGGCGCGGAGGGATGGGGAGCGTCTGGCGCTGCGTCGATGAGCGGCTGGGTCGCGAGGTGGCGGTCAAGCAGGTCGGACGGATGCCCGGGGAGTCGGTCACCGACCGGGCGCGAGCGCTGCGCGAGGCCCGCTCGTCGGCCGCGCTCAACCACCGCAACGTCGTCTCGATCTACGACGCGATCGCCGAGGGTGACCATCTCTGGCTGGTGATGGAGTACGTGCCCGGTCGCACCCTCGGCCAGATCGTGCGGCAGGAGGGCCCGCTGCCGCCCGAGCGGGTCGCGTGGATCGGTGCCCAGGTCGCCGATGGCCTCGCTGCCGCTCACGAGCGCGGAACCGTCCACCGCGACGTCAAGCCCGGAAACGTCCTCGTCCGCGACGACGACTCCGCCCAGATCTCTGACTTCGGCATCGCGCGCACGGCGGGGGACGACACCCTCACGCAGACCGGCATGGTCACCGGCACCCCTGCCTACTTCGCCCCGGAGATCGCCCGCGGCGGCGACCCGACACCCGCCTCCGACGTGTGGGCCCTGGGCGCGACTCTCTTCACGGCCGTCGAGGGCGAGCCTCCGTACGGCACCAACCCCAACGCGCTGGCGCTGCTCTCCACCATCGCCGTCGAGGACCCGGCCCCTCCCACGCGCGCCGGTCCGCTGACCGAGCCGATCCGCCGGATGCTCGACCCGGACCCGGCCGCACGCTGGTCGATGACCGACGTGGCGCACGCCCTGCACGGGCTGCACGACCCGCAGGCACCACCGGTCGACACCCGAGAGCACACCCCGGTCATCCCCGTGCCGGCCCCACCCCCGCCTGACGCGGAACCTTCGGCTGCACCTGAGGCGGAGCCGGCGCCCGTCAGCACATCGGAGCAGCGACGACGGCGGGGAGGACCCGTCCTGGTGGTCGGTCTGGTCATGCTCATCGTCGTCGCGATCGCCCTCCTGGCGCTGCTCCGCAGCGACCCGGGCGAGACTCCCTCGGCCGACGAGGACTCGACCGATCCGTCGTCGTCGGCCGGGGCGAGCGACGAGACCGACCCGGGAGCCTCGGGGTCCTCGGCGACCACCGAGACGGAGACCACCGAGCCCACCGAGACGGCGCCGGCGGGCGGGGGAGGTCGCTCAGCCTTCGTCGAGGACTACTACGCCACGCTTCCCGACGACACCGAGGCCGGGTACGCGATGCTGGCCCCGTCCTACCAGGAGCAGACCAGCTACCAGAGCTACGAGGGCTTCTGGTCCACGGTCGACGAGGTGGATGTCCTCGACAGCGCCCCCGCCGGCACGAACGCGGTCGACGTGACCCTCCTCTACGACGGAGTTGACGAGGAGGTGCGCCGGATCTTCCTGGAGCGGGACGGCGACGCGTGGCTGATCGCCGACGACGAGATCATCGGGTGAGACGGGCGCGTCGGCGAGAAGGGTCACCTGGCCCGGTCACGCCCGGAGCTCGTCGTCCACCAGCACCGGTCGCGCCACCCGGAGCCCGGCCCACGTGAAGGGGACGGCGGTCGCGGCGAGCAGCCACAGCACCAGGTCCCAGCTGCCGGTGGCGTCGTGGAGCAGCCCGACGCCGAAGGGTCCGAGGCCGGCGAGCAGGTAGCCCAGCGGCTGCACGAAGCCGGACAGCCGGGCGGTCACCGCGGGGTCCCGGGTGCGGGCCGTGATCAGTGCGATGCACGTCGGGAAGGCGAAGCCGGCCACACCGAGCAGCACCGCCCACAGCCAGGGCAGCGTGGTCGGGGCCCACAGCAGGCCGAGGTAACCGACCACGATCAGCGCGCCGAACACCACCATGTGCGGTGCCAGGGTCCGCGAGCGGGCGATCACCGTCGGCATCACCAGCCCGCCGATGATCGTGATGCCGCTGAGCAGTGCCTGCAGCGCCCCGGCGTACGCCGCGGACAGGCCGGCGTCGCGGTAGATCTGCGGCAGCCACCCGAACTGGATGTACGCGTGCATCGCCTGCACCGCGAACAGCACCGTGAGCGCCACCGCCGTCGGCGAGCTCGTGATCCGGGGGCCGGTCGGCCTGCCCTCGGCCAGCCGCGGACCGGTGGTCCGGTCGAGGGTCCAGGTCAGCCAGGCCCACACCGGCAGCGCCGTCGCGGCAGCCAGGCCCCAGACGCCGAGGGCGGGCCGCCAGCCGCCCAGGGTCTCGGCCAGGGGCGCGGTCAGCAGCGAGCCGAGCGACCCACCCACGATCAGCCCGGAGCCGTAGACGGTCGCGAGCGCCACCTCGCGGGAGTCGCCGTGCCGCTTGATCCAGGCGGGGACGAGGACGTTGCCGACGGCCATGCCGGCCAGGGCGAGCGTGCTCAGCAGCAGGAACACGGCCGTCGAGTCGGCGAGCACCCGGAGCAGGAGCCCGGCGGTGAGGGCCACCAGGCCGAGCGTGATCCCGGTGGTGGTGCCCACCCGCCGCGCGAGCGCGACGGCCAGGCCGCCGAAGACGGCGAAGCAGAGGCCGGGCAGGCCGGTCAGCACGCCGACCACGCCGCTGCCGGCTCGCAGCCCGTTGCCGATCTCGGCCAGCACCGGTCCCACCGCGGAGGCGCCGGGTCGCAGGTTGACCGAGACGAGCACGACCGCGACGAGCGCCGTGGCGCCACCGACCCGACGCGCGCTCACCGGGCGAGCCTACGGGCCGCGGCGGGTGGCTCAGCCGGCGAGGCCGACCACCAGGCCGATCGCGGCGCACAGGCCGAGGGTCCGCAGCGGCGACCAGCCGCGCCACAGGAGCAGCAGCAGCGCGAGGCCGGTCAGGGCGAAGGCCAGCGGGTCCCAGGACGTCAGGACCGGGACCTCGAAGGTGGCCGGCCCCCACGTCACCACCCGGGTGTCGTCGAAGAGCGTGTGCAGCGCGAAGAAGACCGCCAGGCTCGCGATCACACCGACGACGGCGGCCGTGATGCCGGTGAGGGCAGCGGTGAGGTGGTGGTTGCCCCTCAGCAGCTCGACGTAGGGGGCGCCGAGGAAGATGAACAGGAAGCAGGGCACGAAGGTCACCCAGGTCACCAGCAGTGACGCGAGCAGCATCCCCAGCCACGGGTCCACGGCGCCGGGGTCGCGGTAGCCGCCCAGCCCGCCCACGAACTGCACCACCATGATCAGCGGTCCCGGCGTGGTCTCGGCGAGCGCGAGGCCGTTGACCATCTCGCCCGGTGCGAGCCAGCCGTAGACCTCGACGGCCTGCTGGGCGACGTACGCCAGGACGGCGTACGCCCCGCCGAAGGTCACGAGGGCGGCGCCGGAGAAGAACAGTCCCTGGTCCACGTACACGCTGTCGCGGCCGAGCAGCAGTGCGGCCAGCGCGACCGGGGTGAACCACACGACCAGCCCGATCCCGACGATGCGCAGCGCCCGACCCGCGGACGGCCGGTCGGTGTGGAGGGCGTCGTCCGGGATCAGGGGAGCGGGACCGTCCTCGGCCTCGCCGTGGCCCCCGAGCGACCGCAGCTCCGGGACCCACCGCGCGGCCAGCCAGCCGAGGACGCCGGCAGCGAGCACGACGACGGGAAACGGCACGCCGAAGAGGGTCAGGGCGACGAAGGAGACCGCCGCGAGCCCGACGAGCAGCGGGTGGGTGAGCGCGCGTCGCCCCACCCGGTGCACCGCCTGCACCACGATCCCGATCACCGCCGGTGCCAGGCCGGCGAAGAGCCCGCTCACCACGTCGGTCGACCCCGCGGCCAGGTAGAGGACCGTCAGCCCCAGCAGCGCGAGCATGCCGGGGAGCACGAACAGGACGCCGGCCACCAGCCCCCCGCGCAGGCCGTTGAGCAGCCAGCCGGTGTAGATCGCGAGCTGCTGGGCCTCCGGGCCCGGCAGGATCATGCAGTAGTTGAGGGCGTGGAGGAACCGGCGCTGCCCGATCCAGCGCTTCTCGTCGACGAGCTTGTGCTGCATCACGGCGATCTGGCCGGCCGGCCCGCCGAAGGTCTGCAGGGAGATCGCGAACCAGGCACGGGTCGCCTCCCTCAGCGGGATGACGTCGTCACGCGAGGTCGCGGCAGGGCGAGGCACACCCGCGAGTGTCGCCAATGTCGATCCGTCAGGTCAACTTTCGTGCCCTG
This sequence comes from uncultured Actinomycetota bacterium, assembly GCA_963723945.1. Taxonomy (GTDB): domain Bacteria; phylum Actinomycetota; class Actinomycetes; order Propionibacteriales; family Nocardioidaceae; genus Nocardioides. The sequence continues at coordinate 31,740 of CAVRSW010000041.1, forward strand.
CCAGGCTGCCCGTCCACGCGGACAGCACGTCGTCGAGGCCCTGCAGCGCCACCGGCCGGGTCAGCAGCGCGTCCACCCCGGCGTCGCGGCAGCACGTCGAGTCGGCCGGGCTGTCCGCGGCGACGATCGCGACCACCGGCACCCGCCGGCCGGAGCCGTCCAGGTGGCGGATGGCGGAGGCCGTGCCGCAGCCGCGGGTCTGCGGCGACGGGCAGTCGAGCAGCACGGCGGCGAACTCGTCGCGCGCCAGGACGCTGACCGCCTCGGCCTCGTCGGCGGCGACCGCGACCTCGTAGCCGAGGTGCTCGGCCATGCCGCGGGTGACCATCTGGCTGACCGGGCGCTCGTCGACGACCAGCACCCGGGGTCGTCGTGCCGACTCCCGCTGCGCCCGTCCGACCGCCGCGGCCTGGGGGAGCGCGGCCAGCAGCGCGCCGGAACGGACCGGCTTGTCCAGGACGACGTCGCCGGTCATCGGCAGGTCTCCGGCGTCCGCCGCTTCCGTACGCAGCAGCACCAGTCCCGGCCGGGAGCCGCCGGCTGCGCACACCTGGCCGACCAGGTCGGCAGCGCCGGGCATGGCACCGTCGACCACGACGGCGTCGTACGGCGTCCGGGCGTGCAGGCCGGCACCCAGCGCGGACAGGGCGGCCGTCGCGCTGTCGGCGGTCTCGACGGTCGCACCCGCACGTGCGACCAGGTCGCCGAGCACGAGCCGCGCCGTCGCCTGGTCGTCGACCACCAGCACCCGGAGGCCCTGCGGACCGGGCGGCTCCGGGTCCGCCGGGAGCGAGCGGGCCGGCTCGAAGGGCACGGTGAACCAGAAGGAGCTGCCCTGCGTCGGGGCGCTGTCGACCCCGATCTCGCCACCCATCAGCGTGACCAGGCGCTTGCAGATCGCCAGCCCCAGGCCGGTGCCGCCGTAGACCCGGGTCGTCGAGGTGTCGGCCTGCGAGAAGGCCTCGAAGAGGCGTTCGGCATCGGGGTCGACCCCGATGCCGGTGTCGGAGACCTCGAACCGGACCAGCGTGCCCCCGCCGGAGCCCGGCACCAGCGTCGCGCGCAGCATCACCTCGCCGGACTGGGTGAACTTCACCGCGTTGGACGCGAGGTTGATCAGCACCTGCCGGAGCCGACCCGGGTCGCCGCGCACCCGCGCGGGCAGGTCGGGGTCGCACACCGTCAGCAGCTCCAGGCCCTTGCCGTGGGCCGCCCCCGCCACGATCTCGGCGGAGCCCTCGACCACCGAGACCAGGTCGAGGTCGACCTCCTCGAGCTCGAGCCGGCCCGCCTCGACCTTGGAGAAGTCGAGGATGTCGTTGATCAGCACCAGGAGGCTCTCACCGGCACCGCGCACCCCCTCGGCGAACGAGCGCTGCCGCTCGTCGAGCTCGGTGCGCAGCAGCAGGTCGGAGAGTCCCAGCACGCCGTTCATCGGGGTCCGGATCTCGTGGCTCATCGTCGCCAGGAACTCCGACTTCGCCCGCGACGCCTGCAGCGCGGCGTCGCGCGCGGCGCTGAGCTCGCGGATCGCACGCTGCTCCGACGACAGCAACCGCGCGGTCCGGACGACGGCCAGACCGAGCAGCAGGGCCCCACCGACGATCAGTCCCCACGGGCGGAGCGGGCGCCCCATCATCAGGTCGAGGGTCGGCAGCAGCACGACCACGGCCAGCGGGCAGATGGCGATGGCCAGCCGGCCGAGCCACCGCTCCTCGGTGACGCGACGGTCGTCGGCACGGCCCCGCCCGCCGCGGTGGAACCGGGCCATCAGGATGGCGCCGATCATCCAGCCGGCGTTCTCCCAGCTCTCGTGGAAGTCCGTCAGCGGGAGGGTCAGGAACCCGATGTCGGCCACCAGCCAGGCGGCGACCCCGACGCCGAACCACGGGTCGATGGCGGCGCGCGCACGTCGGTCGGTCGCGATCCGGATGACCAGCCCGATCAGGATCGCGTCCATGATCGGGTAGGTCGACCACACCAGCTTGATCAGCGGGGTGAGCGAGGGGTCGCCCGCGATCTGGGCGACCGAGAAGTTCCAGAGCGTCAGCACGCTGACGGCCACGATGGTGAGCGCGTCGATCACCGACTCGAGGCCGAACCGCTCACCCTCGCGGGACTGGACCAGCGAGATCCACAGTGCGGCACCGAGGAAGAAGTACGACACCACCCAGCCGACGTCGGCCAGCGAGACGTCGGTGCTCTCGCTGCCGATCACGACGGTGTACCAGGCGACCTCACCGAGGGCGTTGGTCGTCAGTCCGGCGGCCACCAGCATCGCGGGCAGCCGTCGGGGAGGCGGCGTCCGGAACGACGCGACCCACGCGCACAGGGCGGCCGCGGAGAGGGTGCCGATGAACGCCACGGCGACCCAGAGCGTGGAGGGGCGCACCACGTGCACGGCCACTGCCGCGACGAGGACCAGGACCACGGCGGCGGGCCAGAGCACCCTGCGCAGGGCTCCGGGCGCGCCCGTTCCCGCCGAGGTGGTGCTCATGGCTCGCGCCTCTCTCAGGTTCTCCGTCGAGCCAAGTGTGCTGCCAGTCCGCCCGGCGAGGGGGGCGAATCGGCGGATTGGTGCCGCCGGCGTGGCGGTCGCTGCGGCCGCCGCGGGAAGGCTCAGTCGAACCAGCCGCGCCGCATCGCGAAGAACCACCGGCGGCGCGGGTGCTCGGTCACCGACCAGACCCGGTCGGTCGAGGGCCAGTACGTGAGGTCCTCCGGCCCCATCGGCACGGCCAGCCGTCGGGGCCGCAGCTCACCGGGACGACCCGCGTGGATGGTCCCCGGCACCCAGGCGCCGTTGGAGACGCTGACGAGGTGCTGTCCCTTGCGGACCACCGCCCCCTGCATCCGGCCGACCCCCTCGGCCAGCGCCACCGGCCGGGCCGATCCGTCCTCGTCGACGCGGGGCAGTGCGGTCGCGGGGTCGATGTCGTAGCGGACCAGGCGCCGGGTCCGGTCGCGCCGGGCGTACTCGCCCGAGACCAGGGCCGGGGTCTGCTCGCTGCGGTCGAGCGCCAGGAACGAGTAGCGGAACTGCTCGTGGCCCGGGTCGGCGCCCGCCCGCAGCCGCTGCCGGACCGGCAGCACGAAGCGGTGGCCGTACGCCGTGACCCGCCCGTCGGCCACGCCGAGCCGGTCGGCGACGTCGGGGTCGGCGACCGGGAGGATGTCGTCGACCCGGCAGCTCACCAGGCCGCGAGCGGTGGCCGCGAGGTGCAGCCAGGGTCCGTGCCAGACGATGCCGCCGGCGTGCAGCCGGACCGGCTCCAGCGTCGGGGCGCCCTCGGCGTCGATCCCGGGCTCGACCAGCAGCACGTGCTCGTAGCGCAGCGTCTCGAGGTCGACGAAGGTCACCCGGCAGCCGTGGGTGGTCGCGCCGATTCCCCGCCCCCGGACCTCCTTGGCGTAGGACGTCGTGACCAGCAGCGGCCGACCGGCGACGTGCTCCTCCACGCTGGCGTCGGCGCTGCTGGAGATCCCCTGCGGCCACCAGCGCGGGTCGCGGCCGTCGGCCTGGTCCCAGCGGAACGCCTCGCTGACGGCCCGTCCCAGCACCCGGCCGGTCCGCGACGGCCGGGCGAGGCGGGTCATCCCGGCCACGACTCCCGCGACTCCGACGGGATCGCCGATGCTCCCGCACAGGGCGGCGATCTCCCGCTCCCGGTCGTCTGCCGGCGTGAGGTGGAGGCCGAGCCGCTCGCTCATGCCCGCACCGTAGCCCGGTCCGGTCGGCGGCATGGTGGGATGACCGGCGTGAGCGAGCGTCGTGCGGTCGTCGGGGCCGCCCTCCTGCGCGACGGCCGGGTGCTCGCCGCCCGCCGTACGACACCCGCTGCCGCGGCCGGCCGCTGGGAGTTCCCGGGCGGCAAGGTGGAGCCGGGGGAGCCGCCGGAGTCAGCGCTGGTCCGGGAGGTCCGCGAGGAGCTCGGTTGCGAGGTCGAGGTGGCCGGCTGGCTGGCAGGCGCGGTGCCGGTCGGGGAGCGGCACGAGCTGACCGTCGCCCTCGTCCGGCTGGTGGCCGGGGAGCCCGCCCCCACCGAGCACGACCGGATCCGGTGGCTCGGCCCCGACGAGCTCGGCGACGTCGACTGGCTGGAGCCGGACCGGCCGTTCCTCCCCGGGCTGCGGGAGCAGATGATGGCGCCGTGAGGGCGATCTTCTTCGACGAGGAGCATGCTGCCGCGGCGGTGGCCCGGCTGCGGAGGGACGGCTACACCGCGGAGATCGAGCGGGAGCGGTTGGCCGGCGAGGACGACGACGAGGACCACCCGTGGGCGGTCGTCTCCGACGCACCGCAGGTCGCGCTGGAGCTGCTGGTGGACGTGTACGACGGCTGGCTCGACACCGACGACACCGACGACGTCGCCGATCCCGGGGCGCGCGCCGCGCCGCCGCTCGACCTCCCCACCGCCCCGCGCCGCCACCACCGCCCGCCCGGCCACGACTGAGCGCCGGCCGGCTCCCGGCGCCCCGGGCCGGCTGTCGGTCGGCGTCCGTAGGCTGGGCGCATGCCCGACACGCCCGACCGGCGACTGCTGCTGGTCCACGCCCACCCCGACGACGAGACGATCAACAACGGCGCCACGATGGCGAAGTACGTCGACGACGGGGCCGGCGTCACGCTGGTCACCTGCACGGCCGGCGAGATGGGCGAGGTGCTGGTGCCCGAGCTCGGTCACCTCGCAGCGGAGCACGACGACGCGCTCGGGCCCCACCGCCGCGAGGAGCTGGCCGCGGCGATGCGGGTGCTCGGCGTCACCGACCACCGCTTCCTCGGGGGGTTCGGCGCCTTCCGCGACTCCGGCATGAAGTGGCACGAGGACGGCCACGCGATCCCCGCCGACGAGACGCACGACGAGGCCTTCTGGAACGTCGACCTCACCGAGGCCGCCGACCACCTCGTCGAGGTGATCCGCGAGGTCCGGCCGCAGGTGCTCGTCACCTACGACCAGTTCGGTGGCTACGGCCATCCCGACCACATCCAGGCCCACCGCGTCGCGACGTACGCCGCCACCCTGGCTGCCGTCCCGTCCTACCGGCTCGACCTCGGCGAGCCCTGGGACGTCGCGAAGGTCTACTGGTCGGCGATGTCGGAGGACCTGATGCGCGACAGCCTGCGGGCGCTGCGCGAGGCCGGCGACACCGAGACCTTCGAGGGCATGGATCCCGACGGTGACCTGCCACCGTTCATCACGCCGGACGCGCTGATCTCCACGCGGATCGACGGCTCGGCCCACGTCGGACAGAAGCTGGCGGCGCTGGCCGAGCACAAGACCCAGGTCGAGCAGGACGGACCCTTCTTCAGCGGTGGCGAGAGCAGCCACGCGTTCTGGGGCGAGGAGGCCTACCGGATCGTGCGCGGCACCCCCCGTCCGGGGCCCGAGGGGTTCGAGACGGACCTCTTCGCCGGCGTGTGATGCGGGTCCTGCTGGCCCTGGTGCTGCTGGTCGTCGGGGCGGGGTCGGGCGTCGCGGCCGTCGCGGTCCACGGCCACTGGTGGGGGCTGGCGCTGGCCGCGGCCGCGGTCCTCGCCACGCTGGTGGCCGTCGGTCCGGGCTGGACGACCCGGCTCCCGTTCGCCGTCGGCTTCGGCCTGGTCGTGGCGCGGCTGGCCGTCGCCCGGCCCGAGGGTGACTACGTCGTGGCGGCCGACGCGAAGGGCTACCTGCTGCTCCTGCTGGCGCTCGTCGTGGTCGCCACCGCGATCGCGACGCTGCCCCGCCCGGGGCGCGTGCGCCGCCACGAGCAGGTGCCCACCGACACCTAGGATGTGCGGCGATGGGCACTGACGCGCGAGAGCGGCCCGGCGGCCTGGCCGTCGGGCTGCTGCTGCTCGTGCTGGTCCTGCTGCTCAGCGGCGGCTACGCGGCCGCCTACGCCGCGGCCGGCCACGACGTGCCGCGCGGCACCACCGTCGAGGGCGTCGAGATCGGTGGCCGCCCTCCGGCCGAGGCGGTCGCCGCCCTGGAGGCCGGGCTCGCCGAGCGGGCCGACGACGCGATCCGGGTCGAGGTCGACGGTGAGCCGTTGCGTGTCGACCCCTCCGACGCCGGGATCTCGCTCGACTACGAGGCCTCCGTCGCCGCGGCCGGTGGCAGCCGGTCCTGGCACCCCTCGCGCCTGTGGGACCACTACACCGGTGGCGACGACCTCCACGCCGTCGTCGAGGTCGACGAGCAGGCGCTCGACTCCTACGTCTCCGACCTCGCCGACCGGCTCGGCACCCAGCCGCGCGACGGCGGACTCGCCTTCCGAAGCTCCCGCCTCCAGGTGACCCAGCCGCGCACCGGCCGGTCGCTCGACACCGAGGCCGCCGGCGAGGCGATCGCCGCCGCCTACCTCGCCGGCGAGCCGGCCGAGCTGACCCTCGAGACCGTCGAGCCCGACATCGACGCCGCGGACATCCGCCGCGTGGTCGACGAGTTCGCCAACCCCGCGCTGTCCGCGCCGGTCACGGTCCTCTTCGAGGACTCCCGGGTGCGGCTCACGCCCGAGAGCTACGCGCCCGCCCTCGGCACCGAGCCGCGCGACGGCCTGCTGGTCCCGACCCTCGACCGCGACCGGCTCGCGGAGCTGGTGGACGAGCGGATCAGCAGCAACGCCGCTCCCGTCGACGCCCGGTTCCGGATCGTCGACGGCAAGCCCCGGATCGTCCCCTCGCGACCCGGTGTGACCTACGACCGCGACGACCTCGCCTCGGTGTTCCTCGACCTGGTCGTCCGCCCCGAGGGCGAGCGCGAGGAGCGGATCAAGGCCACCACCGACCGGCCCGACCTGACGACCGCAGAGGCCCGGGACCTCGGCATCCGCGAGCGGGTGTCCGGCGTTCACGACCTACTACCCCCACGCCGACTACCGCAACACCAACATCGGCCGCGCCGGCGAGCTGATCGACGGCACCGTGCTCGAGCCGGGCGAGACCTTCTCGCTCAACGACACGGTCGGCGAGCGTACGGCCGCCAACGGCTTCACCGAGGGCTACGTGATCTCCGACGGCATCCTGGTCTCCGACCTCGGCGGCGGGGTGTCGCAGATGGCGACCACGACGTTCAACGCCGCGTTCTTCGCCGGCCTCGAGGACGTCGAGCACAAGCCCCACTCCTTCTACATCGACCGCTACCCGATGGGTCGCGAGGCGACGGTGGCGTGGGGCTCGGTCGACCTGCGGTTCCGCAACGACACCGACCACGGCGTGCTGATCACCGCCGACGTCACCCCCAGCACGGTCTCCTCGTCGGGCGTGGTCACCGTCCGCATGTGGTCGACCAAGACGTGGGACATCACCACCCGCACCGGTGAGCAGCACAACTTCACCGAGGAGGAGACCCGCCGGGTCGACACCCGGCGGTGCCACGCCAACGACGGCTACGGCGGTTTCGACGTCGACGTGTGGCGCTACTTCCGCCGGCCCGGCTCCTCCGCGCTGGTGCGGACGGAGAGGTTCGAGACCACGTACACGCCGAGCGACACCGTCATCTGCACCGACCCCGACGCGACCGACGGCTAGCCCGCGTTGACCGGGCCCCGGCGCGGGCCCGAGGCTGGGCCGCATGGTGGTGCCGACGTCAGCCGCGGAGGGACTCGACGGCGAGGAGCGGGAGATCGTCGCGCTGGTGGCCGAGTGGGTCGACCGCGAGGTCCGCCCCGTCGTCCGCCAGCTGGAGCACGACGACACCTACCCCGAGCAGCTGGTCGAGCAGATGAAGCAGCTGGGCGTCTACGGCCTCGCGGTGCCCGAGCCGTGGGGCGATGCCCGGGTGTCCACGCCGTGCTACGTCGCCGTGACCGAGGAGCTCGCGCGCGGCTGGATGAGCCTGGCGGGCGCCATGGGCGGCCACACCGTCGTGTGCAAGCTGCTGGTCGACCACGGCACCCGCGAGCAGCAGGACCGCTGGCTGCCCCGGCTGGCCACGGGAGAGGTGCGGGCGACGATGGCGCTCACCGAGCCCGGCGGCGGGTCGGACCTGCAGGCGCTGCGCACCACCGCCGCGCGACGCGACACCGGGTACGTCGTCGACGGCACCAAGACCTGGATCAGCAACGCCCGCCGGGCCGGCCTGGTCGCGCTGCTCTGCAAGACCGATCCCGCCGCCGACCCGCCGCACCGCGGGATCAGCATCCTGCTGGTCGAGCCGGGCCCGGGCCTCACCGTCTCGCGCGACCTCCCGAAGCTCGGTTACAAGGGCGTCGAGAGCTGCGAGCTGGTCTTCGACGGCTACCGGGCCGAGGCCGGGGCGCTGCTGGGCGGGGAGGAGGGCCGCGGGTTCGGGCAGATGATGCGCGGGCTGGAGATCGGCCGGATCCAGGTCGCCGCCCGGGCGCTCGGCGTCGCTCGCGCCGCCCTGGGCGACGCGTTGCGCTACGCGCAGGAGCGCGAGACCTTCGGCAAGCCGATCTGGCAGCACCAGGCGGTCGGCCACAAGCTCGCCGACATGGCGACCTCGCTGAGCGCGGCCCAGCAGCTGGTGCTCCATGCGGCGCGGCGCTACGACTCGGGCGAGCGTGCCGACCTCGAGGCCGGGATGGCCAAGCTGTTCGCGTCGGAGACCGCGATGACGATCGCGCTGGACGCCGTCCGGGTGCACGGTGGCTACGGGTACTCGACGGAGTTCGACGTCGAGCGCTACTTCCGGGACGCGCCGCTGATGATCGTCGGCGAGGGCACCAACGAGATCCAGCGCGACGTGATCGCCCGGCAGCTGGTGGCACGGCACCGGGGAACCCGGTGAGCGGCGGCGCCCGGTCCGGGACGGTGACGGCCGAGCCGGGGGAGGCGCTGGCCGGCCTGCTCGGCGTACCGCCGCCGGGTCCGGAGGACGGGCTGCCGCTGCTCTGGCACTGGCTGCACCTGCTCGACCGTCCCGCCCAGGCGGACCTCGGCGACGACGGCCACCCGGTGCGCGGCGGCGTCGTGGCACCCCCGGGGCCGGGCCGCCGTCGGATGTGGGCCGGTGGCACGGTCACCCAGTGGCGGCCGCTGCGCCCGGGCGCAGCGTCCCGGACCTCGCGGGTCGCCGACACCGTGGACAAGAGCGGCCGCTCCGGCGCGATGACCCTCGTGACCGTGGTCCACGAGGTCGTGCAGGACGGGTCGGTGGTGATCGCCGAGGAGCAGCACCTGGTCTACCGCGGGGCGGGCGGGCCGGCGCCCGCCCCGGCGCCCCAGGAACCGACCCCGGCCCCGCCTCGACCCGGGCGCGCCGACCCCGGCCACGCTGCGGCTCGACGTCGGCCCGACGCTGCTCTTCCGGTTCTCCGCGCTGACCTACAACGCCCACCGGATCCACTACGACCGGGCGTACGCGACCGACGTGGAGGGCTATCCCGGCCTGGTCGTCCACGGCCCGCTGCAGGCGCTCGCGATGGCCGGTGCGGCTCGTCGCCTGGCCGGAGAGCCGGACGGCCCGGTGCGGTTCGACTACCGGCTGGTGGCCCCGCTGTACGACGGGGAGGGACTGGTCGCCACCGCCTGGACCGGGGACGACGGGTCGGTCGAGGCCCGGGTGACGACGCGCGGTGGTCGGCCGACGGCACGGGGCAGCCTGACCCGGCTCACCGCGTGAGGTGCGGCGCGACGTAACGGTGGTCGTGGTGGGTACGGAACCCGATGGCCTCCCACAGCCCGACCGCGGGCGCGTTGTCGGACTCCACGTGCAGCCAGGCGGTGGTCGCGCCGCGCTCCGCCCCCCACTCCAGCAGCGCGGCGACGACCTGCCGCGCCAGCCCGTGTCGCCGGTGGTCGGGGTCGACGAGCACGCCGTGGACTCCGAGCCAGTCACCCTCGACGGCGGCGCGGCCGCGGGCCGCCTCGCCGAGCCGCACCTCCACCCGGTCGCCGTCCTCCGCGAGCTGCGCGTCGTCGGGCGCGCCGCCGAGGCCGCGGAGGGTGCGGCCGACCGGGGCGAGCTGGGTGTGGACGGGGGCGAGGTCGGTGGCCGCCCAGCCCAGCGACGCGAGCGCCCGCTCGGTGTCGGACCCGAGCTCGACGACCGCCAGCGGGGGCCGCTGGTGGCGGGCGCTGAACGCCAGCACCCGGTCCAGCGCCTCCGGGAGCGAGACGCCGGGGTCACCCATCGCGAGGGCCGAGTTGGCCCGCCGCAGGTGGCGGCCGTCCACCGGGGGCGCTGCCCGCATCACCCAGTCGCCGAGGTGCTCGACGGTCACGTCGGGCCAGAGCGATGCGACGTGTCGGTGCACCTCGCGCGGGGCGACCCGCTGCCGCACCGACGGCCGGGGCGGGACCGGCTTGCCCGACACGACCAGCCGCAGCGGGATCGTCACCGCCGGGCCGGACTCCGGCTGCACCACGCACTCGCCGTCCGACCAGCGCACGCACACCCCCAGCACGTCGGTCATGGCCGGGCCGCCGGAGGGTCCGGACTGGCCGGGCAGCAGGCGCCGTACGACGACCCGGGTGCCGACGACGTGGGGGCCCAGCCGGTGGGCCTCGCGTGGGGCGGCCATGCCGGGATACTAGGCTGGCAGCAGCAGCAACCGCGCAGACTCCAGGAGGTACTGGTGACCTACGTCATCGCCCAGCCGTGCGTCGACCTCAAGGACCGCGCGTGCGTCGACGAGTGTCCCGTGGACTGCATCTACGAGGGCAAGCGGATGCTCTACATCCACCCCGACGAGTGCGTCGACTGCGGCGCCTGCGAGCCGGTGTGCCCGGTCGAGGCGATCTTCTACGAGGACGACACCCCGGAGGAGTGGAAGCAGTACTACGACGCCAACGTCCACTTCTTCGACGACCTGGGGTCTCCGGGCGGCGCCGCCAAGATGGGCGAGATCGACCACGACCACGAGGTGGTCGCGGCGCTGCCCCCGCAAGAACACGACGAGTGAGCCGGCGGGTCTCCGACCGGCTCCCGGACTTCCCCTGGGACAGCCTCACCGAGCACGCGGCGACCGCGCGCGCCCACCCCGGCGGGATCGTCGACCTCTCGATCGGCACGCCCGTCGACCCGACGCCGGCGGTGGTGCGGCGGGCGCTGCAGGCGGCGTCGGACGCGCCCGGCTACCCGCAGACGATCGGGCTCCCCGAGACCCGGCAGGCGGCGCTCGACTGGATGTCGCGGCGGCTCGGCGTGACCGGGCTGGGGCTGCAGCAGGTGCTGCCCACGATCGGCTCCAAGGAGCTGGTGGCCTCGCTGCCCTCGCAGCTCGGGCTCGGTCCCGGTGACCTGGTCGTCCACCCGGAGGTCGCCTACCCGACGTACGCCGTGGGGGCGGCGCTGTGCGGCGCCCGTGCGGTGGCCAGCGACTCGCTGATCGCCCTCGGCCCCGAGACGCCCTCGCTGCTGTGGATCAACTCGCCGGCCAACCCCTCGGGCCGGGTGCTGCCGCCCGACCACCTGCGCAAGGTGGTCGACTGGTGTCGAGAGCGGGGCGTGCTGCTGGTCTCCGACGAGTGCTACATCGAGATGGCGTGGGACTCCGATGCGGTGCCCGTCTCGGTGCTCCACCCGGACGTCTGCCGCGGCTCGCCCGAGGGGATCCTCGCGGTCCACTCGCTCTCGAAGCGGTCCAACCTGGCGGGCTACCGCTGCGGCTTCGTCGCCGGCGACGCCGACGTGGTCGCGGAGCTGCTCGCGGTCCGCAAGAACCTCGGGCTGATCATGCCCGCCCCCCAGCAGCGGGCGATGGTCGCGGCGCTCGACGACGACGCGCACGTACTGGCCCAGCACGCGGCGTACGCCGCCCGGCGGGCGCTGCTGCGCGAGGCGCTGGAGCAGGCCGGCTTCCGGGTCGACCACTCCGAGGGCGGGCTCTACCTCTGGACGACGCGGGAGGGCGCCGACGTCGACTGCTGGGACCTGGTGTCCTGGTTCGCCGAGCGGGGCATCCTGGTCGCCCCCGGCTCGTTCTACGGCCGCTGCCGGCCGCCGGCACGTCCGGGTGGCGCTGACCGCCACCGACGAGCGGGTCGCGGCCGCCGTCACCCGCCTCGCCCGGTAGTCCACGCCGCTATTTGCGGTAGTCCAGTGACGAATGACCCCTGATCCGTGCCGAAAAGGGGTCACTTGTCACTGGACTACCGAGATCCGACGCTCACTCGTAGACGTCCACGTGGACGTGGTCGCGGTGCTCGAGGACGGCCGCGGTCTCGGCGGACGCACCGGACGTGTCGGGGGAGTAGCGGCGCCAGCCGTCACCGGAGCGCCAGCCCGCGGTCCAGATCCGGCCGTCGTAGATGACGGTACGGATGTCGAGGCGGGCAGCCTGGGCGACGAGGTAGTGCGCCATCGCCCAGCCCCGGTTGCGGCTCTCCTCGGAGATCGGCCGGAAGAACACGTCGACCGCGCGGCCGTCGTAGTGGGCCGACCCCTCCATGTGGCCGTCGCGCACCCCGCCGGGGGCGAACCCGCCGAGGGACTGGGTGCCGAACGCCGCCTGCAGGTCGTCGCGCACCACGGCCGCCCGTCGGGTGAGCCCGGCGTCGTCGAGCCGGGCGGAGTCACCGTCGGGCTCGTCGGTCACGGTGCACTCGAAGGCCCGCCACGACTGGCCGGTCAGCGCGCTGGCCAGCACCCGGGCGTCGGCCTCGTGGTCGGCGTACGCCTCGGGGTAGCCCGAGCGCTGCACCTCCTGGGCCGCGACGGTGACCCGCATCGTCTCGAAGCCCTCGACCCGCGCGAGGGCGTCGTAGAAGGCGTTGATGGCGTACGTCGGGTCGGTCACCTGCTGCGGGGTGCCCCAGCCCTGGGAGGGCCGCTGCTGGAACAGGCCGAGCGAGTCGCGGTCGCCGTAGTCGATGTTGTAGAGCTTCGACTCCTGGTAGGCGGTGGCGATCGCGATCGTCGCCGCCCGCGCGGGGAGTCCCCGCTGCACCGAGATCGCGGCCATCAGGGCGGCGTTCTCGGCCTGCTCGGGCTCGAGCCGGACGGTCGCGCCCTGCACGGTCGCGGTGCACCGGTCGCCGGCGACGAACGGGACCACGGCGTCCCGCGCCACCAGCCAGGTCACCACGCCACCTGCGACCAGGGCGACCACAGCCCCGACCACCCAGAGCCTGCGTCTCACGGGGCGTCCTAGTTGGCGTGCAGCGCGGCGTTGAGCGCAGTCCCCTGGCCCTGCCACGGGACGGCCTCGACCGCGCCCGAGACGGAGTTGCGCCGGTACAGGACGTTGTCGACGCCCGAGAGCGTGACCGCCTTGACGACCCGGGGCTTGCCGTCGATGTCGGCGACCGTCACCTTGGTGCCGGCGGTGACGTAGCAGCCGGCCTCGACGACGCAGTCGTCGCCGAGCGAGATGCCGATGCCGGCGTTGGCCCCGATCAGGCAGCGTTCGCCGACCGCGACGACCTCCTTGCCGCCTCCCGAGAGGGTCCCCATGATCGACGCGCCGCCGCCGACGTCGGAGCCGTCGCCGACGACGACGCCCGCGGACACCCGGCCCTCGATCATCGAGGCGCCGAGGGTGCCGGCGTTGTAGTTGACGAAGCCCTCGTGCATCACGGTCGTGCCCTCGGCGAGGTGGGCACCGAGCCGGACCCGGTCGCCGTCGGCGATCCGGACGCCGGCCGGGGAGACGTAGTCGACCAGCCGCGGGAACTTGTCGATCCCGAACACCGTGACGTGGTGGCCGGCCGCGCGCAGACGTGCCCGGGTGGACTCGAAGCCCTGCACCGCGCACGGACCGAGCGAGGTCCAGACGACGTTGGTGAGGGCGCCGAAGACGCCGTCCATGGAGATCGTGCGCGGCCGCGCCAGCCGCGTCGAGAGCAGGTGCAGCCGCAGCCAGGCGTCCTCGGCGCCGTCGATGGGCTGCTGCAGGTCGGGGACGACGACCCGGACGACGCGGCGGGTGACACCGCGCGCCTGGTCGTCGCCGACGAGGGCCGTCAGCTCGCCGGGTTCGGGGGAGTCGTCGGGGTCGCCGAGGGCGGGCGCGGGGAACCACACGTCGAGCACGGAGTCGGCGGCGTCGAGGGTGGCCAGGCCCCAGCCCCAGGCGGAGGTCGGTGTGTCGGTCACGCGCACAGCCTACGGACGACCACCTACCTTCGGGTGAGGTGCTCCTCCCCGTCCCGGAGCCGGCGGAGCCAGCCGCCCAGCAACGCCGCCGTGTCGGGCATCCACGCGTCCGGCTCGGCGTCGAGCGCTCCGACCAGCCGGCCGACCGGCCACCAGTCGCCCCAGGCGACCTCGTCGGCCTGCAGCCGCACCGGGCCGTCCCAACGGGTGGTGAAGAGGTGGCCCCAGTGGTCGGTGTGGTCGTCGCCGAAGTGCGCCACCCCGAGCGGCGACAGCGCGACGCCGGCCACGCCCAGCTCCTCCTCGAGCTCGCGGACCGCGGCGTCGTGCGGGTCCTCGCCCGCGGCCACGACCCCGCCCGCCGCGAAGTCGTGCCGACCGGGATAGAGGTCCTTGGTGTCCGTACGCCGGTGGACGTGGACCCGGCCGAGCCGGTCGCGGACCACGACCGCCGTCGCGGCGTGGGTGAGGTTCAGCGCCCGCATCCGCGCCCGCGTCGTCGAGCCGTCCGGTCGGCCGTCGGCGTCGTACAGGGCGACCAGCTCAGCGCCCGGTGGCGGCCAGCCCGGCCGGCACATCAGCCCTGCTGCAGGGGCGAGTTGATCCGGACCAGGTTGCCGGCCGGGTCGCGGAACGCGCAGTCGCGTACGCCGTAGAACTGGTCGGCGGGCTCCTGCAGCACCTCCGCCCCCGACGCGGCGACGTGCTCGAACATCGCGTCGACGTCGTCGACCCGGAAGATCAGGGCGCTGAGGTGTCCCTTGGCCAGCAGGTCGGACATCGCGGCCCGGTCGGTGTCGGACATCGGGCTGGAGCCGACCTGGGTGAGCACGAGCTCGAGCTCGGGCTGGTTCGGCGTGGTGAGCGTGATCCAGCGGTAGTCGCCGTGGCTGACGTCGTTCTGCACCTGGCAGCCGAGGACGCCGCCGTAGAAGTCGAGCGCCTGCTGCGGGTCCTCGACCATCAGGAAGCAGTTGACCAGCGAGAGCGAGGCGGTGGTCGGTGGGGTCGTCATGGTGTCCCTCGTGGTGGTGTCGTTCGTCATGGTGAGGACGCTAGGAGATCGACGGGGCGGCGCGCTTCTCGGAAACTGACCGCTTCCGCACCGGCCGGGTGGCGTGCTTGGCGATGCAGGCCGGCAGCCCCGCCAGCTCGTCGTGCGAGCGGGCGCGGTAGGCGCTGGGCGTCTCGCCGACGAGCTCGGTGAACCGGGCGCTGAACGACCCGAGCGAGGTGCAGCCGACGGTCATGCAGACCTCGGTCACGCTCAGCTCGCCGAGCCGCAGCAACGCCTGGGCCCGCTCGATCCGGCGCGTCATCAGGTGGGCGTACGGCGTCTCGCCGAATGCCTCCTTGAAGGACCGCTGGAAGTGGCCCGGACTCATGTGGGCGGTCGCCGCCAGTCGGGGTACGTCGAGCGGCTCGGCGTACTGCCGGTCCATGAGGTCGCGGACCTGCCTCAGCCGCACCAGGTCGTCACGCTCCACGGGGACAGCGTCTCATCCGGAACGCCTCTCCGGCAGACTGAGCGCATGCTGACTCTCGACGACGCCACCGCCCTCTGCGCCGCCGCACGGGACGCCGCCACCGAGCTGGGCGTCCCGATGTCGTTCGCCGTGATGGACTCGGCCGGCCACCTGGTGTCCCTCGCGCGCATGGACGGCGCCCCCTGGATCAGCGCCGACGTGGCGCAGGGCAAGGCCTGGACCTCGGCGGCGTACGGCATGCCGAGCGCCGGGCAGAAGGCCAAGATGGAGCCGATGCCCAACTTCGCCGGATCGCTCACCGCGATGACCCACGGCCGGTTCACGCCGCAGACCGGCGCGGTCCCGGTGTTCCGCGGTGGCGAGCTGCTCGGTGCGCTGGGCGCCAGCGGCGGCACCGGCGACCAGGACGAGGCGGTCTGCGAGCAGGCCGTGGCGGCCGCCGGGTTCGCCACCGACGCCGGGTAGTCCACGGCCGAACTGCTGCCCGAGGGCCGCATGACCAGCCAGGTGCCGGTGGTCCATCACCCAGGGAGGGTGGCCAGCACGCCGGGCAGCTCGTGGGTGGAGCCGACCTCGTGGTCGGGCTGCGGCCCGTCGGGGTCGACCTCGTGGCCGGGCCGCCGCATCCGTACGACGGGGATGCCGGCCTCCAGCGCCCCACGGACGTCGCGGGCCGACGTCGGCACGTGCACCGGCGAGCCCAGCAGCTCGACGGCCCGGTGGTAGACCGCGGCGTGGGGCTTGTAGACCCCGAGCCGCTCCGACGTCAGCGCGACGTCGTGGTCGACCAGGGAGGCGGCGGCGGTGCTGAGGAACAGGTGGTCGTCGACGCTGGACAGCAGCCCGGGACGCCACCCTGCCCGGCGCACCTCGGGCAGACCGGTGGCGACGTCGGGCCACAGCGGCCAGTCCGGCATCGAGGCCACCAGTGCCTCGACGGCCTGCGCCGGGTCGCCCCGGAGCGCGAGGGAGTCGTACGCCTCGGCCATCGCGCGTCCCGCCGGCACCCGCCACGGCTGCCACTCGCGGCAGCGGCGCTGGGCGGCCTTGTTGCGCGGGTCCCAGGCGTCGTAGAGCTGCGTGCCGTCGACGTCCCAGCCTCGGGCTCGGGCCAGCCGGTCCAGCGCCGCCGACCCACCCGAGCGTGAGTCGAGCAGGGCCGAGAACAGGTCGAACGTGACGACCCGACCCGTCACCGCAGCGCGCTCCGGACCAGCTCCAGCGGGTGCTGGGCCTCCCGCTCCGTGCCGTGCTGGATCTGCTGGCGGCACGAGACGCCGGTCGCGGCCACCACGGTGTCCGCGGGCTCAGCGCGCACGGCGGGGAACAGCCGGTCCTCGCCGACCTGCATCGACACCTCGTAGTGCTCGGCCTCGAAGCCGAACGACCCGGCCATCCCGCAGCAGCCCGCGTCGACCTCGGACACCTCGACGCCGGGGATCCGCGAGAGCAGGGCGACCGTCGCGGCCGTCCCGACCTCGGCCTTCTGGTGGCAGTGGCCGTGGTAGAGCACCTTGCGGCCCGCGAGCCACGAGTCGTCGGCCAGCTCGAGCCGGCCGTCGTCGATCGCCTCGGACAGCAGCTCCTCGACCTGCCGGACCCGACCGCCGACGTCGCGGACGTGGGGGTCGTCGGGCAGCAGCGAGCGGTGCTCGTCGCGCAGCGTGAACAGGCAGGACGGCTCGCATCCCACGATCGGCGACCCGGGCGCGGAGCCCTCGGAGAGTCGCCGGGCCAGGGCACCCGCCTGCTTCCTGGCGTCGTCGACCAGGCCCTTGGACAGGCTGGCCCGACCGCAGCAGCCGCCGCTCTCGAGGCGCACCGTGTGACCGGCCGCCTCCAGCAGCTCGATCGCCGCCCGGCCCACGCCCGGCTCGGTGAAGCTGGTGAACGAGTCGGCCAGGAAGGTCACCTCCCCGGCGGAGCGGGCGGTGCCGGACGCGCCGGCCGGCCCGCCCGTCGTACGCCGCGCGAACCATCGGGGCAGCGTCTCGCGCTCGAACACCGGCAGCGGCCGTTGCGGCGCGATGCCGAGCCGGCGGCCCATCGCCCGCCGCAGCACGCCGGTCCGGCCGGGCAGGTTGGACAGCGGGGCCGTGGCAGCTCCGAGCCGGTTGAGCCGCCGGATCGCACCGAACACACGGGAGCGCAGCGGTGTCCCGTGCACCTCGTGGTGGTGGGCGAGGGTCTCGCTCTTGAGCGCCGCCATGTCGACGCCGAGCGGGCACTCGCTCTTGCACGCCTTGCACATCAGGCACAGGTCGAGGATCTCGTGGACCCGGTCGCCCGCGAGCGCCGCGGCCGGGTCGGGCTCGCTGAGCGCCTTGACCAGGGCGTTGGCCCGGCCCCGGGTGGAGTCCTCCTCGAGCCGGGTGGCCATGTACGACGGGCACATCACGCCGGTGCCCGCCTTGCGGCAGGCGCCGATGTTCATGCACCGGTCGGCGGCTCCCCGCATCCCGCCGACCACCTCGAAGTCGAGCTTGGTGCGGATCGGGCCGGGCTCGGGCAGCGCGGCGTCGCGGAGGTGGTCGGTCATCGCGGGCGCGTCGACGATCTTGCCGGGGTTCATCACGTTGCGCGGGTCGAACAGCGCCTTGACCTCCCGCATCCCCTCGTAGAGATCGTCGCCGAAGATGTCGCGGTTGAACTCGCTGCGCGCCAGGCCGTCACCGTGCTCGCTGGAGTTGACCCCGCCGTACTCGCGGACCAGGTCCTTCACCTCGACCGCGACCGCCCGCATCGCGGCACGCTGCGCCGGGTCGGCGACGTCGACGAACGGCCGGACGTGTAGGCAGCCCACCGAGGCGTGGCCGTAGAAGCCGGCCTCGAGGCCGTGCCGGTCGAGCACCTCCTTGAAGCGCTGCGTGTAGGCGCTGAGGTGGACCGGGTCGACGGCGGTGTCCTCGACGAACGCGACCGGGCGTCGGGTGCCGACCGAGTTGGCCATCAGCAGGCCGAGGCTGGCCTTGCGCACCTTGAGCAGCGCCGCCTGCTGGGGGGCCGTGACCGCGCGCAGCGTGTGGTAGCCGTGGCCGTTGCCGCGCCACAGCTCGATCAGCTGGTCGAGCCGGTGGGTGATCTCGTCGAGGTCGTCACCGGTGAAGGAGACGAACAGCAGACCGACCGGGTCGCCCTCCAGGCTGCGGCCGAGGTCGGCGAACTCGATCTTGCTGCGTGAGAGGTCGAGGATCGTCTTGTCCATCAGCTCGACCTGGGCCGGGTCGAGCGACAGCGCGTCGGTGGTCGCGTCGATGGCGGCCGGGATCGAGTCGAAGTGGCCGACGGCGAAGACCGTGTGCCGCGGCTTGGGCACCAGGTCCACCTCGGCGCGGGTGGTCACGGCGAGCGTCCCCTCCGAGCCCACGACGAACTTCGCCAGGTCGAAGGGGAGGCCGGGGCTCGCCTCGCTCGGCAGCCGGTCGAGCCGATACCCGCAGGCCCGCCGCCAGAACGGCGGGAAGTCCTCGGCGATCGAGCGGGCGTGCCGCTGCATGATGTCGGGCAGTCCGCGGTAGATCCGGCCCTCGAGCGTCTCGGCCTGCGCCCGTCGGGCCCGCTCGGCCTCGTCGACCGGCTCCAGCCGGGCGGTCGACCCGTCGGAGAGCACGACCTCCAGGGCACGCACGTGGTCGATGGTCATCCCGTAGCGGATGCTGCCGCTGCCGGCGGAGTTGTTGCCGGTCATCCCGCCGATCGTGGCGCGGTTGCTGGTCGAGGTGTCGGGGCCGAAGAGCAGCCCGTGGGGCGCCGCTGCCCGGTTGAGCTGGTCCTGCACCACGCCCACGTCGACGACCGCCGTGCGCGACGACGGGTCGAGCTCGTGGATCCGGTCGAGGTGGCGCGAGGTGTCGAGCACCAGTCCTGGGCCGACGGTCTGGCCGGCGAGGCTGGTGCCGGCGCCGCGGGGGGTGATCGGGACGCCGAGCTCGGCGGCTGCCGTGACGGCCGCGGCGACGTCGTCGGCGCTGCGCGGGTAGACGACGCCCAGCGGGAGCATCGTGTACATGCTGGCGTCGCGGGAGAACAGGTGGCGGCTGTAGTCGTCGAACGCGACCTCGCCCTCGACGTCGCGCTCGAGCCGGCGGCGCAGCGCGTCCTGCTGCGACTCGAGGGCGGAGCCGGCGTCGACGGCGGTCACGGCTGCTCCAACCGGGTCAGGGCGGCCTCGAGGCCGCCGTCCCGGATCGGTACGCCGGCGAGTCGCAGCCCCATCTGCACCCCGGACAGGGTGCCGGCCAGCGTGAGGTCGTTGAAGTGCCCGAGGTGGCCGATGCGGAACACCTTGCCGGCGACCTTGCCGAGCCCCGCGCCGAGCGACATGTCGTAGCGCTCCAGGATGATCCGGCGTACCTCGTCGGCGTCGTGCTGGTCGGGCAGCAGGATCGCCGTCAGCACGCCGGAGTGCTCGCGCTCGTCGGCGCACAGGATCTCCAGCCCCCACCCGCGCACGGCGGCGCGGGTGGCCTCGGCGTGACGCTGGTGGCGCGCGAAGACCTGCGGCAGCCCCTCCTCGCCGAGGATCCGCAGCGACTCGCGGAGGCCGTAGAGCAGGTTGGTGGCGGGTGTGTACGGCCAGTAGCCGCGCCGGTTGGCCTCCAGGATCGGCTCCCAGTCCCAGTAGGAGCGTCCGAGACCGGCGGTGCGGGACGCTGCGAGGGCCTTGTCGCTGACCGCGTTGAAGCCCAGCCCCGGCGGGAGCATCAGGCCCTTCTGCGAGCCGCTCACCGTCACGTCGACCCCCCACTCGTCGTGGCGGTAGTCGATCGAGCCGAGCGAGGAGATGGTGTCCACGAGCAGGAGCGCCGGGTGACCGGCGCGGTCCATGGCGGCCCGCACCTCGGCAACTCGGCTGGTGACGCCGGTCGAGGTCTCGTTGTGGACCACGCAGACCGCCTGGATGGTGTGGCCGGAGTCGGCCGACAGCCGCTCCTCGACGACGTCCGGGTCGACGCCGTGCCGCCAGTCGCCGGGCACCAGGTCGACCTCGAGCCCGAGCGAGCCGGCCATCGCCTGCCACAGCATCGCGAAGTGGCCGGTCTCGAACGCCAGCACCCGGTCCCCGGGGGAGAGGGTGTTGACCAGCGCGGCCTCCCACGCCCCCGTCCCCGAGCTCGGGTAGACCACCACCGGGTTGGTCGTGCCGAAGACCGGGCCGAGCCCGTCGAGCACCGCCCGGCCGAGCTCGGCGAAGTCAGGACCGCGGTGGTCGATCGTGGGGGCGGACATGGCCCGCAGCACCTCGTCGGGCACGGCGGAGGGGCCGGGGATCTGCAGGAAGTGGCGACCGGTGGTCCGGGACATCGGGTCCTCTCGTACGACGTCGGCGGGGGGAGATCGTTCGTCATGCGAAATCTAACCGGCGTCCCATGACCCCGCAACGACCTGTTGACGCGCGCAGGAGGCCGTGCTTGGCTGCCGGGTGACTGACGTCACAGTTCCGCATGATGGAATCCTCGGGTGCGTGCGATGGCGTCGACGAGAACCCCCGACCTTGGGAGACCGACGTGACGCTCGCTGCCATCGCCATCATCGCGCTGCTCGTACTGGTGGGGATCTTCCTGATCGC
Organism: uncultured Actinomycetota bacterium; assembly: GCA_963723945.1. Classification (GTDB taxonomy): domain Bacteria; phylum Actinomycetota; class Actinomycetes; order Propionibacteriales; family Nocardioidaceae; genus Nocardioides. The sequence goes on from CAVRSW010000041.1 coordinate 52,781, forward strand.
CACCCTCCTCCCGGTCCACATGGGCGCACTCGCCATCGCGGCGGCGTTCGTGCTGGGCATCCTGCTGCTGCCGGGCGGGTTCAGTCCGGAGGCACTCGACGCGAAGTCCGAGGCGATCTCGGACGGGTTCCCGGGTGATCTCTTCATCACCCTGGCCGGTGTCACGTTCCTCTTCGGCATCGCCAAGAACAACGGCACCGTCGACTGGCTGGTGCACGCTGCCGTGCGTTCCGTCGCCGGACGCGTGGCCCTGATCCCGTGGGTGTTCTTCACCATCACGGCGGTCCTGACCGGAATCGGCGCCGTCGTGCCGGCCGCCGTCGCGATCATCGCGCCCATCGGCATGACCTTCGCCCGCAAGTACGACATCCGACAGCTGCTGATGGGCCTCATGGTGATCAACGGCGCCACCGCGGGCGGCTTCTCGCCCCTCAGCATCTTCGGTTCGATCACCAACGACGTGGTGGCGGGAGCCGGCCTGGACGGCAGCCCGCTCTTCCTGTTCTTCTCCTCGCTCGTCTTCAACGTCATCCTCGGGATCATCACGTTCGGACTCTTCGGGGGGCGGCAGCTCGTCGGCGTCCGGGACGTCGGAGAGGGGGAGCTGGTCGCGTCCGACGGGTCGAAGGTGCACGGGTTCCGCGAGGGGCCGGCCGAGCAGACGGGTCAGCAGGCGCCGTCGGCGTCCAGCGGCTCTTCCGACATGGAGTCGGATGACGAGCCGGTCACGACGCTCGACATCCACCGGAGCCTGACCCTGGCAGGGATGGTGATCCTCACGCTCGGAGCGTTCTTCCTCCAGCTCGAGGTGGGCTTCTTCTCGTTCCTCATCGGGTCCCTGCTCTGCCTGCTGGACCCGCAGGTCACCAAGGGCGCGGTCCGCGAGATCGCCTGGCCGACGATCCTGCTGGTCTGCGGCATCGTGACCTACGTCAGCCTGCTGCAGAACCCCGACCTGGACCCGGCCGGTGAGCGTGACGTGATCACCTGGCTCGGCGACTGGGCGGCCGGGCTCGGCGCCGCCACGATCGCCGCTCTGCTGATCCTCTACATCGGCGGCGTCGTCTCGGCGTTCGCCTCCACCACCGGCATCCTGGGCGCGCTGATCCCGCTCGCGGTCCCGTTCCTGGACGGCCCGGACGCCGTGCTCGGAGTGGTCGCCCTGGTGACCGCGCTGGCGATCTCGTCCTCGGTGGTCGACTCCTCGCCGTACTCCACCTCGGGTGCGCTGGTGGTGGCGAACGCCAACGAGGCCGACCGTGACGCCGTCTACCGGAGCCTGCTCAAGTGGGGCTTCTCCATGGTGGCGATCGCTCCGTTCGTCACGTGGTTGCTGCTGATCGTGCTGGGCAACCAGGTGCTCGACCTGCCGGTCCTGCAGTGACGGGGGCCGGGGGCGGGCCGCGGCTGGTCGCGTACGGCGACCGCACCCCCGAGGTCGACCCGGAGGCCTTCGTGGCCGACGGGGCGACCCTGGTGGGGGCGGTGCGGGTCGCCGCCGGCGCCAGCGTCTGGTACGCCTCGGTCGTCCGTGCCGACGGGGCGCCGATCGAGATCGGCGCCGGCAGCAACGTCCAGGACGGCAGCGTCCTCCACTCCGACCCGGACTTCCCGGTCCGCGTCGGGGAGCGGTGCACGATCGGCCACCGGGCGGTGGTCCACGGCTGCACCGTCGGCGACGGCTCGCTGGTCGGCATGGGCGCGGTGCTCCTCAACGGGGTCGTGCTCGGGGCCGGCTGCCTGGTGGCGGCCGGGACGGTCCTCCTCGAGGGCACCGAGGTCCCCCCGGGGTCGCTGGTCGCCGGCGTGCCGGGCAAGGTCAAGCGTGAGGTCAGTGACGCCGAGCGGGAGCGGATCCGCTCCGGCACCGAGTCCTACGTGACCCGGGCGCGCCGCTACCGGGGGAGCGCATGAGCGACAGCCGGACCCCCGACGCGGGAGCGCCCCTGGCCGGCATCCGGGTCCTCGAGGTCGGAGTGTTCATGGCGGCGCCGTTCGCCACGATGCAGCTGGCCGACCTGGGTGCGGAGGTCTTCAAGGTCGAGAACCCCGACGGCGGCGAGCCGGTGCGCGCGACCGGTCCGTTCGTCGCGGGGCACAGCTCGCCGTACCTCCGGCTCAACCGCTCCAAGCGCTCGCTCGCGCTCGACCTCAAGTCCGCCGCCGGAGCCGCGGCCTTCCTGCGGCTGGCGGCCGAGTGCGACGTCGTGGTCGAGAACCTCCGCCCCGGCGCGATGCGCCGGCTCGGGCTCGGCTACGACGAGGTGCGGGCGGTCAACCCCGGCGTCGTCTACGCCTCGGCCTCCGGCTTCGGTCAGGACGGTCCGCTGGCCGACCGGCCCGGGCTCGACATCATGGCGCAGGCGCGTGGCGGCCTGATGAGCATCACCGGCACCCCGGACGGGGAGCCGGCCAAGATCGGCGTCCCGGTCTGCGACCTGGTGTGCGGCATCTACACCGCGTTGGCCGTGACCGCGGCGCTGCGTGAGCGCGACCACTCCGGCACCGGCCAGTACGTCGACGTCTCCCTGCTCGAGTCGGCCGTCTCGCTCGCGGTGTGGGAGGCCGGGCGCTGGTTCGCCACCGGTGAGGTCGGCGGCCCGCTCGGGTCGGCGCACCAGAGCCAGGCGCCCTACCAGGCCTTCCGGACCGCCGACGGCTGGGCGACGCTCGGGGCGATCACCCCGCGGACGTGGTCCGGCCTGTGCGGGGTGGTCGGGTTGGAGCACCTCGAGCACGACGAGCGCTTCGTCGACTCCTCGTCCCGGCACGCCCGCCGCGAGGAGCTGGCGGCGCTCGTGGAGGAGCAGACCCGGTGGTTCGCGACCGACGACCTGGTCGCCGCGCTGGAGGGCGCCGGGGTGCCGTGCGCCCCGATCGCCGACTACGAGCAGGTCTTCACCGACGAGCACCTCGCTGCGCGGGGGTTCTTCTGGGACGCCGACCACCCGGTCGCCGGGCCGGTGCGCCAGGTGGGGTCGCCGATGCGCTTCTCGCGCACCCCCGCGCGCCGCGCCGGCGCCGGGCCGGTGCTGGGGGCCGACACCCGCGCCGCGCTCGAGGTCGCGGGCTACGGCGCGAGCGAGATCGACGCCCTGGTCGAGGCGGGCGTGGCCACGGACGCAGGAGCCGGCCGATGACCGGCGGCGACGTCACGGTGGTGCAGGCCGGTCCGGTGCTGACGGTGACCTTCGACCGGCCGGACCAGCACAACGCGCTGACCTTCGACATGTACGAGGCGCTCTTCGAGGCCTGCGAGCGGGCCGACGCCGACGCCGGGGTCAAGGTGCTGGTCGTGCGCGGGGCGGGGGGCCGGGCGTTCGCCGCCGGCACCGACATCAGCGCCTTCCGCGAGTTCCGGGACGGGTCCGACGGGGTGGTGTACGAGGAGCGGATCACCCGCGTCGTCAACCGCCTCGAGAGCGTGACCGTGCCGTCCGTGGCCGCGGTCGAGGGCTACTGCCTCGGCGGCGGGCTCGCCCTGGCCGCCGTCTGCGACCTGCGGGTCGCCACCCGGTCGTCGCGGTTCGGTGTGCCCATCGCGCGCACCCTCGGCAACTGCCTCTCGATGAACTCCGTGTCGGTCGTCGCCGCCCACCTCGGCGCCTCGCGCACCCTCGACCTGCTGCTCCGGGCCCGGCTGCTGGACGCCGAGGAGGCCGCAGCGGCCGGGTTCGTCGCCGAGGTCTGCGACGACGGGGCGCTCGACGCCGCCCTGCAGGACGTCGTCGACACGCTGCTGCGCCACGCCCCGCTGACGATGTGGGCGAGCAAGGTCGCGGTCGCCCGGCTGCGCCGGCAGTCGCTCCCCGACGGGGACGACCTGGTCAGTGCCGCCTTCGGCAGCGACGACTTCCGTCGTGCCGTCGCGGGCTTCGGGTCCGGTGAGCGTGCCGCCTGGGAGGGCCGATGACTCGACTGCTCACGACGTCCCGCTCCGAACGGGGACCCCGACCATGACCGCGGGGCCGATCGGCGAGGGTGCGCCCGTCCGCGCCCCGGCCGCGGGCGTCCAGTCGCTCGGGCGGGCCTTCGACGTCCTGGAGCTGATGGCGGCCGCCGACGGGGAGATCGCCCTGAGCCGGCTGGCCGAGGAGTCCGGGCTGCCCGGGCCGACCATCCACCGCATCGTGCGGACGCTGGTGGCCCGGGGCTACGTCCTGCAGATGCCGTCGCGCCGCTACACGCTCGGCCCCCGGCTGATCGGGCTCGGGTCCGGTGCCCGCGCCTCGGTCGAGGCCTGGGCCAGCCCGCCGCTGCACGCGTTGGCCGAGGAGACCGGCGAGACGGCCAACCTGGCGATGCTCGACGTCGACCGGGTCGTCTACGTCGCGCAGGTGCCCTCGACCCGGCACACGATGCGGATGTTCACCGAGGTCGGCCGGCGCGTCCACGCCCACTGCACCGGTGTCGGCAAGGCACTGCTCGCGCAGCTCCCCGACGACGACGTCGTGAGGAGGCTGGCCGCCGCCGGCATGCCGGCCACCACCCCGCACACGATCACCGACGTCGACCGGATGCTGGAGGAGCTGGCCGTGGTCCGCGCGCAGGGCTACGCGGTCGACGACGGCGAGCAGGAGCTCGGCGTGCGCTGCGTCGCGGTGGCGGTCAACCCGGCCACGGCGGTGTCGGTGTCCGGGCCCAACAGCCGGGTGACCCACGACGCCGTGCCGTCGCTGGCCACGGTGCTCCAGGTCGCGGCCAGCCGGCTGGCCGGCCGGGGGGAGCCTACGTGAACCGGTCTTCCGCTTCGTGGAATCCCGTGGTGGGCTTGCCCGCGTCGATGGTGCCTTCTACGGTCAGATCATGCGCACGCGATTTCCGCGTGACGGAACGACATCGCCGAGTCACGGAAGCGAGGCAGCGCCATGGACACACCTGAGGGCATCGAGGTCACCGGCCCGATCCACGACCGCTTCGAGGAGATCCTCAGCCCACGCGCGCTGGAGCTGGTCGGGCTGCTGCACCGCGAGCTCGGCGCCCGCCGCGAGGAGCTGCTGGCCCGTCGCGGCGAGCGGTTCCGGGTGCTCGCCGAGGGCGGCACCCTCGACTTCCTCGAGCAGACCCGCGGGATCCGTGAGGACGACTCCTGGCGGGTCGCCGAGCCCGCCCCGGGGCTGGTGGACCGCCGGGTCGAGATGACCGGCCCCACCGACCGCAAGATGACGATCAACGCGCTCAACTCCGGCGCCAAGGTGTGGCTGGCCGACCAGGAGGACGCCAACACCCCGCTGTGGGAGAACGTCGTCAACGGCCCGCTCAACCTGCTCGACTCGCTGACCGGCGACCTCGACTTCACCAGTCCGGAGGGCAAGCAGTACCGGCTGAAGTCCGACGACGTCGACGACCTCCCCACGATCGTCGTACGCCCGCGCGGCTGGCACCTGCCCGAGAAGCACGTCCTCGTCGACGGCCAGCAGCCCGGCGGCGGGCTCGTGGACTTCGCGCTCTACCTGACCGCGTGCGGGCAGAGGCAGATCGACCGCGGCCGCGGCCCGTACTTCTACCTCGCCAAGATGGAGTCCCACCTCGAGGCGCGCCTCTGGAACGACGCCTTCGACCTCGCCCAGGACTTCCTCGGCATCCCGCGCGGCACGATCCGGGCGACCGTGCTGATCGAGACCTACCCGGCGGCGTTCGAGATGGAGGAGATCCTCTACGAGCTGCGCGACCACTCGGCGGGGCTGAACGCCGGCCGCTGGGACTACATGTTCAGCGTGATCAAGAGCTTCCGCAGCCGGGGCCGCGAGTTCCTGTTGCCCGACCGCAACTCGGTCACGATGACGGTGCCGTTCATGCGGGCCTACACCGAGCTGCTGGTCCGCACCTGCCACAAGCGCGGTGCCCACGCGATCGGCGGGATGGCGGCGTTCATCCCGAGCAAGGACCCCGAGGTCAACGACAACGCGTTCCGGAAGCTGGCCGACGACAAGTCCCGCGAGGCCGGTGACGGCTTCGACGGCTCGTGGGTGGCCCACCCCGGCATGGTCGAGGCGTGCCGCGAGGAGTTCACGAAGGTGTTCGGTGACCGGCCGAACCAGCTCGACAAGCTGCGCGAGGACGTCCACGTGACCGCCGCCGACCTGCTCGACGTGAAGTCGACGCCGGGGGAGATCACCGAGGCGGGGCTGCGCAGCAACATCAGCGTCGGCATCCAGTACCTCGAGTCCTGGCTGCGCGGCTCGGGCGCGGTGGGCATCAACAACCTGATGGAGGACGCCGCGACCGCGGAGATCTCCCGGAGCCAGGTCTGGCAGTGGCTCCACAACGACGTCGAGCTCTCCGGCGGCCAGCTGGTGACCCGGGAGCTCGTCGAGCAGATGGTCGAGGAGGAGATGGCGAAGATCCGCGAGCGGGTCGGCGACGACGCCTTCGCCTCCGGCCGCTGGGACGACGCCCGGGCGACGTTCACCCAGACCGCGCTCGCCGACGACTACGTCGACTTCCTGACGTTGCCGGCGTACGAGCGGATGCCCTGACCTGGTCCGCTGAGGTCGGTCGCGCCGGCTACTGGCCGGTGCGGCCGTCGATGCACTCCCGCAGCAGGTCGGCGTGCCCGCAGTGCCGTGCGTACTCCTCGATCATGTGGACCAGCACGTCGCGCAGCTCGATCTCGCCGTCGTAGTGGGTGCCGGTGACCCCGAGGTCGGCGTGCGCCGCGACGAGCTGCTCGGCGTGCGCGACCTCGCGGCCCAGCGACGCGAACGCCTCGTCGACGCACTCCTGCGTCGGCTCGACCCCCGTGAAGTCGGCGTCGCGGTCCTCGAGCTTGCCGTAGAGCCGGGGGAGGTCCAGGTTGCGTCCCATCACCCGCCGGAACCAGCTCTGCTCCACCGCCGCCATGTGCCGCACCAGCCCGAGCAGGGTCAGGTTGGACGGCGGCACGCTCGCCGTGGCCAGCTGCTCGGGCGTGAGTCCCTCGCACTTCATGACCAGCGTCTTGCGATAGGCGTCCAGGTAGTTCAGCAGCGTCTCCCGCTCCCCGTGCGTGAACTCCTGGCTCCGCGGGTCGTCCTGCGGCTGCACCCACATGTCGTCGTACGGGTCTGGCGTCTGTTCGGTCATGTCTGGAGACGGTAGTCCAGTGACGAACGACCCCTCGACGGGTCTCCCGAGGGGTCATCTGTCACTGGACTACCCGCGTGCCCGGGGCCTGCCGGTGGCCCGCCTGTGGAGGACGACCCCTTGGCCGATCGATTGCCCCCACCATCGTTCCGTGTTCACACCCCCGCCCTTCCACCCGGATCGTCCCGGGTTGGTGGCGCCGGTCCGCGTGGACCCGGCGGGCAGGTGGGGACCGACCCGCAAGCAGGCGAACGGCCCGCGGTGGCGCAGCTCCTCCCACGGCCTCCACGTGCCCGCGAGCGTCGACGGGAAGGATCCGGCGCAACGGACCGTCGAGGCCGCCGAGCTCCTGTACGTCGGGGAGGCGGTGACCGGTTGGGCCGCCCTGCGGTGGCAGGGAGGCCACTGGTTCACCGGGACCACGGGCGACGGCAGCGTGCTGCGCCCGGTGTCGCTGGTCACGGCTCGTCACGTGCTCGCGCAACCCGGCATCGAGGTGAGCCAGGAGTTCCTGCCGGCCGCTGAACGACGCTTCCTGGACGGCCTGACGATCACGACCGCAGTGCGCTCGGTCTGCTACGAGGCGCGTCGCGCCGACTCGCTCCTGCTGGCGACTGTCGCGGTGGACATGGCGGCGTACTCGGACCTGGTCGCCTGCGACGAGCTGGCGCGGTACGTGGCGGCGCGGATGGCGCCCACGGGAATCGGGCAGGCACGGAAGGCGGTGGCGCTCGCCGACGAGAACAGCTGGTCGCCGGGAGAGGTGAGGATGCGGCTCGTCTGGACCGGTCCCGGGGAGCGGCCGCGGCCGTGGTGCAACGTGCCGGTGTTCGACCGGTGGGGTCGTCACGTCGGGACTCCCGACCTGCTCGACCCGGTCGCCGGAGTCGCCGGCGAGTACGACTCGGCCCTCCACCTGGTCGGTGCCCAGCGCGCCAAGGACGTACGCCGGGAGGGGCTGTTCCGGTCGTTGGGGCTGGAGCACGTGTCGATGCTCGGGTCCGATCGCGCCGATGACTACCGGTCGTTCCTCTTCAGGCTCGACGTGGCGTACCGGAACGCGCGGTATGCCAGGGAAGCGGCTCGTCCGTGGACGATCACGCCACCGCCGTGGTGGATCGACACCACCACCGTGGACGCCCGCCGGAACCTCTCGCCCCAGCTGCGGGACCGGCTGCTGCGGCACCGCCGCGTCGCGTGATCTGCGCGTCCACGCGGTAGTCCAGTGACAAGGGACCCCATGGCGGCCAGGATCAGGGGTCATTTGTCACTGGACTACCCGATCCACCGATCCACCCACCACCCACCACACCCCATCCGATTGGCGGGCGGGAGGAGCGGCGCCGTACGCTGGGGACACAGGCGTCTGAGCCGTCATCAGCGGCGAGCCTCCGGAAGAACGGCCCCGCACCAGGGGCTCACTAGAACCGGACGGGTGGGCCCGTCACAGCCTCTGACGAAGCGGTCGGCGCCAGCAGCCAGGGCACCGGCAAGCGAGGTGGTACCGCGGCGGAGAAGTCGTCCTCGTGCCCATGACGAGCACGCAGGAGCGCACCACCGTGACGAGCAGGCCCTACCCGAAGGTCTCCACCGCCGGCCTCGACGGCGTCCCCTCCAGCCCGCGCTTCCCGGCGATCGAGGAGGCGGTCCTCGGCTACTGGGACGTCGACGACACCTTCCGCGCCAGCATCGACCAGCGCGACCCGGGCCTCGACGGGGCCAACGAGTTCGTCTTCTACGACGGCCCGCCGTTCGCCAACGGGCTCCCGCACTACGGCCACCTGCTGACGGGGTACGTCAAGGACCTGATCCCGCGCTACCGCACGATGCGCGGCCAGCGGGTGGAGCGCCGCTTCGGCTGGGACACCCACGGGCTGCCGGCGGAGCTGGAGGCGATGCGCCAGAAGGGGATCAAGACCACCGACGAGATCCTCGAGCTCGGCATCGAGACCTTCAACGACGCGTGCCGGCAGTCGGTGCTGATGTACACCGACGAGTGGCGCGACTACGTCACCCGCCAGGCGCGGTGGGTGGACTTCGACAACGACTACCGCACCATGAACCCCGAGTTCATGGAGTCGGTCATCTGGGCCTTCAAGCAGCTCCACGACAAGGGCCTGGTCTACGAGGGCTTCCGGGTCCTGCCGTACTGCTGGCAGGACGAGACGCCGCTGTCCAACCACGAGCTGCGAATGGACGACGAGACCTACCAGGTCCGGCAGGACCCCGCCGTGACGGTCGGCTTCCCGCTCGACCCGCTCGCCGACGGTGACCCCGACCCGGTGCTCGACGGCGCCCACATCCTCGTCTGGACCACGACCCCCTGGACGCTGCCGTCCAACCTCGCGGTGATGGTCGGCTCCGACATCGAGTACGTCGTCGTCGAGGCGCCCGTCCCGGGCACCGACTGCACGGCGCGCTACGTCCTGGCCCAGGCGCGGCTGGCGACGTACGCGCGTGAGCTCGCTGCGGACGGTGAGCAGCCGAAGGTCGTGGGGCACTACCGCGGCGCCGACCTGGTCGGCCGCACCTACACCCCGCCGTTCTCCTACTTCCTCGGACGGCCCCGCGCGTTCCGCGTCGTCGCCGCCGACCACGCGGTCACCACCACCGACGGCACCGGCGTCGTCCACACCGCCGGCGCGTTCGGTGAGGTCGACAAGGAGATCACCGACCGGGAGGACATCGAGGCGGTGATGCCGGTCGGAAAGGACGGCAGGTTCACCCACCCGGTCGACGACTACGCCGGGATGCTGGTCTTCGACGCCAACCTCCACATCATCGACCACCTCAAGGCCGTCACCCGGGGCACCGGCGAGACCGGCAGCGTCACGCCGGGTACCGTGCTGCTGCGCCGCGAGTCGTACGACCACTCCTACCCGCACTGCTGGCGCTGCAAGCAGCCGCTGATCTACAAGGGCGTCTCGTCGTGGTTCGTCGAGGTCACCGCGGTCAAGCAGCGGCTGATGGAGCTCAACCAGCAGATCCGCTGGGTCCCCGACCACATCCGCGACGGCATGTTCGGCAAGTGGCTCGAGAACGCCCGCGACTGGTCGATCACGCGCAACCGGTTCTGGGGCTCGCCGGTCCCGGTCTGGAAGTCCGACGACCCGGCCTACCCGCGGATCGACGTCTACGGCTCGTTCGAGGAGCTCGAGCGCGACTTCGGACGGTTGCCGCTCGACCGGGACGGTCGGCCCGACCTGCACCGCCCGTACGTCGACGACCTGACCCGTCCCAATCCCGACGACCCCCGGTCGGCCGAGGAAGGACGGTCCACGATGCGCCGGGTCACCGACGTCCTCGACGTGTGGTTCGACTCGGGCTCGATGAGCTTCGCGCAGGTCCACTACCCGTTCGAGAACGAGGACTGGTTCGCGGGATCAGCTGACGGCTCCGCCGTCGGGCACTTTCCCGCAGATTTCATTGTCGAGTACATCGGCCAGACCCGCGGCTGGTTCTACACGCTGCACATCCTGGCCGGCGCGATCTTCGACCGGCCGGCGTTCGAGACCTGCGTGAGCCACGGCATCGTGCTCGGCTCCGACGGCCAGAAGATGTCCAAGAGCCTGCGCAACTACCCCGACGTCCGCGAGGTCTTCGACCGCGACGGCGCCGACGCGATGCGCTGGTTCCTGATGTCGAGCCCGATCCTGCGCGGCGGCAACCTGGTCGTCACCGAGCAGGGGATCCGCGAGTCCGTGCGTCAGGTGCTGATCCCGTTGTGGAACAGCTGGTCGTTCTTCTCCCTGTACGCCAACGCGGCCGGCCACGACGCACAGCGCAGCACGGCCTCGGAGCACGTGATGGACCGCTACGTCCTCGCCAAGCTCCGGCAGTACGTCGAGCAGATGACCGGCCTGCTCGACGACTACGAGGTCGCCGCGGCCTGTGACGCCACCCGGACCTTCCTCGACGTGCTGTCCAACTGGTACATCCGCCGCTCCCGCGACCGGTTCTGGGACTCCGACGGGCAGGGTGGCGTCGAGCCCTTCGACACCCTCTGGACCGTCCTGGAGACGGTGTGCCGGGTGACCGCCCCGCTGATGCCGTTGGTGACCGAGGAGGTCTGGCGCGGGCTGACCGGCGACCGGTCCGTGCACCTGGCCGACTGGCCGGAGGCCGCCGCGCTGCCGGCCGACGACGCGCTCGTCGCCGCGATGGACGAGGTGCGCGACGTGGCCTCGGCGGGGCTGGCGCTGCGCAAGGCCCACTCGCTGCGCACTCGGCTGCCGCTCGCGTCGCTCACCGTGGTGGTCGACGACGTCGCCGCGCTGAGCGGCTTCGAGCCGATCCTCGCCGACGAGCTCAACGTCAAGCAGGTACGCCTGGTGGAGGCGGGCTCCGAGGCAGCCGCGGCGTACGCCGTGGAGCAGCGGCTGACCGTGAACGCCCGGGCGGCCGGCCCGCGGCTCGGGCGCGACGTGCAGACAGTCATCAAGGGGTCCAAGTCCGGGGACTGGTCGGTGTCCGGTGACGGCACCGTGACCGCGGGCGGCATCGACCTGCAGGAGGGCGAGTACACCCTCGAGACGGTCGCCAGCGAGGCGAGCGCGGGGACGGCCACGGCCGTGCTGCCCCGCGGCGGCTTCGCAGTGCTCGACACCGAGGTGACCCCGGAGCTGGAGGCCGAGGGCGTGGCGCGCGACCTGGTGCGCAGCGTGCAGCAGGCCCGTCGCGAGGCCGGACTCGACGTGTCGGACCGGATCGCGCTCACCGTGTCCGGGCCGGACGACGTCCTGGCGGCGGTCCGCACCCACGAGCAGCTGGTCGCGGGCGAGACGCTGGCGACATCGGTCGGCTACGAGGGCGCCGCCGAGACGGGGGTGGCGGTCACCCGCGCCTGAGCGTTGCCGGTGCCGGGCGAGGAGGAGAGGTCGGCGGCGGCGAGGAGCAGGCTCATCAGGCCCCCGACGACCAGCACCGCGAGCGGGATGAACCACCGGGAGACGCGGCGGAGCACGAACGGCCAGAGCCCGCCGATCAGCAGGGCGGGCAGGACCAGCTGCCCGAACCCCCGGCCCATCCAGTAGGCCGCGCCGCCGCCCGGAGGGGCGAGCACCAGCCCCAGCGGCAGGCCGAGCACGAACGCGCTGGCCAGCGCGATCCCGAGCGTCGACCAGACCGAGGGGCGGGGCGGCCGGTCCTCGACCCAGAACTGCCACCCCGGGGGCGGTGGTCCCCACTCGGGCGGTGGCTGCCAGCCGGGCGGCGGCTGCCATCCCGGCGGCGGCGGGGGCCACATGGGCGGTGGGTCGTACCTCACCTGATCAGCTCCCCCCGGCTGGTTGGATGGGGGCATGACTCTAGACCTGACCGCCGACGCGGTCTCGCTCACCCGACAGCTCGTCGACATCGAGTCGGTGAGCCGCGACGAGCAGCAGATCGCCGACGAGGTCGAGGCCGCGCTCCGCACCCTGGGGCACCTGACGGTCAGCCGCCACGGGCACACCGTGGTGGCGCGCACCGACCTGGGGCGGACGGAGCGGGTCGTGATCGCCGGCCACCTCGACACCGTGCCGGTCAACCGCAATCTGCCGTCGCGGCTCGAGGGTGGCCTCCTCCACGGCCTCGGCACCTGCGACATGAAGGGCGGCGACGCGGTCATCCTGCGACTCGCGGCCACGGTGCCGGAGCCGCAGCGCGACGTCACCTTCATCCTGTACGAGGCCGAGGAGATCGAGGACGAGTTCAACGGGTTGCGGCTGCTCTCCGAGAGCCACCCCGAGCTGATGTGGGCCGACTTCGCGATCCTGATGGAGCCCTCCGACGCGGTCGTCGAGGCGGGCTGCCAGGGCACGATGCGCGTCGACGTCCGGACGACCGGTGAGCGGGCCCACGCCGCGCGCAGCTGGAAGGGCGTCAACGCCATCCACGGCGCCGGCGAGGTGCTGGCGCGGCTCAACGCGTTCGAGTCGCGGCGCCCGGTGATCGACGGCCTGGAGTACCGCGAGGGACTCAACGCGGTGTTCATCAGCGGGGGCGTCGCCGGCAACGTGCTGCCCGACGAGTGCGTCGTCACCGTCAACCACCGGTTCGCCCCGGACCGGTCCGAGGCCGAGGCCGAGCAGTTCCTCCGCGAGTTCTTCGACGGCTTCGAGGTCACCGTCACCGACAGCGCACCCGGCGCGAAGCCGGGCCTGGGGCTGCCCGCCGCCAAGGAGTTCGTCGACGCGGTCGGCGGGCCGGTCAACCCGAAGTTCGGCTGGACCGACGTCGCGCGCTTCAGCGCGCTCGGCGTCCCGGCGGTCAACTTCGGGCCGGGCGACCCGATGCTCGCCCACAAGCAGGAGGAGCACGTCCCCGTCGAGCACATCGAGCGCTGCGAGCGGCAGCTGCGCGACTGGCTGGGCGGCCGCTCATGACCAGCCGGCAGGCGCGACGCACCGGGCGGGGTCCGGTCCCCGTGCAGGGTGACGGGGGCGGCGACCAGAGCACCGCCGACCAGCGGCTGCTCGACCGGGGGACCCACCTCGACACCCACACCGACTACTGGCGCGTGCTGCGGATCCAGGCGGAGTTCGTCGAGGGCTTCGGCGCCCTCGCCGAGCTGGGTCCGGCCATCGGCGTCTTCGGCTCCGCCCGGACCCGCGCCGACGAGCCGGCGTACGCCGTGGGCGTGGAGGTCGGCCGTCGCCTCGCCGAGGCCGGCTTCGCCGTGATCACCGGCGGTGGCCCCGGCGCGATGGAGGCCGCCAACAAGGGCGCCAGCGAGGCGGGCGGCATCTCGGTGGGGCTCGGGATCGAGCTTCCCTTCGAGGCCGGGCTCAACGAGCACGTCAGCCTCGGCATCAACTTCCGCTACTTCTTCGCGCGCAAGACGATGTTCGTGAAGTACTCCCAGGGCTTCGTCGTGCTCCCCGGGGGCCTCGGCACCTTCGACGAGCTGTTCGAGGCGCTCACCCTGGTGCAGACCCGGAAGGTGACGTCGTTCCCCGTCGTGCTGATGGGCGTCGACTACTGGAAAGGGCTGCTCGACTGGCTGCGCGGGACGGTGCTCGCGCAGGGCAAGATCAACGAGGCCGATCTGCAGATGCTGGTGCTGACCGACGACGTCGACGAGGCGGTCGAGCTGATGGTGCGGGCGCGCGACGAGGAGCTGCCCACCCCGCCGCCGCACCGGTCCGAGTGAGGGGGACGACGTGACCTGGGTCTTCGCGATCCTGGTGGTGCTGCTGCTCGGCGGCATCGCCGTGGTCGCCGCGGGACGGGGGACCCCGATGGCCGACGCGTGGGACGACCGCCCCGACGCCGAGGTGCCGGCCACCGGTCCGCTGGGGGCCGACGACCTTCGCCGGGTCCGGTTCTCGCTGGCGTTCCGGGGCTACCGGATGTCCGAGGTCGACGCGCTCCTCGACCGGCTGGCGCGCGAACGGGAGGGCGACGAGGGCGGCAGCGCTCCCGGGGCGGGTCGTGGCGGGGGCGACGCGGGCTAGGGCACACTGCCCTCGTGTCAATCGAGGTCGTCGTCTACATCCTCACCGCGTTGGCCGCGGTCGTCGTGGTGCTGACGCGGGTGCGTCTCGGCGGCGAGGGCGGCGCCGGACGTCTCGAGGTCCCGCGGTCGCTGGTCAACGTCCACACCGTCGCCGGCGTCCTCGCACTCGTCACCTGGGTGGTCTACCTGTTCGCCGACGAGGAGACGTTCCTGGGCGGCGCGCTGATGGGGATCGTCGCGCTGGCGCTGTGGTGGGTGACGACGGTGGCCGGGCTGCTGATCCTGGTCCGCTGGCTCCCCAGCCGTGGCAAGCACGCCGACCGGGCGCGCCAGGACACCTGGTCCGAGGGCCCCGGCCTCTCGCTGCTCGCGCACCTCGGCATGCTGGCGGGGGTCCTGGTCTTCACCTACGCCTACGCCGCGACGCTGGTATGACCGGTCGCCGGCGTACATCCCTGGTCGCGCTGCTCGCCCTGTTGCTGGTGGGCCCGGCGCTCCCGGCCCGGCCGGCGGCGACGGCTGCGCCGGCACGGACCGGACTGTCGCAGGCGGCCTCCGCTCCCGGAGACGCTGTGGTGGGGCGGCGCAAGCTGGGCGAGTCGGTCCGCGGGCGGCCGATCATGGCCTACCGGCTGGGCGAGCGCGACGAGAAGACCGTGGTGCTGTTCTCAACCATGCACGGCGACGAGCCCCGCACCCGCCAGATCCTGCTCTCGCTGCGCGAGGGCCGGCCGATCCGGGGCGTGAACCTGTGGGTGGTGCCGACCTACAACCCGGACGGGCTCGCCCGCGGCACCCGCAAGAACGCCCATGGCGTCGACCTCAACCGCAACTTCCCGTACCGCTGGGCCGACCTCGACGGCCGCTACGAGTCCGGGCCGCGACCGAGGTCGGAGCCGGAGACGCGTGCCGTCGCCCGCTTCCTCGCGGACGTGCAGCCGCACCGGATCCTGAGCTTCCACCAGCCGCTCTACGGCGTCGACCAGGCCACCAAGAGCACACGGTTCGCCCGCAAGGTGGCCCGTACGATGCGGCTGCCGCGCAAGGTGTTCGACTGCGGCGGCGTGTGCCACGGCACGATGACCAGCTGGTACAACCACCGCTTCGACGGCGCCGCGCTCACCCTCGAGTACGGCCAGGACCCCGCGCGCCGGACGATGCGCGTCACCGCGCCGCGCCGGGTCCTGCAGGTGTTCTCGGCGCGCCGGGTCCGCCAGCTCGAGCGGGTCCGCTGAGCGGGGCCCGCCTCAGCGCCCCTCGAAGACCGGCTTCCGCTTGCCGACGAACGCCTCGACCGCGGCGGCGTGGTCCGCGGTCGCACCGGTGAGCGTCATCATCTCGCTCTCGAACGCCACCGCCTCCTCGAAGGAGTGGCCCGCGGCGTACGCCACCGAGCGCCGCATCGCGCCGAGCGCCACGGTCGGGCCGGCCGCCAGCCGGCCGGCGGTCTCGGCGACCAGGGCCGGCAGCTCCTCGGGCGGCACGACCTGCGTGGCGAGGCCGAGCTCGAGGGACTCCTCCGCCGAGACAGTGCGGGGGAAGTAGAGCAGCTCGATCGCCTTCGCGCGGCCGACCAGCCGCTGCAGGTGGTAGCTGCACCCGGTGTCGCACGACAGCGCCACGCCGGCGAAGGCGAGGTTGAAGCCGGCGGTGTCGGCGAGCAGCCGCAGGTCGCAGGCGAACGCCAGGCTGGCCCCCGCACCCGCGGCGACCCCGTTGACGGCCGCGACGACCGGCTTCGGCATCGACACCAGGGCGCTGACGATGGGGTTGTAGTGCTCGTCCACGGTGCTGAAGAGGGTGTCCCTGGCGCCGCCCTGCAGCAGCTGGACGTGCTCCTTGAGGTCCTGGCCGACGCAGAACGCGCGGCCGCTGCCGGTCAGCACCACGCAGCGCACCGCGGGGTCCTCGGCGACCGTGGACACCGCCTGGAGCAGGGCCTCCTTGGTCGCGACGTCGAGGCTGTTCATCGCGTCGGGACGGTTGAGCGTCACGGTGGCGACGCCGTCGGAGAGGTCGACCAGCACGGGTTCGGACGTCATGGGAGCAGTCTGCACGACCGCCGGTGGAGGCCTCAGTCGAGGCAGCGCGCGACGTAGCGGTCGGCCGCCGGCTTGAGCCGTCCGGCCTCGCTCGTGAACAGCTCGGCCGCCCGCCGACCCGCCCAGTCGGGTGGCAGCAGCTCCTGGGGGAGCCCGGGATCGGTGAACAGGAACTTGCGCCACTCGTGCACGAGGTGGAACCGCGCGGCGAAGGCCGCGCGGTCCGGGTCGCCGTCGGTGCTCGACGTCCGGAGCAACGTGTCGGCATTGTCCACGAAGGAGCGGTACGCCGCGGCCAGGGCGTCGAGGTCCCACGCGTCGACCGGCGCGGGCTCGATCTGGTCCGCGCGCACCCGCCGGGCCGTCGCACCCGCCCGGTGCAGCACCTCGTCGAGCTCCGCCCGCTCGAACGGGCTCACCCACACCTGGGCCGCCAGCTCGCCGTAGCCGACGAAGGTGAGGTCCGCCCGGAGCCGGTTGCGGGCCGCGCGGTCGACCGGCGGGTCCACCAGGGCCAGCTGCCAGTGGCCGTCCCAGGTCTGGTCGACGCGGCGGTAGATCCGCGCCCCCGCCTCGTCCAGCCACCGGATCGCGCGACCGGTGGCGCGGTAGCCGCGACCGGCCGGCAGCTGCACCGGCTCCAGCCAGCGCTGGGCCACCAGTCGCGAGATCGCGGTGCGTACGGCCGGGGGCTGGATCCCGACCGGTTCGAGCAGGTGGACCAGCCCCGCGACCGGCGCCTGGCTGCCCCGGTCACGCAGGTGGTCGCCGTAGACGTCGAACAGCGCGGACCGAGCGTGCATGGAGGGAGTGTGCCAGCCCTCCGCGTCGACCTGTGGTCGGCATCACCCTGCGCATGGGGGATAATGGACGCGCATACGACACGGCTCGGCCCTCACGGCCGGGCCGGTCGACGAAAAACATCAAGGAAGAGGTGCGCGGATGGCGGCGATGAAGCCCCGGACGGGCGACGGTCCGCTGGAGGTCACCAAGGAGGGACGCGGCCTGGTGATGCGGGTCCCGCTCGAGGGTGGCGGCCGGCTCGTGGTGGAGCTCAACGCCGACGAGGCCGCGGAGCTTCGTCGGGCACTCGAGGGCGTCACCAGCTGACGCCGTGGTGACCACTTCGCCCCCGACCCTTCCCGTCCAGGTCTCACCGCCGGACTTCGCGCTCAGCACGTTGCGTCCCCACGCCGTCAGCGGCGTCGAGGTCGTCGCGCTGCCGGTGCTGCCCGGGTCCGGCGACGGCGCCCCGGAGCTGGGACCCGGTGCCGCCGAGGTCGCCGACGAGCTCGGCATCGACCTGCTCGGGGTGCTGGAGGCCCACCGCGCCACCGGCGCGGCCGCCGAGGTCACGATCTGCCCGGTCCCGCCCGGTGGCGCCGGCGACCCGGCGCTGCGGCTGGTGCTGCTGGTCGGCGTCGGCGAGGCGTCCCCGGACGACCTGCGCCGCGCAGGCGCGGCGCTGGCCCGTGCCACCCGCGACCGTGACGCCGTCGCCACCTCGGTGCCGACCGTCTCCGACACCGCCGGACTGACGCAGTTCGTGGTCGGCCTGGTGCTCGGGTCGTTCGGGTTCACCATGCGCTCGGTGGGGCCGCAGCAGCGGCCAGTGGGCCGGGTGGTCCTCTCGGGGCTGGTGGACGACGACGACCTGGCCGCCGCTCTGCGGCGCGGCCTGGCGATCGGTGGCGCCGGCTGGCGGGCCCGGATGCTCGCGACCGTCCCGTCCAACATCAAGAACCCGCAGTGGCTGGCCGAGCAGGCCGAGGAGGTCGCCCACGAGGCCGGGCTCCGCATCCACGTACGTGACGAGAAGGCGCTCGCTGCCGAGGGGTTCGGCGGCATCGTCGGGGTCGGTCAGGGCTCGGCCACGCCGCCGCGGCTGATCCGCCTCGACTACGTCCCGCGCGGCGGCCGCAAGGCGCCCCGCGTGGTCCTGGTCGGCAAGGGCATCACCTTCGACACCGGTGGCCTGTCGATCAAGCCGGCCGAGTCGATGAAGACCATGAAGCGTGACATGACCGGGGGCGCCGTGGTGATCTCGGTGCTGGCGGCGCTGTCCGCGCTCGGCTGCCCGCTGCGGGTCACCGGCCTCGTGGCCGCCGCCGAGAACGCCGTCGGCGGCGACTCCATCCGACCCGGCGACGTGCTGCACCACTACGGCGGGCGCACCACCGAGGTCACCAACACCGACGCCGAGGGCCGGCTGGTGATGGCCGACGCCCTGGCGTACGCCGTCGCCGAGCTGGACCCCGCCGTGGTCGTCGACGTCGCGACCCTCACCGGGGCGGTCAAGGTCGCACTGGGGCAGTCGCTGGGCGGCCTGTTCGCCAACCGCGAGCCGCTCGCCGAGGCGCTGCGCGCGGCCGGGGCGGCCTCGGGCGAGCGGGTGTGGCGGCTGCCGCTCGTGGCCGACTACGAGCACCACCTCGAGTCCACGGTCGCCGACGCCGACAACGCCCCCAAGCACGCCGGGGCGATCAGTGCCGCGCTGTTCCTCCAGCACTTCGTCGGCGGTGTGCCGTGGGCCCACCTCGACGTGGCCTCGGTGGGCGACGCGCCCAGCGACCGCGACGAGTGGAGCCAGGGGCCGACCGGCTTCGGGGCGCGGCTGCTGCTGGAGTGGCTCACCGGACCCGAGCCGCTGGCCGGCCTGTCGTGAAGGGGCTGACCGTCCGCTGGTCGCTCGAGGACGCCTCCGACGAGGTGGTCGAGGAGCTCCGGACGTACGTCGCCGACAGCTCGCACGCCCGGTTCACCGACATGCGGGGCCTGCACTTCAAGACCTGGCGGATGCGCCCGGGCCAGTGGTTCGAGGGCTGCTACGTCTTCGCCAGCGACGAGGAGCGCTCGGAGTTCCAGCGCACCTTCGCCCAGGGGGCCGAGGAGGCGCCGGGCTCGAAGATCATCGGCAGCGCCCCGGTCCTGATCGAGGAGTGCGACGTGGTCGCCGTGGCCGAGGGCCAGGACGGGTTCCGCGCCGCCAGCAGGTTCTGAGGGCCGGTCCCGGGGCCCGAATCACGTGGCGCCGTCCGGTGGGATCGCGCGTCGTGGACGGCGACGTGGTGGCGGCAGAACCCGGTGGCCCGTTGTCAGCACGATCCACCGGGTCTAGCGTGAACCGATCGGCAGCGCATCGTGATCGGAGCAGCTCATGAGCACTCGGGCCCTCACCGCCATCGTCGCAGCGCTCGTCCTGAGCCTGCTGCCCGCCACGGCAGCGCAGGCGAAGACGATCGACTACGACCTGCCGCGCAGCGGGGTGCTGCTCGAGGGCATCGGGCTGGCACCGGACGGCGAGACTTTCTACGTCAGTGGGGTCAACGACGGCGGAGACGTCTACCGCGGCGAGGTCGGCGAGGAGGAGCTCGATCTCTGGTACGACGGCACCGACACCACCGGACGCGGGATCGACGTCGACGACGAGGGTCTGGTGTACGTCGCGGGTGGCCCCACCGGCACCGTCCGGATCTTCGACGCCTCCGGCACGCTGCTGGCCACCGTCGCAAACGGCACGGCCGGCTCGTTCCTCAACGACCTGTGGGTCGGACCGGACGGCTCGGTCTACGTCACCGACTCCAGCCTGCCCATCATCTGGCGGATCACCGAGGGTCCGACCGGGTGGCGGATCGAGCCGTGGCTCGACGTCAGCGCCACGATCGCCTACACCGCGCCGACCACCGACTTCGATCTCGGCGGCATCGTCACCACCCGCGACGACGACGCCCTCCTCACGAGCCAGGGCACGACTGGTCAGCTGTGGCGAATCGACCTGGCCACGCAGGAGATCGTCGAGGTCGACCTGGGCGGCGACGCCATCCCCAACGCAGACGGGATCGTGCTGAAGGGCAACAGGCTCTGGGTGGTGCAGAACTTCACCCGCCAGGTCAGCATGTTCACGCTCGACTCCGATGCCGAGTCGGCGCGGCTGCGGCGGATCCAGGAGACCCCGGACGACCAGACCCTGACCACCGCCAAGCTCACCAAGGGTCGGCTGCTCGCGGTCGACAGCCAGTTCGGCTTCCCGCCCGCCACCGCCCCCGCCGAGGACCGGGTCCTCTCGCTGAAGCCGAGCGCGGGCGGGCCTGCTCGAACGTGAACAGCGGAGCCGACTGAGACCAGTCGGGCGTGGCGCGTGAACGCCGACGCCGGTGCTCCCGTGCGACTACGAGGCTGCCTCCTACGCACGCACAGGCCACTCGGCGCATGGACGGCAGGTCGAGCGAGCAGTCACTCCCCGGCTTCGGGCGACCAGAGCTTCTTGGCGGCCAGCAGCCCGTCCCCGACCGGCAGCAGCACGGCCACGAGGTCCTCCTCGGCCGCGACGTGCTTGCCGAGGTCGCGGATCACGACGGTCTCCTCGTCGCGCTGCGCGGGGTCGGCGACCCGGTCGTGCCACAGCGCGTTGTCGAACGCCACGACGCCGCCGGGGCGGAGCAGCCGGAGAGCCTCGGTGAGGTAGTCGCCGTACTCGGCCTTGTCGCCGTCGATGAAGACCAGGTCGTAGTGGCCGTCGGTCAGCCGGGGGAGGACGTCGAGCGCGGCGCCGGGGATGGTCCGGGCCCGCTGCGAGGGGATGCCCGCCTCGGCGAAGGACTCCTTGGCCAGCCGCTGGTGCTCGGCCTCGATGTCGACGGTGGTCAGGATGCCGTCGGCGCGCATCCCGCGTAGCAGCCAGAGTCCCGAGACGCCGGTGCCGGTGCCGATCTCGACGACCGCCCGGGCCTCGAGGATCGAGGCGAGGAAGCGCAGGGCCGCGCCACCCCCGGGACCGATCGGCGCGACACCGACCTCCTCGGCGCGGGCACGTGCGGAGGCGAGGACGTCGTCCTCGGCCACGAAGGACTCCGCGTAGGACCAGCTGGCGGGTTTGGGCGGTGTGGTGATGGTGGCCTCCTCCGTCGGGCGCCCGGGGCTCCTCGGGCGATTCCGACCCTATCGCTATCGACCGGGGAACATGCGCCGGTCACCGCTCGTTCAGGAGGGCACCGGGGAGCGCTCACAGGTTCCTCTCAGTCCGTAGCCCTAGCGTGAGGAAGGTCGGCAGCTGTTCACCTCGAAGGCGACTCCCATGGACTCCTCCCAGACGGACGGGCACACCACCCCCGATCCGGTCCCCACGTGGGACGAGGTCGTCGAGCGCCACTCCGACCGCGTCTACCGGCTCGCCTACCGGCTGACGGGCAACCGGCACGACGCCGAGGACCTCACCCAGGAGGTCTTCGTCCGCGTGTTCCGCAGCCTCGACACCTACACGCCCGGCACCTTCGAGGGCTGGCTGCACCGGATCACCACCAACCTGTTCCTCGACCAGGCCCGCCGCCGCCAGCGGATCCGCTTCGACGCGCTCTCCGACGAGCGCGCCGGGATGCTGCGCAGCCCCGGCCCCGCCCCCGACGCCGCCGTCGCCGACCGGCTCTTCGACGACGACGTCGAGCAGGCCCTCGCCGCGCTGCCGCCGGAGTTCCGCGCGGCGGTGGTGCTGTGCGACGTCGAGGGGCTCTCGTACGACGAGATCGCGGACATCCTCGGGGCCAAGCTCGGCACTGTCCGGTCGCGCATCCACCGAGGCCGCGCCATGCTGCGGCGGGCGCTGGCCCACCGCGCCCCGACGGCCGGCCGGTTGCGCTACTCGGGCCCCTCGCTCGCGGCGGAGGGGTCGGCGTGATCGGGCACCTCGGTTCTCGCGTCAGCGCGCTCCTCGACGGCCAGCTCTCGCCGGTCGAGTCCGACCGCGCCTGGGCGCACGTCCACCTCTGCCACGTCTGCCGCGACGCGGTCGAGCGGGAGGGCTGGATCAAGACCCGGCTGTCCACTCTCGGCGGCGCATCGGCCCCCTCCCACCTCAAGGGCTCGCTGATGTCCGGCGCACCGCTGCCGGCCCACGACCCCGAGCTGCCCGAGGCGCCGCGTCGCCGTGCGGGCCGGGTGGTGCTCGGCGGGTCGGCCGCCGGGGTGGCGGTGCTCGGCGTCGTGGCTCTCGGGCTGGTCACCGGACCCGACGCGCCCACGCCCGACCGGCGGGCGCCCGTGACCAACCTGTCCGGGTCGTCCGACGCGCCGCGGCCGGTCCCGCCGCGCATCCCGGACCCCGGACGCCGCTGAGGCCGACCGGGGAGCCGGTTCCCCGTCGACGTTGGGCATCTCACCGCCCGTGGGGGAGACTGTGGCGGTGAGCGACCAGTACTCGGGCCCGGACCGGGAAGCGCCGCGCGACGACGCGGAACCGACGCAACCGATCCAGCGCCGCCACGACGGGGCGGGAGCCTCGTGGCTCCCTCCGGTCCGGCAGGCGGCGCCACCCGCAACCTGGGGACTGCCGGCTCCGCCGACGACGTCGGCTCCGCGCACCGACCGGTTCCCCGGCTGGGTGTGGCCGGTGGTCGTGGGACTCGCCCTGGTCGTCGGGCTGCTCGGCGGCGTCGCCGGGGCGGTGATCGTGGGAGACCTCGGCGACGAGCCGGGCATCGTCCAGGACGGCCTCGAGGGTGTCCAGACCCGCGAGCGGGCGCCCCTCACCTCCGGCAACCGGTCGGTCGTCGCCGTGGCCGACCAGCTGCTCCCCAGCACCGTCCAGGTCCTCGCCGAGTTCCAGGGCACGGCCGGCGGGGCGACCGGTTCCGGGTTCGTGCTGGACCGGCAGGGCCACATCATCACCAACAACCACGTGGTCCAGGAGGCCGACGAGAACGACGGCCCGATCCAGCTCGTCGACCAGGACGGCAACACCTTCGACGCCGAGGTGGTCGGCCGCAGCCCGGTCTACGACCTCGCGGTGCTCTACTCCCGCGCGGCCCGGCAGCTGCCCCCGGCCGCGCTCGGCGCCTCACAGCGGCTCGCCGTCGGCGAGGACGTGGTGGCCTTCGGCTCGCCGCTCGGGCTGAGCTCGACCGTGACGTCCGGCATCGTCAGCGCCCTCAACCGCCCGGTGACCACCGGCGACTCCACCAACGACACCTCCTACATCAACGCCGTCCAGACCGACGCGGCGATCAACCCCGGCAACTCGGGTGGACCGCTGGTCAACCTGCAGGGCCAGGTGGTCGGCGTCAACAGCGCCATCGCCACGACCGGGGGTGCTCTCGGGGGCCGCTCCGGCAACATCGGCGTCGGCTTCGCGATCCCCATCGAGCAGGTCCGGGTGACCGCCGACCAGATCCTCCGCACCGGAGAGGCGCGCTACCCCGTGATCGGCGCGCAGGTGCAGACCGGCGGTCCGCCGAACGAGGTCGAGGGGGCGCGGATCGACCAGGTCATGGCCGACACCCCGGCGGACAAGAGCGGACTGGAGGAGGGCGACGTCATCACCAGTGTCAACGGGCAGCGGGTGACCGACGGGATCGCGCTGATCGTCGCGATCCGCTCCTACCAGCCCGGCGAGACCATCGACTTCACGCTCACCCGCGACGGCGAGGAGCAGACGGTCGAGATCACGCTGGGAGCCGAGACCGGCTAGAGGCGTGAGCAGCGGCGACGGTCAGTCGCCGGGCGGCACGCCGCCGTCGAGCGGGCGGCCCTCGGGGTCCACGAACGGGTGGGTGTCGACGAACGCCCGCGTCTCGTCGTACATCCGGTTGATGTAGCTCTCGAGCTGCTCGGCCTCGACCCGCCACTGTCCGCGCCCGCCGATCTTGATCGCCGGCAGGTCGCCGCGCCGGACCAGCGCGTAGACCTGCGCCACCGAGGTGTTGAGCACCTCGGCCACGTCGGCCAGCGTCAGGAAGCGGGGGGTGTCCGGCATGGGTTCATCGTCGCACTCCGCGACGTGCTCCCGGTACGCCCACCCCGCACCCTGTGGAGGGACGGGTGGCCGAGGAGCGCCCGTCGGGTGATGATGACCCTGTGACGAGTCTCGGGGACCTCACGTCGACCCAGCAGTCGACCCAGCCAGCGACCGTGCCACCGGCGGCCAGCCGGGCCACCACTCCGGGATGGCGCGACCCACGCCTCTGGATCGGCGTCGTCATCGTCGCGGTCTCGGTGGTCGCGGGGTCACGGCTGCTCGCCGCCGCCGACGACTCCGTCCCCGTGTGGGCGGTGAGCGGCGACCTGGCCACGGGCGACGAGCTGACCGGCGCCGACCTCGTCGCCCGCCGCGTGAGGTTCGTCGACCCGGACGACCTCGACCTGTACTACCCGGCCGACCAGGCGCTCCCGGCCGAGCTGCGGCTGCGCCAGGATGTCGGATCGGGCGAGCTGCTGCCGCGCTCCGCGACCGGCTCGGCCGAGGAGGCCGGGGTGCTGCAGCTGCCGGTGACCGTGGAGCCCGCTGCCCTCCCGCCGGGTGTGGGGGCCGGGTCGGTCGTCGACGTCTACCTCCGCACCGACGGCCGGTGCCCGGTCTGCTCCGAGGCCGCCCTCGCCGAGGTCACCGTCGTCACGGTCCCGGCGCCGGACGAGCTCACGGCGACCCAGCAGGTCGTACTGGCGGTCGACCAACAGGGCGTCGACCGCTGGTTCGACCTGCTGTCCAGGGTGCAGCAGCCCTCGGTCACGATCCTGGCCCGGAGCTGACGTGGTCGTCGTCCTGCTGCTGGCCGCTGGCGCGGGTTGGGAGTCGGCAGCGCTGGCGGCGCTCTCCGGGAGGTCCGACGTCGTGGTCCTGAAGCGGTGCGTCGACGTGGCCGACCTGCTGGCCACCGCCGCGGCGGGTCAGGCCGACGTGGCGGTCGTGGGACTCGACGCCCCCGGCCTCGACGCCACGGCCGTCGACCGCCTGCGCGGTGAGGGCGTCCGCACCGTCGCGGTGCTGCCCCGCGGCGGGGACCCCGACGCGGCGCAGCTGGCCGCCACGCGGTTCGGGGTCGCAGCGAGCGTTGCCGACGACGACCTCGAACGGCTCGCCGAGGCCGTCACGACCGACGACCGGACGCCACGGCCGCTGCCGGAAGACCTTGCGTCCGCCACCGGGCCGCGTCGACCGGGACGGCTGGTGGCGGTGTGGGGACCGGCCGGTGCGCCGGGGCGTACGACCGTCGCGGTGGGGCTGGCCGCCGAGATCGGCCGCCGCCACCGCACGCTGCTGGTCGACGCCGACCCCTACGGCGGGGCGGTCGCCCAGCAGCTCGGAGTGGTCGACGAGGTCTCGGGCGTGCTCGCCGTTGCGAGGCTGGTGGCGACCGGGCAGCTGGCCGAGCGGTTCGCCGGGGTGCAGCGCTCGCTGGACCACCGGTTCAGCCTGGTGACCGGTCTGCCGCGGGCCGACCGCTGGCCCGAGATCCGGGCCGGTGTGGTGGAGCAGCTGCTGGAGGTGGCCCAGGGGCACGGCCACGTCGTCGTCGACACCGGCTTCTGCCTCGAGGAGGACCCGACGATCGACCACGTCGCTGCCCGGCCGGGACGCAACAGCATGACCCTGGCCGCGCTCGGGTCCGCCGACGAGGTGGTGGTCGTGGGGAGCGCTGACCCGGTCGGGCTCGCACGGCTGGCCCGCGGGTTGGTCGAGCTCGGGGAGGTCGTCGCACCGACGTCGGTGCAGGTGCTGGTCAACCGGATGCGACCCACCCTCGGGTGGTCCGAGCGCGACATCGTGGCGATGCTCGGCGGCCTGATCCCCCCGGCACGGGTCCACTTCCTCCCCGAGGACCGGGCGGGCGTCGACCGCGCACTGCTGGCCGGTCGGACGCTGCAGGAGGTCGGCGACTCCGCGCTGACCCGGTCCCTGGCCGCCGTGGCCGCTGAGCTGGTGCCCGCTCAGGTCGCGTCCTGAACGGCCGCTTCGCGGTCGCGAGCAGCCTCACGGCAGCGGTGACCCCGCTGCCCCGGCGCGCTCCCCGCTCAGGCGGCGTCCCGATGGCCGCTTCGCGGTCGCACGCAGACTCACGGCACCGGTGACCTCGCTGCCCCGGCGCGCTCCCCGCTCAGGCGGCGTCCCGATGGCCGCTTCGCGGTCGCACGCAGACTCACGGCACCGGTGACCTCGCTGCCCCGGCGCGCTCCCCGCTCAGGCGGCGTCCCGATGGCCGCTTCGCGGTCGCACGCAGACTCACGGCACCGGTGACCCCGCCGCCCCGGCGCGCTCCCCGCTCAGGCGGCGAAGAGCAGGTAGAGCCCGCCCACGGTGAAGGCGATCATCGCCGCCAGCATCGGCAGCTGGCCGGTGATCTGGTGCCGGGGCGGCAGCACCGTGAGGGCCCGGTCGTGCGCGGCGACCGCCGCCACGACGTGCCCGATCACGACCGCGCCTACCTTGATCGAGGCCAGCAGGCCCGGCTGCGACGCGGGCGAGGTGAGTGGGGCGAGGTCGGCGGTGCCGATCAGGTCCGCGCCGGTGCCGAGCGGGTCGCTGGCCAGGCTGAGGGTCTGCCACCCGACGTCGAGGAAGTAGTTGAGGTAGTGGGCGACGAAGTAGCCCACGACGATCGGCACCACGGAGTGTGCGAACAGCCCCGGCAGCTTCCACCGCGGGGTACGGGAGTCGACGCCGGTCGCGATCGACCCGAGGACCAGGATCAGCGCCACACCGGCGCAGAAGGCGAGCAGCGCCAGAGTGTTGAGGACGTACGCCGACAGCTCGGCTGCCTGCAGGAACTGGACCCACGCCAGCGACTCCCGGAAGGAGTCGAACGCGGTGCTGCCGAGCAGCACGCCGACCACGGCCACCAGTCCGGCGCCGACCTCGGTCGTGTCCAGGTTGGCCAGCGGGCTGCGGATGACCAGGACGCCGTCGCGCCGGCCCCAGATCGAGAGCTTGGCGCAGAGCGTGGAGAACACCTCGAACGGGTCGCCGCGGCGGTAGAACGACGACCCGAACAGCGCCCCGCCGAGCAGCATCGCGGCGACGTACACGGCCATCCAGAGCCGCACCGGTCCGAGCTCCGTGGAGTAGGGGTAGACCAGCTCCATCCACACGAAGGCGAACAGGCCGACGGCGGCCGGCCAGTAGCCCAGCCGCTCGGGGTACGTGTAGACCCCCCGCCCGGGGTCGCTGCCGGTCAGCCGCGCGACCACCGTGTTGATCGTGCGCACCGGGCTGATCGCCCGCCATACGGGCCCGAACAGCACCGAGGCCGGGACCAGACCGACCCACCACCAGACGTAGAAGATGCCGAACACCGGGTTGGTCAGCAGGTCCTTGCCGAACACCGACGCGACCGCGACGTACAGGAAGAGCACGATGCCGACGGCGCGCATCGCGACCGCGAAGCCGCGGGAGTCGACGAACCGTGCCAGTCCGGCCGGCGCGGGCCGCCCCGAGGTGGCCCCGTCGTAGCGCGGCTTGCGCCAGGCCACCGAGAGGATCGTGAAGGACACCACCAGGGCCGCGACCGCGCCGGCGATCGCCAGCTCCGGGGGCAGGGGCAGGTCAGCAGGGCCGCCGAGCCCGTGGGCCAGCGTCATCCGATCGTCCACGAAACGCAGGTCCTCAGCTGACTTCGAGCTGCAGCACGGTCGCCTCGAGCTCGTGCGACTCGACCTCGACCACGCCGGGCTCGTCGATGGTGAGCATCAGCGTGGTCGTGCCCGCGGAGAAGTCGAACTCCTGCTCCGGGTCGGAGTGGACGTGCAGCGAGCCCTCGGTGTCGGACTTCACGACGACCTCGATCTCCTCGCCGACCCCCACCTCGACCCGCTCGGGAGGAGGCGCCTGACCGTTCTCGAAGGTCAACGTGACGGAGGGGGACGAACCCTCCTCCTGGGCCTGGCTCGGTTGCTCGCTGCATCCCGCCAGGGCCAGTACGGCCACGAGTGCTGCCACGGCCAGCACGGCACCTCGCACGATGATTCCTCTCGTTGTCGGGGCGGCGATCACGCGGACGCGTCACCTCTGCCAGAATCGCACGTTGACCAAGGACCCGGGCAACAGCCCCGGCCGGGTCCAGCCCGGAGACGTGTGTGTGGAAGGGAGTCAGGTGAGCCAGCGGTTGCGCCCTCGCGACCTGGCGCTGCTCGCCCACGAGACGCCGACGACGCCGATGCACCAGGCCACCGTCGAGATCTTCGACCCGGGGGACTCCGGCTTCGACCACGACCGGCTGCTGACGCTCGTCGGGGAGCGGATCTCGTTCGTGCCCCGCTACCGGAGCCGGCTGCAGTCGGTGCCCGGCCGGCTGGCCACGCCGGCCTGGGTCGACGACCCCCACTTCGACCTCGCCTTCCACGTACGCCGGTCCGCGCTGCCGCGTCCCGGAAGCATGGAGCAGCTGCTCGAGCTGGTCGCCCGCATCGTCTCCCGACCCCTCGACCGCAGCCGTCCGCTGTGGGAGGCGTACCTCGTCGAGGGGCTCGAGGACGGCCGGGTCGCGGTCCTGTGGAAGTCGCACCTGGCCCTGGTCGACGGGATCGACACGGTCGACCTCGGGCAGCTGCTGCTCGACCCGTCCCCGGAGCTGCGTCCGCTCGGCTCGGACGAGTGGCTGCCGGGCCAGCGGTCCTCGCCGCTGGGTGTGCTGTCCACCGCCGTCTCCGACCTGGTGCAGGACCCGCGACTCGCGTGGGACGCCGTGCGCGCCAACACCGCCTCCGTGGCCCGGGTGGCCGGTGGCGCGGCCGACCGGGCCGGGCGCGTCGCAGGGGCGCTCGCCAACCGGCGCCCGGTGCCCGACTCCCCGATCGCGGGTGTGGTCTCCCAGCAGCGCCGGGTCGTCACCGTCCGCACCGAGCTGGCCGACCACCGTCGGGTCCACGAGGCCAACGGCTGCTCGGTCAACGACGTCGTGCTGGCGACAATCGCCGGGGCGCTCCGGAGCTGGCTGATGACCCGCGCGGAGTCACTCGGAGGCGTACGCCGGATCCGGGCCGTGGCGCCGGTGTCGGTGATCGACGCCGAGCTCGAGGCCACCTCGCTGGGCAGCCAGATCGCCCCCCACTGGGTCGACCTGCCGGTGGGGGAGCCGAGCCCCGTCGTCCGGCTGCACCAGGTGTCCTACTCGTTCGAGGCCCACCGGGAGACCGGCCGCGGCGTCGCCGCCGACCGGCTGGCGTCGATGTCCGGGTTCGCGCCCGCGACGTTCCACGCCGTCGGGGCGCGGGTCGCGGCCGAGGAGCTGCGCCGCGGCTTCCAGCTCGCCGTCACCAACGTGCCGGGCCCGCAGGCGCCGCTGTTCGCCGGTGGCGCCCGGATGCTCGAGACCTACCCCATCCACCCGCTGCTGCCCGGCCACGCGCTCGCGATCGGCGTGACGTCCTACGACGGCGGGGTGTTCTACGGCATCACCGCCGATCGCGACCTGCTGCCCGATGCCGACGTGCTCGGCCAGTGCGTGACCGAGGCGCTCGACGAGCTGGTCGACGCGACCGGTGGCACCCGGCGCCGGGCCCCGCGCGGGCGCCGCACCACCCCGACCAAGCGGCCTCCCCGGTCGTGACCAGGCCATGACCCGCGTCTACCTCGCCACCACCCGCGCCGGCCTCGCCCGGCTGCACGAGACCGGCACCGTTCCCGACGACGGCGAGCGGTTCGTGGCCCCGGGCGACGACGAGGAGAGCGAGTACGACGCCTTGATGACCGCGGCGGCCGCGGCGGCCGGGCTGCGCGGACCGGGAGGGCGGCGGGTGGTCGTGGTCGCCGAGATCGCCGACGCCGACGGACCCGTCGCGATCGCCGACGTCGTGGCCGTCCACGCCGACACCGGCGACCGGCCCGCCGACGCCGACCCCGACGACGGCCTGGCGTGGTTCGCGACCCAGGAGATCCCGGACCTGATCTGAGTTCCCGACCCGGCTAGGGTCGGCCGCATGGACGCCATCACCTCCCCTCCGGCTCCCGTCAACGAGCCGAACCTGACCTACGCCCCGGGGACCCCCGAGCGGGAGACCCTGCTCGCCGAGCTCGACCGGCAGGAGCGCCGCCAGCCCACGCTGCGTGCCGTGGTCAACGGCCGTCGCCGCAGCGGGGGCGGGGCCGAGATGAAGGTCGTGCAGCCCCACGACCACCAGCACGTCCTCGCGACGTTCAAGAACTCCTCCACCAAGGACACCGAGGCCGCCGTGAAGGCGGCCCTCGACGCCGCACCGATGTGGCGTGCGATGCCGTTCGACGAGCGCGCCGCGGTCCTGCTCAAGGCCGCCGACCTGCTGGCCGGCCCGTGGCGGCAGCGGATCAACGCCGCCACCATGCTCGGCCAGTCCAAGACCGCGTTCCAGGCCGAGATCGACGCGGCCTGCGAGCTGATCGACTTCTGGCGCTACAACGTCCACTTCGCCCGGCAGATCCTCGCCGACCAGCCGATCGCCAACAGCCGAGGCATCTGGAACCGCACCGACCACCGCCCGCTGGAGGGGTTCGTCTACGCGGTCACCCCGTTCAACTTCACCGCCATCGCCGGCAACCTGCCGACCGCGCCGGCGCTGATGGGCAACACCGTGATCTGGAAGCCCTCGCCCACCCAGCAGCTCGCCGCGTCGCTGACCATGGAGCTGCTGGAGGAGGCCGGCCTGCCGCCGGGCGTCATCAACATGCTCCCCGGTGACGGGCTCGACGTCTCCAAGGTGGCGCTGTCCCACCCGGACCTCGCGGGCATCCACTTCACCGGGTCGACGCCGACCTTCCAGCACCTGTGGCGCACCGTCGGCGAGAACCTGCCGGGCTACCGCTCCTACCCGCGGATCGTGGGTGAGACCGGCGGCAAGGACTTCATCGTCGCCCACCCGAGCGCCGATCCCGACGTGCTGCGCACCGCGATGATCCGCGGCGCGTTCGAGTTCCAGGGCCAGAAGTGCTCCGCCGCCTCGCGGGCGTACGTCGCGAAGTCGGTGTGGGACAAGGTCAGGGACCAGCTCGTGTCCGAGACGGAGTCGATCCCGATGGGCGACGTCACCGACCTCCACAACTTCATGGGCGCGGTGATCGACGACCGCGCGTTCGCCAAGCACAAGAAGGCACTGGGCCGGGTGCGCGCCAACAAGCACCTCACGACCATCGCCGGCGGCCAGCTCGACGACTCGGTGGGCTGGTTCGTGCGGCCGACGATCGTGCAGTCGACCGACCCGGCCGACCAGATGTTCAAGGACGAGTACTTCGGACCGATCCTGGCCGTCCACGTGTACGACGACGCCCGCTACGAGAACGTCGTGAAGCAGATGGAGTCGTTCGCACCGTACGCCCTGACCGGCGCGGTCATCGCTCAGGACCGGCAGGCCATCGACTGGACCCGCGACGCGCTGCGCTTCGCTGCCGGCAACTTCTACATCAACGACAAGCCGACCGGTGCCGTCGTGGGACAGCAGCCGTTCGGCGGCGCGCGGGCCTCGGGCACCAACGACAAGGCGGGCGCTCCCCAGAACCTGCTGCGGTGGACCAGTGCCCGCTCGATCAAGGAGACCTTCGACCCGCCGACCGACTACCGCTACCCCTACATGGGGTGACCGGGGGCTTCCGGCCCCGCCGGGCGCACCGCGACGACGCGGTCACGGTCATCGGGCTCTTCGACTCCGCAGTCGACTGGCTGGTGGCCGAGGGCCTCACCGAGCAGTGGGGCGACCGGCCGTGGTCGAGGGTGCCGCGCCGCGTCGAGCAGGTCGCCTCGTGGCTCGGTGGCGAGGGGTCCTGGCTGGCCGAGGCGCCGGGCGGGTCCGCCGCCGGCTTCCTGCACCTCGGAGTGGCGCCCGGCTACGTGCCGGCGGCGACGGTGCCGGAGGACTACGTCGTCGCGCTGGTCACCTCCCGCGCACCCGAGGCGCGAGGTGCGGGTCGGGCACTGCTGGACCACGCGCTGCGGGAGGCGACCGGGCACGCGGTCGACCGGCTGCGGGTGGACTGCTTCGCCGGCAACGGCGGTCGGCTGGTGGCGTTCTACGAGTCCTGCGGCTTCACGCGGGAGGAGCGGTTCACGGTCGGGGAGTCCTGGGTCGGCCAGGTGCTGGTGCGCGACCTCGGGTGAGACGATGGCTCCGATGCTTCCCCTCCACCTCGGTCCCCTGCACCCCGTCGAGCAGGCGCTCACCCTGCTGCTGGCGTTCGGTCCGTTCGTGCTGCTGGGGATCGTGATCGTCGTACGCCGCCGCCGCCGCGACGCTCGCGAGGACTCCGCTCAGGTGAACACCGGCACGACCGCGTCGCCGAGGTCGCCCCGCTCCTGAGCGGTCGGCTCGGCCCGTCCGGTGGCGACCAGCGCCACCCGCTCGTCCGGCCAGCCGACGAGGTCGCGGCCGAGGAGCGTGACGACGACCCGCCGTGCCTCGGCCAGGCCCTCGCTGCTCGGGCCCGCGGCGCCGGGGAGGTGCCGCACCAGGTCGAGGTGGTGGACCGTCGCCTCGACGACGAGGGTGCTGGCCAGGTCGGCGACCGTGATCGCGCGGCCCTGGGTGGCGACGACGGACTCCGGGTCGGCACCGGTGACGGCGCGGCCGGCCGCCGCCGAGGCCTCGAGGTAGCGGTCGCGCAACGCCGCCCACGAGTGGGACCCCGACTCGGTCCGGGTGCCGCTGCGGATCGCCTCGTCCGTCGCGGGGTCCGACCCCCAGTCGCGCCAGTAGCCGACCGCGTCGCAGTCGGCGACCCGGCCCGCCGGTGAGTGGAGGGCCACCAGCGCGCGTACGCAGTCGGCGTGCAGGTGGAAGACCAGGTCCCGGACGACCCAGCCCCGGCAGCCCGTGGCCGACCAGGAGCGGTCCTCGTCGAGCTCGGCGACGACGCCCGCGAGCGCGTCGTACGCCGTGAGGAGCAGGTGGCGCGTCACCTCACGTCGTCCGCGCGAGCCACTCGTGGCCGACCTTCTCCTCGGTCCGCAGCGCCTTGAGCAGCAGGTCGGCGATCAGGCCCTCGATCTTGCCGCCGACCAGCGGGATGCCGACCTTGACGGTGAGGTCGACGGTCTCGGTGGTCCGGCCGCCGGACTCGGCGAGCACGGCGCTGCCGGTCATGTCGCCCGGCTTGCCGGGGATGGTCACGGTGATGTCGGCCCGCTCCGCGCTGCCCCACGCCTCGGTCTGCACGATGTGGATCTCGTCGCCGACGAACTTCCGTGCGAAGGACGGGATGCCGTCCGCGGCCTGGAACTGCTCGATCCGCACCCGCGTGCCGCCGCCGTCCGGCTGCACCTCGACATCGGAGCGGAGCACTCCCTGCCGTTCGCACACCGCGCGCCGGAAGTCGGCCTCCGCCAGCATCGTCGCCACCTCGGCCAGGGACGCGTCATAGGTCATCACGTGGGTGATCCGCTTCGCCATGCGCCCATCATGTCGGAGGTGGCGGGCCGGGCGTCACCGGACGGCTCCGAACGGGTGGGCGAGTCGGGCCACCTGGCGGCCGACCCCGCCGCGCGGAGATCCGACAGACCCGGGACACGTGTGCCCACCCGGTGTCGCCGACGCGGTGCGCGAGACTAGTGTCGGAGTCGTGTCCATGACGCTCGACGACGAGAAGCTGGCCCTCCTGGACGAGGCCGCCGACCACCCCGAGCCGGAAGGGCGCGACGCCGCGGTGGCGCCCGGTCCGCTGGTGCGGCCCTACTACCGCAACGTGGCCGCCGAGGACATCACCGAGCGGTCCTCGGAGGACCTCTTCGGAGCCCTCGCCTCCCACCTCGAGCTGGCCCGCACCCGCCCCCAGGGCACGGCGCGGGTCCGGCTGCTCACGCCGGGCCCCGACGACGGCTGGTCGGCCGGCGGTCACTCCGTGGTCGAGGTGGTCACCGACGACATGCCGTTCCTCGTCGACTCGCTCACCATGGAGCTGGTCCACCAGGACCTCGACGTCCGCCTCGTGGTCCACCCGCAGATGGACGTCGTCCGTGACATCACCGGCGAGCTCCAGTCGGTCACCGGCGTGGAGGACGGCTCGGTCGCCCCCGAGGGCGATGCCGTCCGTGAGTCCTGGATGCACGTCGAGGTGTCCCGGGTCAGTGACCGCGGGGCCGCGGCCGAGATCGAAGAGGCGCTGCAGCGCGTGCTCGGCGACGTCCGCGTGGCCGTCGAGGACTGGCCCAAGATGAACGAGCAGGTACGCGCGATCGTCGGGGAGCTCGACACCGACCCGCCACCGCTGCGCGGCACCGAGATCGCCCAGGGCCAGGACCTGCTGCGCTGGCTTGCCGCCGACCACTTCACGTTCCTCGGCTACCGCGAGTACCGGCTCGAGACCAGCGACGGCGACGAGGTGCTGCGCGCCCTGCCGGGCACCGGGCTCGGGATCCTGCGCTTCGACCAGGACCTGTCGTCCTCGTTCGGCAAGCTGCCCGCCGCCGTCCGCGTCAAGGCGCGCGAGAAGACGCTGCTCGTGCTCGCGAAGGCCAACTCGCGGGCGACGATCCACCGGCCCGCCTACCTCGACTACGTCGGCGTCAAGACCTTCGACGAGCAGGGTGAGGTCGTGGGCGAGCGACGCTTCCTGGGGCTGTTCTCGAGTGCCGCCTACACCGAGTCGGTGCTCCGGGTCCCGCTGCTGCGCGAGAAGGCCCGCGAGGTGCTCAAGCGGGCGGGGTTCGACCCGCGCAGCCACGCCGGCAAGGCCCTGATGGACACCCTGGAGAACTACCCCCGCGACGAGCTCTTCCACACCCCGGTCGACGACCTGGCCCCGATCGCGGTCTCGGTGATGCACGCCCGGGAGCGGCGCCAGGTCAAGATCTTCATCCGCCCCGACACGTACGGGCGCTACGTCTCGGCGATGGTCTACCTCCCCCGCGACCGCTACAACACGGGTGTCCGGGAGCGGTTCTCGGCGATCCTGCAGGAGGAGCTCGGCGGCGAGAGCGTGGAGTTCTCGGTACGGCTCGGCGAGTCCCCGACCGCCAACGTCCACTTCGTGGTCCACCCGCCACGAGGTGGCGAGATCCGTGATGTCGACCGCAGCGAGGTCGAGCGTCGGCTCGCGGAGGCGTCAC
>CAVRSW010000042.1:0-51543 GCA_963723945.1 uncultured Actinomycetota bacterium
GCGACCTGGCAGCGCGCCGTGCCCGGCCGGGCGACGCTGGCCTCGACCCAGGTCGAGTACTCGCTGCTCAACCGCGAGGTCGAGGCGGAGGTGCTGCCCGCTGCCCACGCGCTCGGGCTCGGCGTGCTCCCCTGGTCCCCGCTCGGCCGGGGCGTGCTCACCGGCAAGTACCGCCACGGCACGCCCAGCGACTCCCGCGCCGCGTCCCCCCACTTCTCCGGCTTCGTGGAGGGCTACCTCGCCGAGCGGCCGGCCGGCGTCGTCGAGGCGGTCTGCCGGGCGGCCGACGGCCTCGGCTGGACACCGCTGCAGGTGGCCCTGGTGTGGGTGCGCGACCGTCCGGGGGTGACTGCTCCCGTGGTAGGGGCCCGCACCTCGGCCCAGCTGCAGGCCGCACTGGCCACCGAGGAGCTGACCCTGCCTGCCGAGATCATCGCCGCCCTCGACGACGTGTCCGGGGAGTGACCATGCCCACCCGACCGACCCAGCGCCCGCTCCGCCGCGGCGTGGAGTGGGAGTTCGACAAGCTGGTGATCTCCCGCGAGCTCTCTCGCAGCGTCGTCACCCGGCTGCTGGTCGACCGCGCCGAGCACGGCGGCTGGGAGCTCGACCGGGTGCAGATCAAGGCCGACGGCACCCGCCGGGTGGTGCTGCGCCGCAAGATCATCCGGCAGCGGGCCCTGGTCTGACCGGCTCGGCCGACTCGGCGGTGGGTCCTCCATCGTTGCGGGCGTGGATCCGGTGGACCAGCCACGGCCGGTCCACGTGTCCAGCAGGGCTCGCCGCACCAGCGGTGGGTCCTCCACCCGTCCGTCGCGCGCAGCCGAGTGGAGCAGCCACCGCCGCCGGCCGACCCCCGGGCTCAGACCTCGTCGAGGAACCGGTCGAAGACCCGCGCCCCGAACTCCAGCGCGTCGACCGGCACCCGCTCGTCGACGCCGTGGAACAGCGCCGTGAAATCGAGGTCGGCCGGCAGCCGCAGCGGCGTGAAGCCGTAGGAGCGCATGCCGAGCTTGCGGAAGTGCTTGGCGTCGGTGCCGCCGCTCATCAGGAACGGCGCCACGAGGGCGTCGGGGTCCTCGGCCAGCAGCGAGCGGTGCATCGCGTCCACCAGCTCCCCGTCGTACGGCGTCTCCCAGGGGTTCTGGTTGGACAGGTAGTCGACCTCGACCCCCTCGCCGACGAGCTCGGCGACCGTCGCGAAGAACTCGTCCTCGAAGCCCGGGAGGAACCGGCCGTCGACCTGCGCCGTCGCCTCGGTCGGGATGACGTTGGCCTTGTAGCCGGCGCTCAGGACGGTGGGGTTGGTGGTGTTGCGGATGACCGCCCCCAGCATCCGGGCGGCGCTGCCGAACTCCTCGACCAGCGACTCGGCGTTCTCCGGGGTCGCGTCCGTGCCGGCGAGATCGGCCACGGTGGCGAGCAGCACCTCCATCGCCGGCGTCAGCCGCACCGGCCACTCGTGGGAGCCGAGCCGGGCGACCGCCTGGGAGATCCGGGTGACGGCGTTGTCGGGGTTGATCATCGAGCCGTGGCCCGCGCGGCCACGTGCCGTCAGCTTCAACCAGGCCATGCCCTTCTCGGCGGCCTCGACGAGGTAGATCCGCTGCCCACGCACGGTGGCGCTGAAGCCGCCGACCTCGCCGACCGCCTCGGTCACGCCGTCGAAGTGGTCGGCGTGCTCCTCGACCATGATCTGCGCGCCGTGGTGGCCCCCCGCCTCCTCGTCCGCGGTGAACGCCAGCACGATCGGCCGCTCCGGCACCGCGCCGGCGCGGGTGCGCGCCCGGACGACCGAGAGCAGCATCGCGTCGAAGTCCTTCATGTCCACCGCGCCGCGGCCCCACACGAAGCCGTCCTCGATCTCGCCGGAGAACGGGTGGACCTGCCAGTCCTCGGCCGCCGCGGGCACCACGTCGAGGTGGGCGTGGAGCAGCAGCGCGTCCTCGCGCGATCCTGACCCGCCCCAGTGGGCGATCAGGCTGGTCCGGCCCGGCGTCCGCTCGACGACCGTCGACTCGATCCCGACCTCGTCGAGCAGGGTGGCGACGTGCTCGGCCGCCTTGCGCTCCCCCGGCCCGGTGTCGTCGCCGTAGTTGGAGGTGTCGATCCGGATCAGGTCGCGGCACAGGTCGACGACCTCGGTCGTGGGGTCGTACGACGGGCGGTCGGCGTCGGTGGTCATCCCCCCATCTTGCACGCCTTCTGCAGTCGCGTCCCGATGCGGGATCCGACACCTTCCTTTGCTAATGTTCCCGACGCACTCGTCCGGGTGGCGGAATTGGCAGACGCGCTAGCTTGAGGTGCTAGTGCCCGTATTAGGGCGTGGGGGTTCAAGTCCCCCCTCGGACACCACCAGCTCCCCCGAGCCCGCATCGACGGGCTCGGGGATCTGTCATTTCGGGGCCGTGGGGAGCGGGACGAAGGTCCCGTCCGACGGGTGCCTCGGACCCTCGTGCGCCGTCCGACCGACCGGGAAGGTGGGGAGCGAGGCGAGGAGGACGTCATGAACAGCGGATCCATCCCCACCGGCTGTGTCGCCGTCGGGATCGACGGCTCCGGGTCGTCGCAACACGCACTCGACCGGGCGGTCGACATCGCCGCGGCCGAGCACCGGCCGCTGACCCTGGTGCACGCGGTCGACTCGACGTCCGCGCTGTGGACCGACCCACTGGGACGCGACAACCGGCTCGGGGTCGAGGAGCAGCAGACGCCCGCAGCCCGGCTGCTCGAGGAGGCGCGCACGGCCGCCGTACGCCGGGTCCCCTGGCTGGAGGTGCACACGCTCCTGCTCGTCGCCGACCCGCGCGACGTGCTGCTCGACGTCTCCAGGCGGGCCTCGCTCCTGGTGCTCGGCTCACGTGGGCGTGGCCCCGTCCGCAGCATGCTGCTCGGATCGACCAGCCTCGCCGTGACCCGCCGCGCCGCGTGCCCGGTGCTGGTCGTACGTCCGCACCATCCGGGGAAGGTCCGCCACGGCGTGCTGGTCGGGGTGGACGGTACGCAGGACTCGGTGCCGGCCCTCGAGTTCGGCTTCGCCGAGAGCTCGCGACGGGGGCTTCCCCTCACCGTGCTCCACGTGGTGCCGCGGCTCCCGAGGTCGGTGGCCGAGCCGACGGTCCTCGAGGTCAGCGGGGACGAGCTGGAGGAGCACCGGCTGTGGGTCGCGGAGGCGATGGGTGGGTTGCGCGAGCGGTACCCCGACGTCTCCGTCCGCATCGAGGTCGTCGCCGGCGTGGTCCAGGAAGAGCTGCTGGAGCGCGCGGAACGGATGGACCTGGTCGTGGTCTGCGCCCACCGGGGTGGCCTGGCGTCCGAGCTCGTGCTCGGGTCCGTCGCGGCTTCGGTGGTCGAGCGGGCCAGGACCCAGGTGGCCGTCGTGCCTGTCGCGAGCCGGTCGTCCGGGGCGGCCCGGCCCTGAGGGCGACCGTCGTCTTCGAGTCGATGTTCGGCAACACCGGGCACGTCGCCCATCAGGTCGGCCGCAGCCTGGCGGCCGGTGGCGCCACCGCCCACGACTCGGACCCGCGCTCCCCCGGGGCGCGGGCCGGTGCATTCCGGTGCCCGCCGCGACGTGGTGGACTGTGCCCGTGATGATCCGGCCCGCCGAGCTGACGGCGATCAAGGACGGCAGCATCGACCTCGCCTTCCGGCGCTGGGACCGGCCCCGGGTCAAGGTCGGCACCCGGATGCGGACCAGCGTCGGCGTGGTCGAGGTCACCTCCGTCGAGCGGGTGCCGCTCAGCGGGCTGCGGGCCGACGACGCCCGCCGGGCGGGGGCACCGTCCCTCACCGCCCTCCGGCAGGCCCTGGCCCACCGCACCGACCGACCGGTGTGGCGGGTCGGCCTGCGGTACGCCGGCGCGGACCCGCGCGAGGCGCTCCGGGAGCAGCTGCCCGACCCGGACGAGATCGTCCGGGTCCGGGCCCGGCTCGACCGGCTCGACGCCGCGTCGAAGCACGGCCCCTGGACCCGGGCCAGCCTGGAGCTGATCGACCGCAACCCGGGCGTCCGCGCCCCCGACCTCGCCACGCAGCTCGGTCGCGAGACCCCGGACTGGAAGACCGACGTCCGCAAGCTCAAGGAGCTCGGGCTGACCGAGTCGCTGGCGATCGGCTACCGCCTCTCACCCCGCGGCGAGGTGGTCCTCGACCACGGCGGCCCGCCGCGCGAGCGGGCGCCGCGCCCCCCGGGCAGCCCGCTCCCCCGCACCATCGGTGCTCCCGCGACCGGAGCGCTGCGTGTCCAGGGCGTCACCAGCCTCGAGCAGGTCACCGCGTGGAC
Source organism: uncultured Actinomycetota bacterium (assembly GCA_963723945.1). Taxonomy (GTDB): domain Bacteria; phylum Actinomycetota; class Actinomycetes; order Propionibacteriales; family Nocardioidaceae; genus Nocardioides. The sequence goes on from CAVRSW010000042.1 coordinate 4,286, forward strand.
CGCGGCCGAGCTGCTCGCCCTGCACGGGGTCGGCCCGGTCGCCGTCGAGCGGCTCGGGGTGGCGCTCGCCGACCGTGGGCTCGGCTTCCGGGAGGCGTGATGGACCCGCTGCGGCTGGGATTCGTGACCGGTACGACGCCCGACAAGTGGGCTGCCGCCTGGCGTGACCAGCGCCGCGGCCCCCTGGAGCTGGTGCCCGTCTCCGAGGTCGAGCAGCAGCCGATGCTCCGGGACGGCCGCCTCGACATGTGCCTGGTCCGGCTCCCGGTCGACCGCGAGGGCCTGCACCTCGTGGAGCTCTACGACGAGGTGGCCGTCGTGGTCGTCCCGCGCGACCACTTCGCCACCGCGGGCACCGAGGTGGAGCTCGCCGACCTCGCCGACGAGCAGCTGGTGCTCCCCCATGCCTCCGGCTGGAGACCGACGGCCGATCAGCTCGACTGGCCTTCGATGAGCGAGCGCGAGGCCATCGAGGTGGTGGCGTCCGGGGGTGGGATCGCGCTGCTGCCGATGTCGGTCGCGCGGCTGCACCAGCGCAAGGACGTCGCCAGTCGCCAGGTCACCGACCTGCCGCCGACGCGGGTCGCCCTCGCCTGGCTGGTGGCGCGGGACGACGAGCAGACCCAGGCCATGGTCGGGGTCGTCCGCGGACGCACCGGTCGCAGCTCGCGGGGCTGACCCCCGACGACGGAAGGCCGCGCCGGGTGGTGCGACACCCGGCACGGCCTCCCTGGGGGGTGATGGTCAGTGCACCGTCACGGCAGCGCGCCAGCCGCCGCGACGACGTCGACGAGCCCGTGGCCCTTGTCGTACGACGTCCCGCCGACGTACGGCGCCCCGAAGGCGTACGGGTGGGCGGTCTGCGTGAGCGCGTCCTCGACCTGCGCCGGGGTCGCGTTCGGCGAGTCCTGGAACAGCTGGGCCACGATGCCGGCCACGTGGGGCGCCGCCATCGAGGTGCCGCTGATCGTGTTGTAGTCGCCGCCGTCGACCGGGTCCAGACCGGTCGAGCAGATCGGCAGGTAGATCCGGCACGACGAGGTGATGGTGTCGCCGGGCGCCGAGATGTCGGGGTAGGTCGACGGGTCGCCGGCCTGGCCGCGCGAGGAGAACTCGCTCACCTCGCCGTCACGGGTCCCGGTCTCGAGGTCGTTGTACGACGCCACGCTGAGGATGCCGCCGGTCGGGTCCTGGCCGGGCGGGTTGGTCAGGCTCTCGGAGCCGTCGCCACCGTCGTTGCCGGCGGCCCAGACGGTCGCGACGCCCTCGGCCGCGAGCGCGCGCTGCAGCTTGACGGTCGCGGACTGCGGGTCGAACTCCCCGCCGCCCGAGGGACCGTAGGAGTTGTTGGTGACCTTGATCGGCGGGCACTCGGCGGCCGGGACTCCCTCGCCGCACGGCGCCTCGTGGTGTTCCAGCACCCAGTTGAGTGCGGCGTCGGCGCCGATGATCACGAGCCCGGCGCCGGTGGACAGCGACACCAGTTTCGCGCCCGGGGCGGCACCGTGGATCGTCGAACCGTCCGACAGCTCGGTCGGCCGGCCGGCGACGATGCCGGCGACGTGGGTGCCGTGGCCGCCCACCGACAGCGTGTCCGTGTCGACGGTGTTGGGCACCTGCACGACCTGGCAGAACGCCTCGAACGGGTCGCACACCGTCTTCTGGTTGCTCACGACCGCCGAGGTCCCGTCGTCCTCGGTGAGGAAGGGGTGGGTCGGGTCGACGCCGGAGTCGATGACGGCGACGCTGACGCCGGTGCCGGTCAGCGCGGTGCCGTCGGCGCCGGTGAGGGTCTGCATCGCCTCGGCACCGCGGGTCGCCTGGTGGGAGGTGTACTGGGAGAACTCGATCGGCTGGTTGCCCTCGAGGTAGGTGACGCCCGGCTGGGTACGGGCCGCGGCGATCTGCGAGCGGGTGCCCCGCGCCACGACCACCCCGATCTGGTCGAAGCTCATGGTCTCGGTCATGCCGGTCCGCGCGACGGCGCGGTCGGCAGCGGCGAGGTCCGTGCCGTGCACGAGCACCGTGGTGCGCTCGAGCAGCCCCAGGGTCGGCAGCTCCTCGGCGAGGTGGTCGGAGAGGTCGGCCCCGGACGGGGCCGCCTGGGCGGGCAGGGTCGGGGTGAGCGCAGCGGTGGCGAGGACCGCTGCCGCGAGCAGGCGCACGGATCGGCGCATCGGGTGTCCCTCCAGGATCGACCTTCGGTTGGCAGGTCAACGAGCACACCGCCAGGAGGTCACGCCCGACTCGAGATCAGGTCGCGGAGACCCCGACCTGCCCCTCGCGGAAGGCCGCCACGAAGTGCGAGTGGTCGTCGCGGACCCGGTCGCTGTAGTCCATGCCCCAGTCGGTGAGCCAGGCCGTGAACTCACGCCGCCGCCCCTCGAGCGAGCCGGCGATCGCCTCCTCCACCTGGAAGTCCACGAGGTCCTGCTCGCTGTCCTCGTCGGAGGCGCAGTGGATCTTGGCCGTCGCCCGGCCCAGCAGGTCGACCACCTCGCGGATGTCGTCGGGCTCCGTCAGGCCGGACCAGTCCAGGTCGACCTCGTACGGGGACACCTCCGAGACCACGAAGCCGACGCCGTCGATGGTGGTGTGGCCCAGCAGCGGGTCGGTGTGGACCTGCAGCGCCCGCTGGCTGACGACGGTCCGGTGGCCCTCGCTCTCGAAGTAGGCGTCGACGTCCTCGGAGTCGACGAACCGGCTCACGGCGGGGATGTTGGCCTGCTTCATCGACAGCACGACGTCGTTGTCGAGCGCCTGGCTGTAGCCCTCCACCAGCAGGTTGTAGGCCGGGAGGCCCGCGCTGCCGATCCCGAACCCGCTCTTGCCGACGACGTCACGGAGGTCGTAGAACAACCCGCGGTCGAAGCGCTTGTCGTCGGGGATCGTCTCCAGGTAGCCCTTGAACGCCCGGACCACCTTGGTCCGCTCCGAGCGGCTCAGCCGCCGGATCGAGGCGTCCTCCCCGAAGCGGCGTACGCCGTCGCTGAGCACCGTCTGCCCGTCGAGCAGGTCGGCCCGGCGCTGCAGACGGGCGGTACGGAGTGCGCTGTGGATCGGCCCCGAGGTGTTGTCGAGGTGGAGCGCGAAGTCGTCGTCCTCGCTCTTGCGGTACTCGTCGACCTGCGCGAGGTAGGAGCGTACGAACCGCCCGATCAGCCGGCGTACGTCGTCCTCGGGCAGCGCCTTCTGCCAGCCGACCAGGGCCAGCGAGGCCGCGAACCGCTGCAGGTCCCAGGTGAACCGGCCGAGGTAGGCCTCGTCGAAGTCGTTGATGTCGAAGACCAGCCGGCCGTCGGAGTTGAGGTAGGTGCCGAAGTTCTCGACATGCAGGTCGCCGTGGATCCAGATCCGCCCGCTCTGCTCGTCGGTGAAGGGGTCGTCCTCGACCGTGACGTCGGCGTAGAAGAGGCAGGCGCTGCCGCGGTAGAACGCGTGGGGGTCCGCCGCCATCTTGCGGTACTTGGCGCGGAAGGCCTTGGGGTCGGCCCGCATCAGGGGCGCGAACGCGTCGTCGAGCACCTCGACGATCTGGGCGCGGCGGTCCTGGCGGGTGCTGCGGGAGGCGGCCATGCCGCCACTATGCCGGACCGTCGGGCGGCACCCCGCGCTCCAGGGTCGCGACCAGGTGCTCGCTGCGGCGGAGCCAGGGACCCACCCCGAGGTCCCGGTTGCGCTCGACGGCCCGGCGGCCCCGGGCGAGGGCCTCGCCGTCGCGGCCCAGCGCCTGCAGGCCGAGCGCGAGGAAGTGGTCGACCACGCCGAGGTGGTCCAGGGCGCCGTAGGTGACGACGTCGTCCGCGTTCGGGAGCAGCTGGTCGACCAGCACCCCGACCGGTGCGCGGTCACCGAGCAGGGCCAGCGCGCCCAGCTGCAGGCACGCCCCGGCCAGCGCCGCGTAGTCCTCGACGTCCGCGGGCACCAGCTGCTCGACGAGCCCCCGCGCCGACTCCGGTTCATCCGACTCGACCAGGCCCCACGCGACCGCGGCCTGGGTCGGCGGGCCGCACTGCCGCGCGAGGGCCACCACGGCGTCCGGCACCGGCGCGCCGGGGGCGCGGGTGGCGACCGCGTGGATGCAGCGCGCCTCGGCGCCCCCCACCAGGTCGGAGCCGAGGTGGAGCCGGAGCGCGTCGTCGGCCAGCAGCGTGGCGTCGTCGTCGTTCTTGTCGCGTGCCCGCGCCGCGCGCCACCACGCGAGCGGTACGTCGACGCCGGCGTGACGGACGGTGGCGGCCGCCTCGGTGCAGCGGGCCATGGCGGTGTCCGAGTCGGCGACCCGGCCTAGCTCGAAGAGGGTCCACCCGAGGTGGAAGCGGGCCGCCACCTCGATCTCGCCCCCGGGACGCCGGTCGAGCAGCTCCTCGAGCAGCGCGAGCCGCTCCTCCCGGTCGCCGGCCCGGCGGCGGCCGGTGCGCGAGAGGGCCCGCAGGTAGAGCACCTCGTCGACCAGGCCCGGGTCACCCGCGGTCACCGCCGCTACCGACGCCCGGTCGCCGTAGGCCGTCGTCCGGTCGCGGTCGAAGCCGAGGTGGTGCTCGAGCATCAGGGCAGCGGACAGCCGTGCCTCGTCGACCCCCTCGACGTGGTCGAGGGCCTCGGTCAGCGCGGTGATGAGCCGGTCGTCCTTGCCACCGTGCTCCCGCCACGGCCACACCCCCGCCCCGCTGGAGACCGAGGCACTGTCGGCGACGACCTTCCAGTCCTTGCGGGCCACGGCCGCGGTCACGAGCCCGCCGACGACGGCGCGGCTCTCGGCGAAGTGGCCGAGTCGCAGCAGGGCGCGGGCCTCGCCCTGCCGGGCCGCGATCCAGTCGTCCCCGTCCGGTTCGGCCTGGTCCGCGGCGGCACGCCACAGCCCGACCGCCTCGACGTGCGCCTGCCGGGTGGTCGCCAGGGCCGCCGCCCGCGGCAGCCAGCGGCGCGCGGCGGCGCGGGCCTCCTCCCCCAGCGGCGCCGCTGCCAGCGCATGGCCGGCGAGGATGCTGACGACGTCGGCGGCGGGTTCGGGATGGGCGGCCTGGAGTGCGGCGAGCGCTCGTGCGTGGAGCCGCATCCGGCGGGCCGGCGTGAGGTCGTCGAGGAGGGCCTCGCGGGTCAGCGCGTGCGCGAAGCGGAAGCTCGCCCCGTGTCCGACCAGCAGCCCGGAGGCGACCGCCAGGTCGAGGACGTCGAGCACCTCCTCCTCCGGCTCCCCCGCGACGGCGGCGACGAGCGCGGGGTCGACGACCTGGCCCAGCACCGCGGCCTGGCCGAGCAGGGTGCGGGCCTCCGCGGGCAGCCGTCCCAGTCGTTGCCGCAGCACGTCCCGTACGCCGTCCGGCACGGGTAGCCGGTCGGGATCGAGGCGGGCGAGGTCGGGGAGGGAGGACAGCAGCCGCGCGTACTCGGAGACGTAGAAGGGGTTGCCGGCGGTGGCCTCGGCCACCCGCTCGTCGAGCCCGGGGTCGTGGTCGCCGAGCAGGCCCGACATCAGCCGGCCCACCGCCGGGGTGTCGAGGCCCTCCAGCCGGAGTCCGTCGGCCCCGGCGCGGGCCAGGGCCGCCAGCGCCTCGACCAGCGGCTCCTCGGCGGAGCCGGGGTCGGTGGACCGGCGGGTCACGACGACGAGCAGGGGTGCCGGGGGCGCCGTGGCCGCGAGGTGGGCGAGCAGCTGCAACGACGACGCGTCGGCCCGGTGCAGGTCCTCCAGCGCCACGACCAGTCCCCCAGCGCGGGTCGCGGCCCCGGCCACGAGGTCGACGACGGCGTCGTAGAGCCGCAGCCTCGTCCCGGCGCCCCGGTCGGCCTCGACGGGCTGGTCCTCGAGGAGCGGGCGCAGCGGCTCCGGAGCCGGTCCCTCGCCGGCGAGGCTGCGGACGACGGCCACCCAGGGCCACAGCGGTGGCGCGAGCCCCGACTCCGGGCAGCGGCCGATCGCGGTCCGGATCCCCCGGTCACCGGCGACCCGGAGCAGGTCCTCGACGGCACGGGTCTTGCCGATGCCCGGCTCCCCCGTGAGGCCCCAGAACCGGACCGGGCCACCCGCCGCGAGGGCGTCGAGCAGGGTCGTCATCCGGCCGACGACGTGCTCGCGGCCCACGGTGTCCGGGGCGCTGCCGGCACCAGAAGCCCGCGGCGCGGACGGCTCGGCCAGGACCGGCCCCGCGTCCCGTGGGGCAGCCAGGGGCGGCGCCTGCAGCAGCCCGGCGTCCTGGCGGAGCAGCCGCTGCTCGAGGTCCTGCACCTCCGGGGTCGGGTCGACCCCGAGCTCGTCGGCGAGTCGCTCCCGGAGGTTCCGCAGCGTCGCCAGTGCCTCGGCCTGGCGCCCGCCGCGGTAGTGCGCGAGCGCGAGCGCCGACCACAGCCGCTCGCGGTAGGGGTTGTCGACGAGCGCGCCGGTGGCGACACCCAGCGCCTCCCGGTCGCGCCCCAGGGCGAGCAGCGCCTCCGCCCGCCGCTCGAGGAGCGAGGCGCGCAGCTCCTCGAGACGGTCGCGCTCGCGGGTCAGCAGCTCGGTGTCGCAGTCGGCGTACGGCGATCCCGTCCACCAACCGGTCGCCTGCTCGGCCAGGCCCAGCATGGACGCGGGGTCGTCGCTGGCGAGGGAGCGGTCGGCGAGCGACTCGAACTGCCAGACGTCGACGTCGGCGGTCCCGGCCGCGAGTGCGTAGCCCCCGCCGGTGCTGACCAGCAGCCGGGGAGCATCGCGCGGCGAGCGGTCCGGCTCGAGGTCGGCCCGGAGCCGCGACACGGCCACCTGCAGCGAGCCCAGCCCGGAGCCGGCCGACTCACCCCACACGTCGGCGAGCAGCCGCTCCGCCGTCAGCGGTCGGCCGTGGGCGGCGAGCAGCACGGCGAGGACGGTGCGTTCCCGCCGGCGTCGCAACGGGCGCGGCGTCCCTTCCCCAGGCAGCAGCGCGACCTCGCCGAACACGCGATAGCGCATGGGTCCTCCTCCGGTCCGCTGGCGGATCAACCTAGCCGCCCGCGGTCTGATCGGTCCTCCGACGCCGGTCAGGCCGGTGTGAGCGTCGTCGGGCGGCCGCCGTAGCGCACCGTCAGCACCTCGACGAAGTGCCCGTCGGGGTCCCGGAAGTAGGTGCCACGGCCCCCGTCGTCGTGGTTGACCTGCTGCGGCAGCCGGCAGTGCGGGTCGGCCCAGTGGTCGAGGCCGCGGGCGAGCAGCCGCGCGTAGAAGGCGTCGAACTCCGCCTCGCTGAGCAGGAAGGCGTAGTGCTGCGGCGTGACCTGTGCGTCCCAGCCGGCGACGTAGAGGGCGACGTCGTTGCCGAGGTCGAGCGCCGCGAACGGGCCCTCCCGCCGCGGCTCGGGCAGGCCGAGCAGGTCGGCGTAGAACTGGGCCGAGCGGGTCCGGTCACTGCTCGGCACGATGTGGTGGTCGAAGAAGACGGTCATGGCTCCACTCCTGGGTCCGGGGGCGCGCCGTCGGTCGGTCGCCCTGCACCCAGAAGACCGCGAGCCGCTGACCGGCCTCTTGCCGCCCGGTTACCGGCGCGACGGCATCCGCAGCCCGACCGAGCGCAGCTCGATCTCCGCCAGCCGGTCGGTGACGGCACGGTCGCCGCGGCGCCACGCGCCCGCCGGGTCGTCGGAGACCCGCGCCAGCACGTGCATCGGCTGGTGGGACAGGGCGCGCAGCGCGAACAGGTCGAGGTCGTCCGCGGCGTCGACGAACCGCGCCCCCGCGGTCGCGCGGCGTACGAACCTCACCCGGCGCGGGACGTGGAGCAGGCTCGCCAGCAGGATCGGGATCGCGGCCACCGACAGTCCCAGCCACAGTGCCAGCCGCTCCACCGAGCGCACCTGGTCGCGCCCGACCTCGGCCAGCTGGTCAGCAGCACCGGACGCCTCGTCGAAGGGGGCCTGGACCTCGTCGCCCACGAGCGGGACGCCGCCGAGGGTGCCGCCGGCGTCCTGCAGCGCTCCGGACAGCCCCGTCGCCGACTCCGCGAGCTGCTCCCCCGGCGCGCCCAGCGCGAGGGTGGCGTCGTGGACCGCCGACCCCGCCCAGGTCCAGGCGACCAGCCACACCACGAGCAGCAGGTCGGCGAGCACCTGGGCGGTCCGGCGGCCGGGACTCTCGGCGTACAGCTTCATGGGCCCATCGGACCACATGGGTACCGCTACTCACCGCGAGCCGGGTAGCACGGCGGGTACGCCGAGCGGCCGCAGCCAGCAGGCTGGCGGCATGAGCACTCCGAACCCGTCCACGAACACCAACGCCTTCTTCGCCCAGGCCGGAATCTCCTTCGCGGTGGCCCTGCTGGCGATGATCTTCGCCGTCCTCTACCTGCCGGTCGATCCCTGGGTCCGTGCGTTCCTCGGCCTCGGCACCCTCTACCTCACCACCTCGGCGTTCACCCTCGCCAAGTGCATCCGGGACGCCCAGGAGAACCAGGCCGTGTACGCCCGCCTCGACCAGGCCCGGGTCGACAAGATCCTCAGCGACCACGACCCGTTCAAGGCGGTCTCGTAGCCGGTCCGGACCACCGGCCCGGGGCGCGCCGCGCCGAAGGACGCCACCCGTTGACGCGGTGGCGTCCTTCGGCCTTGACTGCGGGTAACCGAACACCCGTGACGAAGGGAGCTCCCGTGGAGCACCGCACCTCGCTCGCAACGTTCAGGACCATCGCCCTCCGGGTCGGCGCGACCGCCGGCCGGACCGCCATCACCGTGGCACGGGGAGTGGCCGGCCGGATCGCCGAGCGACGTGCCACGCGGAGCAGTACGCCGCCCGGCGCCGTACCGCGAGCGCCGGGGGCGACCCCTGCCCAGCCCGCCCCGCAGTCGCCACCCACGACCCGGCAAGCGGCCGCCTCGCCCACTGACGTGGCGCGCGCCGTGGCGCGCAACGCGGCCGGGCTGGCGCGCACCAATGCCAGCCCGCAGCGTCGGCAGGCGCCGCGCCGGTCCGGGCCGGGCGCCAAGCTGCCCGCGCGCGCCGGCCACGGCATCGTCGGCGTCTAGGTCGACTCGGCTGCCGGGAGGCGGTCCGGGGCCGCCCGTCGTACGTCCCCCGGACCTCCTGGGCGAGTCGTGGACTTCCTGGGTGTTGCTTCCCCCAGTAGGTCTCGGTTTCCCCGCTGAGGCGGGGAAACCGAGACCGACCACGCCTACTTCAGATCGGCGCTGCTCAGCCCCAGCACCCGGCGGGCCACGATCAGCTGCTGAATCTGTTGCGTGCCCTCGAAGATGTCGAGGATCTTGGAGTCGCGCGACCACTTCTCGAGCAGCTCCGCCTCGGAGTAGCCGAGGGTGCCGCACAGCTCGACGCACGACAGCGTCACGTCGGAGCCAACGCGCCCGGCCTTCGCCTTGGCCATCGACGCCTCCAGCGAGTTGGGGGTGCCGTTGTCGGCCAGCCAGGCGGCCTGGAGCGTGAGCAGCCGCGCTCCCTCCCAGTCGGCCTCGAGCTGCAGGAACTTCGCCGCGGCGGCATGCTGCAGCAGGCCGGGCCGGTCGTGGTCCACCTCGACGCCCGCGCCGGCCAGCAGGTCGCGGGTCAGGTCGAGCGCGGCCCGGGCCACGCCCACCGCCATCGCGGCGACCAGCGGCCGGGTGTTGTCGAAGGTCGCCATCGCGCCGGCGAAGCCCTGCTTCACGTCCACCTCGGGCGAGCCGAGCAGGTTCTCCTTCGGCACCCGGCAGTCGGTGAAGGTGATCGCCGCGGTGTCGGAGGCGCGGATGCCGAGCTTGTGCTCGAGCCGCTCCACCGCCATCCCGGGCGTGCCCTTCTCGACGACGAAGGACTTGATCGCCGCCCGGCCGAGGCTCTTGTCGAGCGTCGCCCACACCACGACGCTGTCGGCCCGCTCGCCGGAGGTGACGTAGATCTTCTCGCCGTTGAGGACGTAGTGGTCGCCGTCCAGCACCGCCGTGGTGCGGATGCTCGCCGAGTCCGAGCCGGTCCCGGGCTCGGTGATCGCCATCGCGGCCCAGGTGCCGCCGAACCGGGCGAGCTGCTCGTCGTCGGCCACCGAGGCGATGGCCGAGTTGCCGAGGCCCTGGCGCGGCATCGAGAGCAGCAGTCCCGCGTCGCCCCAGCACATCTCGGCGATCGACATCACCGAGGCCAGGTTGGCACCGTTCTTCACACGACCGCCGTCCTGCTCCGGCTTCTCGTCACGTCGTACGCCGGTGGCACCCGCACCCGACGACGCGCCGGACGCGGCGAGCCCGTCGATCATCGCGGCGAGCATGTCGAGCTCCTTGGGGTACGCGTGCTCGGCGCGGTCGTACTTGCGCGAGATCGGTCGCAGCATGTTCATCGCGACCTGGTGGGCCTGGTCGCGCAGCGGCCGGAACTTCTTCGGGTCGTCGAGGTGGATCATGCTTTTCGGGGTCCCCTCATCGTTGTGGACGGAGCGAGCGCAGCGAGTGGAGGGAGCAACGTTGTGGGGTGATTCATCAGACGAGCACCGTCCCTTCCATGACGCCGATCGCTCTCAGGTCGCGGTACCACCGCTCCACGGGGTGCTCCTTGACGTAACCGTGGCCGCCGAGAAGCTGCACGCCGTCGAGGCCGATCCGCATCCCCTTGTCGGAGCAGAGCTGGCGCGCCAGCGCCACCTCGCGGGAGAAGTCCTTGCCGGCGGCCGCGCGGGAGGCGGCCTTCCAGGTGACGAGCCGCATCGCCTGCAGCTCGATGGCGATGTCGGCGACCATGAAGGCGACCGACTGCCGGTGGGCGATCGGCTCGCCGAACGCCTCGCGCTCCTTGACGTACGGCGTCACGTAGTCGAGCACGGCCTGGCCGGTGCCGACCGCGAGGGAGCACCACGCGAGTCGCGCCAGCCGGACGCACTCGGTGTACGTCGACCCGTCGGTCGCACCCAGCAGCGCCCCGGCGGGCACCCGGACGCCGTCGAGCGCGAGCCGGGTCATCGACGCCGCCCGCAGCCCCATCGCGGGATCGGCCTCGACGGTGAGACCGTGGGTACCGCCCTCGACGAGGAACAGGGTGGGAGCGCCGTCGAGCAGCGCCCCGACGACGAACAGCTCGGCGTCGGCACCACGGGGGACCTGCGACTTCAGCCCGTCGAGCACGAAGCCGTCCCCCTCGTGACGCGCGGTCGTCGTCGGCGCCAGCACGTCGAAGAGCGGTGCGGGCTCGTTCAGGGCCAGCGCCGCCGCCGGGACGTCGCCGCCGGTGAACGCCGGGAGGTAGGTCGCCTGCTGCTCGTCGGTGCCCCACAGCGAGATCGCCGTGGCCACCGCGCCGGGCGCCAGTCCGGCCACCGCGAGGCCCATGTCGCCCCGGGCGAGCGCCTCGGCCACAAGCGCGCCCGCCATCGCCGAGCGCTCCTCGGAGATGCCACCGAGGGCCTCGGGGACGCCGAGGATCGGCAGCCCGATCTCCACGCCGGACGCCAGCACCTCGGCCGGCGCCGCGCAGTCGTCGTCGGCCCCTGCCGCCGCCGGCCGCAGCACCTCGGCGGCGTACTCGCTCACCACGTCGACGAGCATCTGCTCGTCCTCGCTCGGGGTCAGGTCGAAGACGCCCGGCCGGGACGCTGCCGGGACGCGGACGCCCGGGGCGCCCGCCCTGCCGGAGCGGTCGAACGTGCGTGCGGCGGTGGTCAGCGTCCGGAAGCCGCTCCGGGTGACCGTGAAGACCGCCTGCTCGGCCTGCTTGCGCAGGCCGATCCGGTCGATCAGGTCGCTCTGCGCGACCCGGTTGAGGGCAGCGACCGCGAGCCCGATCGGGTCGCGGGACTCACCCCGGGCGAGCCCGAGCTTCCCGCCGGGCCTGAGGTTCCTGGTGAGGGACATGCAGATAATGTAACTCCGAGTTACACCTACGACCACCGGCCCTGCCGGTGTCCCCGGTCACAACCGTGTCGCGCAACCGCCCTAGGATCACCGCCATGCCCGACCCCTCCACGCCGCCGGAGCACGCGCCCCACGGACCGCTCCCCGAGGGAGGCTCGGTCCGGCCGATCACGCGCTGGGGGACCCCCGTGATGCACCGGCCGCAGGCGTGCGTGGAGTCCTACGGCGACGAGCTGCGCGCGCTGGTGGCCGACATGGTCGCCACCATGTACGCCGCGGAGGGCGTCGGCCTGGCGGCCTGCCAGATCGGGGTCGACCTCGCCGTCTTCGTCTTCGACTGCCCCGACGCCGACGGCGAACGCACGGTCGGCGTGGTGTGCAACCCCGAGCTCGAGCTCCCCGAGGGCCGCGACCGACGCCTCGAGGAGGACGACGAGGGTTGCCTGTCCTTCCCGGGCGCGTTCACGCCGCTGGCCCGCCCGGACACCGCCCGGGTGACCGGCTCGGGGCTCGACGGGGAGCCCGTGACGTTCTCCGGCGACGGCCTGCTGGCTCGCTGCCTGCAGCACGAGACCGACCACACCCGGGGCACGGTCTTCGGCGACCGGCTGTCCACCAAGGCCCGCAAGAAGCTCCAGAAGGAGCACGACGGGGTGGTCGAGGACTACCCGGCCGACTGGCCGGCAGGCTCCCTGCCCGTGTGACTCACTGGGTGGGCTCCTCGCACAGGAACGGCGCCCGTCCGCCGCCCGCGTGGTACTCGTAGGTCCGGTCGCCGACGCTCAGCGTGATCCGGCTGCCGGCCACGAGCGCCTGGGTGTACATCGTCCCCGCCTCGGCGCAGCCGAGGCTGCCGTCGTTCCAGGTGACCTCCTCGACGCGCTCCACGGCGATCGCGTCCTCGGCGACGTGGAGCCGCCGCGCCAGCTCGGCGACGGCCTCCCGCGTCGTCGGTGACCCCGCGGGTCCGGCGCTCTTCCCCACGCTGCCTCCCCGGTCGACGGCTGGTCGGTGGTGGTCTCGTCCCTGCCGCACGAGGCCGGGCCCAGCGTCGCACAGGGATCGGTCGCCCTCGGTCGCTGTCGAGCACCCCGCCGATCGGCAGCCGGTGGCAGGCCGGGTCGGCCGCTGGGGGGTCGCGTGGCCGTCGTCCACGGCCGCAGGGCCGCCGGGGCGGTGGGTCAGCGCCTGGCGGCGACGTAGCAGGCCACGGCCGAGGCGGCGGCCACGTTGAGGGAGTCGATCCCCGCGCGCATCGGGATGACCGCGCGCCGGTCGGCGTCCTGCTCCCACCGGGGAGAGATCCCGTGGCCCTCGGTGCCGAGGACCAGCGCGAGCCGGTCGACGCCCGCCACGGCCTCCTCGACGGGTACGGCGTCCGGGGCGAGGGTCAGCGCCACCGTCGTGAAGCCGCGTCGCGACAGGTCCGGCAGGGCGCCGCGCCAGGCGGCCAGCCGGGTCCACGGCACGGTGAAGACCGCACCCATGCCGACCTTGACCGCGCGCCGGTAGAGCGGGTCGGCGCACCGCGGGGACAGCAGGACGGCGTCGAAGCCGAGGGCCGCGCCCGAGCGGAAGACGGCGCCGACGTTGGTGTGGTCGACCAGGTCCTCGAGGACCAGCACCGACCGGGCACCCGCGAGCACCTCGTCGACGTCCGGCAGCGGCCGCCGGTGGAGCGAGGCGAGCGCGCCGCGGTGGACGTGGAAGCCGGTCACCTCCTCGGCCATCGCCTCGGGCACCACGTAGCAGGGCGCGTCGGTGCGGGCCAGCACGTCGGCGAGGCCGTCGAGCCAGCGGGGCGCCATCAGGAACGAGCGGGCGTCGTGGCCGGCCTCGACCGCCCGGCGCACGACCTTCTCGCCCTCGGCGAGGAACAGCCCCTCGACGCTCTCGAGGTGGCGGCGCAGCTGCACGTCGCGCAGGTCGCGGTAGTCGGCGAGTCGCGGGTCATCGGGGTCGTCGAGCTCGATGACGACCGCCATCACTGCTCCGCGAAGGCGTCGGGGCGGGCCACGGCCACGACGTCGCCGATCACGATGATCGCCGGGGGTCGTACGCCGGCCTCGGCGATCCGCGCCCCCAGGGTGCCGAGCGTGGCGAGCAGGGTGCGCTCGTCGGGCATCGTGCCGTCGGACACCACGGCCGCCGGTGTCGCGGAGGAGCGGCCGCGCCGGACCAGCTCCGCGGCGATCGCCTCTGCGTTGTCGACGGCCATCATCAGCACCAGGGTCCCGCCGAGGCCGGCGAGGGACTCCCAGCTGACCAGCGAGTCGGGGTGACCGGGCGGCAGGTGCCCGGACACGACGGTGAAGTCATGGGCGACCCCGCGGTGGGTCAGCGGGATCCCGGCCGCGCCGGTGACCGCGACCGGGCTGGGCAGCCCGGGCACGACGCTCACGGGCACGCCCGCCGCGCGGCACGCCAGCACCTCCTCGAAGCCTCTCCCGAACACGAAGGAGTCGCCGCCCTTGAACCGCACCACCCGCTTGCCGGCCCGGGCACGGTCGACGAGCACCTCGTTGATCTGCTCCTGCACGGCGGCGCGACCGCGTGGCAGCTTCGCCACGTCGACCAGCTCGACGTCGGCGCTCAGCTCGTCGAGCAGGGCGCGCGGCGCCAACCGGTCCGCCACCACCACGTCGGCCCCGGCCAGCGCCTGCCTCGCGGCGACGGTGACCAGCGCGGGATCACCCGGCCCCCCGCCGACCAGCACCACCCCCGGCGTGTGATCGTGGGAGCCGGCCGTCGTGAGCCGCCCGTCGCGGAGCGCCTCGACGATGTCGTCGCGCAGGGCCGCCGACTGCCGCGGCTCGCGGTTGCCGAGCACCGCGACGGTGACCTGGCCGTGCCGGCCCGACGCCATCGTCCACGCGGAGGCCTCGCGCGCGTCGTCCGCGCGTACGCAGAAGATCCGACGCTCGTCGGCCGCGGCGAGCACGCGTGCGTTGACGTCCGGCTGATCGGTGGCCGCAATGGCGTACCAGGTCTCGTCGAGGTCGGACTCGGTGAACTCCCGCAGCACCAGCGTCACCTCGTCGGCCATGCCCTCCAGGGCCGGTGTGACCTGCGGCGACACCACGACGACGCGGGCACCCGCCTCGATCAGGACGGGGACCCGGCGCTGTGCCACCGAGCCACCGCCCACGACGACGACGCGTCGGCCTGCGAGGCGCAGCCCGACGGGGTACGGCGGCTGCTGGCTGGTGGGCTCCACCCGAGGCATTCTCCCCGACCCGCGCCGTGGGTAGGGTCGGTGTCATGACTGTGGACAACTCCCTCGACCGCCCCGTCACCCCGGACCCCTACGAGCTGCTGCCCTCCGTCGCGTCGTTCACGGTCACCAGCGACGACGTGACCGACGGCCAGCCGCTGTCCGACGACCAGGTCGCCGACCAGGGCAACCGCTCCCCGCAGCTGTCGTGGTCGGGCGCCCCCGAAGGCACGAAGTCCTTCGTGGTCACCTGCTTCGACCCGGATGCTCCGACGCCGAGCGGCTTCTGGCACTGGGCGCTGGTCGACCTGCCGGCTGACACCACCTCGCTCGAGGCCGGCGCGGGTGCGCCGGGAGCCGAGCTGCCGGGCACCGCGTTCATGCTGCGCAACGACGGCGGCCAGGCGGGCTTCATGGGCGCCGCTCCGCCGCCGGGCGACCAGCCCCACCGCTACTTCTTCGTCGTGCACGCCGTCGGCGAGGACACCCTGGGGATCGACGCCGACGCCTCCAACGCGGTGATGAGCTTCAACCTGGTCTTCAAGACGCTCGGCCGTGCGATCCTCCACGGCACCTACCAGCACTGAGGCGCTGGGGCCGCGGCCCGGAGGACGTCAGCGACCAGCAGCCGGCGTCGCGGTGACGACGACGTTGCTGAGGTACTCGACGCCGTTCCAGTCCTCGCAGGTCACGACGACCAGCCGGCCGGGCACCGCCTGGCTGAACAGCAGCTCGGCCTGGTCCGCGAGGTCGCCCTTGTCGAGCGTCTGGACGCTCTCGACCGAGTAGTCGGACTCCTTCCGCGCCGAGTGGACCAGGATCCGGTCGCCCTCGTCGAGGTCCTCGAGCTCGTCGAGGGCACCACCGCCGGTGCTCACGGTGTGACCCGTGACCAGCGCCGAGCCGCGGCGGTCACCGGGGCGGGCACCGTCGGCCCACCAGCCGAGCTCCTGCGGGTCCGAGGGCGGCGTCAGGACGCCGCCGGGCGCGAGGATCGGCAGCACCTCGGCGTCGACGTCGAGGTCGGGGATCTCGAGCCGCAACGGGTCGCCCCGTCGCTGGGTCGCCGGGACCGCCTCCGGCACCCGGCTGCCCGGCACGACCTTGGAGACTCCGTCGCCGGTCGTCGAGCCGGACGGCGACCGGCTCTGCGCGGGCTCGTCCTGGGTGATCCACCAGAGCCCGCCCGAGGCGACCAGCACGAGGCCGAGCAGCACCAGGGCCACCCACGACCACCGCTGGTTGCGCAGGTCCACGTCGTACCACCTCTCGGTCGGACCCGCCCGGCCCGGTTGCCTTGCTCCGCCGCTGCTCACGCGAGGGCGCCTCGCCGGAGACCGTTGAGGGCGCCGGCGAGGCATGTCGTGGTGGGAGTGTACGTCGGGGTCAGGCCCGTCGTCGGCGAACGAGGTATCCACCGGCCGCCACCAGCAGCCCCGCCAGCACCACCAGCAGCGACAGCGGCGCGTTCACCAGCGCGATGCCGGCGCGCAGCCCCGCGTCGATCGCCGTGGGCACCGCGCCCGCGACGGCCGTCGCCTGCTGGTCGCGGGTGGCCTGCTCGCCACGGACCTCGAGGTCGTTGCCCCCGTCGGTCTCCTGCTCGCCCTCCACCTCGGTGTCGTCACCGGGCGGGGTCTCGTGCTCGCCGCCCGGAGGCTGCTCCTCGCCCGGGGGAGTCTCCTCCTCGCCCCCCGGAGGCTGCTCCTCGCCCGGAGGCTGCTCCTCGCCCGGAGGCTGCTCCTCGCCCGGAGGCTGCTCCTCACCCGGAGGAGTCTCCTCACACGGCTCCACCCAGAACACCTTGTGCTTGGTGTCCGCACCGATCGAGCCGGGCGTGTGGATGGTGAGCTTGACGTGATAGCCCTGCTGCGGATGCGGCTCGCCGTCGAAGGCGAGCCGGTAGCGCTGCACGGCATCCAGCCCGCTGGCAGTCCCGGCACCGCTGGCGGCGTCACCGCCCACGAACACCCGCGTCGGCTGGTCGCCGCTGATCGTCACGTCGCCGGTCGGCGCGTGCGGGGCGAAGGTCACGGTCGACACGATGTCGTCCCCCGCGTCGAAGCCGTACCACTCGACCTGGAGCTCGCAACCGACGTGCGGGACGTTGTTGGGCGTGCCGTCGGCATCCCCGGCGGTCTCGATCTTGACGGTGCCGTTGTTGCCGGCCGGGTCGCCGCCGGAGCCGCCCTGGCCGTTGCCGGTGCCCGTGTCCGGCGCTGCCGGTGCCGGTGCCGCCCTGGCCCTGGTTGCCGTGGCCGTGGCTGCCCTGGCCCTTGCTGCTGGCGCCCTGGCCGTGGCCGTTGTTGCCGGGATCGGACCCGGCGTTGCCGCGGTCCGGGTCGTGACCGTGGGCCTGCCCCTGGCTGGCATCCTTGTCCTGGCCCTGGGGCCGGCCCGGGCTCACCGTGCCCTCCTGGCCCTCCTGGCCCTCCTGGCCCTGACCGTGCCCCTGACCGTGCCCCTTGCCGTTGCCTCCCGGCGCCGCGTCAGCGGCGGCGGTCAGGGCGACCGGTCCGAGGACCGCCACCCCCATCACTGCCACGGTTGCGAGCGCGCGCGAATGCCTCCCCACGTACATCTGAGTTCAAACCCCCTGTTGGACCGGGCATCGCTGCCCGACCCCCCACGTCCGGTATCCGCACCTCGTGGTGCGGACATGTCCTTTCAACGAACTCGCCGGCGGGGGGGTTACGGGGGCTGTCACACGGGGAGGCGTCCGAGGACGCCAGCGACGCTACCCACCGCGGGCATGCACCGGCGGTTGCGCCACGCGGGCGTGGAGGGCACTGGTCCAGACCAGCCACGGGTCCCGAATCGGGGCTGACCTGCCCAAACGGCCATCGAGGGATGGTCCCGAGGGACTATGGACGGTCGGGTCGCGCTTCGACACCATGGGTCCACCGGCACCCCCCGGAGCCGGCGCCGCCTCCCCCAGCGGCACGTGGTCCCCCGGCCACAGCGCAGCCCAGCCCCCCGACGGTCATCCCCGTGACCGGCACGACCGAACCCGGAGCCCCCCACATGCGTTCCTCCGCACGCCTCGTCCTCGCGACGGCGCTGACCCTGGTCGTCACGGCCGGGATCGCCGTCGTCGCGGCCGTCCCGGTCTCGGCCGCGACCTGGGCACCCCGCACCTCCCAGTCCTTCGACCCGCAGCGCGACCTCGACGAGTTCGAGTCGCGGATCCTGATCCGGGTCAACCGGGCCCGTGCCCGGCGTGGCCTCTCGAAGGTCCGGGTCTTCCAGTCCTGCGTCGACGGCTACTCGGAGCGGTGGTCCCAGAAGCTGCGGAACAGCGGCGAGATGGTCCACCGGGACCTCGGCGCCGTGCTCGACGGCTGCGACCTGAACTGGGTGGGCGAGAACCTCGTGAGCGGCACCGGCCTGCGGCCGGGCGCCGCCGTCCAGGCCTGGATGGACTCGCCCCCGCACCGCCAGGTGCTGATGAAGCGCCGCGCGGTCTGGGCCGGAGTCGGGGTCCGGGTGGGCAACGACGGCCGCACGTACGCCGTCCTGAACTTCGGCGACCGCACCTAGTCCCGCCCCCTGGCGGCCCGTCCCCCCGGACGGGAGCCCCCGAGGAGTCGGCCTGTGGGCTGCCGACTCCTCGGCGCGAGGGGCGTCCACCCGGGGCTGGTGGACGCCCCTCCCCCGCGCTGCCCGACAGGCGAGGCGGCTAGCGTCGACGGCGCGAGCCAGCCGTCGCCGGAGGACCTCGCGAGGCGGACACCCACGCCAGCAGCTGAAACCACCGCACTCGGCAGCGTCCCAGGCGCACCCGGGGGACGCTGCTGCTTGTCGGCTGGCTGCCGCGGACACTAGCCTCCGAAGACCGAGGCCGAGTCCGACCTCTCGACGCCGAAGGGGTTCCCGCATGGCACGCAAGAAGGGTCAAGGGATCGAGTACGAGCGCGAGGGCGAGGAGTACTTCGCCGAACGCGAGCTCCAAGGCGGCGTCGCCGGGTGGGTGCTGCTCGCCGGTCTGGGGGTCGCCTACGTCATCTCCGGGGACTTCGCCGGGTGGAACTTCGGCCTCGCCGAGGGCGGCTGGGGAGGGCTGCTCGTCGCCACGATCATCATGGGGGCGATGTACCTCTTCATGGTGTTCGGGCTGGCCGAGCTGTCCTCCGCGATCTCCACGACCGGTGGCGGTTACGCCTTCGCCCGGCGGGCCCTCGGGCCGTGGGGCGGCTTCCTGACCGGCACCGCGATCCTGGTCGAGTACGCCATCGCCCCGGCCGCGATCGCGAACTTCATCAGCGCCTACGTCGACTCGCTCATCGGCATTAGCGGTCCGCTCGTCTTCCTGGTCTTCTACGCCCTGTTCGTGGGACTGCACATCTACGGCGTGGGCGAGGCGCTCAAGCTGATGTTCGCCATCACCGCGATCGCCGCCGTGGCGCTGCTCACCTTCGTGGTCGCCGCCGCCCTCAAGTTCGACCCCGCCAACCTGACGGACATGCCGGTCGGCGACGCGGCGGGCGCGAGCACGTTCCTACCGTTCGGGCTGGTCGGCATCTGGGCCGCCCTGCCGTACGCGATCTGGTTCTTCCTCGCGGTGGAGGGCGTGCCGCTCGCCGCCGAGGAAACCAAGGACCCCGCGCGCTCGATGCCGAAGGGCATCATCGCCGCCATGCTGACGCTGCTGGCCTTCGCGGCGCTGATCCTGGTGGTCGCCCCTGGCGCTGCCGGCTCCGCGGTGATCCAGGACTCCGGCAACCCGCTCGTCGACACGCTCGAGGAGGCGTACGGCGGCTCGAACGCCATCAGCACGTTCGTCAACATCGTGGGCCTGCTGGGCTTGATCGCCAGCTTCTTCTCGATCATCTACGCCTACTCGCGCCAGACCTTCGCCCTCTCCCGAGCGGGCTACCTCCCGAAGGTGCTCTCGAAGACCGGAAAACGCAAGACGCCCTACCTCGCCCTGATCGTGCCCGGCATCATCGGCTTCGTGATGGCGGTCCTCAACCAGGGCGACCTGCTCATCCTGGTCGCCGTCTTCGGCGCGACCATCTCCTACGTCCTGATGATGCTCTCCCACATCGTGCTGCGGTTCCGCGAGCCCGACCTCGAGCGTCCCTACCGGACCCCGGGTGGCATCGTGACGACCGGCATCGCCCTGGTGCTCGCCTGCGTCGCCGTCGTGGCCGGGTTCATCGTCGATCCCCGGGTGATCCTTGTCACCGCCGGGGTGTTCGCACTCGCCATCGCCTACTTCGCCCTCTACAGCCGCCACCACATCGTGCAGGGGGCTCCCGAGGAGGAGTTCGCGGCGATCGAGGCCGCGGAGAAGGACCTGCACTGATCGTGGGACATCTCACCGAGGGAACCGAACAGCCGGTCAACGACCGGATGCTGACGCTGGACCGGCTGCGCCACCTCGTCGCCGAGGGGGAGGTGGACACGGTGGTGATGGCCTTCACCGACATGCAGGGCCGGTTGCAGGGCAAGCGGCTGCACGCGCACTACTTCCTCGACGTGGCGCTGAGCGCGGGCACCGAGGGCTGCAACTACCTGCTGGCGGTCGACGTCGACATGAACACCGTCGGCGGCTACGCCATCTCGTCGTGGGAGCGCGGATACGGCGACATGGAGTGGGTGCCCGACTGGCGCACGCTGCGCTTGCTCACCCACCTGCCGGCCACCGCCATGGTGCAGTGCGACCTCGTCTGGCTCGACCACTCACCGGTCGTCGAGTCCCCCCGCGCGATCCTGCAGGCGCAGATCGACAAGGCCGCCGCGCTGGGCTTCACCGCGCATGCCGGTACCGAGCTGGAGTTCATCGCGTTCGAGGACACCTACGAAGAGGCGCACTCCGCCAACTACCAGGGGCTGCGCGGCGTCAACCAGTACAACGTCGACTACTCCGTCCTCGGCACCACCAGGGTCGAGCCGTTGCTGCGCGACATCCGCAACCACATGTACGCCGCGGGGATGGACGTCGAGGGCGCCAAGGGCGAGTGCAACTTCGGCCAGCACGAGATCGGCTTCCTCTACAACGACGTGCTGGTCTCGGCTGACAACCACGTGGTCTACAAGAACGCCGCCAAGGAGATCGCCGCCCAGCACGGCAAGTCGATCACCTTCATGGCCAAGTACGACGGCCGCGAGGGCAACTCCTGCCACATCCACCTCTCGTTGCGTGGGGCGGACGGCGGGCTCGTGTTCTGGGACGAGCAGGCCGGCGAGCGTACCCGGTTCTACGACCAGTTCGTCGCCGGCCTCCTGGCCACGACACGCGACTTCACGCTGCTCTACGCCCCCAACATCAACTCCTACAAGCGCTTCGCCGACGCGTCGTTCGCGCCCACGTCGGTCGCCTGGGGCATGGACAACCGGACGTGTGCGGTGCGGCTGGTCGGATCCGGGAAGTCGGCCCGGCTGGAGAACCGGGTGCCGGGCGGCGACGTCAACCCCTACCTGGCGCTGGCGGCGATGATCGCCGGGGGCCTGCACGGCATCGAGCAGGATCTGGAGCCGGTGCCGGAGACCGAGGGCAACGCCTACACCTCGGGCGCGGAACGGGTGCCACGGACCCTGGCCGAGGCCCGGGAGGCCTTCGCGGGGAGCAAGGTGGCACGATCGTGCCTCGGTGACGCGGTGGTGGACCACTACACGAACATGGCCGACGTCGAGCTCCGCGCGTTCGAGGCCGCGGTCACCGACTGGGAGCTCCGGCGAGGCTTCGAGAGGTTGTGAGCATGGCCGGGCAGATGCACTCGGTGATCGATCCCGCCTCCGCCCGGCCCTTCACCGAGGTCGAGCTGGCCTCGGCCGACGACGCCGACAGGGCCATCGAGGCGGCGCACGAGGCGTTCGCGAGGTGGCGCGCGATCACGCCCGGTGAGCGGGCGGCGGTGCTCCGCCGATTCGCGGCCGTGGTCGACGCCCACGTCGACGAGCTGGCCGAGCTGGAGGTCCGCAACGCTGGTCACACGCTGGGCAACGCCCGCTGGGAGGCGGGCAACGTGCGGGACTGCCTCCACTACTACTCCGCAACGCCGGAGCGACTCTTCGGCAGGCAGATCCCGGTGGCCGGCGGGACCGACCTGACCTTCCACGAGCCGCTCGGCGTCGTCGGCATCATCGTGCCGTGGAACTTCCCGATGCCGATCCTCGCCTGGGGAATGGCGCCTGCCCTCGCGGCGGGAAACTCGGTGGTCGTGAAGCCGGCCGAGCTCACCCCGCTCACGGCGATGCGGATCGGCGAGCTGGCGCGCGAGGCGGGCATCCCCGAGCACGTGCTCACCGTGCTGCCCGGCAAGGGGTCCGTGGTCGGCGAGCGGTTCGTGACCCATCCTCTGGTGCGCAAGGTGTGCTTCACGGGCTCGACCGAGGTCGGCAAGCAGATCATGGCCGGCTGCGCCGAGCAGGTGAAGCGGGTGACCCTGGAGCTCGGCGGCAAGAGCGCCAACGTGGTCTTCGCGGACGCCGACCTCGCAGCAGCGGCCGCCGCGGCGCCGTACGCCGTCTTCGACAACGCGGGCCAGGACTGCTGCGCCCGGTCGCGGATCCTCGTGGAGCGTTCGGCGTACGACGAGTTCCTCTCCCTGCTGGAGCCGGCGGTCACCGCCCTGAAGGTGGTCGACCCAGGACTCGCGGACAGCGAGATGGGGCCGCTGATCTCCTCCGCACAGAAGCAACGGGTCGAGGGTTACCTCGCCGACGTGGAGGTGGCCTTCGCCGGCAGCGCACCGGGCGGTGACGGCTTCTGGCTGCCGCCGAGCGTCGTGCTGGCCGACGACCCGGCCATGCCGATCTGGCGGGAGGAGGTCTTCGGCCCCGTCGTCGCGGTGATGCCCTTCGACGACGAGGCCGACGCCGTCGCGCTCGCCAACGACACCGAGTACGGCCTGTCGGGCTCGATCTTCACCAGCGACCTCGGACGGGGGCTCCGGGTCGCCCGGGCCGTCGACGCCGGCAACCTCAGCGTCAACTCCCACGCGGCCGTGCGCTACTGGACGCCCTTCGGCGGCTACAAGCAGTCCGGCCTCGGCCGCGAGCTCGGCCCGGACGCGCCCCAGGCGTTCACCGAAGAGAAGAACGTCTTCATCGCCCACTGACCCGCGGCCCCGAGGTCCCAGGCAGCACCAGCAGAGAGGAAGCACCCCCATGGCAGGACGTCTCCAGGGCAAGGTGGCCGTCGTGACCGGCGGCTGCTCGGGCATCGGTCTCGCCACCGTCGAGCGCTTCGTCGAGGAGGGCGCCCGTGTCGTCATCGGCGACATCGACGACGAGCGCGGCCAGGTGCTGGTCGGGCAGCTGGGCGGCGGGGAGATCGCGACCTACGTGTCGGTCGACGTGACCGACAAGGAGCAGGTCGACGCGCTCTTCGCGACGGCGAAGGAGAGCTACGGGTCGGTCGACATCGCGTTCAACAACGCCGGCATCGCGCCGCCGGAGGACGACTCGATCCTCGACACCGACCTCGACGCGTGGCGGCGGGTGCAGGAGGTCAACCTCACCAGCGTCTACCTCTGCTGCAAGGCGGCCCTCCCCCACATGCTCGAGCAGCGGTCCGGGTCGATCATCAACACCGCGTCGTTCGTCGCCGTGATGGGTGCCGCGACGTCGCAGATCTCCTACTCGGCCTCCAAGGGCGGGGTGCTCTCGATGTCGCGGGAGCTCGGCGTGCAGTTCGCCCGGCAGGGGGTGCGGGTCAACGCGCTCTGCCCGGGTCCGGTCAACACCCCGCTGCTGCAGGAGCTGTTCGCCGCCGACCCCGAGCGCGCGGCGCGGCGGCTCGTGCACGTGCCGATGGGCAGGTTCGCGGAGCCGGAGGAGATGGCCGGCGCCGTGCTCTTCCTCGCCTCCGACGAGTCGAGCTTCGTCACCGCCAGCACGTTCCTCGTGGACGGCGGCATCTCCGGCGCCTACGTCACCCCGCTCTGACGTGCCGGCACCGCTGATCGGGCTGACGACCTACCGCGAGGACGCCGCGTGGGGGGTCTGGCAGCAGCGCGCCGACGTGCTCCCGACCCAGTACGCCGCGGCGGTCGAGTCGACCGGCGGCGTGCCGGTGCTGCTGCCGCCGGTGGCGCAGCCGGGCTCGGCGGACGTCCTCGTCGCCCGGCTCGACGGCCTGGTCGTGACCGGCGGAGCCGACGTCGACCCGGCGCGCTACGGCGAGCAGCCCCACCCGAGCACGGCGCGGTGGCGCGCCGACCGTGACGCCTGGGAGCTCGCCCTGCTCGACGCGGCCGACGCGGTCGGGCTGCCGGTGCTCGGCGTGTGCCGGGGCATGCAGGTGATGGCCGTCCACGCGGGCGGGTCCCTCGACCAGCACACCCCCGACCTCGCGGGTCACGAGGGCCACAGCCCGGGAGGTGACGCGTACGGTCCGGTCGACGTGCGGACCGTCCCCGGCACCCGGGTCGCCTCCCTGCTCGGCGAGCGGCTCACGGTCAGCTGCCACCACCACCAGTCGGTGCGCACCCACCCGGGCTTCGTCCCCGCGGCGGCGGCCGACGACGGCACGCTCGAGGCGTTCGAGCGGGCCGGCGAGCCGTTCCGGGTGGGGGTGCAGTGGCACCCCGAGACGGCCGACGACGTCGGGCTGCTGGCCGGCCTGGTCCGGGCGGCCGCGGCGTACGCCGACGAGCGTCCTGCCACAATCTCCCCGTGACCGCGAGCCAGCTGAGGACCGACGTCCTGGGCGACCCCTGGACCGCCGAGACGATCCAGTTCCCCCCGGACGACGAGGGCCGCGTGGTCGCCACCCTGGTCGCGCGCCGGGCGGAGGCCCCGACGAGGCGGGCCGTCCTGTACGTCCACGGGTTCGCCGACTACTTCTTCCAGACCGGGTTCGCGCAGTGGTGGCTCGACCGGGGCTATGACTTCTACGCCCTCGACCTGCGCAAGTACGGCCGGTCGACACTCCCGCACCAGACCCCGACGTACGTCGCCGACCTGCACGAGTACGACGCCGACCTCGACTCCGCGTGGCACCGGATCACCACCCGCGACGGTCACGACCACGTCGTGCTGGCCGCGCACTCCACGGGTGGGCTGGTGACGTCGCTGTGGGCCGACATGCGCCAGCCCGAGGCGCTGCGGGGACTGGTGCTGAACTCGCCGTGGTTCGACCTGCAGGGCAAGGCGTGGATGCGGAGCCTCGCCGCCTCGGTGCTGCTCGACCAGCTCGGCCGTCACCGGCCCCACCGCGAGATCGTGCGTCGGGTCGAGGGCCTATACACGCGCAGCCTTCACCGCGACCACGAGGGCGAGTGGGACTTCGACCTCGTCCTCAAGCCGGTCGAGTCGTTCGCGGTCCGGGCCGGGTGGCTCCGCGCGATCCGCAAGGGCCACGCCCGGCTGCACGGCGGGCTCGACCTGCCCTGTCCGGCGCTCGTGCTGTCCTCGGACCGGACGACCTGGCCGCGGGAGATGGGCGAGGACGTGTTCTCCCACGACATCGTGCTCGACGTCGAGCAGATCCGGCGCTGGGCCCCGTCGCTGGGCCGGCACGTGACCTACGTGGCCGTCCCCGGCGCGGTCCACGACGTCGTGCTGTCACGGCAACCGGCCCGCGACCGCGCGTACGCCGAGCTCGCGAGCTGGTGGTCGGCCTACGTCGAGGAGCCGGTGGCCGGCTGAGCGCTCGGCCACGCGGAGGCAGGGTCGGGCGCCGTCCCGCGGGGCAGCGTCAGCGTGAAGACGGACCCGGACGGGGAGCCCGCGCGGTAGCCGACGTCTCCACCGTTGGCGCGGACCAGCTCCCGGGTGATGAACAGCCCCAACCCGGTCCCGGGCGACTGCCGCGCCGACGCGACGTCGCGGCTGAACCGCTCGAAGAGCCGGCCCTGGAACTCCGCCGGGACCCCGGCGCCCTGGTCCACGACCGACACGGCGACCCGGTCCTGGCCATCGGCGACGGCGACGATCCGGGTGGCGCCCCCGCCGTACTTGTCGGCGTTGCTGAGCAGGTTGGCCACCACCTGGTCGAAGTGGTCGGGCTGGACCTGCGCCCGGAGGTCGTCGGCGCACTCGACGACGGGCTGCCGGCCGGGCGGCTGCCCGGCGGCCGCGGCCTCGAGCTGCGGCCGCAGGTGGCAGGACTGCGGACGGGCGGACATGACCCCGCGGTCGCTCTTGGCCAGCGCGAGGATGTCGGCGCACACCCGCTCGATCTGGGCGGCGTTGCGCTCGACCACCTCGAAGCAGCGCCGCGCCAGCGCGACGTCGCCGTGCTCGATCGCCTCGCGCCCCACCTGGCCGTATCCCACGATGGAGGTCAGCGGGTTGCCGACCTCGTGGCCGAGCATGCCCACCAGGTCGATCTTGAACTGGTTGGCCTCCTCGAGCTGCGCGTTCTTCTCGGCGAGCTCGGCGGCGGCCTCGGCCCGCTCGCGCATCGGCACGTGCAGCGCGGCCCGCTGCGCCAGCGCGTACAGCGGGAGCAGCAGCAGCACGAACCACGGCCCTCCCGTCCACACCGCCACCAGCAGGCAGGCGACGAACAGCACTCCCAGCTCGGTGAGGTAGAACGACGGGTCGCGGAGCGTCCGGCGCAGCCACTCCTCGTCCTGGGCGGTGTTGAGCAGGGCGCTGCCGGCGAACAGCACGCTCTCGACGACCACGAACGCGAGCGCTGCGAGCACCAGACCCAGCAGGCCGAGCCCGCCGGCGCCCGACATCCAGTTGGTCTGGGCGCCGACCACCTGTCCCGCGACGGTGCCGGCGGCCAGTCCTGCGAGCACGAGGAACGCGGCGGAGCCGACCCACTTCCACAGCGGGACCCGCAGCCCGCGCCAGCGTGCGTGGGCGTACGTGAACGGGACGACCACCAGCAGCCACGGCGACGGCAACAGCACGGCACACGAGAACGCCCACGCCGAGAGCGCCTTGTGCGGCTGCTGGGTGCGGGACAGGCCGCCGAAGAGCCGCCGGCCGATCTCGACGTTGATCACCGAGATCCCGACCAGGACGGCCACCGTGAGCCAGGTGGCGCGTTGCGTGCCCAGGCTGCCGGGGACGACGAACGGCAGCGCGCACGCCGCCACGACCGCCAGGCCCACGTAGGCCTGCAGGCGTGACGGGGTGCGCCGGAACTCTCGCCACGCAGCGGTTCCGGAGCTGGTGCCCGCGCCCTCCCTCATCGCGCGCACTATCCCACAGGAGGCCTGCTGCCCGCCGCTCCCCTCGCTTCCCTCGGAACCGCTGGTCCGGGCAGGGACACGCCCCGGCTCCCACGCACCGGGGGATGGCGTCGAGGCGTCGACGGCGACAGGCTGGGGAGGACAGCCTCGGGCGGCGGCCCCCGTGGACACCACGAGAACGAGGAGGAGACGGCGCGATGGGTGAGCTGCACGTCAACATGAACATCACGCTCGACGGCGTGATCCAGGCCAACGGTGGCCCCAACGAGCAGGACGGTGACTTCGAGTACGCCGGCTGGGAGCGTCCGTTCGGGGACGCGGAGTCCGGCGAGCAGATCACCGCGGACGTGCAGGCCTCCGACGCGCTGCTGCTCGGTCGCACGACGTACGACATCTTCCGCAGCTACTGGCCGGGGAAGACCGACGAGATCGGGCGCGCCTTCGACCGGGTCCCCAAGTACGTCGCGTCCCGGGGCACGCCCGAGCTGACCTGGGACACCACCACGCAGGTCACCGACGCGGGCGCCGAGGTCCGGGACCTGCGTGGGCGGCACGATCAGGTCCACGTGTGGGGCAGTGCGAACCTGCTGCAGACCCTGTTCCGCGAAGGTCTGGTCGACCAGGTGAACCTGTGGGTGTGTCCCGTCGTGATCGGGCAGGGGAAGCGGCTGTTCCCCGAGGGCACCGCCGCCACCCGGTTCGAGCAGGTCGAGCCACCGCGGTCCTACCCGGGAGGGGCGATGCTGCTGCGCTACCGGCGGCTCGAGGGCCCGCCGCGGACCGAGTGACCGTACGGCGGCCTCAGCCGGGGCCGCGGGGATGGGCCAGGTCGTAGGCGCGCGACAGCTTCTGGGGGACGACCATGCGCCAGGCGTCGACGACGAGCTCGCGGGCCTCGGTCCGGTCCAGCGCCGCGAGGTCGGCGTGGACCCAGTGGAACCGCAGGTCCGACTCCGACGGCATCTGGAACCTGCGCGGGTCGCTCTCGACCAGCGCGGCCCGCTCCTCCCGCGGGAACGCGAAGCCCATCACGCTCTCGTCGAGGGAGAACGACACGTAGACGAGCTGCCCGACCCGGAACTTCAGCCTCCCGCGCACGTACACCTCGTAGGAACGCTCCAGCTCGGCCCCCAGCGGCCGCACGTCCCCGATCACCGCCACGGCCCGTCACCGCCCGCGTCAGTGCCGGGTGGGTCGGTAGGTGAGCTCCTGGGTGTGACCGTCCAGCGTCCGGCTCTCCAGCAGCTCGAGGTCGAAGTCGCCCGCCCCACCGAAGATCGGGTCCACCCCGGTCCGGCCGGTGATGACCGGGAAGACCGTCACCTGCACCCGGTCGACCAGGCCCGCCGCCATCAGCGCCCAGTTCAGGGAGAGGCTGCCGTGCGAGCGCAACGGCACCTCGGACTCCTCCTTGAGCCGGGAGACGACGTCGACGGCGTCGCCGCTCGCGACCGTCGCGTCCGGCCAGTCGAGCGGCCCCTGCAAGGTCGACGAGACCACGGTGGTCGGCAGGTCCCTCATCCGGCCGACCCACGGGTCGCGGACCTCGGACTCCTCGGTGCTCTCGGCCAGCATCTGCGTGAACGCCCGGAAGGTGGTGGCCCCGAACACCATGCGCTGCTCGCCTCCGTACACCGAGAACCGGTGGTCGAGCAGCTCGGGGCCCTGCTTGCCCCAGTAGCCGCCCCAGTCGCCGTCGGCACCGTAGGAGCCGTAGCCGTCGAGGCTGGAGAAGACGTCGAAGGTGTACGTCGCGGTCATGCCGTCCTCCTCGGACGAGGGTGGTCGTGCGGGTACAGACCGGGGAACGGGGCGCGACTCATCGCCGGCGGCCGGGCGATCGGGACGCCGGGGCCCGTCGAGCCTCAGCCGGTGAGGAAGACCACCAGCGCCGTCAGGCCGACGACGACGATCACCCCGCGCAGCACCATCGGGGGCAGGCGGCGACCGACGGTCGCTCCCAGCTGCCCGCCGACGATCGAGCCGACGGCGATCAGGCCCGCGACCAGCCAGTCGACCTCGGCGACGACGATGAAGATCACGGCCGCGACCGCGTTGACCAGCCCGGCGAGCACGTTCTTGGTGGCGTTGTGGCGCTGCAGCGTGTCGGCGATCCCGATGCCGAGGATCGCCACCAGCAGCACCCCCTGCGCGGCGCCGAAGTAGCCGCCGTAGACGCCGGCGGCCGCCACCGCCGGCCAGACCCACCACGAGCCGTGCTCGGCGACGGTGGTGCCGCGGCGCTCGGCCCGGACGGCGACCCGGCGCGAGATCAGCGGGCCGACGACCACGAGCAGCACTCCCAGGCCGATCAGGAGCGGCACGATCGTGTCGAAGGCCTCCGAGGGCAGGACCAGCAGCAGCACCGCTCCCGCCGTACCGCCGACGAGCGACGCCGAGCCCAGCCGGATCAACCGCGACCGCTGCCCGGCGAGCTCGGCGCGGTAGCCGATGGCGCCCGACACCGACCCCGGCACCAGGCCGATCGTGTTGGAGACGTTGGCCGTCACCGGGGGCACACCGAACGCGAGCAGTGTGGGGAAGGTGATCAGCGTCCCGGACCCCACCACCGTGTTGATGGTGCCCGCCCCGACCCCGGCGAGCAGGATCGCGACGGCCTCCGGCCAGGTCACGCGGTCGGGGGTGCCCCCGGCGAGGCCGGATCCTCAGGCGGCGGGCCTCCGAGCGGGTCGTCCGCGGCCGGCGGGGCGGCGTGCTTGGTGCCGGCCGGGTTGGCCGCGCGGGCCGCGGCCGCGATCGCCTCCTGGACCGCCTGGTTGGCGCCCGTCAGCTCGCGGTCGCTGGACGAGTCGAGCTGGGGCTCCGTGGGCCCCATGTCGACCCGCTTGCGCGGCGTGGCGTCCTGCGGGATCCCGGCGATCTCGTGGATCGAGGAGCCGAGGCCCTCGAGCGCCTTGGTGATCTCGGAGGGGATGACCCACACCTTGTTGGCCTCGCCCTCGGCGATCTTGGGCATCATCTGGAGGTACTGGTAGGCCAGCAGCTTCTGGTCGGGCTGACCGTCGTGGATCGCCTGGAAGACGGTCTGGATCGCCTGCCCCTCGCCCTGGGCGCGCAGGATCTGCGACTCGCGGTCGGCCTGGGCACGCAGGATCTGCGACTCCCGGTCACCCTCCGCGTTGAGGATCGCGGACTGCTTGGAGCCCTCGGCGGTCAGGATCGCGGACTGCCGCTGGCCCTCGGCGGTGAGGATGAGCGCCCGCTTGTCGCGGTCGGCGCGCATCTGCTTCTCCATCGAGTCCTTGATCGACGGCGGCGGGTCGATGCCCTTGATCTCCACCCGGTTGACCCGGATGCCCCACTTGCCGGTCGCCTCGTCGAGGACGCCCCGCAGCCCGGTGTTGATCTCCTCGCGGCTGGTCAGCGTCTGCTCGAGGTCCATGCCGCCGACGATGTTGCGCAGCGTGGTCATGGTCAGCTGCTCCACGGCCTGGATGTAGTTGGCGATCTCGTAGGTCGCCGCGACCGGGTCGGTGACCTGGAAGTAGATGACCGTGTCGATCGAGACCACGAGGTTGTCCTCGGTGATCACCGGTTGCGGCGGGAAGCTGACGACCTGCTCGCGCAGGTCGATGAGGTAGCGGACCCGGTCGACGAACGGGACGATGATCTTCAGTCCCGCGTCGAGGGTCTGTTGGTACTTCCCGAACCGCTCGACGACGCCGGCGCGTGCCTGCGGGATGATCTTGACGGTCTTGGCCAGCATCACGATGGCGAACAGCGCCAGCAGTGCCAGCACGATGAGCGCGGTCATCGATCTCCTCCGGTCTTCTCAGGGTTCCAGGCGGGGCAGCGGATGGACATAGGCGGTGGCGCCGCGGATCTCGAAGACCTCGACGGTCTCGCCGACCTCGATCGTCAGCGACTCGTCGTAGGGCTGGGCGCTCCAGACGTCGCCGGCGAGCCGGACCCGGCCGGGCGCCAGGGCGGTGACGGTCTCGGTCACGGTCCCCTGCGTCCCGACCAGCTTGCCGTGGCCGAGCCGCAGCTCCGGACCCGTGTGCAGCCTGCGGGCCACGCCGGGGCGGACGACCGCCAGCATCCCGACCGCGGTGATCAGCGCGACCGTCGCCTGGATCGCGACGGCATCGGTGAACAGCGAGGTCAGAAAGCCGGCGAAGGCGCCGGTGGCCAGCATGATCAGCATCAGGTCGAGCGAGAACATCTCCGCGACGCCCAGCACGACGGCGAGCGCGAGCCACGACTCCGTCAGGTGGTCGCGGATCCATTCCATGCCGCCACCCTATCCGGGCAGCGGTAGGGTCACCGGCCGTTCGGGGCCCGGTGCGGCGTACGTCGTCGGGCGCTGAAACGGTCGTCCTCGTGCTGCAGCACCAGCGGCATCCCGAACGTCTCGCTGAGGTGCTCCTCGGTGATCACTGCGTCGAGCGGGCCGGCGGCGACGACGCGGCCACCGCGCAGCAGCAGCGCGTGGGTGAAGCCCGGCGGGATCTCCTCGACGTGGTGGGAGACCAGCACGGTGGCCGGCGACGCCGGGTCGGCGGCCAGCACGGACAGCGTGTTGACGAGGTCCTCGCGTCCCCCCAGGTCGAGCCCGGCGGCCGGCTCGTCGAGCAGCAGCAGCTCGGGGTCGGTCATCAGGGCGCGAGCGACCTGCACCCGCTTGCGCTCCCCCTCGCTGAGGGTGCCGAAGGTGCGCTCGGCGAGGGGGGCGACCCCGACCTCGACCAGGAGCTCGTGGGCGCGCTCGTGGTCGAGGTCGTCGTAGGCCTCCCGCCAGCGGCCGACCACCCCGTACGAGGCGGAGACGACGACGTCGCGGACCCGCTCGTCGCGCGGGATCCGCTCGGCGAGCGCGGCGCTGGTGAGCCCGATCCGGGGCCGGAGGTCGAACACGTCGACGGTGCCGAGCACCTCGTCGAGGATGCCGGCCACACCGGTCGTCGGGTGCAGCTGGGCGGACGCGACCTGCAGCAGCGTGGTCTTGCCGGCGCCGTTGGGACCGAGCACCACCCACCGCTCGTCGTCGGCCACGATCCAGTCGACGGAGTCGATCAGGAGCGACTCCCCACGACGTACGGTCACGCCCGCGAGCTCGAGGACAGCGACCATGGCGGTCACCCTATCCACCGGCCCCGCCGCTCCTGGCAGCGGCGTATCGTCACCCGGCGTGACCGCCCAGCCCGCCACCCGGCACCCCGCGCTGCCCGTGTCGGCGACCCTCGCCTGGTGGGCGACCGGCTGGCTGCGGGGCCTCGTGGTCACCGACCTGGCCCTCGACGCGGTCACCGCGGACGGCCGCCTGCACGTGGGCGTCGACGGCGAGCCGTTGGCCGGTTTGCTGGGCCGGCTCCGGGCCGCCGGCTCGACCGGCTGCGGGCTGGCGCTCCCGGTCGAGGGGGATCCCCTGGGGATCGGCGGGCCGGCGGAGCTGACCGGTGCGGCGCTGGACACCGGCGAGGCCGTCGTGGCCCCGGAGGCCGGACTGGCGCTGGTGCCGGCCGTGGGCGAGGAGGTCGTGACCTGGCGCGTGCTGCCCGCCCGCCCACGACAGCTGCCCGACGTCGGGGAGGCCGACCGGGCGCTGCGACGCACCACGATCGAGGCCGCCGAGGCGCTGGCCTCGCTGGACGTGGCGCGGTGGCGACCCGAGGCGGCGGACCTGCTGACCGGGACGCGTCGCCCCCCGCTCCCGGCGCCGGAGGGTGTCCCTGCACGCTGTGTGGAGCTGGCCGGGCGGGCGCTGGTCGCCGAGGCGGTCGTCGAGGTGGCGCTCGCCGACGACGGGGCAGCGGTCTCGGCCTCGGAGATCATGCTGCGCCGGGCCGCGCTCGATCCGCTCGAGCGCGCCGCCCGCCGGGCGCTCGTGGCGGCGTGCTCGCCGGAGGCCTGGCCCCCGGCCTAGTCACGTGGGTCACGCCTCCGCCCAGACCCCCAGCTCGTTGCCGCTGGGGTCGGCGAAGTGGAACCGCCGGCCGCCGGGGAACTCGTAGGGCTCCGCCACGACCTCGCCCCCGGCCGCACGTACGGCGGCCACGCTCGCGTCGAGGTCGTCGGAGAAGAGCAGCACCAGCGGACCGCCCGGCGTCGGCGCGGTCGTGGCGTCGAGCCCGCCGACCTCGCCCTCACCGTCCGGGGCACGGATGCCCGAGTAGGCCGGGCCGTAGTCGTTGAACTGCCAGCCGAAGGCGGCCTCGTAGAAGCGCCTGGTCGCCGCGAGGTCCGTGACCCGCAGCTCGATGTAGTCGAGGGCGTGGTGGAGGTGGGTCATGCGGCCACGCTACGGCGCGCCACCGACAGCTGGGGCGGATGATCGCGCCACCACGGATTCATCACGTGAACTGGGTGGGCCCACACTTCACACGGCGTACTGACCGTGCGAAGCGCGAGTTCGACCTCTTCACGTGATGAATCGGAGGTCTCCCGCCCCACCCCCAGTCCCGCTCGCGGCGGTCAGGAGCCGGCCGGGCGCCGCTCGCCCTCCGGCGGCGCGGTCACCTCGGCCCACAGCTCGACCAGCTCGCAGATCAGCCCGGCCCTGTCGACGGTCGCGAACGACGCGACGAAGTGGACCTCGTCCCCGGGACCCTGCGCAGGACTCACCCGCGCCCGCAGCACGGCGCTGGCTCCCCCGTCGACGACCTCCTCCCGGACGAACCGCCAGGAGCCGGGGTAGTCACGGTTGAGGACGACGAAGGCGTCCCGGTCGAAGGTCTCACCGGTGGCCGGGTAGTGGGCGGTGAACCCGTCGGCCAGCAGCGCGGACGAGACCCTCCCAGTCCTCGGCGTCGATGGCGTCGGAGAACCGGACCAGGACCTCGCCGGCCGTGGGTGGCGCGCTCATGGGATCACCGTACGGGCCGGCACCGACAACCACCCCGATCCCGGCTAGCCTCGGCCACGATGGACGCCAACACCCGGGACGGGGCCCCCCAGACCCTGCTGATCACGCTCAGCGGCATGGACCGGCCGGGGGTCACCTCGGCGGTCTTCGACACCCTCAGCGGGGCCGGCGTCGAGGTGCTCGACGTGGAGCAGATCGTGCTCCGGCGACGACTGGTCCTCGGCGTCCTCGTCACCGCCCCGCGGGACTGGAAGAAGCTGCGTGCCGCCGTCGAGGCGACCGCCACGGCGCTCGGCATGAGCGTCGACGTCGACCGCGGCGTCGGCGACAACAAGGGGCGCCGGGAGGGCCGGTCCCACGTCACCGTCATCGGCACCCCGCTCCGGGCCTCGCAGATGGCCGCGGTCGCAGGTCGGATCGCCGACAGCGGCGCCAACATCGACCGGATCGAGCGGATGGCGCGCTACCCGGTCACCGCGATCGACCTCCACGTGTCGGGGGCCGACCCCGACCGGCTGCGCACGCTGCTGGCCACCGAGGCCGCGACCCAGGGCATCGACGTCGCTGTCCAGCCGGCCAACCTGATGCGGCGCGGCATGCGGCTGATCGTGCTCGACGTCGACTCCACGCTGGTGCAGGGCGAGGTGATCGAGATGCTCGCCGAGCACGCCGGCCAGGGCGAGGAGGTCGCCCGGGTCACCGAGCAGGCGATGGCGGGCGAGCTCGACTTCGAGGAGTCGCTGCGCTCCCGGGTCGCGCTGCTCGAGGGGATCGACGCGGCCGCGCTCGACCAGGTGTACGACGACCTGGTGCTCGCGCCGGGTGCCCGGACGATGGTGCGCGTGCTGCGCAGGCTGGGCTACCGCTTCGCGCTGGTGTCCGGCGGGTTCTCCCAGATCACCGACCGTCTCGCCGACGAGCTCGGCATCCACTACTCCCACGCCAACGAGCTCGAGGTGGCCGACGGCCGGCTGACGGGTCGGATCGTCGGTGACGTGGTCGACCGGGCGGGCAAGGCCACGGCGCTGCGCCGGTTCGCCGAGGCGGTAGGTGTCCCCCTCGACGCCGTCATCGCCATCGGCGACGGCGCCAACGACCTCGACATGCTGGCGGCTGCCGGGCTCGGGATCGCCTACAACGCCAAGCAGGTGGTCCGCGACGCCGCCGACACCTCGGTCAACGTCCCCTACCTCGACGCGATCATGTACCTCCTCGGCATCTCCCGCGAGGAGATCGAGGCGGCCGACGCGGAGGCCGGTGTGACGACCCCCGCTCCCCCGCTCTAGCCGAGCCGGCGTTCCCCCGGGACCGCCACTGGTGGCCGGTCAGCGACCCCGGTAGGCCACCAGCCGGGCGGCGCCCCAGCCCAGGTCGGCCCAGTCGCCGTCGTGCTCGAACGCCGCGACCGCGCCGGGCGGGAAGCCGTCCGCGGCCAGCTCGGTGCCGGCGTCGGCGTCGCCCTCGCCGTCGTCGAGCAGCTGCGCCATGGTCCCGACCGTGGGGTTGTGGCCGACGAGCGCGAGCGTCGTGGCCCCGGTCGAGGCCTCGCGGACCAGGTCGAGGGCCGACTCCGGCTCGGCGGCGTACAGCGCCTGCGCCACCTCGGGTGCGACGTCCCAGCCACCGCCGCGGGCCAGGGCCTCCCACGTCTCCACCGCACGGCGCGCCGACGACACCAGGGCGTGGTCGGGACGCAGGTCGCGGTCCGCGAGCCACGCCCCCGCGGCCTCGGCCTCCCGGGCACCGTCGTCGGTCAGCGACCGCTCGGCGTCGGTGGCGGCCGCCTGCCCGGCGCGGGCGTGACGGATGACGAGGAGACGACGCGGCTGCACCGCCCAACTGTCCCAGCCGCTAGCCTCCGTGTCATGCCAGCCGGACCGCTCATGATCATCGGTGGCGCGGAGGACAAGCTGCGCAAGCGGACGATCCTCACGGAGTTCGTGGCGTCCAGTGGCGGTCCCGACGCCCGGATCGCCATCATCCCCACCGCGTCCTCCCTCGGCGACGAGGTCGTGGAGGTCTACGACGCCGTGTTCCGCAAGCTGGGCGCGGCCGAGGTGGTGGCGGTGCGGCCCGAGTCGCGAGAGGACGCCCGCGACGCCGACCTCGTGGCGAGGCTCCACGGCGCGACCGGTGTGTTCATGACCGGCGGCAACCAGCTCAAGCTCTCGGCCGTCATCAGCGGGACCCCGCTCGGCGAGGCGATCATCGAGGCGCACCGCGACGGCGTGGTGGTCGCCGGGACCTCGGCCGGCGCCAGCATCCAGTCCTCCCACATGGTGGCCTTCGGCGGACCAGGCGCCACGCCCAAGCAACGGATGACCCAGGTGGCCGCCGGCCTGGGTCTGGTCGAGTCGGCCGTGATCGACCAGCACTTCGACCAGCGAAACCGCTACGGTCGACTGCTGATGATCGTCAGCCAGTCGCCGCAGCTGCTCGGGATCGGCGTCGACGAGGACACCGCGGCCGTCGTCACCGACGAGGACGAGCGCCAGGTGCTGAGGGTCCTCGGACGCGGGTCGGTCACGATCTTCGACCCCTCCCGGATGGTCACCAACGCCTACGAGGCGCAGCGGTCCCGGCCGCTGCTGGCGAGCGGCGTGACGCTGCACGTCCTCCCGGAGGGAGCCGTCTTCGACCTCACCGAGCGCGCCCTGGTCGTGCAGCAGCCGGCGGTCGACCCCGAGGACGCCGCCGAGATCGCCCGGGCCCAGCGCGACATGCGGCAGGTGGCCCGCGACATCGCTGCCGGCGACATCTCGCCGGGCACCCTGCGCCGGCGCCAGGCACGCAGCCGCACCAGGCACGAGCCCGCGACCCACCCCAGGTCCGGGACCCGACAGGACGGAGACGCACGATGACCGAACGGCCGACCCCCGACCTCAGGATCCTCGAGACCCGGGTCTATCGCGGCGCCAACGTCTGGTCCTACGAGCGCGCGATCCACCTGGTCGTCGACCTGGGTGTCCTGGAGCAGTTCCCCAGCAACCTGCTGCCGGACTTCACCGACCACCTGGTGCAGATGCTGCCGGGGCTGCGCGAGCACTCCTGCTCCCGCGGCCGCCGCGGTGGCTTCGTCGAGCGGCTCCACGAGGGCACCTGGCTCGGCCACGTCGCCGAGCACTGTGCGCTGGCGCTGCAGCAGGTCGTGGGGCACGACATCCGCCGTGGCAAGACCCGGATGGTCAAGGACCGGCCCGGGGTCTACAACGTCGTCTACGGCTACGTCGACGAGCAGGTCGGTCTCGCGGCCGGCAAGCTCGCCGTACGCCTGGTCAACCACCTCGTCGAGGGAGACCCCGACCTCGACTGGGACGCTGAGCTCGAGGCGTTCATCAAGCGTGCCGAGCGCACCGCGTTCGGACCCTCGACCCAGGCGATCGTCGACGAGGCCGTCTCACGCGACATCCCGTGGCTGCGGCTGAACCCGCACTCCCTGGTGCAGCTCGGGCAGGGCGTCCACGCCAAGCGGATCAGGGCGACGATGACGTCCGAGACCTCCTCGATCGCGGTCGACGTCGCCTCCGACAAGGACCTCACCACCAAGCTGCTCGGCGCCGCCGGGCTGCCGGTGCCCAAGCAGGACTCGGTCCGATCCGCCGACCAGGCCGTCCGAGTCGCCGACCGGATCGGCTACCCGGTGGTCGTGAAGCCGCTCGACGGCAACCACGGCCGGGGCGTCTGCCTCGACCTGCGCGACGAGGCCGCCGTGCGCGAGGCGTTCCCGGTCGCCGAGGAGCAGTCGCGGCGGGGCTGGGTGATCGTCGAGTCGTTCGTCACCGGCAAGGACTACCGCTGCCTGATCATCGACGGCCGGATGGTCGCGATCGCCGAGCGGGTGCCGGCCCACGTGGTCGGCGACGGCACGTCGACGGTGCAGGAGCTGGTGGACGACACCAACGCCGACCCGCGACGCGGCGTGGGCCACGAGAAGGTGCTGACCCGGATCAAGGTCGACGCGGCCGCCGGCGAGGTGCTCGCCGCCCAGGGGCACTCCCTCGAGTCGGTGCCCGAGAAGGGTGAGATGGTCAGGCTCGCGCTCACCGGCAACATGTCGACCGGCGGCATCTCGATCGACCGCACCTTCGAGGCGCACCCGGAGAACGTCGAGATCGCCGAGGAGGCCGCGCAGATGATCGGCCTCGACATCGCCGGCATCGACTTCATCTGTCCCGACATCACCGAGCCGGTGCGTGAGACCGGGGGCGCGATCTGCGAGGTCAACGCCGCGCCGGGCTTCCGGATGCACACGCACCCGACGATCGGCGAGCCGCAGTTCATCGCGAAGCCCGTCGTCGACATGCTGTTCCCGCCGGGCGCACCGTCGCGGATCCCGATCGTGGCCGTGACCGGCACCAACGGCAAGACCACGACGTCGCGGATGATCTCCCACGTCTTCAAGGGCATGGGCCGCAAGGTCGGCATGACCTCCACCGACGGCGTCGTCATCGACGAGCGGCTCCTGATCCGCGCCGACGCGTCCGGGCCCCGGTCGGCGCGGATGGTGCTCCAGAACCCGCGCGTCGACTTCGCCGTCTTCGAGGTCGCCCGCGGCGGCATCCTCCGCGAGGGCCTCGGCTACGAGCGCAACGACGTCGCCGTCGTGATCAACGTGCAGCCGGACCACCTCGGGTTGCGGGGCATCGACACCGTCGAGCAGCTCGCCGACGTCAAGGCGGTCATCGTCGAGGCGGTCCCGCGTACGGGCGCCGCGGTCCTCAACGCCGACGACCCGCTGGTCCGGGAGATGCGCCGCAAGTGCAGCGGCGAGGTCGTGTGGTTCTCGATGGCCGAGCCGGGCTCCGAGGAGCGCGACATGATCGACGCCCACTGCCGACGCGGTGGCAAGGCGCTCGTGCTCAACCCGTCCGACCGCGGCGAGATGATCGTCGTGAAGCACGGCCGTCGCGAGATGCAGCTCGCCTGGACCCACCTGCTGCCGGCGACGTTCAACGGCCGGGCGCGGATGAACGTCCAGAACTCCCTCGCCGCCGCGGCCGCCGCGTTCGCAGCCGGTGCACCGCTCCACGACATCCGGCAGGGGCTGCGGACGTTCTCGACCAACTACTACCTCTCCCCCGGCCGCCTCAACGAGGTCGAGGTCAACGGCGTCAACGTCATCGTCGACTACTGCCACAACGCGCCGGGCATGCGGATGCTGGGCGACTTCGTCGACCGGGTCGGCGAGACGCTGTCGTCCTCCCACGAGCTGGCGCGACCGTCGCGGATCGGCATCATCGCCACCGCTGGCGACCGCCGCGACGAGGACATGCGCGAGCTCGGCCAGATCGCGGCGCAGCACTTCGACGTCGTGATCGTCCGTGAGGACGAGGCGCTGCGCGGCCGTGAGCGCGGCGAGGTCGCGGGCCTGGTGCGTGACGGCGTCCAGGGCGCCATCAACGACGGTGCCCGCTGCAAGCAGGTCGAGGTGGTGCTCGAGGAGATCGAGGCGGTCCGGCACGCGATGAGCCGCGCCAACAAGGGCGACCTCGTGGTGGTCTGCGTCGACCAGCACGCCGCGGTCATGACCGAGCTGGAGACGTGGTCGAACCAGGCGTACGCCGGCGCCGGCGCCTCGCTGGACGCGCCTGCCGCCGACCCGGACTACGCCCCGAGCGAGCAGGCCTGACCGATGGCCCAGGGCCACGTCAGTCCCGCGCGAACTCCTGTCGCGTGAGCTGGAACCTCGCCTCGCTGTCGCCCGGGAACTGGGCGTTGCCGAGGCCGACCACGGTGATCGACGGACGCCACAGCTCCGCGCCACCGACTCCGGGCGTCGCGTAGTCGGCGCCCGGGAGCGACACCTCCGAGACGCCGGGCTCGCCACAGGTGAACCCGTCGTCGCCGTCGGCGTCGACGATGGTCCGCTCGTCCCTCCCCCGACCGTGGTCGACGTACATCTGCGCCGACACCTGCTGCTCGGAATTGGTCCCGGTGAAGATCGCCGGAGCAGGCCACCCCTCGGGACTGTCGAACGGCTCCCAGCCCACGCTCCCGGCGCCCGAATACGTGTCGGTGGTCGAGCACAGGAGGTTCCAGCTGATCCCGTCGCTGGTGTTCTTGACGAACCCACGATCGCGACCGGTCCAGGTCCACGCGTACGGCTGGCTCACGTAGCCGGTCTGCGGGAGGCTCGCCGGCTGCGGCACCAGCGTCTTCACCACCGTGTGGTCCCAGTCGGAGCACGGTTCGGGGGTGTCGTCGCAGCTGGACGCGCCCTGCACGTTGCTGCCCCGGTAGGTGTAGGTGATCGTGCCCGCATAGCCGACACAGGGCCCCCGATCGAGGGTGGCGGCCGGGGTGTCGAAGCGGGCGATGTCGACCGAGACGTCCGGCAGGAAGGGCACCAGCAGCGACGCCCCCGTGCTGACGAACAGGGTGTTCGTCAGGTCCGTGCAGTGGGGTCCCGCCAAGTGGCGGCCCAACGGGTCGTCGGAGGGGTCCGGCGGCGCCAGCTGGTACGACGCACCGAGGGTGACCGAGGCCTCGGGGCCGATCTCGAGGGCGCCGAGGGAGGCCGCTCCCACCGCCACGTTGAGGCCGATGTCGAGCTGGGCGCTGCCGCGGCCCAGCTGCGACTCGCTCGAGCCCTCGCCGGACAGCGCCTTCCCGGTGACGGCGTCACTGCCGTCGTAGTAGATCGAGGTGAAGACCCGCTGCGTGCCGCTCAGGGTCACCGTCGCATCCTCACCGGAGGGGTTGATCGTGGCGGTCGCGGAGGGTCCGAGCTTGAGCGCCAGGGGCAGCGTGCCCATCGGGATCTGGGCGAGGGTCGAGGCGTACGTGCAGGAGAACGACTGCGAGCCGGTCCACTCCGCCGAGGCCGTGATCGCTCCCCGCAGGCTGAAGTCGACGGTGCCGGCGCCGAGGTTGACGTCGAGGTAGGGGTCTCCGCTGAAGTCGAGGCTGAACGCCGGGG
This sequence comes from uncultured Actinomycetota bacterium, assembly GCA_963723945.1. Lineage (GTDB taxonomy): Bacteria > Actinomycetota > Actinomycetes > Propionibacteriales > Nocardioidaceae > Nocardioides. Next base: position 45,124 of record CAVRSW010000042.1, read on the forward strand.
CCGAGCCGCCCGTCGAGCAGGTCCAGCTCCCCGCTCCCAGCGACGCGCCGGACGCGGCGGACGCGGCCGCCGGGACGCGCTTCACCACCCGCCGTGGGCTCCCCGGGTCGGGCGTGCCGTAGTGCAACCGTGCGTCGGCGAAGGCCTCGGCCAGGGTGGCCGGGGCGATCGAGACCTCCTGCCCGCCCGCGGAGGTCGCGGCGGTCCCGGTCACCTGCAGCGTGTACGGCAGCCCGTCGGGGCCCCGCAGCTGCAGGTGGTCGCCGACCGCCACCGCGTCGGCACTCGGGACCAGTCGGAGCCGGTCGGTCGCGAGCTCCTCGACGTCCGACGCGCCGAGCAGGTGGGTGCCCTCGCGCGGTTCGAGGACGACCTGCTGGTTGTCGGGGACGCCGGCGGCGTACCCGTGGGCGAGCAGGGTGCTCCCGGCCCGCGTGCCGGTGACCTTCACGGCGATCCGGCCGGTGGCGGGCACGCGCAGCAGCAACGGGGTCCCGCCTCCCCCGGAGCGCCATGCGTGGAGGGGGGTCCCGGACCCGTTCGCGTTGCCCCAGACCTCGACCGCGGCACCCGGGGGCGCGGTCATCGTCAGCCACACCTGGCGTGCCTCGGCCGGCACGCCGTGCGCGCCCGCCACCCGGATCGCACGGACTCCGCCGGGGCGGACGGTCCCGAGCTGCGGGTCGGGCAGCGGTCGGGTGGTGGCTCCTTCGAGGGTCCAGCCGAGCACCCGGGCGTCCAGCGAGACCCGCCCGCGGGAGACCTGCAGCGCGAGCCGGCCGTCCGCGCCGCGCGACACCACGTCGACCACGCTGGTGACGCCGGACCCGTAGCCGGTGCCGCGGGTGGGTCTCGGGGTGCCCGCCGTCCACGAGCGGAGGATGCCGCCACGGGTGGCGCGCGTGGTGAGCTGCACCAGCACCGACTGTGCGTCCTGCGGTACCGCGGGGAGCCGCAGCGTCCGGCGGGACGTCCCGACCTGGGTGGTGGTCAGCGGCGGAGCCTCCGGCGCGGTGGCGGCTGCGGTCTCGGGCATCCAGCCGACGACGCGTACCGCACCTCTCGGCGAGCCACGCGAGCTGCTGACCTGCACGGTGGCGTCGGTGCCGACCTTGACCAGGGCCAGCCCCTCCCCGCCGGCTGTCCGGAAGGGCGTGACGGCGGTGCCCGCTCCCTGCGCGCCGAGAGGGCGGGCCCGCACCGTGCCGGAGCGGTGGGCCCTCGAGACCACGACCTCGAGCACGACCGCCCCCACTCCGGCGTCGGGCAGGCTCGGCACGGAGCCCAGTCCGACGTCCGACCAGGCGGTCCCGATGATCGCGTCGGCACGTACGGTGTGCGGCCGCGGCAGCATCACCACGTCACCGCCGGTGAGGTCGACCTCCACGCCGGTGGCCCGCCGAGGCGCGTCGCCCGCATCCCGCTCGGCGGACGCCCCGGACGCCGATCCTGCTCCGCTTGCCTGGGCCAGGGACAGGGCGACCAGGAGCGCCACCGCGGCGGCGGTGGCACGGCGAGCGGACCACGTCCCCCTGGGCCTCATGGCCGGATCGTAGGGGCGGGATCCCCCTCGACCACCGTTTGTGGGGAGAGTGTTACCCCGACAACGCCGGCCCGGGCATCCGCGGGGACCGGGCGTGCGCTACCGCCCCCTCCCCACCGAGCGCAGCAGCCGGATGCCGAGCCCGTCGACCGACCGGTCACCGGCGCCGAGCACGGCCACCGCGCTGCCCTCCTGGACCCCCACGAAGGACCGGTAGCCCGCGGTGCCGCCGTTGTGCCAGAGCAGCACACCGTCGCGACCGCGCAGCCGCATCCAGCCCAGGCAGACGTCGCTCCGGCGGCCCGGGACCTGTGGCTGCTGCGAGAGCCGGACCGCCTCCCCGAGCCGGCCTGCGGGCGGCTCGAGCTGGGCGGCGAGGAACCGCTCCAGGTCGTGCAGGGTGGACCACAGCGCCCCACACCCCGCGAGCGCGTCGAAGTGCCACGTCGTGCCGTACGGCGTGCCGCGCCGACGGTGCCCCACCGGCGACGCACGCGGGTCGCAGCCGGTCGCGGTCATCCCCAGCGGGCCGGTGACCCGGGTCCGCACCAGCGCGTCGTAGCTCGTACCCGCGTGGCGGGCGAGCGCGTGACCGAGCAGCCCGGCGCCCAGGTTGGAGTAGCGGGGTCGTCGGCGGGGCCGCGGCCGGAGCCGTGCCAGCGAGGCGACGAGCGCGTCGTGGTCGAGGTCGGAGTACGGGTCGGGGTGGCGGGACAGTGCCCTCGGCCACAGCTCGCGAGGGATGCGCGGCAACCCCGACGTGTGGGTGGCGAGCTGCCGGAGGGTGACCGCCCCGCTCGGCCCCGTCAGGTCGGGCACCAGGCCGGCCACCGGCTGGTCGAGCCCGAGCTCGCCGTCGACGACGTACGTCGCCAGCAGCAGCCCGGTGACCACCTTGGTGACCGAGCCGATCTGGAACAGGCCGGTCGGGTCGCCGGCCCAGGTCACGCTCGCGCCGTCGACGACCCCGCCGGCCGCCAGCCGGGGATGTCGCGCGTGAGCGCGGCCGAGCAGCGCCGTCGGCGAGTCAGGAGACCGCGGCACGGACCTTGTCCGCGAGCACGTGCGGGTCGTCGGCGGTCCCGCCCTGTGCCGCGATCCAGTCGTAGACCGCCTGCCGCTCGGCGTGGCACATCAGCCCGACGACGTCGCCCGGCTGGGCCTGCTCCACCAGCGCGGCGAGCGCCTCCACCTCGGTGGGGTGGCTCCGGATGTCGTCCACGCCCACGTGCGACGCGCCGGCCCGGAGCAGCCCGTCGAGCTCCTGGACCGTCCGGCCGCGCAGGTAGTGCTCCTTGTGCCCGATGGCCACCACGTCGCTGCCCATCGCACCGATCTCGCCGAGCCGCTCGATCAGGTCGTCCTGCCGGTCCCCCACGGCGCCGAGCGCGAGCAGCAGCCGGGCGCCGGGACGTCGTACGCCCGCCATCACCTCGAGCAGCGCCTCCAGCCCGGCCTCGTTGTGGGCCAGGTCGACGACGACGGTACGTTCGCCGATGCTGAACACGTTCATGCGGCCGGGGTTGTGCTCGGGGTCGGGCCGGAACGTGCTCAGCCCCTCGACCACGACCGCGCGCGGTATCCCGAGGGCGAGGGTGGCGGAGGCCGCGGCCAGGGCGTTCTCGACGTTGAAGCGGGAGAGCCCCGACAGGGTCATCGGGACGTCGGCGAGCTCCACGAGCGGCTCGGGATCGCCGCCGCGGGTGAGGACGCAGACCCAGCCGTCGATCACGGTCGTCGCCCGGCCGCCGCCGCCGACGACGTCGCGCAGTGCAGGCGAGTCGGGGTCGCGGGAGAACACCCACGGCTGCGCCTTGACGACGCCGCGCATCGCCAGCACCCGCGGGTCGTCGGCGTTGAGCACCGCCCAGCCGTCGCTGCGGGTGATCCGCGGGACGACGGACTTGACCTCGGCGAGCTGGTCGACGGTGTCGATGCCCTGCAGTCCGAGGTGGTCGGCGGAGACGTTGGTGACCACGGAGACGTCGTTGCGGGTGACGCCGATGCCCTTGAGCAGGATCCCGCCACGGGCGGTCTCGGTGACCGCGATCTCGACCCGGTCGTGGGCCAGCACCCGTCCGGCTCCGCTCGGACCGGAGTAGTCCCCCGCCTCGACCAGCTCTCCGGCGACGTAGATCCCGTCGGTGCTCGACCAGCCGACCACCTTGCCCCACGTCCGCGCCACGTGGGCGATCAGCCGGCTGGTCGTGGTCTTGCCGTTGGTGCCGGTGACGGCGACGACGGGGATCCGGGGCGCGATCGTGCGTGGCCCGGGACCCGGAGACGCGTCGCGGACCCGGCCCGCGGCCCGCTGCATCAGCGTGTCGACGTCGGTCGAGGCCAGCTCGTCGAGCAGCTCGGCGACGGCGCGCCCCATCTCCTGGGCGCGCTCGCGGTGCCGCCACGGGTATGCGACGACCACCTGGTGGGGGTCGCTCGTCGGCCGGACCCGGACGGCGAGCCGGGTCGTCCCGCTCTCGGCCGCCACGGCCCGTACCAGCCGCGCGACCGCGCGGATCGCGAACCGCTGCCGGAAGCCGGTGCCGGGCTCCCCCGGCCGGGCCTTCACCAGCCCGATCCGGGTCGCGAGCCCCTGGGCCGTCGCGGTCGGGACGTCGGACAGCTCGCTGACGTCGAGGGTCAGCTTGATCGCCGCCCGGGGGAAGTAGAGGTTCGGCCCCTCCAGCACCCGGAGCTCCACGAGTGAGGTCACGCGGCTGACGCTAGCGGAGGTGGTCGGCTGGTCGCCCAGCGGCCGAAGGCAGCCGTCAGGCACCCATCGCGTGGAAGCCGCCGTCGACGTGGACGATCTCGCCGGTGGTGGCCGGGAAGAAGTCGCTCATCAGCGCGCACACGGCCCGCGCTGTGGGCGCGTGGTCGGTCTCGTCCCAGCCGAGCGGGGCGCGGTCGCGCCACAGCGACTCGAGGTCCTCGAAGCCGGGGATCGCCTTGGCGGCCAGCGTCTTGAGCGGCCCGGCCGAGACCAGGTTGCAGCGGATGCCGTCGGGACCGAGGTCGCGGGCGAGGTAGCGCGAGGTCGACTCGAGGCCGGCCTTCGCCACGCCCATCCAGTCGTACGCCGGCCACGCCTGGGTCGCGTCGAACGTCATGCCGACCACCGACCCGCCGGAGCCCATCAGTGGGCGGCAGGCGACCGCGAGCGCCTTGAGCGAGTACGCCGAGACCTGCACCGCCTGCGCGACGTCCTCCCACGGCCCGTCGAGGAACTTGCCGCCGAGCAGCGTCTCGGGATTGCCGTACGCGATCGAGTGCACGACCCCGTCGAGCCCGTCGACGTGCTCGCGCACGGCGTCGGCGAGCCCGTCGAGGTGCGACTGGTCGGTGACGTCGAGCTCGAGCACCGGTGGCGTCGAGGGCAGCCGCGTGGCGATCCGCCGGGTGATGCCCAGCGCACGGCCGAAGTTGGAGATCAGCACGGTCGCGCCCTGCTCCTGCGCGATCCTCGCCACCGCGAAGCCGATCGAGCTGTCCATCGTCACGCCCGCGACGAGGATGCGCTTGCCGTCCAGGATGCCCATCAGTGCCCCATTCCGAGTCCGCCGTCGACCGGGATCACGGCTCCGGTCACGTAGCCGCCGTGCTCGCCGGTCAGCCACAGGACGGCCGCGGCGATCTCTTCCGGGGTGCCGTAGCGCTGCAGCGGCACCTGCTGCTTGATCGTGTCCTTCTGCTCGTCGGTGAGCACCGCGGTCATCTCGGTGTCGACGAAGCCGGGCGCCACCACGTTGGCCGTGATCGAGCGCGAGCCGAGCTCGCGGGTCAGCGAGCGGGCCATGCCGATCAGTCCCGCCTTGGAGGCGGCGTAGTTGACCTGGCCGGCGGAGCCGAGCAGGCCGACCACCGAGGAGATGAAGACGATCCGCCCGCGGCGCAGCCGCAGCATCCCCTTGGAGGCCCGCTTCGCGAGCCGGAAGGACCCGGTCAGGTTGGTGTCGATCACCTTCGACCAGTCGTCCTCGCTCATCCGCAGCAGCAGCGTGTCGGCGGTGACCCCGGCGTTGGCGACCAGCACCTCGACCGGGCCGTGCTCGGCCTCGATGGTGCCGAAGGCCTCCTCGACGGCGGCCGGGTCGGTGATGTCGCAGACCAGGTCGAGCGCGCCCTCCGGACCACCGCCGCTGCGGCTGGTCACGGCGACCTGGTCGCCTCGGGCGAGGAAGGCCTCGGCGATGGCGCGGCCGATGCCGCGGTTGCCACCGGTCACGAGGACGGATCGGGCGTCTGAGTCAGTCACGGTCACCGACGCTAGTGATTACCGGCGCGTACGACGAAAGCGGCATCAGTCGTCCTCGAGACGGAACCCGACCTTCATCCCGACCTGGAAGTGGTCGACGGTGCCGTCGATGACGTGGCCGCGCACCTGGGTGACCTCGAACCAGTCGACGTGGCGGAGCGTCCTGGCGGCGCGCTCGATCCCGTTGCGGACGGCCTGGTCGATCCCCTCGGGCGAGGTGCCGACGATCTCGGTGACGCGGTAGGTGCGGCTGGACACGATGCTTCCTCCTGGCGACGGGCGACCGGGTGGATCGCGGGTGGGTCCTGCGATCGTAGCGACGTAGAGTCGGGGCATGGCCCGGGACACCAGCGCGGTCCGCATCACCACCGCCGCCACCAGCCGCGAGGCGGACATCGCCCGTCGGCAGCGCCGCTACGTGTTCTCGATGAGCCTGCGCACCGTGTGCTTCGTGGGCGCGATCCTGGTCGGCCCGGGCTGGCTGCGGTGGGTCCTGGTGGCCGGCGCGGTGCTGCTGCCGTACGTCGCCGTGGTGATGGCCAACGCCGTGACCACGAAGTCCGACGACTTCGCGCTCCTGGGAGCGCCTAACGGTCACCCGGAGCTGCAGGAGGGCACGGAT
>CAVRSW010000043.1:0-9606 GCA_963723945.1 uncultured Actinomycetota bacterium
CTCGCCGCCAGCCCGTCGACCCCGGCCCAGGCCGAGACGCTGCAGCGGCTGCGGGACCGCATCACGGCCGTCGTCGGTGAGGTCCGGCGGTCGGTCCAGACGCTGCGCACCGACGCCGAGGCCAGCGAGAGCCTCGGGGCCGCGATCGGCGGTCTCGCCCGGCACCTGAGCGAGAGCTCCGGCATCCCGATCCGCGTGACGGTGAGCGAGACGACCACGCGGCTCCGGTCGGAGGTCGAGTCCGAGCTGCTGCGCATCGCCCAGGAGGCGATGACCAACGCCGTGCGCCACTCCGGCGCCGACTCCATCGGCGTCGACTGCAGGGTCGCCGCTCCCCATGCCGAGATCGTCATCAGCGACGACGGCGCGGGGCTCGGTCGCGCCCGTCCCGACTCCTTCGGCCTCGACATCATGCGCGAGCGGGCCGCCCTGATCGACGCGGACCTCGTGGTGCGCGACGGTGAGCCCCAGGGCACCGTCGTCCGGGTGGCCGTTCCGTCCAGACACGCGCGTCCCTCTCCCGCTCCGCACGTCACCAGTGACAGGGTGTCCGTGTGACCACTGCGACGACTGTGCTCCTGGTCGACGACCACGACCTGATCCGCGACGGGCTGACCGGCGTCTTCTCGGCGCAGCCCGACATGGAGGTGCTGGGCGCCGCGGCCACCGTGGCCGAGGCGATCGCGATGTACGAGGAGCACAAGCCACAGGTCGTCGTCACCGACCTCCAGCTGCAGGACGGCACCGGCCTCGACGTCGTCCGCCACGTCCGGCGTGAGGACACCCGGGCCGGCCTCGTGGTGCTCACGATGCACTCCGGCGACGACCAGATCTTCGCCGCGATGGAGGCCGGGGCGTCGGCCTTCGTTGGCAAGGACGCCCCGTCGACCGAGGTCGTCAAGGCGGCCCGTCACGCCGCCGTCTCCCCTCGCTCCTTCCTCTGCGCCGGCCTCGCCCAGGCGATGATGCGCCGTGCGAGCGGCGAGTCGACCCGGCTCTCCGACCGCGAGCACCACGTCCTGCTGCTGCTCGCCGACGGCCTCAGCGCCGCCGAGATCGCCCCCCAGCTCCACCTGTCGGAGTCGACGGTGAAGTCGCACGTCGCGAAGATCTACCAGAAGCTCGGCGCCGCCAACCGCGCCCAGGCGCTGGTCACCGCCATGCGGATCGGGCTGCTCTCGAGCATCAACCCCGACGCCACCACCCGCTGACGCGTCCCGCTCGCGCGCAGCTGCGTCCCTCCCCGGCATCGAGCCGCCGCAGCCTGCCCGGACGAACCGCTGACGACGGTCTCCAGGACCACGCCCGGAGTAGTCCCAAAGGACTACCAGGTCGAACCAGAATTTCCCTGCGGGGATCGCCTGCTGCCGGAAGAATTCTGCTCACAAGAGGTCGACCGGCCTCTGGTGCAGAGGACCTGCACCACGTGAGAAACACCAACAAGGAGCCCCTCAATGTTCGACTTCTTCAAGACCCTGCTGGACGCCCGCCTCGCCAAGATGGACGAGCGCGGCGCCTCCGCCGTGGAGTACGGTCTGCTGATCGCCGGCATCGCCGCCCTGATCGTCGTCGCCGTGTTCGCGCTCGGCCCGTTCGTCAAGGACGCGTTCTCCGACACCTGCTCCGCGATCGACACCGGCAACAGCCAACCTCGCCGGCACCTGCGCCTCCTGATCCATCAGCGTCGACGGGGTCCCGGCCGCCAGCTGGCGCCGGGGCCCCGTCGCCATTCGGAGGGACTCCGCCATGCCGTTCGTGCACCGCACGCCAGCCCCTGACCGGGAGAGGGGCGCCTCCGCCGTCGAGTACGCCCTCGTGCTGGTCGGCATCGCCGCCCTGATCGTGATCGCCGTGGTCGCCCTGGGCGGCAAGACGAACGCGATGTTCGAGCACACCTGCTCCGCGGTCGACACCCAGCCGTCCGCCACCTGCCAGACCTAGCGCCCGCCTGACGCACCGGGGTGCCCTGGAGTGACCCGAAAAGACTACGAGGACCGGAACGTTCTCCCGGTGTGAGCGGGACGCCGACCAGACAGACTTTTCCTTACGAGGTCGCCCCCCGTACCTCCCCCGGCGGACACCCCGACACCTCAACACCAGATCTCAAGGAGCCCCTCAATGTTCGACTTCTTCAAGACCCTGCTGGACGCCCGCCTCGCCAAGATGGACGAGCGCGGCGCCTCCGCCGTGGAGTACGGTCTGCTGATCGCCGGCATCGCCGCCCTGATCGTCGTCGCCGTGTTCGCGCTCGGCCCGTTCGTCAAGGACGCGTTCTCCGACACCTGCTCCGCGATCGACACCGGCAACAGCCAGCCTCGCCGGCACCTGCGCCTCCTGATCCATCAGCGTCGACGGGGTCCCGGCCGCCAGCTGGTGGCCAGGACCCCGTCGCCCTTCGGAGGGACTCCGCCATGCCGCTCGTGCACCGCACGCCAGCCCCTGACCGGGAGAGGGGCGCCTCCGCCGTCGAGTACGCCCTCGTGCTGGTCGGCATCGCCGCCCTGATCGTGATCGCCGTGGTCGCCCTGGGCGGCAAGACGAACGCGATGTTCGAGCACACCTGCTCCGCGGTGGACGCCCAGCCGTCCGCCACCTGCCAGACCTAGCGTCCCCCTGACGCACCGGGGTGACCCGCAGTGACCCGAAAAGACTACGAGCAGCCAGACGTTCTCCCGGTGTGACCGAGAGCCCATCCGGACAGACTTCCCTCACGAGGTCGCCCCCCGACCTCACTCGTGGGAAACAGACATTTCAAACACCAGAACCAAGGAGCCCCCCAGATGTTCGACTACCTCAAGACCCTGCTGGACGCCCGCCTCGCCAAGATGGAGGAGCGCGGCGCCTCGGCCGTGGAGTACGGCCTGCTGATCGCCGGCATCGCCGCCCTGATCGTCGTCGCCGTGTTCGCGCTCGGCCCGTTCGTCAAGGACGCGTTCTCCGACACCTGTGACGCCATCGACAGCGGCAACAGCCAACCTCGCCGGCACCTGCGCCTCCTGAGGCCTCTGCACGACCCGACGGGCCCGGCCACCGTGAGCGGTGGCCGGGCCGTCGGCCATTTCCGCCTCTGCCCGTTCGGCCGGCGCTAGCGCCGGCGGGCCAGCGCCACCCGCTCCAGCAGCGTGGGGTGCGTCCCGAACCAGAGCTGTGACCAGGCCGGGGGCGTCGGGTCGGCGAGCGAGCGGACCGACAGCCGACGCTGCAGCTCCACGAACGACTCCGTCTCCCCCGTCACTGCCAGCGACTCGACGTCGGCGCGGGTCTCCACCAGTCGGCTGATCGTCGACTGGACCGGGCTCACGAGCAGCCCGGCCACCGCCACCAGGGCGAGCACCCGCGGCACCACCTCCGGGCTGCCGGGGTCGAGTCCCTCGGCCCTGCCCCGCCCAGGCCCAGGCCCAGCAGCAGCGCCAGCAGCCCCACCCCGGCAGCGCACCCCAGCGCTCCCAGCGCCGAGCCGACCAGGACGTCGTCGTGGCGGGCGTGCGCCAGCTCGTGGGCCACCACCGCCAGCACCTCCGGGCGGTCGACCTCGCCCACGAGGGTGTCGTAGAGGACGACCCGGCGGGTCGACCCGAAGCCCGACACGTACGCGTTGAAGGTCGTCGTGCGGCGCGAGGCGTCGGTGACCAGGACCTGGTCGACCGGCACCCCCTCGGCCTCGGCGACCGCGAGGATCTCCGAGCGCAGCGCCCCTGCCGGGAGCGGCTCGAAGTCGTTGGTGAGCGGCTCGACCATCACCGGGTAGACGAACGACCCGAGCACCACCAGCGCGGCCACCAGCACCGCGGCCACAGCCGGCCACGCCGTGTGCCACCGTCGGGCGCAGCCGAGCACCCCCACCAGCGCCACCGAGACCGCGACGACCGTCACCAGCTGCCCGACGAGGAGCTCCCAGCCCCACGCGGGCCAGGACTGGGTCGAGAGCCCGGCGTCGAGCCGGTGCTGCTGGGCCGCCACCGCGAACGGGAGCGTCGCCAGCCGGCCGGCCACGACGCACAGCGCCACCGCCACCAGCACCCGCCACGGCCACGGCCCGCGGACCCTGGCGACGAGCCGAGCACCCACCCTGGTGAACCCGAGCCAGCAGGCGACGGCCACCGAGACCGCGAGGCTGCTCCAGCCCCACACCCGGGCCCAGCGCGAGTAGTCCTCGGCGCGGGCGACCTGGGCGTCGGTGAGCACGCTCCCGGGCGCCACCGGGTCCGGGAGGCCACCGGGCACGGGGTGCCACGGCACCTGCCACCAGGCGAGGGCGACGAACGCCAGCGCCCCGCCCACCGCCACCACCAGGGCAGTACGTCGGGCGGCCGGGGTCACGCCGCCAAGTCTGTCAGGGCCCTGCGCCACTCCCGGGTGAAGGCAGCCACCGAGAGCCCGAACGACCGGCGGAACTCGGCGCCGACGTCGTCGCCGGGGCGCAAACCCGTGTAGAAGCGGGTGAGCGCCTGCTCCCCCGCCCGGTCGGCCAGCATCCGGCAGGCGATCCAGGCGGCCTCGTAGGCGGCCCCCAGGTGGGTCGTGCGGGTGTCGAAGCGGGCGTCGCCCGGCAGCCTCGCCGGCGGACCCCCACGACGCACCTGCTGCTCCACCTGGGCGGCGGTGACCGACAGCGGGAGGTCGATGTCGCGCAGCGCGACGTAGTCGGCGTACCCCTCGGTCAGCCAGGCCGGGACCGTGTCCGGCTCGGTGGCCGCCTCCATCGCCACGTGGGTGGCCTCGTGGCTCATCACGACCCGGGACCCCTGCCCGTCAAGGTCACCGAAGACCTCGGGGTTGACCAGGACGTGGACCGGGACACCGGGGTCGAGGTCGTCGCCCACGCCGCTGGTGACGGCGGCGATCGCGGCGTAACGGCCCGGCTCCGCGCCCAGCGCCGCGTCGAGCGCGGCGGCGCTGGTCGGCACCTCCACGACGAGCCCGGAGCGCCACCGCGGCAGCACTCGCCGCACCACGGGCACGGCCGACCCGGCCAGCCGGCCGTAGCGGGCGGCATCGGTCGCCGCCACCACGAGGGTGTCCGGCGCCCGCTCCACGCGGACCGGACCGGCCAGCCACACCGGGGAGAGCCCGGTGGTGCCGCCGATCCCGGCGATGGCGGTCCGGTCGCCGCTGGCCTCGAGCACGAACTCGACGTCGCCGACCGACGCGGAGCGGTCGAAGCCCGCGAATCGCCACCCGGTCTCGACCGTCGCGGACCACCGGCCCTCCGTGTCGACACCGCCGAGCGCGTCGACGTAGCGCAGCGTGAACCGGTCCACCCCGATCTCCCGGGCGTTGTCGACGACGGCTCGCAACAGGGCCGCCGCGGCCTCGTCGCCCTCGGGTGCGAGCGCGGCGGCGGCCTCGGGGTCACGGTCCGCGACGGCGTGCTCGAGCCGGTGCAGGACGCCTGCGGCCTCGCCCGGCTCGATCGAGGCCGAGGGCGCCTGGGGCCTCGGGGCGACGTAGGTGCCGTCGCGGAGCACCGCCCAGCCGACGCCGGCGACCGCCAGCACCAGGCAGAACGAAAGGCCGGCCACCCACCATCGTGGGCGACCGGCCTTCGTCGTCGTGGGGTCAGCCAGGGCGGACCGCGCCGGAGAACGGCATCGAGTAGAGACCCGTCACCTGGACGCCGGTGCTCGGGTTGGCCGCGTGCACGATCTGGCCGTTGCCGATGTACATGCCCACGTGGCTGATCGGGCTGTAGTAGAAGACCAGGTCGCCCGGCTGCAGCGCGCTGGCGGCGACCTGCGGGCCGGAGCTGTACTGGGCGCTGGAGGAGTGCGGGAGGCTGACGCCGGCCTGGGCCCAGGCCATCATCGTCAGGCCGGAGCAGTCGAACGCGTCGGGGCCGGCCGCGCCGTAGACGTAGGCGTCGCCGACCTGGCCCATCGCGTAGGACACGGCCGCACCCGCGTTGCCCGAGACCGAGACGTCGACAGGGGCGGGCTCGGCGGCGCTGCGCGAGACCTGCTGGGCCTCGAGCCGCTCCCGCTGCTCGGCCTCGAGCTCGTCGAGCAGGTCCTGGGCCTCGGCGAGGTTGTCCTCGACGACGGCCTTCTCGTCGGCGAGCTGCTGCTCGACCTCGGCGATGTCGTCGACGCGGCTCTCGGTCGCGTCCCGGCGGATGCCGAGGGCCGTGGCCTCACGCGAGTACGAGGAGAACAGCTGGGTCTGCAGCTCGCTGTAGGAGGTCATCGTCGAGAGCTGGTCGAGGAACGAGCTCGGCTCGTCGCTGACGAAGACCTGGCCGACCGCCGAGAGGCTGTCGCCCTGGTACTGGCGGATCACCGAGTCGCGGACCTGCTCCTGGACCACGTCGAGACGCTGGTCCTGACGCTTCTGGTCGGCCTCGAGGGACCCGAGGTCCTGACGCAGCTCGTCGAGCTCCAGCTTGGCGTCGTGATAGCGCTCCTGGGCGACCTCGGCCTCGTGGTAGAGGCGATCGACGCGGACGCGGACGTCGCTGATCTCGGGCTCGGCCTGCGCACTGCTGGGCACGAGCCCGATCACCGCGGCGAGCGCGAGACCGGTGAGGGCGGGTACGAGCGGCTTCCGTCCGTAAAGCACGAGCGGAGGGTCTCCCTTGCATGTCGTGACGCCTACCGGGTGAGCTGACGGGTTCGGGCACGACGTGGCCCTACCCCTGCTCCTCGGACACGTGCGGTCCGCCTTGCAGGGGATTCACCCCAGAAGGTGTGGTTCCCCGGCTCCGTTTCGGCCGTCCCCCCGGCCTGGACTCGGCGCGGCGCCCGCGCGGATCCGTCTGATCCACTTCCACGAGCACCTGGCGAGTCACCCTAGTCGGGATCGCGCGCGCCGACCAACTCTTCGCACAGATGTGGCGCGGACCACGCCGGCGGAGCCGGGGCCAGATGTCACACACGTCACATCTGCCACAGGAGTCACCGCCGAGCCCACCTCAGGCGGACTCGATCGCGGGCGGGTCGACCGGCTGCACGAGCCGCAGCGGCGGCACCAGGCCGCTGTCGGCGAGGACGTCGAGGGTGCGGCGCTCCTCGTCGTCGAGCTCCAGCTCGGGGGGTGGCCCGAGCAGCACCGTGACCACGCAGTCGTGGCACGCGAGCCCCCGGACCACGCAGGTGTCGCAGTCGATTCGTGTCGTCATGTCCCCGAGGGTCGGGGTGACCACTGACAACGGCGCCCGGACAGCGCGTCGCCCGCGTGTCGCGGGCCTCTCGACGGGCGGGTCGGGAGGGGATCAGGCGGGTCCGGCGTCCTGCTCCGCGACGTCGGCCCGCGCCACCAGCTCGACCGCGTCCGAGCGGCCGCACCAGCGACAGGCGACCTGCTCCACCGTCTCGTCGCGGACCTCGGTCTGCTCGACCCGGTGGTCGCCGGCGAGGTCGAAGTGCCAGAACTCGGTCGTACGCCGCGCGCGGCTGACGTCGAACCGGGTCAGGTTTCCGCAGCCCCCGCACCGCCAGCGCTGGGTCGGACCGGGGACCTCGATGCTCGCGCGGCTCACGAGTCGCAGGATATGCCGCGCGCCGTCCCGGGGTTGTCGGTGCCCACGCCTAGCGTCGTTCCCGTGACCACCACCCACTCCCTGACCGACGCGGGGCCCGCCACGCCGGGCACGACCCGCTGGGAGGAGCAGCGCACGTTCGACGAGCTCGGCCGACCGCTGCGCGACATCACCTTCTGCGTGGTCGACCTCGAGACGACCGGCGGGTCCGCCGCCGGTGGGTCGATGATCACCGAGGTCGGGGCGGTCAAGGTCCGCGGCGGCGTGGTGCTCGGCGAGTTCCAGACCCTGGTCAACCCGCACGCCGAGATCCCGGCGTTCATCGCCGTCCTCACCGGCATCACCAACTCGATGGTGAGCGAGGCCCCGGCGATCGAGTCGGTGCTGCCCGCCTTCCTGACCTTCGCCGAGGGCTGCGTCCTGGTGGCCCACAACGCCCCGTTCGACGTCGGCTTCCTGCGCCACTTCGCCGAGCGGCAGGGGCGTCCCTGGCCCGCGTTCGAGGTGCTCGACACCGCGGTCCTGGCCCGCCGCGTGATCACCCGCGACGACGCGCCCAACTGCAAGCTCTCCTCGCTCGCCCGGGTGTTCAACGCCTCGACGACCCCCAACCACCGCGCGCTGTCCGACGCGCGGGCGACGGTGGACGTGCTCCACGGCCTGATGGAGCGGCTCGGGGGGCTCGGGGTCCACACCCTCGAGGAGCTGCAGACCTTCTCCTCCCGGGTCTCCACGGCCCAGCGCCGCAAGCGCCACCTCGCCGAGGGGCTCCCCCACGCCCCGGGCGTCTACCTGTTCCGCGACGACCAGGGCCGGGTCCTCTACATCGGCACCTCCCGCGACCTGCGCACCCGCGTCCGCACCTACTTCACGGCGTCCGAGACGCGGTCCCGGATGGGCGAGATGGTGGGCTTGGCGACCCGTGTCACGGGGATCGTCTGCGCCACCCCGCTCGAGGCGGAGGTGCGCGAGCTCCGGCTGATCGCCGAGCACAAGCCGCGCTACAACCGACGGTCCCGATTCCCCGAGAAGGTCCACTTCCTCAAGCTGACCCGCGAGGTGTGGCCGCGGCTCTCGCTGGTGCGGCGGGTGGCCGACGACGACGCCGACTACGTCGGCCCGTTCTCGTCGAGGCGGACCGCCGAGAAGTGCCTGGCCGCCCTCCACGACACGTTCCCGATCCGTCAGTGCTCCGACCGGATGGGTCGGCGCACCGGGCGCTCGCCCTGCGTCCTGGCCGAGATGGGCCGCTGCCTCGCCCCGTGCGACGGCAGCACCGACGAGACCACCTACGGCGCTGTCGTGCGGCAGCTGCGCGACAGCCTGGTGCGGCGTCCCGACGAGGTGGTCGAGGCGATCAACGAGCGGATGGCGCGGCTGGCCGCCGAAGAGCGCTTCGAGGAGGCCGGCACCCACCGTGACCGGCTCTCCGCGTTCATCCGGGCCACCGCCCGCACCCAGCGGCTCGCCGCGCTGAGCCGCTGCCCCGAGGTGGTGGCCGCCCGCCGCGAGGACGACGGCCGCTGGGCGGTCCACGTCGTACGCCACGGCCGGCTGGCCGCGGCCGGGGTGATCCCGTCCGGTGCCGACGCCCACCAGTTCGTCGCCGGCCTCCGCGACAGCGCCGAGTCGGTCCCTCCCGGCCCCGGACCGGTGCCGGCCGCGACCGCCGAGGAGTCCGAACGGGTGCTGCGGTGGCTGGAGTCGCCCGGTGTCCGGCTGGTCGAGGTCGACGGCGAGTGGACCTGCCCGCTGCTCGGGTCCACGCGCCACCTGGCTCTCCACGACGCGGCCTCGACCTCCCGGCTCTCGCTGGTGCCGTTCGACGAACGACGCAGCCTCGCCCCGGTCCACCGTCCGGCCCGCTAACCTCGGCGCATGATCACCGCCATCGTGTTCGTGAAGGCCGACGTGGCGCGCATCCCCGAGGTCGCCGAGCAGATCGCCGCACTCGACGGTGTCAGCGAGGTCTACTCCGTGACCGGCCAGATCGACCTGATCGCCCTGGTCCGGGTCGCCGCCCACGACGACGTGGCAGCGGTGGTGGCCGACCGGCTCAACAAGGTCGACGGCGTGACCGCCACCGAGACCCACATCGCCTTCCGCACCTACTCCCGCCACGACCTCGAGTC
>CAVRSW010000044.1:0-98926 GCA_963723945.1 uncultured Actinomycetota bacterium
GAGGCCTGCCCGGGTCCCTCTCAGTCGGTCCGGGCCGACGCGGTCCAGTCGTCGATCTCCGCCAGCAGCGAGGCCCTGACCCCGTCCGGGGCGTACGAGGCCCGCACCGCTGCGCGGGCGAGGTCGGCGATCCCCTCCTCGTCGAGGTCCAGCAGCCGGGCGGCCACGGCGTACTCCTCGACCAGGGTGGTGCCGAACATCGGCGGGTCGTCGGAGTTGATCGTCACCGGCACGCCCGCGGCGACGATCGCCGGCAGCGGGTGGTCCTCGAGCCGCTCGACGGCACGCGTGGCGACGTTGGAGGAGGGGCAGACCCCAGTGGGATGCCCTCGGCGGCCAGGTGTGCGAGCAGGTCGGGTCCTGGGCGGCGCTGATCCCGTGGCCGATGCGCTCGGCACCCAGCGGCCGGACGGCGTCCCAGACCGTCTCCGGGCCGGTGGTCTCCCCGGCGTGGGGCACGCTGTGGAGCCCGTGGCGCGCGCAGCGTCGAAGTGCGGCTGGAACTGCGGCCGTGGGACGCCGATCTCGGGGCCGCCCAGGCCGAAGCCCACCAGCGCGTCCGGCGCGTGGTGCAGGGCGTAGTCGAGGGTGGCGTCGGCGCCCGGCACCCCCAGCTCACCGGGGATGTCGTAGATCCAGCGCAGCACCAGGCCGAAGTCGCGCTCCGCGGCGACCCGGGCGTCCTCGATCGCCTCCGTGTAGGCCTCGATCGGGACGCCGCGCACCACGGAGGTGTGCGGCGTGCAGGTGAGCTCGGCGTAGCGCAGCCCCTGCCCGGTCATGTCGCGCGCGACCTCGTAGGTCACCGTCCGGACGTCCTCCGGGGTGCGGATCAGGTCGACGACCGCGAGGTAGACCTCGACGAAGTGGGCGAAGTCGCGGAACTCGAAGAACGACCGCAGCCGCTCGGGATCGGTCGGGACGACGCCGGGGTGCCGCGCGGCGAGCTCGCTGACGATCCGCGGTCCGGCAGAGCCGACGTGGTGGACGTGGAGCTCGGCCTTGGGCAGTCCGGCAATGAAGTCGGTGAGGTTCACCCGGCGAGTGTGGCAGCGGGCGACCGCGGTCCACCAAACCTCGCGCCCGTGGTCAGGACCGGTCAGGAGACGGCGTCGAGCACGGCGTCCACCGACTCCTGCGGGGTCTCCCCGGCCGGTTCGCCGTCGATCAGCACCGTCGGCGTCCCGTTGACCCGTTCTTCGACATCTGGTCGGTCGCGTTGACGACGTACTGCTCGAAGACCTTGTCCTCGATCAGCGGCTGCACCTCGGCCTGCTCGGCCCCGGCCTGCACCGCCCAGTCGACGAGCTGGGCGTCCTCGGGACCGGCGCTCCCCTCGGCCGGCTGGTTCTCGAACAGGATGCGGTGCATCTCGGCGAAGGCGTCCGGTCCGGCGACGTCCTGGACCGCCATCAGCGCGTTGGCCGCTCGCGAGGAGTACTCGTTGGCCGAGGCCTGGTCGAGGAACGACACGATCCGGTAGTCCACGCGCACGTCGCCGGCGTCGACCGCCTGGGCGACCGGATCGGCGACCTCGGCCTCGAAGGCCTTGCAGATCGGGCACTGCGGGTCCTCGTAGACCGTCATGGTGGTCGGCGCATCCGCGTCACCGACGCTGACGGTGTAGTCGTCGACCCCGCCCGGCACCTCGGTCGCGGCCTCCCCGGAGGTGTCGCCGCGGCTGCCGAGGAACACGGCGGCCGCCAGCAGCACGACGACCACGCCGACGACGCTCGCGATGATCGTCGTACGCCGCCGACTCTCGCGGCGGCGCTGCTCCGCGACCAGGGCAACGGCCCGCTGGCTGCGGCTCCGCTCAGTGGCCTTCTTCGACATGGGACATCCTTCCCTCGCTCGCGGACCTGAAGAGGACTCCGTCCAGCGACCAGCGCGTCGCCGGCCGGACGACCAGCCACAGCGACAGCACCAGCAGTCCGACGTCCCGGGCGATCTCCCACGGGTAGTCCTCGTCGGCGCCGGCCTCGAAGCCGCCACCCCCGAAGCAGCCGCAGTCGATCTGCAGCCCGCGCGCCCACGCCGAGGCGATCCCGACGATGAAGGCGACGAACAACAGGCTCGACACCACGGCCGCAGCCCGGGTCAGCAGCCCCAGCACCAGCCCGACCCCGACCAGCACCTCGAGCGCCGGGAGCAGGTAGCCCACCGTGGGGACCACCGCCTCCGGCAGCAGCTCGTAGGCACGGACGGCGCGGCGCTGCCCGCCGGGTCGGGGAGCTTGAGGGCTCCTGCGACGATCCAGACGCCGCCGGTGACCAACCGCGCCACCAGCCCGAACCAGTCCTTCACGGCCGCGACCGTACGTCGGCGGACTGAGGAGAACCTGAGCCCGTCCGGGGCCGGGCGTAGGCTGACCACTCGTGAACGACCGACTGGTGTGGATCGACTGCGAGATGACCGGCCTCGACCTCGAGGCCGACGCCCTGATCGAGGTCGCCGCCCTCGTCACCGACTTCGAGCTCGAGGTGCTCGGCGACGGCATCGACCTCGTCATCAAGCCTCCGCCGGAGGCGCTGGACCAGATGGGCGACTTCGTGCGCGACATGCACCGCTCGTCGGGGCTGCTCGACGACCTCTCGCACGGCATCACGCTGGCCGAGGCGGAGGAGCAGGTGCTCACCTACATCAAGGCCCACTGCCCCAAGGGCAGCCGGCCGCCGCTCGCCGGCAACACGGTCGCCACCGACCGGTCGTTCCTGGCCCGCGACATGCCGACCCTGGAGACGTTCCTGCACTACCGCATCGTCGACGTCTCCTCGATCAAGGAGCTCTCCCGCCGCTGGTTCCCCCGGGCCTACTTCCAGTCGCCCGCCAAGCGCGGCAACCACCGGGCGCTCGCCGACATCCAGGAGAGCATCGAGGAGCTCCGCTACTACCGGGAAGCGATCTTCACGACGCCACCCGGCCCCGACTCCGACACCGCCCGGGCGATCGCGGCCAGGCACGGCGGGTCGCTCACCGGGCTCGGCGACCAGGAGGGCGCGGGCACGACGCCCGATGCGGACTGAGGGGCGGTCGGGGGCTACACTCTTCCCCGGTCCCCGGTCTCGGCCGGGGTCTCGCCATGGTGGGCGTAGCTCAGCTGGTAGAGCATCGCGTTGTGGTCGCGAGGGTCGCGGGTTCAAGTCCCGTCGCTCACCCCAGACATGACAGCAGGGCCTCGGCATCGCGCCGGGGCCCTGCTGTCGTCCGGCCTCCGGGGCCGGTCGGGAGGCCCCCGCACATGCCCTAGGTTGGGGCGGTGACCTCCGAGCGCAGCACGTACGACGTCGTCGTGGTCGGGGCCGGCCACAACGGCCTGGTCGCAGCGGGCTACCTCGCTCGCGCCGGGCTGTCGGTCCTGGTGCTGGAGCGGCTCGCACACGTCGGCGGCGCCGCGGTCTCCGCTGTCGCGTTCCCCGGTCAGCCGGCCCGGATGTCGCGCTACGCCGACCTGGTCTCGCTGCTCCCCCAACAGCTGGTGACCGAGCTCGACCTGGACCTGGAGCTGGTGCCGCGAGCGACCTCCTCGTACACCCCGACGATGCGCGACGGCGCACCCGGTGGCCTGCTGGTCGAACGGCCGGAGGGACCGGCCACCGCGGAGTCGTTCCGCACCCTGACCGGCGGGGACGACGACCACGCCGCGTGGCAGGCGTTCCGCGCCGGCGTCGGCGACCTGGCCCGGGTCGTGGCCCCCACCCTGCTCGACCCGCTGCCCACCGAGCGCTCGATCCGCGACCAGGTCGACGCCGAGGTGTGGCACGACGTGGTCCTCGCTCCGATCGGCGAGGCCATCGAGCGCCGGTTCGCCGACGACACCGTGCGCGGAGTCGTCGCGGCCGACGCGCTGGTCGGCACCTTCGCCTCCCTGCACGACCCGTCGCTGGTCCAGAACCGCTGCTTCCTCTACCACCTGCTCGGCAACGGGACCGGCGAGTGGCGGGTGCCCGTCGGCGGCATGGGTGCGGTGACGGCCGCGCTGGCGCGCAGCGCCACCGACGCCGGTGCGGAGGTGATCACCTCGGCCGGGGTGTCGAGGATCGAGGCCGTCGACGAGGGCGCCGAGGTCACCTGGCACGACGGTCGCTCCGCCCACACCATCACCGCACGCCACGTCCTGGCCAACGTCGCGCCGTGGGTGCTGCGGATCCTCATGGGTCAGGGCGAGGACGCCGAGACCAAGCCTCAGGGGTCGCAGCTGAAGGTCAACCTGTTGCTCGACCGGCTCCCGCAGCTCAAGTCGGGCGTCGACCCCCGGGTCGCGTTCGCCGGCAGCTTCCGGGTGGCTGCGGACCACTCCGTGCTCGAGCGCGCTTACGCCGAAGCGGCGGCCGGCCACGTGCCGACCACGGTGCCGGGCGAGCTCACCTGCCACTCGCTCACCGACCCGTCGGTCCTCGGCCAGGCCCCCGAAGGCATGCACACCCTCACCTTCCTCGGGGTCCACACCCCGGCCGCGCTGTTCGCGGGAGACGACCGCGATGCCGTCAAGGCGCTGGCGGTCGAGCGTGCGCTGGCGGCGCTCGACGAGCACCTGGCCGAGCCGATCGAGAGCTGCGTCTCGACCGATGCGTCCGGACGGCCCTGCATCGAGGCCTTCGTCCCGCAGGACGTCGAGGCCGACCTGGCGATGCCCGGCGGCCACATCTTCCACGGCGACCTCGACTGGCCGTGGGCGGCCAACCGGGCTCGGCTCGAGACGCCCGCCCAGCAGTGGGGAGTGCAGACCGACGTCGCCTCGGTGATGGTCTGCGGCTCCGGCGCCCGCCGTGGTGGCGCGGTCTCCGGGCTCGGCGGTCACAACGCCGCCCGGGCCGTCCTCGGCACCCGGTGACGGCGAGGCTCTCGATTTCTCGCGTCGTGGGCCCGCTGGTAAAGTTGCGGACGCTCCACAGCACGCGCCATTAGCTCAATTGGCAGAGCAGCTGACTCTTAATCAGCGGGTTCGGGGTTCGAGTCCCTGATGGCGTACCGAGAGTTTCGCAGGTGGATGGCCCTTCCCGATCCTGGTCGGGAGGGGCCACTTCTGTCCCTGACGCCGTCGACTTCACCCGCTGGGTTGAGGCGCGTGGTGATGCGCTCCGGGTCGGGCGCGTGTCGCCCCGTTCTCAGCCGTAGGCGCGGCCGAGGTGGGCGAGGCTCCAGAGCCGGGAGTGACGCTGGGGCTCCTGGGGTCGCGGCGGTGGTGGCGACTGTCGTCCGCTCACGTCGCCGGGGCGCGTGGGTCAGGCGCGCGTGGTTCGCCTCGCGGATGCGTTCGGCCATGATCGCGCGGACGACGGCTTCGTTCTCGTACATGGTGGCTCCTGGTGTCTGGACCGGGTCGGTCGGTTCGATGTGTCGATCCTGCGCCAACGCCGAGGAGTCTTCTGTTCGCCCGCTGACACTCCGAGTGGCCGATGCGGAACAGTCGCCGCACTGCTGCCGGGCTATCCGGGGCACCGTCGTTCGAGGGCCGCCAGGTCCAGGACCTCGATGCGCGAACGACCCAGGCTGACGACGTGGAGCTCGGCGAGCCGATGCAGGACCTGGTTGACCGACGGTCTCGTCGCCCCGACAAGGTCTGCGAGCTGGGTCTGGCTCAACGGGATCGTGACGGTGCCGTCCGCGGCTCCGTACGCGCGAGCCAGCTCGAGCAGGCGCCGGTACACGCGGCGGTCAAGGCTTTCGTACATGGTCTCCAGGAGCCGCCGACTCAGGATGTCGATCCGGTCTGCCAGCACGGCCGAGACGATCCGCTCGATCCTCGGGTTCTGGCTGCACAGCGCATCGAAGGCCGTCGCCGCAACCGCCAGCGTGCGACTCGGCTCGAGCGCGGTGACGGTCGCGGTGCGCAGGCGGTCCGCACGCAGCAGCGCCAGCTCCCCGAAGTACTCTCCCGAGGAGAGGATCGTGAAGGTCGCGGTGGCGCCGGACGCGAGACCGCCGTGGACGGCCAGGTGGCCGTGCTCCACGAGGTGCAGTGAGTCGGCCGGGTCACCCTCGTGACAGACCACCTCGTTGCGCGCAAAGGTGCGACGGCGGGCCAACGCGAGGAACGCCTCGCGATCGTCGGTCCGCAGCGGTTCCAGCAGCCGCCACACGCTGTCAGTGAAACACACGCCCGTGGGCTCGGAGCCGAGCGTCAGCCCTGGGTCATCCCCTCGGATCGGCTTGACATGCCATCACCTGGTCGCCCGCCGAAGCCATCGACATCGAGGGGCTGGCACCTGTGAGCGCACATGGCCGATCATGGTGGGGGCGAAGGGCGAGCGTCCGGCCTGCAGCGGAGTTCCCGACTGCACGCTCGACCTGAAGGGCAGTGTTCGCATGGGAGGTGGCACGTGGCGGCGCGAAACTCCCAGGCCCGAGCCCGGGTTGGGGCGTGCATCGGCTTCGCGCTGGTGATGGTCAGTGGCTCAGGTGTGGCAGTCGCTCAGGACGACTTCACCGCGATGCCGGTGAAGGGGCCCTCGTCCGTGAGCTTCGACGACCCCGCGGCTGCGGGACGCTGGCTGACGTGGGGCCGCCAAGGAGGCGACGCCCAGCGCGAACGTGTCCTTGCGCAGCGCGGGACGAAGCCCCCACTTCGCATCAGCCGACGGGGCACGGAAGCCGACGGAGGCGGGATCACCGACCGCTTGGTGGTGTACGCGGAGCGACCACACCGCCCGCGAACCTCGGACTGGGACCTGTACCGGTTCAATCTGCGGACACACAGGCGGTCGGCATTCCCGCGGGTCGTCAACGGGCCCGGCACGGAGAACGACCCCACGATCGCCGGTCGGTTCATGCTGTTCCATCGGGGAGTCAGGACGACTCGAGGGAGCGTCTCCAAGGTGATGCTCTATGACCGCCGCACGCAGAGCACGCAGGTCTTAGACCGAGAGGACAGGCAGTTCGCAGGCGTGTCCCCCGGTCAGGTGAATGGAGACTATGTCGTATGGGCACATTGGTTCCGCATCCATGACGGAGGTTCCGAGCCAATGCCCGGCTCATACGATTCGATCGTTCGCTACCACGTTCCTTCCAAAACAACCGAGACGGTCTTCTACGCCGAACCGGGCGGCGAGCCTTTCGGCACACCCTTCTACCGGGGGGCGTGGTCGCCCGGCGTCAGCCAGGACGGGACCGTCTACTTCTGGCGAGACCACTACCCGGAGTTCTGGCCCGGGGACGACCCGCATACGGAGCTCTTCCGCATGACACCCGGCAGCGCTCCCCTGTACATGCACGGAGCGCGGGGAAACTTCCCCTGGGGTGGGGACACGTTCGTGGAGGACCGAGCAGCGGGTGCCAGGAGCATCTACTTCGCGCAGGATGATGCGGCCGGCAGAAAGACCTACATCCTGAAGATCATTGATCCACCACCAGCACGTTCGTGATCACACCTGAGGCCAAATCTCATCAGGGCCGTCAGACTCCAGCCCGGCGGGAGGCTTCACGTCCTCGTCCCGGCCCGCCACCGTTCCAAATCGTTGTCGTCCGCGCGGGCGCTCACCCGAGCTGACGCGCGTAGGCTGAGGCTCAGCCGTAGGCCGGGCCCGGCGTCCAGGGCGGCGCTTGTCCCCCGCACGCTTGCCAGCCCTGGACGTCGAGTCCCCCGGTACAGCGGTTCGGTTCGCCCCCGGTCACCGCCGCACTGCCCCCACGCGGGCACCATCGGCTGACCCGCGAGATGCTGTCCACGCGTCAACCTAGCTCTTCGACCGCATTGGTGCGTCGGGGTCCGGGACGCAGGAAGTGTCGAGGAGTCTAGGGCAGGCCGCGACCGGTGCCAACCGGTAAGGTGCGCGCAGCATCGACCACGTCGTGACGGGTCGCACCTCCGGGAGACCGAGGGCACGCCTCGGAAGGAGTGCCATGTCGTACGACCGTGCACTCCCGCCCGACCCGGCAGCCGTCACCGCCCGCCGCGCGTTCGCTGCGGCCGCCGCCGACGAGGAGCTCACCGACACGAGCGCTGCGCTGCAGCGCGTGTGCCGGGGAGTGGTGGACTCGCTCCCCGCGACCGGGTGCGCGATCCATCTCGCGGGACGCGACGGCACGACCGGACTCGCGGCCAGCTCCGACGGATGGAGCACCACGGTCGCCGAGCTCACCTTCGCCACCGGGGAGGGACCCCGGATCGAGGCTCTCGGCCGTCGCCGGCCCGTGCTCGTGGCCGACTTGGGGGCTCTGGGCCACCGGTGGCCGGGGTTCTCGCAGGCCGCCGGCGAGCTCGGTGTGGCGGCGGTGTTCAGCTTCCCGCTGCTCGTGGGAGGCCTCGCCCTCGGCGTGCTCGAGCTCTACGAGACCGACGTCCACGTGCTGCAGGACGCCGAGGCCGCACTCGCGCTGGCGTTCGCCGAGCTGGCGATCCGGAGCGTGCTCGGTGACGAGGTCGTGCGTGACGACGGGACGTGGGAGCCGCTGGTCGACGCGCGAGCGGAGGTCCACCAGGCGCAGGGCATGGTGATGGTGGACCTCGGTGTCGACCTGGCAGACGCACTGGTGCGGATGCGCGCACACGCCTTCGCCGAGGGCATCCCGCTGATCGACCTCGCCCGTGCGATCATCGCCGGCCTGGTGTTGCCCGCGGCCAGACCGGGTACGACACCGTGAGACGACCGGAGGGCGCAGACGGACGGGCCGCTGAGCGTAGAATCGCCACCGTCGATAGGGGATGAAGAAGCGTGGGCATAGAGATCGAGCGACTGGCAACCGTCTTCGTCGAGGTGGCCGACACCCTCGTGGCCGACTTCGACCTCATCGAGTTCCTCCACTCCGTGGCGACCCATGCCACCGACATCACCGGAGGCGGTGCTGCCGGGGTGATGTTGACCGGTGGCGACGGCACCCTCCACCACGTCGGCGCCTCCAGCGAGGACGCGCGGCTGCTGGAGCTGTTCCAGATCCAGAACGACGAGGGCCCCTGCCTCGACTCCTACAGCACCGGCCGGCCGGTCGTCGTTCCGGACCTGGCCCTGGCCACGGACCGCTGGCCGTCGTTCGCCCCCCGCGCGATCGCCGCGGGCATGGCGTCGGTCCACGCCTTCCCGATGCGGCTGCGCGACCGCGTCATCGGCGGGCTCAACGTCTTCCAGACCCACCGGCAGGAGCTGCTCGACGAGGAAGTCCGGGTGCTCCAGGCGCTCGCCGACATGGCCACCATCGCGCTGATCCAGGAGCAGGCCGTCTCCCGTGCCGAGCTGCTCACCGAGCAGCTGCAGGTGGCCCTCAACAGCCGGATCGTCGTCGAACAGGCCAAGGGCGCCGTCGCCCGCACCTTCGACATCACCGTCGAAGAGGCCTTCACCCTGCTCCGGGCACACTCCCGCAGCTCCCGCCGCCGACTGACGGACGTGGCCCACGAGGTCGTGACCTCCGAGCGCGGACCGGAGCTCCTGCGCAGCAGCTGAGGCTCGGCCGGACCAGCGGGCCGGCCCGGGCGGACTCCCCGGTCAACGAATGGGTAACGTCACGTCAACATTTCAACGGGACCGGTTTGCTGGGTTGAACGCATCGTGCATAGTTGGTGTCGGCCCCGCAGGTGACCCGAGACGCCTGCGGGGTCCTAGAGAAGCCCCGCAGGTGACCCGAGACGCCTGCGGGGCTTCTGCTATGCGGTCGCCTCGGCGGCCGTCCTGGCGCATGGTGGTCGCCCGGCGCAGGGCGTGGTACTTGTCCGACCGGCCCCACCGGCCGGGCACGAGACACCGGAGCGTCCAGCAAGGACGCGGCGTCGACCCCGAGGCCCCTACCCCTTGGGCTCCTCCCAGACGTCGTACCGGGACGTCGAGCCGAGCCGCAGGAACTCCAGGTGCCGCTCGTACTGGTCGAGGCAGTCGTGGATGACCTGACTCGTGGTAGCCCATGACGTCGTAGTCCTGGGCACCGTCGTCGAGGTGAACGGCCAGCCTGGCGTACTGGTCGCGGTCGCCGACCATCCGCCCGCCGTACGCCGGCACGGGTGACATCAGCACCTGGACCCGGTAGAAGAACGGCTGCTCGGCTCGTCGTCGCGCAGCTCCGCATAGGTGCCACCGTGCTCGTCGTCGTCCGACGGCTCGGCGACACCTCGCTCCAGGGTCGCGGCGACCCCGCGAGCGGCAGCTCCTCGCCACCTGGCCCGAGCGCCGGCGCCACGACCTGGTCGAGGTGCCGCTCGGCGTCCTCGGCGTTGACGAAGTTGGTGGCGCGGGCGATCCGGGCCTTCCACGACTCCCGTCGCCGTCCCGCGGGCGCCGAGGGCGGTGGACGGTGGTGGGCGACGCCCGACTCGACGCGCCGCGCGCCTCGCCGCAGCGCTCGGAACAGGCCCCACATCACCAGGATCATGCACCACCGCGAACGGCAGGCCGCAAGATCACCGTCGCGTACTGCAGGGCGAGGATCCCGCCCACGGCGAGCACCGCGATGGTCAGGATCCCGGTGACGGCGGCCCACACGATCCGCATGCCAGGCCGCGGCAGTCCTCCTGGACGTGCCGCAGGTTGGAGCACAGGTTGCCCATCACCAGCGCCCCGGAGTCGGCGGAGGTGACGTAGAACAGCAGCCCGACGACGACGCCACCAGCGATCACGAAGCCCGGACGCGGGGTACTGCTCCACGAGCATGAAGAAGCCGCGACCGTCGTAGTTCTGAGCGGCCTCGGCGAACGCCTCGTCGCCACCGCGCACCCGCTCGAGGGCGGCGTTGCCGAAGATCGACACCCACATCACGATGTAGGCGAACGGGATGACCATCGTGCCGACGACGAACTCGCGGATCGTCCGGCCCCGGGAGATGCGCGCCAGGAACAGGCCGACGAACACGCCCAGGCCACCCACCAGGCCCAGAAGAACAGCGTCCAGAGGTTCATCCACTCTCGTTGGCCTGGTCGTAGGCCATCGTGTCCATGGTCAGGCCGGGGAACGAGGCGCACGAAGTCGCCGACGTTCATCACGATGCCCTCGAGGAGCACCTCGGTCTTGCCCGTGACGAGCACCCAGGCGGCCAGCGACATGGCCAGGATCACGTTGAGCTGGGAGAGGAACCGGATGCCCTTGTAGACGCCCGTGGTCGCCGAGAGCGCCGCCATGATGATCGCCAGGGCGGCGAGCCCGATCTGGGCGCCGAGCCCGACCGGGACGCCGAAGAGCATGATTGAGGCCGAAGTTGAGGAAGACGACGCCGATGCCCAGGCTGGTGGCGATCGCCGAAGACGGTGCCGAGCACCGCCGCGGTGTCGACGGCGTGGCCGAGCACCCCGTCGACCCGCTTCCCGAAGACCGGGTACAGCGCGGAGCGCACCGCGAGCGGCAGGTTGAGCCGGTAGGCGAAGAAGCCGAGCGCCATGCCCATCAGCGAGTACATCGCCCAGCCCGTGATGCCGTAGTGGAACATCGTCCAGACCGTGGCGTCCCGCGCGGCGTTCACGGTCCCCCCGTCGCCGACCGGCGGTGCGACGTACTGGGTGACGGGCTCGACGACGGAGAAGAACATGACGTCGGTGCCGATGCCGGCGGCGAAGAGCATCGAGCCGCCCACGAGAAGGTCGAGAACTGCGGGCGGGAGTGGGCAGGACCCAGCCGCAGCTTCCCGAACCGGGAGAAGCCGAGGTAGATGCACGAAGACGAGGATGGCGGTGCCGAGCGCGATGTAGAACCAGCCGAACGCGGTCGCGACCCAGACCGTCCAGGAGTAGATGGTCTCGTAGCGCGGTCGTGGGCCTCGCGATCGCCCAGATCGCCACGGCGGTGACCCCGATGAGCGAGGCGCCGAAGACACGGCCACTTGATGGACGGAGCCCCGTGGACCGGCTGGTCGGTCGGGCGCGGCCTCGGGTCGGCCGGGTGTCGGTGCTCATGAGCTGTCTCCTGTCAGGTGTGCGGGACGGGCGCCGGCGGCGCTCGGGAGATCGTGTGCGGCGTCCCAGGCATCGTTGCGCGGGTCGCCGGGCGGGTACGCCGGGTCGCTGCGGCCGTGGCGGTACCAGGGAACGTCGAGCGCGGGCAGCGGCGTGTTGCCGGCGATCAGGTCGGCGGCCTTCTCGGCGACCATCATCACGGGCGCGTAGATGTTGCCGTTGGTGATGTAGGGGAAGACCGAGGCGTCCACGACCCGCAGCCCCTCGGTCCCGTGGACCCGCATCGTCGACGGGTCGACCACGGCGGCGTCGTCGGTGCCCATCTTGGCCGTGCACGACGGGTGGAGCGCGGTCTCGGCGTCGCGGGCCACCCAGTCGAGGATCTCCTGGTCTGTATGCACCGTCGGTCCCGGCGAGATCTCGCCGCCGCTGAAGGCCGCGAAGCCGGGCTGCTCGAGGATGTTGCGGGCCGCGCGGACCATCTCGATCCACTCCCGCCGGTCGGCCTCGGTCGAGAGGTAGTTGAACTGCACCGCGGGGTGCTCTCGGGGGTCGGTCGAGCGGATGCGCACCCACCCCCGGGTGTCGGCGTACATGGGGCCGATGTGCACCTGGTAGCCGTGGATGCCGTGCTCGCTCTCGGCGGGCTTGCTGCCGTCGTAGCGGATCGCGATCGGCAGGAAGTGGAACATCAGGTTGGGCCAGGCCACCTCGTCGTTGCTGCGGATGAACCCGCCGGCCTCGAAGTGGTTGGAGGCGCCGACGCCGCGGCGTCCGAAGAGCCACTCGGCACCGATCCGGGGCTTGTGGTGGTGGGCGAGCCACGGCGCGATCGAGACCGGCTGGGTGGCGGCGTGCTGGATGTAGACCTCGAGGTGGTCCTGCAGGTTGGCCCCCACGCCGGGCAGCTCGTGCCGCGGCGTCACCCCGGCCGCGCGCACCTGCTCGGGATCACCGATGCCTGCGAGCTGAAGCAGCTGCGGGCTGTTGAACGCCCCGCCGCAGAGGATCACCTCGCCGGCGGTCACCGACCGGTGCAGCCGGCCGGCGCGGGTGTAGTCGACGCCGGTGCAGCGGTGGCCCTCCATCCGCAGCCCCGTCACGAGCGAGAGCGTCTCGACGTCGAGGTTCTTGCGGTGCATGACCGGGTGCAGGTACGCCCGAGCCGCCGAGAGCCGCCGGCCGCGGTGGACGTTGCGGTCGAACTTGGCGAACCCCTCCTGGCGGTAGCCGTTGACGTCGTCGGTGAGCGGGTAGCCGGCCTGCTGCACGGACTCGAAGAACGCCCCGAAGAGCGGCGAGGTCGCCGGCCCACGCTCGAGGACCAGCGGCCCGGAGCCGCCGCGCCAGGCGTCCGTCCCGGCGAGACAGGTCTCCATCCGCCGGAAGTAGGGCAGGCAGTGGGCGTAGTCCCACTGCTCCATGCCGGGATCGCCCGCCCAGCGCTCGTAGTCCATCGGGTTGCCCCGCTGGAAGATCATCCCGTTGATCGAGCTGGACCCGCCGAGCACCTTGCCCCGCGCGTGGAACACCTGGCGGCCGCCCATGTGGGGCTCCGGCTCGGTCTCGTACTTCCAGTCGTAGAGCCGGTTGCCGATGGGGTACGGCAGCGCGGCCGGCATGTGGATGAACGGGTCGAGGATGTTGTCGTTGCGCCCCGCCTCCAGGACCAGCACTCTCGTGCCGGGGTCGGACGAGAGCCGGTGGGCGAGGGCGGACCCGGCCGAGCCTCCACCGACGATCACGTAGTCGTACTGCTTCATGCGTCTCCTCCCTCTGAGCGGGTACCGCGGTCGGGGAACCAGCCGGCGGGCGCCGGACGGGTGTTGTGCCAGACGTGCTTGGTCTCGCGGTACTCCTCGAGGCCCGCCAGTCCGAGCTCGCGCCCGTTGCCGGACTGCTTGAATCCACCCCACTCGGCCCCGGGGACGTAGGGGTGGTAGTCGTTGATCCAGATCGTGCCGTGGCGCAGCCGGCTCGCCACCCGCTCGGCGCGGCCGGCGTTCTCGGTCCACACCGCCCCGGCCAGTCCGTAGATCGTGTCGTTGGCGAGGCTGACCGCGGCCTCCTCGGCGGAGTCGCGGTCCGATCCCTCGAAGGTCTCGACGGTCAGCACCGGCCCGAACGACTCCTCGCGCACGCACCGCATGTCGGTCGCGCAGTGGTCGAGGATGGTGGGCAGGTAGTAGAAGCCGTCCTCGTACACCGCGCCGTCCGGGCGGGTGCCGCCGCAGCGCAGCTCGGCCCCGTCCTCGAGTGCCTCGGCGACGTACTGCTCGACCTTGGCGCGGTGCGCCTCGCTGATCAGGGGACCGGTCTCGGCACCGTCGTCGAACGGTCCACCGAGCCGGATGTCCTGGGCCCGCGCGACCAGGGCGTCGATCACCTGGTCGTGGACGCTCGCCTCGACGATCAGCCGCGCCCCGGCCGAGCAGACCTGGCCGGAGTCGAGGAACACCGCGGTGAGGGCGTTGTCGATCGCGGCGGGGAGGTCGGCGTCGGCGAAGACCACGTTGGGGTTCTTGCCGCCGAGCTCGAGCGCGACACGCTTCACGGTCGCCGCGGCCGCCGCCATGATCCGACGGCCCGTCTCGAGCCCGCCGGTGAAGGAGACCAGGTCCACGTCCGGGTCGTCGACGAGGGGCGCACCCGCGGTGGCCCCCGCGCCGAGCACCAGGTTGGCGACCCCGTCCGGCAGGCCGACCTCCGTCAGGGTCCGCGCCAGCCAGATCGCAGTGCTGGGGGTGAGCTCGCTGGGCTTGAGGACGAAGGTGTTGCCGGCCACCAGGCAGGGCGCGACCTTCCACGCCGTCTGCAGCAGCGGGTAGTTCCACGGCGTGATCAGGGAGCAGACGCCCACCGGCTCGTGGACCACGCGGCTGGAGACGGCGGGCATCCCCGTCTCGACCACCCGCCCGGCGTCGGCGGTGGCGAGATCGGCGAAGTGCCGGAACACGGCGACGATGTCGTCGACATCGATCTGGGACTCCACGAACCGCTTGCCGGTGTCGAGCGACTCCAGCCGGGCGACCTCGTCGCGCTCGGTGTGGAGCCGGTCGGCCAGCCGCCGGAGCAGGGCCGCCCGCTCGGGTGCCGGCGTACGGGGCCAGGGGCCGCTGTCGAAGGCGGCCCTCGCGGCAGCCACCGCGTCGCGCGCGTCCGCCTCGGAGGCCTCGGCGACGGTCACGACCTCACGTCCGTCCGCGGGGCAGTGGATGGTCCGGGTCCGTGCGTCGTGTGCCGGTCGCCAGGCACCGGCGATGAGCAAGGTGTCCATGGGCCTCTTCTCGTGGGACGTGCCGTTCAGTGTGGCGCGCCGAGGGTGCTGTGGTCCACCGGCTCGGGGCCGCGGAGGGCTCCGAGCGCCCAGTCGCGCAGGTGCCCGCGTCAGCCGCCGGTGGGGAGTGGCACGGCACGCCGCGGTGGATCCCGCCCCGCGCTGGAAGCGCAGCGCTGCGCTCCTGCGCTGACGAGCCGCACGACACCCCGGGACCGCTGTGCCGAAACAGCCCCGGAGCCGCCGACCGGGTGCTTCAATGCCCTGACGTCGTCCCGTACGAGAAGGACAGTGAGCCATGGGGAGATCCAGGACGCCGGGGACCGTCATCGTGTGGGCGCTGCTGACGCTCACCACAGCACTGCTGCTCCCCACGCCGAGCCAGGCGACGAGCCCACGCGCGGCGCAGGTCGCGGGCACGCTCCGGCTCTCCGACACCACGGTCGCCCCCGGCGAGAGGATCGCCTTCACCGGGAAGGTGCCGCCCCAGCGTTCGCGCACCGTGAAGCTGCAGACCTTCCGGAACGGATCGTGGGCGGCGCTGGCGACGAAGCAGACCTCGCGCCGCGGTGGCTTCCGTTTCTCCACGATCAGTCCCACTCGCGCCGGCGAGCACGACTACCGTGTCCTGGCGCCGGCGGCGACCCTCGGGGGCCGGCGCTACGGATCGGTCACCACGCCCGCGCGCACCCTCACCGTCGTGACGATGGTCGACGCAGCCGCCGGCTGGCGCCACAACTGCGCCCTCGGCAGCAACGGTCGCGCATGGTGCTGGGGCAGCAACGAGTTCGGGGAGCTGGGCGACGGCACCGGCGGGACCAGCGACGGCACCCCGGTGTCCGGCCCGGTCCGGGTCCTCGGCACCGGGTGGACCGACATCAGCGCCGCGGGAGCGAGCACGTGCGGGATCCGGACCGACCACTCCGGCTGGTGCTGGGGAGACGGGGCGACGTACATGTTCGCGGACGCTGGGGGCTGGGTGCCGGCACCGGCGCAGCTGCCGGGCGACTGGTCCCAGCTCTCGGCCGGAGCCTTCTACGCCTGCGGCGTCCACACCGACGGCACCGGATGGTGCCAGGGACAGAACGACGAGGGCCAGCTCGGGACGGCTGAACCGGTGTCGACGACCACGCCGGTCCAGGTGCCCGGCAGCTGGATCGAGATCGTCTCGGGCGCCGGCTTCGAGTCCGTCACCACGTGTGGGATCAGGGCGAACCGCTCGGCCTGGTGCTGGGGTTCGGGCGGCCAGGGCCAGCTCGGCAACAACGGCACCACCTCCTCGGCATCTCCGGTGAAGGTCGTCGGGGGCCGCGAGTGGGCCTCGCTCTCGGTCGGAGGCGCGCACGTCTGCGGCACCACGACCGACGGCGCCGGCTGGTGCTGGGGAGAGAACACCGACGGTCGGGTGGGTGACGGGAGCAACCTGAACGAGCGACACGTCCCGTTCCGGGTGACGGTCGCGGACACGTGGAGCTCGCTGGACGCGGGGTTCCTGCACACGTGCGGCAGCACGACCGACGGCACCGGCTGGTGCTGGGGCCGGAACGACCAGGGGCAGCTCGGCAACGGGACCCACGAGACCACGTACTTCCCCGTCCCCCCTCCGACGCAGCTGGAGGGCGCCTGGACCAGGGTCGTCGCCGGCTTCAACGGGTCGGTGGGCACCCAGGAGTCCGGCTTCGCCTGGGCATGGGGAGAGGCGACGCACGGCCAGACGGGTCAGGGTCCCTCGGGGCTGGCCGCGACCCCCGTCCAGGTCGCGATCGATCCCTGATCCCCGCCGGTCAGCCGCGCATCCACCCGGCCGCGGTCCCAGGAACGGGACGGCCTGGATGCGGGAAGAGCCGTACGTGAGCGGCCGCGTCAGAGATAGAGGCCGGTGGCGTCGTCGCCGAGCCGGTCGGCGGCGACGGCGTGGACGTCGCGCTCGCGCATCACGACGTACAGCTCGCCGGACACCTCGACCTCGGCCTTGTCGGCAGGGTCGAACAGCACCCGGTCACCGGGTTCGACGGCGCGCGCGTGCGGTCCGACCGCGATCACCCGTGACCACGCGAGCCGGCGCGCACCCATCGCCGCGGTCGCCGGGATCACGATGCCGCCACTGGAGCGACGCTCGCCGCCCTCGCTGTCGACCTCGACCAGGATCCGGTCGTGGAGCATCTTGATGGGCGCGCCCTCCTGGCCGCCGCCCGCGGGCCCGGTCACCGAGTGGTGTCCCGTCAGCTCGCGACCTTGCGGACCAGGACGAACAGCGCCACCGCTCCGACCACGGCCCCGACGGTCTTCAGGATGTTGTCGGTACGGGGCTCGCCGGTCTGCAGGTCGACGTAGTGGCTCTTCACGGCCGTGATCTCGCGCGACACGATGGTCTTGGGGTGGGCGCGGTAGAGGAGCTGGTCGATGGTGCCCGCGAGACGCTCGCGGGTCTCTTCGATCTCGGACTCGAGGGACGACAGCTCGTTGCTCACCGGGGCAGGCTACCAATGCGGTCGGGATCGAACCCGACCGGCAGCTCGAGCCGATGGGCGCGCATCAGCGCGGCATCGGTGAGCAGGTCGTACGTCGCCCCGTCGGCCACGACGACGCCGTCGGCGAGCACGACCGAGCGGGGGCAGAGCTCCAGGGCGTACGGCAGGTCGTGCGTCACCATCAGCACCGTGACGTCGAGCGAGCGCAGGATGTCCGCCAGCTCGCGCCGCGAGGCCGGGTCGAGGTTGGACGACGGCTCGTCGAGCACCAGGATCTCCGGCTGCATCGCGAGCACGGTCGCGACTGCCACCCGTCGCCGCTGCCCGAAGGAGAGGTGGTGGGGCGGCCGGTCGGCGAAGTCGGCCATGCCGACCTGGTCGAGCGCCGTCATCACCCGGCGGTCGACCTCGGCGCCCCTGATCCCGAGGTTGGCCGGCCCGAACGCGACGTCCTGGCGGACGCTGCCAAGGAAGAGCTGGTCGTCGGGGTCCTGGAAGACGATGCCGACCCGGCGCCGCACCTCCTGCAGGTGGTCGCGGGTCACGGGCAGCCCGCTGACGAAGACCGAACCGGCGCCTGCGGTCAGGATGCCGTTGAGGTGCAGCACGAGCGTCGTCTTGCCGGCACCGTTCGGCCCGAGCAGGGCGACCCGCTCCCCGGGGTGGACGTGGAGGTCGACCCCGAAGAGTGCCTGGTGGCCGTCGGGATAGGCGTACGCCAGGCCACGGACGTCGAGGGTGGGCGTGGTCACGGGGATCCCCTCTGCGGCAGCTTCCCGGTGTAGCCGCGCGACAGCATCGCGAGGTGCACCCGCTCCCCGCGTTCGTACGACCGGACGAACAGCGCCCCCATCGCGCGGGCGAGCGCCGGCCAGTGGCGAGGTGACCGCGGGTCGCAGCCTCGCGAGCGCATCGCGACCATCATCCGCCCGAACTCGCCGGTGACGACGTCGAGGTAGCGGATCATGAAGCCCATGATCTGCACCAGCAGGTCGGGCAGCCGCAGCCGCTGCAGCCCCCGGAGCAGGTCGTCGGGCTCGGTGGTCGCGGCCAGGGTCAGCGAGGCCAGCACCCCCAGGGTGCCCTTCACCAGCAGCCCCCACGCGGCGAGCAGCCCGGGCTCGCTGACCGTCATCCCCAGGATCTCGGTCTGCGGGCCGTGGGAGATGAACGGCACCAGCAGCGCGAACACCACGAACGGGAGCTCGACGACCAGCCGCGGCAGCAGGTAGCGCAGCGGCACCCGGCTGACACCGACCACGACGAGGAGCACGGCGAGGTAGCCGGCGTAGGCGAGGTACCACTCGCGCGGCGTCGCCACGACCACGAGCACGAACGCCAGCAGCGCCAGGATCTTCCGGTGCGGCTCGGCGCGGTGGACGGGCGAGTGACCGTGGTAGTGCAGCCGGTGGCCGTGCCCGGCACCCATCAGGACCGGTCCGCTGTCTCGGGCTCGGGCTCGGCGACGGATGCGGACTCACCGTCGGGCCGCCGGCGTCGTACGGCGTAGCCGATGCCGCCGGCGAGGAGCAGGGTCGCCAGCACGCCGGTCACGCCGGCGAGGCCACCGGCCAGCCGCGGGCTGTCGACACCGTCGACGGAGTAGTCGGCCATCGGGCCGTCGCCGGTCGCGTGGTCGTCGGCGGAGTCGAGGAAGCCGGTCTTCTCGGCGACGTGCTCCAGGCCGTCGGGGTGGGAGCTGGCGTAGTAGCTGCCGACCCCGGCGACCAGCAGCGCCACGAGCAGGCCGCCGAGGAGGAAGGTCCGGGTCCTCATGCGGTCGCCCCCGAGGTCCGGACCTCGAGGGGCCGGCGGTGCAGCACGGGCCGGGCGCCGTGGACGAGGTCCGGGCGGGTGGCGACGACACTGCTCACCGCGAGCGCGGTGATCAGCGCCTCCCCGAGGCCGATCACGACGTGCCAGCCGAGCATCGCGGTGGTGACCGCGCCGAGCGGCACCGGGGCCTGGCCACCGAGGGCGAACAACCCGACGAAGGCCAGTGCGGTCACCGGCACCGAGACCAGTGCGGCGACCCCGGCCGCGACCGCGACCATCGGCAGCCGCTTCGGCAGCACCCGTTGCAGGAGCCGGAACACCAGCCAGCCGACGCCCACGCCCACGATCGAGAACAGGGTGATGTTCGTGCCGAGGGCGGTGATCCCGCCGTCGGCGAAGAGCAGTCCCTGGACCAGCAGCACGACCGCCAGGCACAGCGCACCCGTGAACGGACCGACCAGCACCGCCGCCAGCGCACCCCCGAGCAGGTGACCGCTGGTGCCGGCACCGACCGGGAAGTTCACCATCTGGGCGGCGAACACGAACGCCGCGACGAGGCCCGCCATGGGGGCGGTACGGTCGTCGAGTTCACGGCGAGCGCCCCGCAGCGCCACCGCCACCCCGGCGGCGGCGACCACGCCGGTGGCCACCGAGGTGGGGGCGTCGAGGAAGCCGTCGGGGACGTGCATGTTGAACACACTACGTTGTTGCACACAAGTTGCAACAACGTCCCGATCGGACAGGAGCACCATCCATGAGCCAGCGGCTCTCCCCCGGCGACACCGCGCCCGAGTTCACGCTCACCTCCGACACCGGCGAGCAGGTGTCGCTGGCCGACCTGCGCGGCCAGAAGGTGATCGTGTACTTCTACCCCGCCGCGATGACCCCCGGCTGCACCACCCAGGCATGTGACTTCAGCGAGTCCCTCGACTCGCTCAAAGGCGCCGGCTACGAGGTCCTCGGCGTCTCCAAGGACGCCCCGGCCAGGCTCGCGAAGTTCCGCGACCGGGACGCGCTGACGCTGACCCTGCTCTCCGACGAGGACCTCGCGGTCCACCGGGCGTACGGCGCGTACGGCGAGAAGAAGCTGTACGGCAAGGTCGTCGAGGGCGTCCTCCGCTCGACCTTCGTCGTCGACGAGACCGGCGCCGTCGAGCAGGCGCAGTACAACGTCAAGGCGAAGGGCCACGTCGCCAAGCTGCGTCGCGACCTCGGCCTGGACTGAACGTCTAGTTCGATGGGTAGCCGCAACAGGTTTGCCTCCCACGGACTGTCGGCGCCCGGCCCTACGCTCCCGACATGGGGCGGATCCATCGGAAGTACACACGCTCGCTCCTGGAAGAAGCCGTGGCAGCGAGCACCTCGGTGGCCGGCGTGCTCCGGCATCTTGGTCTCAACCAAGCCGGCGGCACCCACGCGCACCTGAGCCGGACCATTGGGGCCATGGGACTCGACACGTCTCACTTCATCCGGCACCAGAACGGCAGCCGTCATGACGTCCGCCGCCGGACCGCCGCAGACATCCTCGTCGTCCTGCCACCCGGCTCGCGGCGGATGAAGCCTCCGTACTTGCGACGCGCCTTGAACGAAATCGGGCGCTCCTACGAATGCGAGCTCTGCGGCAACGACGGCTCGTGGAACGACCTGCCGCTGAGACTCGATGGTGGACCACATCAACGGCGACTACCACGACAACCGCGAGCACAACCTGCGCTACCTCTGTCCCAGCTGCCACGCCCAGACGCCCACCTTCGCTGGGCGAAGCCGAGGGAAGTACGCCTCCGTGCCGTCCGACGGACTACCCGACGCGGATCTCCGGCGCCCTAGGATGGGTTGACTTGGCCGGAGTGGTGGAACAGGTAGACACGCAGGTTTTAGGTACCTGTGCCTTCGGGCGTGGGGGTTCGAGTCCCTCCTTCGGCACCTGACAGCGCAGCATGCGTCGAACGTGCTTCGTGCACCTGACCACTTCACTCGCGGCGGGAGCAGGAGGCCGGGCCGCGCCCTTTGCGGTCAATTCAGCAGGAGAGCAGCTCCGCCACCCGGGGGGCGATCTCGCGCAGCGCACGGCCGCGGTGGGAGATCGCGTCCTTCGCCCGGGCGTCGAGCTCGGCGGTCGACAGCTCGGGGTGCTCGACCGCCGCGAACAGCACGTCGTAGCCGAACCCTCCGGTGCCCCGGGTCTCGCGCAGGACCCGGCCGTCCATCCGTCCCTCGACGACCAGCTCGGTCCCGTCCGGGTGGCAGAAGGCCACCACGCACGTGAAGTGGGCGCCTCGCCGCTCGTCGGGAACGTCGCCCAGCTGCTCGAGGAGGAGATGGTTGTTGGCCGCGTCCGACTTCGCGCGCCCCGCCCAGCGGGCCGACAGCACGCCGGGCATCCCGTTGAGCGCGTCGACGCACAGCCCGCTGTCGTCGGCGACCGACGGCAGCCCGGTCGCGGCCAGCCCGGCGCGCGCCTTGAGCAGGGCGTTGCCTGCGAAGTCGTGCTGGTCCTCGACCGGCTCCTCGTACGCCACCACGTCGTCGAGCCCGAGCACGCGGACGCCGGGCACCAGCGGACCGAGGATCCGCTCCATCTCGGCCAGCTTCTTGCCGTTGCGCGACGCGAGGAAGACCTCACTCACCGGCGAGGGCCTCCTGCTGCAGTCGGGTGAGGTCGGCGCAGCCCTTCTCGGCCAGCCCGAGCAGCGCGTCCAGCTCGGCGCGGTCGAAGGCCGCCCCCTCGGCGGTGCCCTGCACCTCGACGTAGCTGCCCTCGCCGGTCATCACGACGTTCATGTCGGTCTCGGCCCGGACGTCCTCCTCGTAGGGGAGGTCGAGCCGCGGGACGCCGTCGATGATCCCGACGCTGACCGCCGCGACCGACCCGGTGAGCGGCTCACCGCTCAGCGCGCCCTGCGAGCGGAGGTGGGCGACGGCGTCCGCCAGCGCGACGTACGCACCGGTGATCGCGGCGGTCCGGGTGCCACCGTCTGCCTGGAGGACGTCGCAGTCGAGGACGATCGTGTTCTCGCCGAGCGCCTCGTAGTCGATCACCGCGCGGAGCGACCGTCCGATCAGCCGGGAGATCTCGTGGGTGCGGCCACCGATCCGGCCCTTGACCGACTCGCGGTCGGAGCGGGTGTTGGTCGACGCGGGGAGCATGGCGTACTCCGCGGTGACCCAGCCGAGCCCCGACCCCTTGCGCCAGCGCGGCACGCCCGGGGTGGCCGAGGCAGCACACAGCACGCGGGTCCGGCCGAACTCGACGAGCACCGAGCCGGCCGCGTGGTCGAGCCAGTGGCGGGTGAGGGTGATCGGGCGGAGCTGGTCGTCGGCGCGGCCGTCGGCGCGCACGGGAGCGGCGGTCATGCCGCGACCCTAGGCCCCGCGCGGACGTGACGACGGGCCGGGCCCCACCCCCGTGGGAGACCCGGCCCGTCAGCTCTGGGGGTCATGCCTGCGGCTACTTGAACTCGATGCGCAGCAGCCGCCCGATGCCGAGCACCAGCGGGATCACCAGCCAGATGGTCCCGGAGACCGCGATCTGCGCCCACTCCTCGCCGGTGGGCGTGTAGTCGCCCGTGAAGAGCGGCGTCTGAGCGGTGTTGAACTCGATCCACGGCGCGACGTCGGCGAAGCCGGGGCTCAGCGCGCCGAGGATGCCGACCGCGATCGGCAGGATCAGGCTGTACGCGAAGTAGCCCACGATGGCGGCCGGGGTGTTCATCAGCAGCGTCGCGATCGCGAAGCCGACCAGGACACCGATGACGTTGGCGAGGACGAACCCGTTGAACAGCAGGTTGCCGTCGACCGACCAGTCGGCCTCAGCGCCGAGCGCCATGCCGAGCAGCGTCCCGGCCACGGCGATCAGGGCCGCGATGACCATCACCGCCGCCGCCAGGATGAACCCGGCGATGAACTTGGCCACCACCACCCGCGCGCGACGGGGCTCCAGCGTGAACGTCACCAGCCCGGTGCGCTGGCTGGTCTCGCTGGTGACCAGCATGATGATCAGGATCGGCAGGAAGTAGCCCAGGACCCCTCCTGCGATGCCGAGGAAGTCGCCGTAGCCCTGCGCGTCCTCGGGCGCCGCGAAGGCGTAGATCACCTGGACGATCAGCACCAGCACGAGGATCGAGATCGTGAACCAGCGGCCGGCCCGGGTGTCCAGCGCCTTGCGCAGCTCCACCGTGGCGAGCCGGCCCATCGGGACCGGCTGGGTGTCGCTCAGGTCGAGCGTCATCGGTGCGGTCGTGGTCATGCCGTCGCTCCTTCGGTGAGGTCGTCGCGCTGGTTGGCGGCCGTCAGCTCGAGGAAGAGGTCCTCGAGCCCGGCGGCGCCGGTGCGCAGGTCGGTCAGCACGACGCCGGCGGCGAGCGCTGCCCGGCCGATCTCCTCCGGGGCGCAGCCTGCCCGGAGACCCTCTCCCTCGGCGGCGACGGTGAAGCCCCGCTCCCGCAGCTCCGCGGCGAGCGCCTCGTTGTCGAGCGAGGTGACGAGGGCGCTGACGTCGGAGTCCATCGCCAGCAGCGACTTCTTGTCGCCCTGGGCGACGATCCGCCCGTTGCCGATCACCACCATCTCGTCGGCGATCAGCTCGACCTCGTTGAGCAGGTGGCTCGACAGCAGGACGGTGCCGCCGCGGTCGGCGTAGTGCTTGAGCAGGTCGCGCATCCAGCGGATGCCAGCCGGGTCGAGCCCGTTGGCGGGCTCGTCGAGGATCAGCACCGAGGGGTCGCCGAGCAGGGCGTGCGCGATGCCGAGCCGCTGCCTCATGCCGAGCGAGTAGTTGCGGACGCGCCGCTTGGCCTCGGTCGGTGACAGCGAGACCATCGCGAGCATCTCGTCGACCCGGCTCTCGGGCAGCCCCATCGTGCGCGCGCCGAGGGTGAGCACCTCGCGGCCGGTACGACCGGCGTGCTGGGCGGACGCGTCGAGCAGGACGCCGACGTGGCGTCCCGGGTTGGGGATGTCGCGGTAGTGGTGGCCCCCGATCGTCGCGGTGCCGTGGGTGGCCGGCGTCAGGCCGGTCATCACCCGCATGGTGGTCGTCTTGCCGGCGCCGTTGGGGCCCAGGAAACCGGTGACCCGGCCGGGCTGGCACCGGAACGACACGTCGTCGACGGCCGTGAAACCACCGTAGGACTTGGTCAGTCCGGACACTTCGATCATGGCACCGATGCTGCCGGGAACCACCTGTCCCGCACATCGGCCGGAAGCAGCCTCCCCGATGACCAAAGTAGGGGGCGGCCACCGCCGCCGGCAGGCTGGGAGCAGGCCGGTCGTCGGCCTAGCCTGTCCCGGTGGAGCAACCGACGCCGGAGCAGTACCAGCCGCGGCTCACGCCGTGGGGGCACGCCTGGCGACTCGTGATCTGCCTGGTGCTGTCGGGCGTGGTCTGGTCGGGCGCGGTCGCCGACCAGTGGCAGCTCGCACCCGTCCTGTTCTGGCTCGACCTGGTCGTGGGTGTGGCGGCGTACGTCCTGATGTTCTACCGCCGCCGCTGGCCGCTGCCCGTCGCGCTCGTGACCTCGGCGATGAGCCTCGTCTCCGGCCTCGCGGCGGGCCCGGCCACGCTGGCCTCGATCTCGCTCGCGACCCGGCAGGAGTTCCGCAAGGTCGTGCTGGTCGGGGTGGTGGGCATCGTCGCAGCCCAGGGTTACGCGGACTGGCAGGCCGACGGCACCGAGCCGGTCTGGCTCACCTTCGGCTTCAACGTCGCGATCACCATCGGGATGATGGGCTGGGGCATGTACATCGGCTCCCGCCGCCAGCTGCTGTGGACCCTTCGGGCGCGGGCCGAGCGGGCCGAGTCCGAGCAGGAGGCGCGGGTCGCCCAGGCCCGCACCAACGAGCGGTCCCGGATCGCCCGGGAGATGCACGACGTCCTGGCCCACCGGATCTCCCAGATCTCGGTCCTGGCCGGCGCGCTCGGGTTCCGCGAGGACCTCACCCCCGCCGAGATGCGGGACGGCGCCCAGTTGGTCCAGGCCCGCTCCCACGAGGCCCTCGAAGACCTGCGCGCCGTGCTCGGGGTGCTCCGCGACGACCGCACCGGTGAGGCGCTGGACCGCCCGCAGCCGACGTACGCCGACCTCCCGGGACTGGTCTCGGAGGCCCGGGACGCCGGCCTCACCGTCGACTTCGAGGACCGGGTCGCCTCGGCAGACGTGCCGGAGGTGCTGGGCCGGACGGTCTACCGCATCGTCCAGGAGGGGATGACCAACGCCCACAAGCACGCGCCCGGGAGCCGGCTCTCGGTGTGCCTGACCGGCTCGCCCGGCGCCGGGCTCGAGGTGCTGCTGCGCAACCCCGTCGGCTTCGCGCACTCGCTGGCGCCCGGCTCGGGGCTGGGCCTGATCGGGTTGTCCGAGCGGGCCGACCTCCACGGCGGCCGGCTCGACTACCACCGCGAGGGAGCGACGTGGGTGCTGCGCGG
Organism: uncultured Actinomycetota bacterium; assembly: GCA_963723945.1. GTDB lineage: Bacteria > Actinomycetota > Actinomycetes > Propionibacteriales > Nocardioidaceae > Nocardioides. The sequence goes on from CAVRSW010000044.1 coordinate 25,758, forward strand.
CTGGATACCGTGGCCGGCATGAGCGCCACCCCCCGGAGCAGCGTCGGGGTGCTCGTGGTCGACGACGACCCGCTGGTGCGGGGTGCGCTGACCCTGATGATGGGGGGTCGCGACGACGTCACCGTCCTCGGCGAGGCGGCCGACGGGCGCGAGTGCCTCGAGGCGGCTGCCCGGCTCCGACCGGACGTGATCCTGATGGACCTGCGGATGCCGGTGCTCGGCGGGCTGGAGGCGACCCGCGAGCTGCACCGGCGGCCCGACCCACCGCGGGTGATCGTGCTGACGACGTTCGACGCCGACGAGCACGTGCTCGGCTCGATCGCTGCCGGCGCCGACGGCTTCCTGCTCAAGGACACGCCGCCGCCCCACATCCTCGAGGCGGTCAAGCGGGTCGCGGCCGGTGAGCCGATGCTCTCCCCCACCGCGACCCGGTCGCTGATCAGCCGGGTCCGGACCGTGGCCGCCGAGGACCGCACGGTCGGGGCGCGGGGCCGGCTGGCGAGCCTCACCGAGCGCGAGCTCGACGTCGCGCGTGCCGTGGGCCGCGGCCTGAGCAACGCCGACATCGCCGGCGAGCTCCACCTGTCGGTGCCGACCGTCAAGGCGCACGTCTCCCGGCTCTTCGACAAGCTCGACGTCAGCAACCGGGTCCAGATCGCGATCGTGGTCCACGACGCCGGCCTGGTCTGAGGAGCACACTGCGCTCATGGCGTACGACGAGCAGCTCGCCGAGCGGATCCGTGCGGCCGTGGCCGGCGAGGACGGGCTCGACGAACGCAAGATGTTCGGCGGCCTCGCCTTCCTCGTCCACGGCCACATGGCGGTCGCGGCGAGCGGCCAGGGCGGGCTGATGGTCCGGGTCGACCCCGCCGACACCGCGACCCTGGTCGACGACGACACGGTGACCCGGATGGAGATGGGAGGCCGACAGATGGACGGCTGGCTGCGCGTCACCACCGAGGCGGTCGCCACCGACGACGCACTCGCCGCCTGGGCCGACCGCGGCGTCGCGTACGTCCGGACGCTGCCGCCGAAGCGCTGACCCGCGCTCAGATCTGGTAGGTCTCCCCGCAGCGGGCGAGCTCGATCGGTCCGTGGTAGACCGCTTGCGCCTCCGCCTTCGCGTGCTCCCCGTCGAACCACGGCGGCACGTGGGTGAGCAGCAGCCGTCGAGCGCCGCCCCGGGTGGCTGCCTCGCCACCGTCGGTGCCGGTGAGGTGCAGGTCGGGCGGGTTGTCGTCGCCGGACCGGAACGACGCCTCGGCCAGCAGCAGGTCGACGTCGCGGGCGACCTCGTCGAGCCCCGTGCAGGGCCCAGTGTCGCCGGAGTAGCCGAGGGTGGCGCCGTCGGCGGTCACCCGGAGCCCGAACGCCGTCACCGGGTGGACCACCGGCACCGGCTCGACCCGGAACGGCCCGACGCTGACCGGCCCACCGTGCACCCGGAAGTCGAACTCGCCGTGCATGCCCGGCCGCGGCTCGAGGTCGTACGCCCGCGCCATCCGGTCGGCGGTCCCCTCGGGGCCCCACACCGGGATCCGGGGCTGGGCGCCGTCCGGGTGGTACTTGCGCATGACGTAGTAGCCGCACAGGTCGAGGCAGTGGTCGGCGTGGAGGTGGCTGAGGAAGACGGCGTCGACCGTCAGCGGGTCGACCACACGCTGCAGGGCCCCGAGGGCACCCGAGCCGAGGTCCAGCAGCACCCGCCAGGTGCGCCCCTCGGCCTCGGACTCGAGCAGGTAGCAGCTCGCCGGTGAGTCGGGCCCGGGGTAGGAGCCGGAGCAGCCGACCACCGTGAGCCTCATCGCAGTCCGCCGGCGAACTGCGACGCGACCGCCATCTCGGGCCCGAGGAAGCGGCGCCCGATCGAGGCGAAGTCGTCGGGGGTGCCGGTCGTGAGGAAGTCGTAGGAGGCCTCGCCGTCGGGCCGCATCAGGCCGGTGTTCGACAGCATCTTCCAGACGTCCTTCGCGCACTCCTCGGCGCTCGACACCAGCGTCACCCCGTCGCCCATCACCAGCGAGATCACGCCGGTGAGCAGCGGGTAGTGGGTGCAGCCGAGCACCAGGGTGTCGACGCCGGCCTCGACGAGGGGGTCGAGGTAGTCGTGGGCGACCGCGAGCAGCTCGTCACCGCCGGTGACGCCGGCCTCGACGTAGTCGACGAAGTCGGGGCATGCCCGGGTCAGCAGGTCGACGTGGGGGGCGGCGGCGAAGGCGTCCTCGTAGGCCATCGACTCGGCGGTCGCGCGGGTGCAGACGACCCCGATCCGGCCGGTGCGGGTCGCGGCGACCGCCCGCCGGGTGGCCGGCAGGATCACCTCGACGACCGGGACGTCGTAGCGCTCCCGGGCGTCGCGCAGCACCGCGGCGCTGGCGGAGTTGCAGGCGATCACCAACGCCTTGACCCCGCGCTCGACGAGGTGGTCGAGGCACTCGAGGGCGTACTCGCGCACCTCGGCGATCCGCATCGGGCCGTACGGCTGGCGGGCCGTGTCGCCGAGGTAGACGACCGACTCGTGCGGCAGCTGGTCGATGACCGAGCGGGCCACGGTGAGACCACCGAAGCCCGAGTCGAAGATGCCGATGGGCCCATCGGCGGTCGCGGCCTGCACAGCGAGCAAGGCTACGTGCGCAGCGCGCCCACGGCACGTCGACGCGACCGAAGTCACGTAGCCTGCCGGTGATGCCCTCCCCCGTCTCCTTCGTCGGCGCTGCCGTCGCGGCCTGCGTCGGCGCCATGCTCCAGCTCTCGCCCTCCGGCCCTGCGACCGAGGCCCGGGAGGCCGCCCCTGAGGCCGCCGCCCGGGTCCGTCACGTCGTCGCCGTCTCGGTCGACGGGCTCAATCCGCGGGCGATCCGGGAGCTCGGGCACCGCCGCACCCCCGTGCTGCACCGGCTGCGCGCGCACGGCGCCGGGACGCTCAACGCCCGCACCGCGCGGGAGCTCACCGTCACCCTCCCCAACCACACCGGCATGGTCACCGGGCGCCGCGTCGGCCCGGGTCACCGCGGGCACGGCGTGACGTGGAACGACGCACGTCGGCAGCCGCGGACCGTCCAGGACGCCGCCGGCCACCCGGTCCGCTCGGTGTTCACGGTCGTGCACCGGGCCGGGCGCCGGAGCGCCGTGTTCGCCTCGAAGCAGAAGTTCACGCTGTTCGCACGCTCGTGGCCGACCGCGGTGGACCGGACCGTCGTACGCCAGGACAACGCGCGGCTGGTCGGGCTCGCGCGTCGCGACCTCGCCCGACGGGCGCGGGCGTTCACGTTCGTCCACCTGTCGCTCCCCGACATCGTCGGGCACGAACGCGGCTTCATGTCCCCGGCCTACCTCGACGCCGTCGCCCGGGTCGACGGTCTGGTCGGGCGACTGCTGTCCACCGTCCGCCACGACGCGGACCTCCGCGGCTCGACCGCGATCCTCCTCACCGCCGACCACGGTGGGCTCGGCGCCGGACACGGGAACCCGGCGCTGGTGAGCAGCTACCGGGTGCCGTTCCTGGTCTGGGGTCCGGGGGTCGCGGACGGCGCGAGCCTCTACCGGCTCAACCGCGACTACGCCGACCCCGGGACCCGCCGCACCCGCTACTGCGCCGACCGGCAGCCGGTGCGCAACGGCGACCTCGCCAACCTGGCCACCGACCTGCTCGGGCTGCGCGACGTACGCGGGAGCGAGCTCGGCGCCGACCAGGACCTCGACGTCCGCTGACGGTCGCCGGCGGGGCGCCGGCAGGGGCGACAATGAGGGATGGACCTCGGCGTGCACCTGCCCCAGGTCGACCTCACCGGTGAGGGGTTGTCGCTGCGGCGCCTCACCGACGCGGCCCGCGCGGCCCGCGACGCCGGGTTCGCGGCCGTGTCGGCCAACGACCACCTGCACTTCTCCCGTCCCTGGCTGGACGGCCCCACCGCCCTGGCCGCCGTCGTCGAGCACTCCGGGGCGCTGGACCTCGCCACCACCGTGGCCCTGCCAGTGGTCCGCGGCCCGCTCCCGCTGGCCAAGGCGCTGACCGCCCTGGACGTGCTCTCGGGCGGCCGGGTGGTCGCCGGGATCGGGGCCGGCTCGTGGGCGGCGGACCTCGCCGCCGCGGGTGTGGCGTTCGAGGACCGGTGGCGCCGGTTCGAGCGCGACGCGGCGCTGCTCCGGGACGTGCTCCGCCAGCGCCCAGGACTTCGGCGGGACCGGCTACGACCTGGTCACCACCTTCGACGCGCTGCACGACATGGGCGACCCGGTCGGCGCCGCCCGCCACGTGCGTGCCGCGCTGGCCGACGACGGCACCTGGATGGTGGTCGAGCCGATGGCCGGCGACACGGTCGAGGACAACCTGAACCCGGTCGGCCGGGCGTACTACGGGTTCTCGACGCTGCTCTGCACGCCGGCGTCGCTGTCGCAGGAGGTCGGGCTGGCCATCGGCACCCAGGCGGGTCCCGCCCGGATCCGCGAGATCGTCACCGAGGCGGGCTTCACCGGCTTCCGCTCTGCGGCGGAGACAACGTTCAACCGGGTGCTGGAGGTGCGCCCGTGACCGGAGCCGGCCGCGGGTCGGGCTGACGAGGCGCGCGGAGACCGGCCCGCGGGAGGGTCAGCGCGACCAGAGCTCGGACGCGAGGGGCCACGGGTTGTGGCGACAGCCGGCGAGGCCCTTGGACTGCTGCATCATCACCGGGGCCGGCCTGCCGCGACCCGCGCAGCCGAGGTGGCCGTGGCCGAGCCCGTGGCCGGTCTCGTGGTTGACGACCATGTGCCGGTACTCCCTCACCGGACGGCCGGCGCGGTTCCACGACGGGCTGGCGTGCAGCCAGCGCAGCTGGTTGATGATCACGTAGCGGCCCACGCGGCAGCTCCACTGCGCGCTGCAGACCGAGGAGAAGCCGGGCACCCGGGACGCCTCGGCGAGGACGACGGAGAAGTCGCCACCGCGCGCCACCCGCCGGAAGGCGACACCCGCGGAGCGCCAGCCGCGCGGGTCGGCGAACGTCTCGGCGACCTGCTGGCGGAAGGTCGCCATGCTGGCGGTGATCCGGCCGCGGGTCTCGATGCGGTAGGTCGCGGTCCGCCGTACGGGGACCCGGTGGCCGATCTCGCCGGCCCGCCGGGAGGTGGTGCGGGCGGTCCGGTAGCCCTCCTTGCGGGACGTCACCCGGACCTGCACGTGGTGACCGACGTCGAGGTGGCTGAGCCGGTAGCGGCGGTGGCGGGCGCCCGGGATCGGCCTCCCGTCGCGCAGCCACCGGTACGACGCCGCCACCCGCGGCTGCTGCCAGTCGGCGCGCCCGGCGGTCAGCCGGTGCGTGTAGCGCCGGGTCCCGCTGACGCCGGGTCGCTCCTGCAGCACCAGCTCGGCGCGACGCACCCGGTCGGTCGGCTCGGACTCGGCCCTCGCCGTCGTGCCCACCTCGTCGGTGGCGACCACCCGGACCGACAGCCGGGAGCCGAGGTCGCGCAGCTGCGGCCGGTAGCGCCGATCGGTCGCGCCGCGGATCCGCCGGTGGTCGCGCAGCCACCGGTACGAGTAGGTGAGCTCGGTGTCGGCGGTCCAGGCGCCGGGCTCGGCCCGCAGCGGCCCACGGAAGACCGGCTCACCGGTGACGACCGGTGGCTCGGTGTTGACCGGGACGGTGCCGGGGCCGGCGTGGGCAGGGCCGGACAGGCCGGTCAGCAGCGTGGTGAGCAGGACCGGGACCAGACCCACCACGCGCACCCTCATGCCCAGAGCTGCCCTTCGAGTCGGTCCTCCGCCTCGTCGATCGTACCTTCGTACGCGCCGGTGGAAAGGTACTTCCAGCCGCCGTCACACACCACGAACGCGATGTCCGCGCGCTCACCGGCCTTGACCGCCTTGGCGGCCTGGGCGAGGGCGGCGTGCAGGATAGCTCCGGTCGAGATGCCGGCGAAGATCCCCTCGAGGTCGAGCAGCTCGCGCACCCGTCGTACGGCGTCACGCGGGCCGACGGAGAACCGGGCGTCGATCAGCGAGGCGTCGTAGAGCTCGGGCACGAACCCCTCGTCGAGGTTGCGCAGCCCGTAGACCAGCTCGCCGTAGCGCGGCTCGGCGGCGACGATCCGTACGCCCGGCTTCTCGCGGCGGAAGAACCGCGAGACGCCCATCAGCGTGCCGGTCGTGCCGAGGCCGCCGACGAAGTGGGTGATGTCGGGAAGGTCGGCGAGCAGCTCGGGGCCGGTGCCCTGCTCGTGGGCGAGCGCGTTGGCCTCGTTGCCGTACTGGTACATCATCACCCAGTCGGGGTGGTCGGCCGCGATCCCCTTGGCGACCCGGACCGCCTCGTTGGAACCGCCGGCGGCCGGCGAGGAGACGATCTCGGCTCCCCACATCCGCAGCAGCTGGCGGCGCTCGTCGGAGGTGTTCTCCGGCATCACGCAGACCAGCCGGTAGCCCTTCAACCGGGCGGCCATCGCCAGCGAGATGCCGGTGTTGCCGCTGGTCGGCTCGAGCAGGGTGCAGCCGGGACGGAGCAGGCCGTCCTTCTCGGCCATCTCGATCATCTTCAGGGCCGGGCGGTCCTTGATCGAGCCGGTCGGGTTGCGGTCCTCGAGCTTGGCCCAGAGGCGTACGTCCGGGCTCGGCGAGAGCTGCGGCAGCCCGACGAGCGGCGTGTTGCCGACCGAGGCGAGGAGGTCGTCGTACCGGGTCATGGAGCTATCGGACCAGCGGGTGTGCCGGTGCGCCGGCCCCGCCGGCGACGGCGGGCAGCACGACGACCTGGTCGCCGTCGGCGAGCTCGGCGTCGAGGCCGCCGATGAAGCGCACGTCCTCGTCGTTGACGTAGACGTTGACGAAGCGCCGCAGGTCGGTGCCGCCGCCCTTCTCCTCCACGAGCCGCTCCTTGATCCCGGGGTGGCTCGACTCCAGGTCGTCGATCAACGCCGAGATGCTGGCGCCCTCACCCGTGACGGCCTTCTCGCCGCCGGTGTAGGTGCGCAGGATGGTCGGGATCCGGACCTCGATGGCCATGGGGAACTCCTGGGGGGTCGCTGTCGGCAGGTCGGTCAACACGGGAGGGCGGCGATGACCGAGACCGACTCCTCGGTCACCTGGCCGTCGACGATCCTGTAGGACCTGAACTCCACGGGGCCCTCGTTATTCCCGTGCTCACGCGTGCTGACCAGCACGTAGTGGGCGCCGGGCTCCATCGCGAGACCGATGTCGGTGCGGCTCGGGTAGGCCTCGGTGGCGGTGTGGGAGTGGTAGATCACCACCGGCTCCTCGTCGCGGTCGTCCATCTCGCGGTACAGGTGGAGCAGGTCGGTGGAGTCGAACTCGTAGAAGGTCGGGCTCCCGGCGGCGTTCACCATCTCGACGAACCGCTCCGGCCGGTCGCTCCCGGCCGGCCCGGCCACGACGCCGCACGCCTCGTCGGGGTGGTCCCGTCGGGCGTGGGCGACGATCGCGTCGTACGTCGCCTGGTCGATGGTCAACACGCTTCAAGGGTAGGCAGACGGCGTACGACGTCGCTCCACCGCCAGCATGTGGGCGGGCGGGGAACCCGACCCGGCGGTCCGCGGTCTGGAAGCAGAGCCCTCCTGCCGGACGATGAGGCGCCACCTCGTCACCGTGGGAGCGCGGTGGATCGCAGCCACGTGGTGGTCACCACACGACCGCGATCCACCACCGAGGTGGCTGGCACGCCAGCGTCCCCGTCGGGTGCCCGGCGGTCGCTATCGTCACGGCGATGGAGCCCGACGCCCGCCGCCTGTTCCGGCTCGTGGAACCGATCCACCTGGTCACCTACTTCGCCGACGAGCCGACCGAGGCGCTGATGGGTCTCGGCCTGCGCAACTACTGGGACGGCTACTTCGCCGGACGCTCCGCGCCGCTGGGCCGGGTCCCGGCCGCGGTGGTCCATGCGATCTTCTACAGCTTCGCCGACGGCGAGGCCGCCCGGCACCTCCCCCGCGTCTGGGAGACCACCACTCCCGAGGCCGCCCTCGCGGCCCGCCAGCGGGGCAGCGTCGCTGCGCTGCGACGGATCCTGGGCGACCTCGCCGACACCCCCGGGCTCGCGCGGGCTGCCGACCTCGCCGCCCGGGCGGCGACAGCCGCCCCGACCGAGGGACGGGTCCTGTACGCCGCGCTCCGGACGCTCCCCGTCCCCGACGAACCCGTGGCCCGGCTCTGGCATGCCGCCACCCTGCTCCGCGAGCACCGCGGGGACGGTCACGTGGTCGCCCTGGTCGCGGAGGGCGTCGGCGGGACGGAGGCCCACGTGCTGCACGCGCTCGCCGAGGGCATCTACCCCGCGGAGACCTTCGGCCGGATCCACCACCTCCCTGCGGCCCGGCTGGACGCGGTCATGGCCGGCCTGCGCGCGCGCGGCCTGGTCGACGAGGCGGGCCGGCTGACGGACGCCGGCCGGGAGACCAAGCAACGGGTGGAGGTGCTCACCGACGACCTCGCGGCGCCGCCGTACGACAGCCTGGGCGCCGGCGAGCTCGACCTGCTCGTCGCCGACCTCGAGCCGCTCTCCGCGGCGCTCGACGCCGCCGGCTCACGGTAGACGCGCCGTGATCCTCCCGAAGGTCCGCGATCCACGCTTCGTGACGATCCGTCGCGGCGGGACCCTCACCGACTCCGACCACCACCTGCTCGCCTTGTGGGCGGCGACGTGCGCCGAGCACGTCCTCCCGCTGTTCGAGTCGGCTCGGCCCGCGGACCCACGACCCAGCGAGGCGATCGAGCACGTACGCGCCTGGGTGCGGGGTGAGGTCACGATGATGCAGTCCCGAGCGGCGGGCGGCCACGCGATGGGCGCGGCCAGGACCCTGCGCGGCCCGGCGCGGGATGCCGCGTACGCCGCCGGCCAGGCGGGAGCCGTCGCGCACGTGGCCGCCCACGAGCTCGGTGCCGCCGCCTACGCCATCAGGGCCGTTCGTGCGGCTGCGCCGCGAGGTGAGAGCGTCGCCGCAGGACGTCGTGAGTGCCGATGGCAGCGGGACCAGCTCCCGGACGCGATCCGCGAGCTGGTGCTCGACGACCAGCGGCTGCGCAACGACCTCTGCTGGTCGGCGTTCGACTGCTGAGCGGCTGTCCACCGCTCCGGCGGGCGAGTCGCGACGGTTCCACGCCCGTTGCGCCCTGCACGGTGAGCGGTTCATCATGACGAGGAATCGAGTCGCTCTCGGGAGCCGGGCGAACGTCGCCCCGGCTGCGGCGAAGCGGGGGGCTCCTGTGTCGATGTTCCTGTTCCGCCTCGGGGCGCGCATCGCGCGACGCAGGGGCATGGTGGTGGCCATCTGGGGGCTGCTCCTCGCCGGGCTGATCGGCGGCGCCGGCCTGATCGGCACCCAGTACGACGACTCCTTCGTCATCCCCGGCACCCAGTCCCAGCAGGGACAGGACGTGCTGGCCGACCGGTTCGGGCTCACCGGCACCAGTGCCCAGGTCATGGTCACGACGACGTCGGGGCCCATCACCGAGCCCCCCGCCTCCCAGCACGTCGCGCAGATCGCGTCGCAGATCGACGACCTCCCGGGCGTGGCGGCCGGCAACCCGCTGAAGGGCGACTACCCGCTGGTCTCCGACGACCGCTCCTCGACGATCGTGCAGGTGCGGTTCACCTCCGACGCGCCGTCCGACCGGCTGCTCGGGGAGGTCACGGACGCGGGCAGCCCGGAGGTGAACGACCTGGACACGTGGGTCGGTGGCGACGCCTACAAGGACACCTCCGAGCCCAGCCGGGTGCCCGAGCTGCTCGGCCTGATGGTGTCGTACCTGATCCTGGCCCTCACCTTCGGCTCGCTGCTGGCCGCGGGCATGCCGATCCTCTCCTCGCTCATCGGCGTCGGCGTGACGCTGAGCGCGATCATCCTCATGTCGTCGGTGGCCACGGTGTCGAGCAGCGCCCCGACCCTGGCGGAGATGCTGGGGATGGCGGTCGGCATCGACTACGCCCTCTTCATCCTGTCCCGCCATCGACGCCACCTGGGCGAGGGACACTCGCCCACCGAGGCGATGTCGCGGGCGCTCGCGACGGCAGGGAGCGCGGTCGTCTTCGCCGGCACGACCGTCGTGATCGCGCTGACCGGGCTCATGGTCGCCGGCATCCCGGTGCTGACCGTGATGGGTCTGGCCGCGGCCGGAGCCGTGACGATCGCCGTGCTGCTGGCCCTGACGCTGCTGCCGGCGGTCGCGCTGCTCCTCGGCGAGCGTCTGCGCCCGAAGCCGCGCCGCGAGAGGCGGGGGCTGCGCCGGCACCGCCCCCGCCGAACCGCGGCCGCCCCCCGTCCTGGGAAGACCGGCTTCGCCAGCCGCTGGGTCCGGGCGGTCACGAAGGTTCCGCTGCTGACCGTGGCGGCGGTGCTGGTCGTGCTCGGGATCGCCGCGATCCCGGCCTTCGGGCTGCTGCTGGCCCTGCCGGACAACAGCACCGCACCCGAGAACACCCCGCAGCGCCAGACGTACGACGCCATCACCGAGGAGTTCGGCGCCGGCTACAACGCGCCGCTGTCGGTGTCCGCCGACATCATCACCAGCACCGATCCCCAGGACACCGTCGACAAGCTGGTGACGAAGGTGGCCGCCGTTCCCGACGTGGTCGCCATCCTGCAGGCCACGCCCAACGAGGAGGCCGACACCGCCCTGGTCGCCCTCGTGCCGCGGGAGGGACAGACGTCCGCGTCGACCAGCGAGCTGGTGCAGCGGCTGCGCGTCGACAGCCCGGGGTGGGAGCAGGAGCTCGGGGTCAGCGAGATCCTCGTGGCCGGCACGACGGCGGTGAACATCGATGTCTCACAGCGGCTCAGCGACGCGCTGCTCCCGTTCGGGGCGCTGGTCATCGGGCTCTCGTTGGTGCTGCTGATGATCGTGTTCCGGTCGGTGGCGGTGCCGATCAAGGCGACGCTCGGCTACCTGCTGTCGGTGGGGGCCGCGCTCGGCGCGGTGGTGGCCGCCTTCCAGTGGGGCTGGCTGGACCCGGTCATGGGCGAGTCCGCCGGACCGATCGTCAGCTTCCTCCCGATCTTCGTGATGGGCGTGCTCTTCGGGCTGGCCATGGACTACGAGATGTTCCTGGTCTCGGCCATGCGGGAGGAGTTCGTGCAGACGGGCGACGCCCGCGCGGCGGTGCACCAGGGCTTCCGCGCGTCCTCGAAGGTCGTCACCGCCGCGGCGCTGATCATGACCAGCGTCTTCGTCGCCTTCATCCCCGGCGGCTCGTCGACCATCAAGCCGATCGCGCTCGGGCTGGCGGTCGGCGTCGCGGTGGACGCCTTCATCGTGCGGATGACCCTGGTGCCGGCCGTCCTCGTGCTGATGGGCCGGCACGCGTGGTGGCTGCCTCGATGGCTCGACCGGGTGCTGCCGGAGGTGGACGTCGAGGGAGCGGCGCTCCACCGCAAGATCGGCTACGAGGAATGGGAGGCCGTGACCGGACCGACCGCCGTGCACGCCCGCGAGCTCGCGCTGCACACCGGGGGCCCCACGCTCGACGTGGCCGCGCCGCCCGGGGCGGTGACCCGCGTGGCCGTCCCGGACGGCATGGACGAGCGGAGCCTCGGCCACGTCCTGGCCGGCCGGGCCCGCCACCGGGGCGGCGAGCTGGTCGTGGGCGGGCGGCTGCTCCCCGAGCAGCGCGAGGAGGTCAACCGGCTGGCGACGCTCGTCGAGCTGGGCCGTGACCAGCGCGACGCCGACGAGGTGCACCGGCACCTGCACGCCACCGCACGCGTGGCGAGCCCGCGGCGGCGTACCCGCCGCGAGCACGTCGACCGCACCCTCGGCCTGGTCGTCGAGCTGGGCGACGCGGCAGGACCGGCGTCGTCGCGCACCCTCGACCCCGCGTTCGTCGAGGCCGCGCAGGCCCTGGCACAGGGGGTCGAGGTCATCGTCCTGACGGGTCTCGACGACCTGCTGCTGGCCGAGGACCGGCAGCGCGCCGAGCGGCTCGCCGGTGCCCTCGCCGACCGCGGGGTGGCGGTCGTCCTGCTGGACGGCGCGTCACCCCCCACCGTCGCTCCACCGGATCCGTCCACCGATACGGGAAGGAAGGTGACCCATGGCTGACGAGACGAGCCCGGCCCGACGCCGGCTCTGGCCGACCGCCCTCACCGTCAGCGTGCTGCTGCCGCTGGTGGCGGCGTGGGTGCTCGTGTGGTCCACGGCCCACCGGCAGGAGGCGCTCGACAAGGTCCCGGTCGCGATCGTCAACGACGACACGATCCTGACCGGGTCGCAGCCGATGGCGGCCGGTCGGGCGCTGTCGGCCTCGCTCACCGACCCCACCTCGGGCAGCGAGCAGCTCGCCTGGACGCTCACGGACGCCGACGACGCATCGTCCGGGCTCAGCGACGGGACGTACTACGCCGTGCTCACCATCCCGTCCGACTTCTCGGCGGCGATCGTCTCCACCGGAGGTTCCTCGCCCAGCAGCGGGAAGCTGACCCTGCAGAGCAACGCCGCGGCCAGCGAGACCGTCCCCTACATCAGCAACGCGGTCGTCTCCGCGGCCGCCGACGCGCTCGGCACCGAGGTGACGCAGTCCTACCTCGGGCAGGTGTACGGCGGCTTCAACCAGCTGGCCAGCGCCAACCAGCAGGCGGCGCAGGGTGCCGACCAGCTGGCTGGCGGCACCCAGCAGCTCGCCGCCGGCGCCAGCGACCTCGACTCGGGAGCACAGGAGCTCGCGTCGAGCCTCGGCGAGGTGGCGACCGGCGCGACCGAGCTCGAGACCGGCACCGCCGGCGTCAGCAGCGGCGCGCAGGAGCTGCGGCAGGGTTCACGGGAGCTTGCCGGTGGCGTCGGGAGGCTCTCCGGTGCCGTCGGCGGCCTCGCCGGCGACGCCGACCGGCTCGCCCGCAGCGCCGACACGTATGCCGAGCGCGCCACGTCGGCGACCCGCGCCACGGCCGTGGTCGCCCGCGCGTCGGGCCGGCTCGGCCTGGCTGCGGAGCGGCTGTCCGACCAGCTCGGCGGCCTCGTCGGGCCACGGTGCCGGGCCTCGGGCGCGACGATCGCGTTCTGCGCCGACCTGCGCGAGGCGCGCATCCGGGCGCGGGTCGTGAACCTCGGCAACCGGGTGCTCGCCGGCGCCACCAACAGGATCGCGGAGGGCTCCGATGTGCTCGCCGGGGGTGCGCGCAAGCTCGCCGATGGTGACCGCGCGCTGGCGCGCGGCACCCAGGAGGTCGCGGCGGCCACGCGGCGGCTCGACCGCAGTGCCGACTCACTGGCGCGAGGCGCCGCCGGCCTCGCGACCGCCGCGGCGGAGGTCGACACCGCCACCGGTCAGCTGGCAGGCGGCACGGTCTCCGCATCGGAGGCCGGCTCCTCACTCGCCTCGGGAAGCGACACCCTCAACAGCAGCGCCGCCGAGACCGACCACGGCGCCCAGAAGCTCAGGAAGGGGCTGGACAAGCAAGCACGGAAGAGCCCGACGTACTCGAAGTCCGAGAAGACGGCACTGGCGTCGGCGGTCAGTCAGCCGGTGCTGCTGAGCCACAGCACCCAGTTCCAGGAGCACGACAACGGCTGGCTGCTCGGCGCCATCGTCGGCGTGATCCTCTGGCTGGCCGCGCTGGCCGGCGCCGCCCGAGCCGATGTCTCGGCCAGCCAACGCTTCGCGCTGTCGCCGGTCTCGTCGCGCAGGATCGCGATCAGCCAGGCGATGCCCGTGCTCGGGCTCGCGCTGCTCCAGGGGGTGGCGGTGCTGCTCGCCCTGGCCCTGACCCGGGTGAGCGTGGAGTCGGCCGTCTCGCTGGCCCTGTTCTCGCTGCTCGCGGCGGTGGCGTTCTCCGCGATCGGCTACGCGATGCGGCTGGCGCTCGGGGCGCTCGGCGTGGCGCTGTACGGCCTGTTCCTGCTGGTCCAGATCGCGGCGCTCGCCAACGTGCTCCCCCTCGAGACCGCACCCGGTCCCCTGCAGTCGCTCAACGGCCTGCTGCCGCTCCCGGCCTACGTCGACGGAGCGAGCCGGCTGGTGTCCGGCGGCCAGGTGGGGTCGCTGGCGGTGGCGGTCGCCGTGGTGGCGCTGTGGGGCGTGGGGGCCTTCGTCAGCACCTTCGCGGTCGTACGGCGGAAGCGGCTGGTGCGGCCGGCCGAGCCGTCCGAGGCGGGACTGGCGACGGCCTGAGCGGCTAGGAGCCCAGGGCCTCGACCAGCGTCTCCTGCAGCAGCCCGAGCCAGTGGTAGATGTCGTAGGCCTGCGAGCGCGGGTCGTCGTCGGGCATCGCGAGCCACACGTCCTCGTCACCGTCCTCGACTTCGAGCCGGGTCGCGAGCGCCAGCCGGAGGTCGGTGAAGGTCCGCAGCCAGGTCTCCGCGGTGGCCTGGTCGATCTCGACGTCGATGACCAGCCCCTCCTCGGTGAGCTCGGTCGGCAGCCCGGCCTCCTCCAGGGTGTCGATGACGCTCGCCGCGCCGGTGGCCTTTCCGTCGCGCAGCCCGGCCTCGGTGTAGCGCCGGAACTCCGCCGCCGCCTCCTCGTCGTCGCTGTAGGCGGTGGGGAACAGCCGGGCCAGCACCGGGTCCTCGGGCTCGGTGGTGGGCCCGCTGAAGTCCATCAGCGACTCGAACGGGTCGACGTCGTGGCGCGGCACCGCGGCCTCGTTGCGCAGCAGCTCGACCAGCTGGGAGGCCAGCGAGCGCAGCAGGTCGGCCTCGAAACCGGTGAACGTCGCGATCACGTGGCCGCTGCGACGGTGACGGGCGAATCCACTCACGGGCTACTGCTTCTCCATCGTGGCCCACAGGCCGTACTCGTGCATGGCCTGGACGTCGCGCTCCATCTCCTCGCGGGTGCCGTGGCTGACTGCCGACTTCCCGTCGGTGTGGACCTCCAGCATCAGCTTCTCGGCCTTGACCTTCTCGTAGCCGAAGTACTTCTGGAACACGTAGGTGACGTAGGACATCAGGTTGACCGGGTCGTCCCAGACGATCGTCGCCCAGGGCTTGTCGACCAGCGTGATCTCGTCGGGGGCCTGGGTCGGCTCGACCTCGACGGGACTGGCGGCGGACACCCGCTCATCGTCGCACAGCGCGCCCGACGCGCTGCGCTCGACTCCGACCGGTTCAGCGGCCCGTGACGCCCCCATGCACCGCCGCGGTCCGGGCTGCGGCGCGGCTCGTCGCCAGGTGGTCGCGGCACAGCCGCCGGGCCGCCGCGGCGTCCCGGTCGCGGAGCGCACGGAGGATCGCGGCGTGGTCGGCAGTCATGGCCCGCGGCTCGTCGTGCTGGCTGAGCAACCACTTCATCCGCCCCGACACCGGCTCCATCACCGCGGTCAGCACCCCGCTGCCGGCCGCCTCGACCAGCGCCGCGTGGAAGGCGGCGTTGAGCGCGACGGTCTCCTGGAGGTCGCCGCGCGCGAGGGCGTCGTACGCCCGGGCCACCAGCTGCTCGACCCGGTCGAGGTCGGTCTCGGTCGCCGAGGTGACGACGCGTTCGCACACCAGGTCCTCCAGGGACGCCCGGACGTCGAACAGGGTCTCCACGTCGGCCTCGTCGAGCCGCCGGACCACCATGCCGCGGGTCGGGCGCTCCTCGACGAACCCCTCGTGGGCGAGCTGCCGGAGTGCTTCGCGCACCGGCACCCGCGAGACGCCCAGCCGTTCCGCGAGCTGCCGCTCGACCAGACGATCACCCGGCCGCAGCTCGCCCGCGATCACCAGCTCCCGGATCGACTCCCGGACGACGTCGCGGACCGACCCGGCACTCGCTGCCGCCATCTTCACCCTCTCCCAGACGTGGTATACCATCTTGGTATACCACACCGCGCCGCCCTCGGAGACCCCTTGTGCCTGCCCGACCACCCCGCCACCGGACCGCAGTCGTCGCGGTCGGCACCGTGCTCATCCTGGCCGGGTGCAGCATGCCGACCGCCGACCGCGCCACGAGCGAGCAGCCGAGCGCCGCGTCGCCGGACCCGTCCCCCACCACCCCCGCCCCGGACCGGCCCCACCCGTCCCGCACCGCCGAGGAGCCACCCGTGCGCCCCACGCCCGACGCCGCCGAGCAGGAGGCACTCGACCGGCGCCTGATCGCGGCCGCCTGGGACGACGACGTCGTGCAGGCGCGCCGGCTGGTCGCTCGCGGCGCCGACGTCGACGCGCAGGACTCGACCCAGCAGAGCGCCTTCCTGATCGCCGCGAGCGAGGGGTACGCCGACCTGCTGCGGATGACGCTGCGCCACGGTGCCGACGTCGACTCCCGGGACAGCTTCGACGGCACGGCCCTGATCCGGGCGGCCGAGCGGGGCCACTGGGAGGTGGTCGGCGAGCTGGTCCGCGCGGGGGTGCGGCTCGACCACGTCAACAACCTGGGCTGGACCGCGCTCCACGAGGCCGTGATCCTCGGGGACGGCACCGAACGCTACGTCGACACCGTGCGAGTGCTCGTGGCGGCCGGGGTGGACGTGTCGATCCCGACGCGGCGCGACGGCCTCACCGCCCTCGACCACGCCCGGTCCAGCGGGTACGACTCCATCGCCTCCCTGCTCGAGGCCGCGGACCGTCCGCTCCGCGGTGCCGCCGGCCCGCAGCTGCTCGCCGGGGCGGCTGCGGGCAGGCCCGACGAGGTGGCGCTGGCGCTGCGCGGCGGCGCCGCCCTCGAGGTCCGGGACGAGCGGGCGCGGACGCCGCTGCTGCTCGCCGTCACCCACGACCGGGTCGCCGTGGCACGGGTGCTGGTCGCGCTGGGCGCCGACCCCGACGCGCTCGACGACCGGCACGACACCCCGTGGCTGGTCACCGGCGTCACCGGCAGCGTCACGATGCTCGAGCTGCTGCTCCCGGCCGACCCGGACCTCACGATCCGCAACCGCTACGGCGGCGTGTCGGTCATCCCGGCGAGCGAGCGCGGGCACGTGGCGTACGTCCGGCGGGTCGTCCAGACCGGCATCGACGTCGACCACGTCAACGACCTGGGGTGGACCGCCCTGCTGGAGGCCGTCATCCTCGGCGACGGCTCGGACCCCTACCGGCAGATCGTGCGGATCCTGTTGGAGGCCGGGGCGGACCCCGGCATCGCGGACGCCGACGGGGTCACGGCGCTCGAGCACGCCCGCGCCCGGGGGCAGGACGCGGTGGCGCGGCTCCTCGAGCGATGAGCTCCGCACGCACCTAGGGTGAGGCCCGTGGGATCCTCGACCGCACTCCTGACCGACCACTACGAGCTCACGATGCTGCAGGCCGCCCTGGCGTCCGGCACCGCGCAGCGGCGCTCGGTCTTCGAGCTCTTCCCCCGCCGGCTGCCCGAGGGCCGCCGCTACGGGGTCGTCGCCGGGGTGGGGCGGTTCCTCGAGGCCTTCGAGGACTTCCGCTTCGACGACGAGGTGCTGGGGGTGCTCGACGAGGGCCGGGTCGTCGACGAGGCGACCCTCGCGTGGCTCGTCGACTACGAGTTCACCGGCGACATCTGGGGCTACGGCGAGGGCGAGGCCTACTTCCCCTTCTCCCCCCTGGTCGTCGTGGAGGCGACGTTCGCCGAGGCGGTGCTGCTCGAGACGCTGTTGCTCTCGATCTACAACCACGACTCGGCGATCGCGTCCGCCGCCTCCCGGATGACGCTGGTCGCCGGCGACCGGCCGTGCATCGAGATGGGCTCGCGTCGTACCCACGAGGAGGCCGCGGTCGCCTCCGCCCGGGCGGCGTACGTCGCCGGGTTCGCCTCCTCCTCCAACCTGGCCGCCCGGCAGCGTCACGGCGTCCCGACCGCGGGGACCTCGGCCCACTCGTTCACGCTGCTCCACGACTCCGAGACCGACGCCTTCCGCGCGCAGGTCGACTCGCTCGGCGTCGGCACCACGCTGCTGGTCGACACCTACGACGTCGCCGAGGCCGTCCGGCTCGGCGTCGAGGTGGCGGGGCCCGGTCTCGGCGCTGTCCGGCTGGACTCCGGCGACCTCGGTGTCCTGGCCCACCAGGTCCGCGACCAGCTCGACTCGCTGGGAGCCCGGGACACCAGGATCGTCGTCACCAGCGACCTCGACGAGCACGCGATCGCGGCACTGGCCACCGCTCCCGTCGACGCCTACGGCGTCGGCACCCAGCTGGTGACCGGCAGCGGCCACCCGACCTGCGGCTTCGTCTACAAGCTGGTGGCGCGCGAGGGCACCGACGGCGAGCTGGTCTCGGTCGCGAAGCGGAGCACGGACAAGATCTCGGTCGGGGGCCGCAAGTACGCCCTGCGGCGCCGTGACCGGCGGGGCCGGGCGGAGTCGGAGGTCGTCGGCATCGGCGAGCCGCCGGTCGACGACGGCGACGACCGTGCCCTCCTGGTCCCGCTGGTGAGCGAGGGCCTCGTGGTGGGGCGCGAGTCGCTGGAGGCGGCGCGCGCCAGGCACGTGGCGTCACGGGCGGAGCTGCCCCTGGCCGTTCAGATGATGAGCAAGGGCGAGCCGGTCATCGAGACCCTGCACCTGGGCGGCTGAGCGGGTCGGCCCACGCGGGCCACGGCCGCAGCGCCTCCGGCACGGCCCGGGCCAGGGCGCCCAGCACCTCGTCGGTGGTGCCGCGTCGTCCGGGATCGTCGTCGAGCAGCCGGTGCACGAGTGGCGCGACGACGCTGTCGGGGACCTCGGTGGCGGGGCCGTACGGCTCGCCGGTGAGCGCCTCGGCCATCGTCGCCCCGAGCCCGAACAGGTCCATGGCGGCGCTGATCGGCCGGCAGGCCTCCATCTCGGGCGCCGCGTAGCCCGGGGTGCCGACCGGGTGGCCGGCCGGCTGCGGTGCCCCGATCTCCCGGACCGAGCCGAAGTCGAGGAGCATCGGGACCCCGTCGCGCACCACCACGTTCTCCGGCTTCACGTCGAGGTGGGCCACCCCCGCGACGTGGAGCATCCGCAGGGCGGGCAGCAGCGCGCAGGCGAGCAGCGCGCACTCGACCGGCTCGAGCGCACCGGCGGTGTCGACGAGGTCGGCCAGCGAGGGACCGTCGAGGTAGTCGGTGACGACGTACGGAAGGTCGGCCGCGGTGGCGTCCACCACCAGCCGCGGCGTGGCCGGGTGACCGCCGAGGACGGCGAGGGCCGCGGCCTCCCGGCGCAGCGAGCGCCGGGCTCGCGGGTGGTCGGCCTGGTGGGGCCTCGGGAGCTTCACGACCACCGGGCACCAGAGGGCCGTCGACCAGCACAGCCAGGTCTCGCACCGGTGGCCGACACCGAGCCGGTCCAGGGCGTGGTAGCCGGCCACGACGGGCTCGCCCTCGGCCAGCAGCCAGGTGGGCAGCCCGTCCTCGTCGTCGATGCCGATCGGCGTGTCGGCGGCCAGTGCGGTCATGCGGTCCTCGTCTCAGGTGGGTCCTCGGTGACGGCCCAGCCGCTCGGGCCGGGCCGTCACCGGGTGGTCAGCCGCGCGAACGGCTGCGGGAGCGGCTGCGGCTCCGGCTGCGCGTACGCGTGCGCCGGCGGGTCATCATGGTGTGGATGCGAACCATCGTGGTCACCTCCTTCCGGTCGTGGTCGGGATCCCGTAGCCACGGGCGAGGGGCTGGGTGTCCGCCCCCTCGTCCGGCTCGGGGTGATCGGGTGCCGGCTCGACGGGGTCGAGCCGGACGGTCGTGTCGGCCATGGCGATCAGGCGCGGGTCGTGGGTGGCCACCAGCACGGTGCGCCCGTCGGCGGCGCTGCGGATCGCCTCGCGCACCCGGGCGGCCGCGGTCTCGTCGAGCGACGCCGTCGGCTCGTCCAGGACGACCAGGCTCGCGCCCGAGACGATCGCCCTGGCCAGCGCCACCCGGCGTCGCTGGCCGCCCGAGAGCCGGACCGCCCCCTCGCCGAGCTCCGTGTCGTAGCCGGCAGGGAGGTGCGCGGCGAACTCGTCGACCAGGGCGGTACGCCCTGCCGCGAGGACGTCCGCATCGGTGGCGAGCCGGCTGCCGAAGGCGATGTTGTCGTGCAGGGTCGCGTCGAGCAGCCACGGGTCCTGCGGCATGAACGCGATGCGCGAGCGCAGGTCTGCCGTCGCGAGGTCACGGACGTCGACGCCGTCGAGCAGGATCCGGCCGTGGGTGACGTCGTGGAGCCGCAGCAGCAGGTGGAGCAGCGTGCTCTTGCCGGCGCCACTGGGGCCGACCAGGCAGGTGACGCCGCCGGGCAGCAGCTCGAGGTCGAGGTCGCGCAGCACCGGGTGCCCGGACTCGTAGTCGAAGCAGACCCGCTCCAGCCGCAGGCCCCGGTGGACGCGCGGCACGGGGCGCGGGTCGCGGGGCTCGGGCACGGTGTCGCGCGAGGCGAGCACCTCCTCGACCCGCGAGGCCGACGCTGCCGCCCGGGCGAGCACTGCCGAGAGCCGGGTGAGGCCGCGGACCGGGGAGTAGAGGTCGCGCAGGTAGGCCATCGCCACGAGCAGCGCCCCCACGGTCATCGTCCCGTCGAGCACGTGCCAGCCGCCGACGAGCAGGACCAGCGAGGTCCCGACCGCCAGCACGACGTCGGCCACGGGGGTCCAGCGGGCCGCGACCGCCACGGCGCCGGCCTCGGCCACGGCCAGCGCCCGGTTGCGGACCGCGAACACCGACCGCGCGCGGTCCTGCCGGCCGAACGCCTGCACGACGCGCACGTTGCGCACCAGGTCGTGGGCGGAGGCGACGAGCCGTCCCGACTCCGTGCGCGCCTGCTGCTCGGCGTCCCGGACCAGCCGCCGCTGCCGGACGGCCAGCCAGGCCAGCACCGGAACCACGGCCAGGGCCACCAGCGTCAGCTGGCCGTCGAGGGCGCTCACCAGCACGAGCACGACGACGATCGTCACTGCGTCGGGCACCAGTGACGTCGCCGTCACCACGACGGCGTCGAGCATCCGGTTGACGTCCGTCGTCAGTCGGGAGAGGACCTCGCCGCTGCGGATGCCGTCGTGCCACCGCAACGAGCGGGTCATGGCGTGCTCGAAGACGGTCGCCCGCAGCGTGGCCCCGACCCGCTCGGCCGCGACCCCCACCACACGGTCGCTGTGGAGGTCCAGCAGTCCGAGCAGGCCGGTCAGCACCGCACCCGCGACCGCCGCGAGGACCAGCAGTCCACCGGGTCCGGCCCAGGCCAGCCATCCGGGGGTGGCCGTGCCCGGGGCGGGGTCGAGGGCGTGGTCGACGGCCAGCGCCAGCGGCCACGGGCGGGCCAGCACGACACCGACCCGGAGCAGGACCAGGCCGCCACCCAGGACCAGGCTGCGCCACTCGGCCCGGAGGGCAGGAGCCGCGACCCGGGCGGTGAGCGGAAGGACGTCGATCTGCACGTCCCCGACTCTCGGGCCGCGCGAGTACGAACCACCATTGGACCAACGTCCTAGGCCGACCGGACGACGACCCCCGCCCGTTCGGGGCCGGCGCAGCAGGGTGCGGGCCTGCCGGCGAGCACCCGGACGTGTCCTAGGGTCGATGCATGAAGCGCGCGCTGATCGTCGTCGACGTCCAGAACGACTTCTGCGAAGGCGGCTCGATGGGCGTCCCCGGTGGCGCCGGGGTGGCCAGCGACATCGCCGAGGTGCTGCGCCACTGGTCCGCCCGCGACTACCAGGCGGCCGACTACGCCCACGTCGTCGCCACCAAGGACCACCACGTCGACCCCGGTGACCACTGGTCGCGGGACCCCGACTTCCGCGACAGCTGGCCGGTGCACTGCAAGGTCGGCACCGAGGGCGAGGCGTTCCACCCCAACCTGGACCCGCAGCCCTTCGACGCGATCTTCCTCAAGGGGGAGCACGTCGCGGCGTACTCGGGCTTCGAGGGCGCGGCAGCGGGTGTCGCCCTCGCCACCTGGTTGCGCGAGCGCGAGGTGACCGAGGTCGACGTGTGCGGGATCGCGACCGACTACTGCGTCCGGGCGACGGCGCTCGACGCGGTGCGGGAGGGGTTCGCCACGCGGGTGCTGCTCGACCTGTGCGCGGGCGTCGCTCCCGGGACCAGCGAGGCCGCGGTGCGCGAGATGGCCGAGGCCGGCGTCGAGGTCTGAGCGGCCTCAGTCGCCCGTGAACCGCGGGCGCCGCTTCTCCGTGAACGCCCGCATCCCCTCCGCGACGTCGGAGGTGCGCAGCAGCATGGTCTGAGCCGCGCGCTCCATCTCGAGCGCCGGCTCGACCTGCGCCAGCGCGGCCGCGTTGACCGCGCGCTTGGTGGCGGCCTGCCCGAGCGGCGCCCCCTGGTGCAACCGCTCGACCACCGCCGCGAGCCGTGCGTCGTAGTCGGCGTCCGCGACGACGTGGGACACCAGCCCCGCGTCGTACGCCTCGCGGGCGGTGAGCGGCTCGGCCAGCAGCGCCATCCGCAGCGCGCGTGCCCGGCCGATCGACGCCGCGACCGTGGCCGTCGCTCCACCGTCGGGCATCAGGCCGACGCGGGCGAACGCCAGCACAAGCGAGGCCGACTCGGCACACACCGCGAGGTCGCAGGCCAGCGCAGCCGACAACCCGACCCCGGCCGCCACTCCGTTGACCCCCGCCACGACCGGGGTGTCGCAGCGCAGGATCGACCGGATCAGCCGGTTGGCGGCGTCGAGGGCCTCGACGCCGAACCGCTCGTGGGCGTCCTCCCCGGCGATGTCCGCGCCGGTGGTGAACGCCGGACCGGTGCCGGTGAGCACCACGACGCGGACGTCGTCGCGCGCGCCGGCCCGCTCCAGCAGCTCCGCGGCACCGTGGGTCATCGCGTCGGTGAGGGCGTTGTACGCCTCCGGACGGTCGAACCGGATCGTCAGCACGCCGTCGTCCTCGGCCACGGCCAGCCCCGGGATCGTCATGCGCGACAACCTAGTGCGGCGACTGCCCAAGAACCGTTTGACAGTCGGCCGCGTGCCGGCGCATACTCCCCAAGACATATTGGAGGGTTCATGACCGACGAGGCCACGAGGAGCCTGCGGGCGATCGCCCACCCGCTGCGGCTGCAGATCCTGTCGCTGCTGACCGGCACCGAGCTGAGCGCGGCCGACGTCGCCCGGGAGCTCGACCTCACCCACGCGAACGCGTCGTACCACCTGCGGGTCCTGCTCGACGCCGGCGAGCTCGAGATCGCCTCCGAGGAACGGATCCGGGGCGGCGTGGCCAAGCGCTACCGCCACCCGTGGGAGAAGGACTTCGGCCCGCAGCAGCGCACCGTCTCGTCCGAGGAGCGCGCGATGTACGCCCGCGCGATGGCCGAGGAGCTGGTCCGCCGCTCCCGGCTCGCCCGCACCGGGCGGGTCCGGTCCCGCTACAGCGACGCCGAGCTGTGGGTGACCCTGGAGGACTACGCGACGGTGACGGAGGCGATCGACCGCGCGACGCGCACCCTGCACGGTGCCGCCCGTCCCCCGCGCTCCGAGGGGACGATGAAGGTCGCCTTCTCCGTCGCCCTCTTCGAGATGGATCCCGGTCCCGGTCCGGACGCGCCATGACCTGGCGCGAGTCACTCGCCCCCCTCGCGGACCGTGGATTCCGGTTCTTCTTCGCCTCGCGAGCGGTCAACCTGTGGGGCACCACGATGGCCCCGATCGCCCTCGCCTTCGCGGTGCTGGCGGTCGAGGACAGCGCCTCCGCGCTCGGCCAGGTGCTCGCCGCTCGCAGCATCCCGCTCGTGCTGTTCCTGCTGCTCGGAGGCGTCCTCGCCGACCGGCTCGGGCGGCGGCGCGTGATCCAGGTGTCCAACCTCGTCTCGGCGGCCTCCCAGGCGCTGGCCGCCTGGCTGGTCATCACCGGGCAGGCCGAGCTCTGGCACCTCGTCGTGATCGAGGCGGTCAACGGCACCTCGTCGGCCGCCTCGTTCCCCGCGATGCAGGGGATGGTCCCGCAGCTCGTCCCGCGGTCGCAGCTGCAGTCGGCGAACGCGCTGCTCTCCATGGTCCGCGGCGCGCTCGTGATCGTCGGGCCGACGACGGCGGCCCTGCTGGTGGTCGGGGTCGGTCCGGGGTGGGCCCTGGCCGTCGACGCGGCGAGCTGGCTGGTCGCGGCGCTGCTGCTGGTCCCCGTGCGGGTCCCCCGCCGTACCGGCGAGCGCACCAGCGGGGTCGTGGGTGACCTGCGTGAGGGCTGGACGTACTTCCGCACCACGACGTGGTTGTGGGTCGTGGTGCTGGCCTTCGGCGCCCTCAACGCGATCATGGGCGGGGTCTGGCACACGCTCGGCCCGGTCGTCGCGAAGGACACCATCGGCATCACCGGCTGGGGCTACGTGCTCTCGGCCGAGGCGGTCGGACTGCTCGTCACCTCCGTCGTGCTGCTGCGCGTGCGGATCAGGTACCCGTTGCGTGCGGGGATGCTCGGCTGCATGGTGTTCGCCGTCCCGTTGCTCATGCTGGGGCTCGAGCCGGTGCTGCTGCCCCTCGTGATGGGGATGTTCCTGGCCGGCGCCGGGATCGAGGTGTTCAGCCTCGGCTGGAGCCTCGCGATGCAGGAGAACGTGCCCGAGGAGATGCTGTCCCGCGCCTACTCCTACGACGCCCTCGGATCGCTCGTGGCGATGCCGGCCGGACAGCTCGTGGCGGGGCCACTCGGCGAGTGGTTCGGCCTGGGCCCCGTCCTGGCGGCCAGCGGCGTCCTCTACGCCGGGCTCTGCCTGGCCACGCTCGCGTCCCCCTCGGTGCGCAACCTCGAGCGGAGGGGGGCCGGGTCGCCCGAACCACTCGGCGCGGCTGCGCCCGACTGACTCGTCGTACCCGGCGAAACTGTCGTCAGGAAGGCCCTCGGACGACACGGATGCCGGGTGCGACGCTCACCCACCGCACCACTTCGCGGCCAGTGCGCGGATCACGGTGATGTTGCGGTTGGTGGCCACGCCGAGCGCCTTCTCGACCGCGCTGTTCTCGAGCGTCGCCTCGTGGTAGTTCTCGCCGAGCAGCAGGTGGACCGCGCGGTCGCGCACCACCGCACGCTCCCCGTCCTTCCCCGCGGCCTCGATCGTTCGGATCCCCTCGGTCGTCGGCGGCTGCTTCAGCAGCGACACGTAGTGGCGACCCGGGGCCTGCAGCCCGTCCGCGTCGTCGGCGATGGCACGGATCTCGGCCGGCGTGAAGGCGATCGTGGGCACCGCGAAGCCCCGGTCGGCCTCGAACTCCTTCTCCAACGCCGCCTCGACCTTCGCCCGGGAGCGCATCCGGGTGGTGACGCGCACGTTGCCGGTGTTGATGTGGGTCGCGACCTCCGTGAAGCCGGCTCGCTCCGCGGCGGCGACGATGTCGGCCTTCGGGAACTTCCGGGTCGGGCCGAGGTTGATGGCCCGCAGGAACGCGACGTACGTCGGCATGGACACATCCTGCCCGACGTCCGTCCCCCGTGAGGCGGGTCTAGGCTCATGACCCATGAAGGCACGAGCACTCCTGTCGGCCCTGGCGGCCGGCACCCTGGCCCTGACCGTCGCCGGCTGCGCGGCCGACACCGACAAGGTGACCACCGAGAGCGGCGCCCAGCTGGTCGAGGGCGGCAAGCTGACGGTCTGCACGCACCTGCCCTACGAGCCGTTCCAGTACAAGGAGGACGGCGAGATCGTCGGCTTCGACGTCGACCTCGTCGACCTGGTCGCCGAGGAGCTCGACGTCGAGCAGACGATCGTCAACACCCCGTTCGAGACGATCGAGACCGGGCAAGCGATGTCCACCGGCAAGTGCGACCTCGCCGCGGCCGGCATGACCATCACCGAGGAGCGGGCCCGGGTCATGGACTTCACCGACCCGTACTTCAACGCCACCCAGGCGCTGCTGGTGCAGAAGGACTCGGGCTACGACTCGCTGGAGTCGCTCTCGGGCGAGACCGTGGGCGTCCAGGCCAACACCACCGGCAAGGACTACGCCGAGGAGAACGCCCCCGACGACGTCGAGCTGAAGGTGTTCGAGGACCTCGCGCTGCTGACCGCGGCGGTCAAGACCGGCGACGTCGCCGCCGGCATCAACGACAACGGCGTCCTCTACGACTACGCCGACCAGAACTCCGACGTAGAGGTCTCCACCGAGTTCGACACCGGCGAGCAGTACGGCTGGGCCGTCGCCAAGGACGGCAACGACGAACTGCTGAAGACCGCCAACGAGGTGCTGGCGCAGGCCGAGAAGGACGGGACGTACGAGAAGATCTTCCGCCAGTACTTCCCGGACGCCGAGCTGACGATGCCCGAGTGACCGTCCCCGGTCACCACCGCAGGAGGAGCCCGGCATGGCGATGACGCCACGGAAACGTGCCCGCGTCTCGCGCGGGATCCAGTACGCCGTGCTGCTCGCCGCGGTGGTCGCGTTCGCACTCGTCGCCGACTGGGGCCGGTTGGAGGAGCAGTTCTTCCAGGTCGACATCGTCGCCGGGATGCTGCCGGACGTCATCACCGTGGCGCTGCGCAACACCATCCTCTACACCGCGTGCGGGTTCACGTTCGGCCTGGCGCTCGGGCTGGTGCTGGCGCTGATGCGACTCTCCTCGGTCGGGCCCTACCGCTGGCTCGCCACCGGGTTCATCGAGCTCTTCCGCGGCCTGCCGGCCCTGGTGGTGTTCATCGCGCTCAGCGTCGGCGTCCCGATCGCCTTCCCGGGCCGTGAGGTGCCCGGCGGCGTGCTCGGCATCGCCACCCTGTCGCTCGGGCTGGTCGGCGGCGCCTACATGGCCGAGACCATCCGCGCCGGCATCCAGGCGGTGCCGAAGGGGCAGTTCGAGGCCGCCCGGTCGCTCGGCATGTCCCACAGCCGGGCCATGGTGTCGATCGTGGTCCCGCAGGCGTTCCGGATCATCCTGCCGCCGCTCACCAACGAGCTGATCCTGCTGACCAAGGACTCCTCGCTGGTCTACCTGCTCGGCTACACCCTGACCAGCGTCGAGCTGGCGGCGTTCGGACGCGAGACCCTCAACCAGGAGAACAACTTCACGCCACTGGTGGTCATCTCGCTGTGCTACCTGATGATCACGGTGCCGCTGGCGGTCCTCGTACGGCGGATGGAAGCACGCACGGAGAGGGCCCGCTGATGACCGACCTGCAGCCCGACCGCACCGCGGCGGCGATCCACGTCTCGGACCTCCACAAGTCCTTCGGCTCCAACGAGGTGCTCAAGGGCATCGACTTCCACGTCGACAACGGCCAGGTGGTGTGCGTCGTCGGTCCGTCGGGCTCCGGCAAGTCCACGCTGCTGCGCTGCGTCAACCGGCTCGAGGAGCCGACGTCGGGCAAGATCTTCGTCGAGGGCATCGAGATCACCGACCCCGACGTCGACGTCGACAAGGTCCGCAGCCGGATCGGCATGGTCTTCCAGCAGTTCAACCTGTTCCCGCACCTCTCGGTGCTGCGCAACCTCACGATCGCCCAGCAGCGGGTCAAGGGCCGCAGCAAGGACGAGGCCGGCGAGATCGCCCGCCGCAACCTCGCGAAGGTCGGCCTGGCCGAGCGCGAGGACGCCTACCCGGCCCACCTCTCGGGCGGCCAGCAGCAGCGGGTCGCCATCGCCCGGGCGCTGTCGATGGACCCCGACATGATGCTGTTCGACGAGCCCACCAGCGCGCTCGACCCCGAGCTGGTCGGCGACGTGCTCGGCGTGATGAAGGAGCTCGCCTCCGAGGGCATGACGATGATGGTCGTGACCCACGAGATGGGCTTCGCCCGGGAGGTCGGCGACAAGCTGGTCTTCATGGACGACGGTGCGATCGTCGAGGAGGGAGCGCCGAGGGCGGTGCTCGACGATCCGCAGCACGAACGCACCCGCGCCTTCCTGTCCAAGGTGCTCTGAGGCCCTGCCCAGGGGCAGCGGCGGCCCGGTGTCGCTCCCGGGCGGCGGCCCGGGGCCGGCGTACGGTGCGGTCATGCCGTGCGACTACTGCGGGGAAGAGTTCGACCCGATCGCCACCCGGTGGCTGTGCCCCCACTGCCACATGAAGGCCAACTGCTGCGACGGAGCCCCCCTCGGCCAGTGACACGGCGGCCCCGTCGTCACACCCCTGGCCCGGCCTGCCCGTAGCCTGCGCTCGTGTCGACCCCCGAGCCCGGCTGGTACCCGGACCCGAACCCCGCCGCCCCGCCCGGCTTCCTCCGCTGGTGGGACGGCGGCCGGTGGACCGAGCACGTGCAGCCCGAGGGTCGGCCGTCGGCGGCCGCGGCTCGGCGCCCCGGCCCGACCACCGCTGACGGGCAGCCGCTCGCGGGCTGGTGGTGGCGGGTGCTCGCGTACGTCGTCGACACCGTCGTCCTGTCGGTCGTCGGCTACCTGCTGACGCTCCCCGCACAGCTCGAGGTCCGGCGGGTGACCGCCGACTACCAGCGGCGCCTGCTGGACGCGATCGAGCGTGGTGACACCTTCTCGTTCGACGACGCCTGGGCACCCCTGTCCGAGGTGTACGCCGACCACCTGCTGGTCCTGGTCGGCGTACCGATCATGCTCGGCTTCGCCTACTGGTGCGGCTTCCTGCGGTGGCGCGGCGCGACCCCCGGCAAGCTGATGTGCGGGCTCCGGGTCCGACGCCGCTCCGAGGACGGTCGGCTGTCGTGGGGCACCATCACCACCCGGTTCCTCGTCCAGTCCGGCCCCGGCTACGTCGTGCTGCCCCTGGCCGTCGCCACCGGCTCGTTCGGGCTGTTCCTCGCCGGTCAGCTCCTGGTCGGGCTCTTCTTCGCCGTCGACGGGCTCACGGCCCTCGGCTCGCGGCGCCAGACGATCCACGACCGCGCCGCCCGGACGGTGGTCGTCGCCACCCGCTGACCGTCCCTGCGGGGTCAGAGATTGCCGCGGTATTTGATGCGGCAATCCTCAGACCGAGCTGGGGGTCAGAGATTGCCGCGGGCGTCCTGCTCCCTCTCGATCGCCTCGAACAGCGCCTTGAAGTTGCCCTTGCCGAAGCCGAGCGAGCCGTGCCGCTCGATGAACTCGTAGAACACCGTCGGCCGGTCGCCCATCGGCTTGGTGAAGATCTGGAGCAGGTAGCCGTCCTCGTCGCGGTCGACCAGGATCTTGCGCTTCTTCAGCTCCTCGATCGGCACCCGCACCTCCCCGATCCGCGCGCGCAGCTCGGGGTCGTCGTAGTAGGAGTCGGGCGTCTCGAGGAACTCGATGCCGTTGTCGCGCAGGATGTCGACCGAGCGGAGGATGTCGTTGGTCGCGAGCGCGATGTGCTGGCAGCCGGCCCCGTCGTAGAACTCGAGGTACTCGTCGATCTGCGACTTCTTCTTCGCGATCGCCGGCTCGTTGAGCGGGAACTTCACGCGGTGGTTGCCCGACGCGACGACCTTCGACATCAGGGCGGAGTAGTCGGTGGCGATGTCGTCGCCGATGAACTCGGCCATGTTCGTGAAGCCGAGCACCTTGTTGTAGAACTCGACCCACTCGTCCATCCGGCCGAGCTCGACGTTGCCGACGCAGTGGTCGACGGCCTGGAACAGCCGCTTCGGGTGCCCCTCGCGCCGCGCGACGGTGGTGGAGCGGGCGACGTAGCCGGGAAGGTACGGGCCGGTGTAGCGCGACCGGTCGACCAGGGTGTGGCGGGTCTCGCCGTACGTGGCGATGGCGGCCGTCCGGATCGTGCCGTGTTCGTCGGAGACGTCGTGCGGCTCGACCAGGACGGTGGCGCCGACCGAGCGGGCGTGCTCGATGCACCGGTCGACGTCGGGGACCTCCAGCGCCAGGTCGACGACGCCGTCGCCGTGCGCGCGGTGGTGGTCGAGCACCGGGCTGTCGGGGGTCACGCCGCCGGTGAAGACGAAGCGGGCCGACCCCGACCGGAGCACGTACGACTTGGAGTCGCGATGGCCGGTCTCCGGGCCGCGGTAGGCCTCGAGCTCCATGCCGAGCGCGAGCTGGTAGAAGGTCGCGGTCTGGGTGGCGTTGCCCACCACGAACCCGACGGCGTCCATGGCGGTCACCGGGAACGGGTCGCTGCTGGCGTCGTACTCGACCAGGCCGACCAGCTGCCGGAGCTGGTCGAGGGTGAGACCCGCCTGCTCCTCCTCCTGGGTCAGGACGGTCAGCGTGCTGTGGGGCGCGTTGTCGGTCATGGGTCGCAGCCTGTCGGGATGAGGCACACTGTGCAACTCAGGCCCGAAACGCTGGACAACCTGCACACCCTGAGAGGCCGGGATGGACGCACTCGACGGCAGACTGATCGACCTGTTCACGCGCGAGCCGAGGATCGGGGTGCTGGAGGCCTCGCGCCGCCTCGAGGTCGCGCGCGGCACGGTGCAGGCGCGGCTGGACAAGCTGACCGACGCCGGCGTGGTCACCGGCTGGGGGCCGGAGCTCTCGCCGGAGGCGCTCGGCTTCCCGGTGACCGCGTTCCTCACCCTGGAGATCCGGCAGGGGGCGGGCCACGACACCGTGGCCGAGCACCTCGCGCGGATCCCCGAGGTGCTCGAGGCGTTCACGATCACCGGCGCCGGCGACATGTGGGCGCGGGTCGTGGCGCGCTCCAACACCGACCTGCAGCGCGTGATCGACCTGGTGCTCAACGACCCGGCGATCGTGCGTTCCTCCACCGTCATCGCGCTCGCCACGCAGGTGCCCTACCGGGTGCTGCCGCTGGCGCTCAGCTGAGTGGGGTGCGTTGGCGGTTTCCCCGCTTAGGCGGGGAAACCGCATCATGCTGGGGCAAATTTCCCCCAGTAGGTCAACGACTCGCCCACGAGGTTCCGACGGAGCGGACGGCTCAGGTCGGGGAGCCGAAGATCATGCAGGAGCTGGTGGCGTGGGCGACCAGCTTGCCGCGCTCGTCGGTCAGCTGCGCCTGGCCGAGCGCCGTACGCCGGCCGCGCTGGATCACGGTGCCCTCGCAGGTCAGCAGGCCGGAGTCGACGGTGACCGGGCGCAGGAACTTCACGGTCAGGTCGAGCGAGGTGTACATCTCCCCCACCGCGAGCGTCGAGTGCACCGCGCAGGCCGCCGCTGTGTCGAGCAGCGTCGAGATCACGCCGCCGTGGACCCCGCCGAGCGGGTTGTAGTGGAACTCGGCCGCCGGCATCTCGACCACGACCCGACCGCGCTCGGGGTGGAACCCGGTGAAGCCGAGCGTCTCCATGATCGGCGGCGACGGCGCATCGCCCCGGACCATCGCCTCGAGCTGGCCGAGCCCGTCGAGCTCGAGCAGCGAGTCCAGGTCCCCCTGTCCCGGCGAGGCCCAGCTGAAGGTGCGCGACTCGGTGCGGAACCGCTGGGTCTGCGTCATGGACCGAGCGTGGCACGCCCTTGCTGAGTCTGTCAACAAGACCTAGCATCTGAGCGTGGTCACTCCTCCCGCCCTCGCGTACGCCACCGACAACTGCACGATCGGCCGCGCCATGGAGGTGCTCGGCGAGCGCTGGACGTTCGTGGTGCTGCGCGAGGTGTTCAACGGGATCCGTCGGTTCGACGACATGCGCCGGCACACCGGGATCCCCCGGCAGGTGCTCACCGACCGGCTCACGATGCTGGTCGGTCAGGACGTGCTGCGGCGGGAGCCGTACCGCGAGGCCGGCCAGCGGGAGCGCCACGAGTACCGGCTGACCGAGAAGGGCTTCGCCCTGTTCCCGGTCATGGTCGCCGTCGCGCGGTGGGGCGACCGCTACCTCGCCGACGCGGACGGCCCGCCCGTCGAGTTCGTCCACCGGGACTGCGGGGCACCGGTCGAGGCCCACCTGCGCTGCCACGAGGGGCACGAGGTCGACGACCCCCGGCGTGTTGTGGCGCGGCCCGGCCCCGGCGTACGACCGGCAGCCTCAGCGCAGGCGTGAGGCGAGCTCGTCGGCCGCGGCGATCACCCGCGGGCCGAGCCGGTCGACGTCGATGTCGTCGAGCGTGACGATCCCGACGCTGGCCTCGAGCCCGTCGACGTCGCGCACTGCCGCGGCGATGCCGCGGGCTCCCGGCTGCAGCTCACCCGTCGTCGCGACGTACGTCGGGCCGTCGGGCTCACGGGCGGCGAGGATCGCGCGACCGGCGGCTCCGCGGTCGAGCGGGTGCCGGGCGCCGACCCGGTAGCTCACGTGGAAGTCGGTCCAGGACGGCTCGATCACCGACAGGGCGAGCGCCTCGTCGCCGTCGGAGATCGTGAGGTGGGCGGTGCAGCCCACCTGTTCGGCCAGGGTGCGCAGCACCGGTCCCGCCGCCTCGCGCAGCACGGGCTGCACCGCCGCCGAGAGCTGCAGCACGCCGAGCCCGACGTGGAGCCGGCCCTGCCGGTCGCGGCGTACCAGCGCGTGCTGCTCGAGGGTGCTGACCAGCCGGTAGACCACGGTGCGGTTGACCCCGACCTCGGCGGCGAGCTGGGTGACGGTCAGCCCGCCCGGGGTCGCGGCCAGCACCGACAGCACACGCAGCCCCCGGTCGAGGGTCTGCGACGTCTCGGTCGCCATGGCGGAACGGTATCGGTCCGACCGACCGGGCTCGCCACCCCACCGGATGAGGCCAGGAGGTCAGGAGGTCTTGCGGGCTGCCCACTCCCGGATCCGGTCGATCCGGGTGAGCAGCTGCTCGCCGTTGGCGATGGCCGCAGCCGGTCCGCCGCACTCCTTGCGCAACGCCGCGTGGGTGATGCCGTGGGCCTGGCCGGTGCGGTGGTGCCAGGCGGCGACCAGGCCGTTGAGCTCGCGCCGCAGCACGGCGAGCTGTTCGTGGGTCGACACCTGCTCCACCGAGTCCGGGTCGGCGACCGGGCGGCGCTTGGCGCGCTCGGACTGCCGGTGGTGGAGCAGCTCGCGCACCTGGTCGGGCTCGAGCAGGCCGGGGATCCCGAGGAAGTCCATCTCCTCCTCCGAGCCCGCGTGGACCTCCCCGGCGTGGCCGAAGGAGGCGCCGTCGAAGAGGACGTGGTCGAACCGGGCGTCGGAGCCGATCGCCTCGTAGGAGCCCTCGAGCTCGTCGGAGGCACCCTCCCCCTGCTGCGCCCGCTCGAGCAGGTCGCGCTCGGCGGCGAAGATGTCGTCCTCGTCGGTGATCGTGCGGCCGAGCACGTGGTCGCGCTGCGCCTCGAGCTCGGAGGCGAAGCCGAGCAGCGAGGGCACCGAGGGCACGAAGACGGTCGCGGTCTCGCCCCGGGTCCGTGCCCGGACGAACCGGCCGACGGCCTGTGCGAAGAACAGCGGGGTGGCGGTCGTCGTCGCGTAGACGCCCACGGCCAGCCGCGGCACGTCGACTCCCTCCGAGACCATCCGGACCGCGACCATCCAGCGCGCCTCCGAGGCGGCGAACTCGGCGATCCGCTTGGAGGCGGCCTTCTCGTCGGAGAGCACCACGGTCGGCTTCTCCCCGGAGATCTTCGCCAGCAGCGCGGCGTAGGCACGGGCCGACGTCTGGTCGGAGGCGATCACCAGGCCACCGGCATCGGGGACGTGGCGGCGTACCTCCGAGAGCCGTCGGTCGGCCGCAGCCAGCACCGAGGGGATCCACGCCCCCTGCGGGTCGAGCGCCGTCCGCAGCGCCTGCGCGTGCAGGTCCTTGGTGAGCGGCTCGCCCAGCCGGGCCGAGACCTCGTCGCCGGCGCGGGTGCGCCACTCCATCTGCCCGGAGTAGGCCATGAACAGCACCGGGCGCACGACGTGGTCGGCCAGCGCGTGGGCGTAGCCGTAGGTGAAGTCGGGGACGCTGACCCGCACGCCGGCGCCCTTCGCGGGGTCGGGCGCGTAGGTGACGAACGGGATCGGGCTCACGTCGGAGCGGAACGGCGTGCCGGTCAACGCCAGCCGCCGGGTCGCGGGCTCGAACGCCTCACGGACCCCGTCGCCCCACGACAGCGCGTCGCCGGCGTGGTGGACCTCGTCGAGGATCACCAGGGTCTTGAACCTCTCGGTCCGGATCCGCATCGCGAGCGGGTTGACCGCGACCCCGGCGTAGGTCACGGCGACGCCGACGAAGTCGGTCGCGGTCCTGCCCTTGCCGGCGCTGTACGTCGGGTCGATCGGGATCCCGGCCCGCGCAGCGGCCTCGGCCCACTGGCTCTTGAGGTGCTCGGTCGGCGCCACCACCACGATCCGGTCGACGACCCGGCGACCGAGGAGCTCGGCGGCGACCGACAGCGCGAACGTCGTCTTGCCGGCACCCGGCGTCGCCACGGCGAGGAAGTCGCGCGGTGCCCGGGAGAAGTAGTCCTCCATCGCGGCCTGCTGCCAGGCGCGCAGGGAGGTGGCGGTCCCCCAGGCGGCGCGGTCCGGCCACGCAGGTGAGAGGGGGACCGGCTCGAGCCGGCCCGTCACTCGGTGGAGTCCCCTCCGCCGTCGCCCCCGGGCTTCATCTGCTCCCAGATCTCCTTGCAGGAGGGGCAGACCGGGTACTTCTCCGGGGCCCGGCTCGGCACCCACACCTTGCCGCACAGGGCGGTCACCGGGGTGCCCATGACCATCGCCTCGGTCAGCTTGTGCTTGTCCACGTAGTGGGAGAACCGCTCGTGGTCACCGGGGTCCGTCGGGGCGGTCCGACGGTCCTCGAGCGTGTCGGTGCTCCCAGACCGCGAGGTACCGAATCCGAGGGGGCTCATGATCACCAGACTCTAGTTCAGATGTGGCCGTCGTCCGAGCCGGACTCACACACTCGCGGCCTCAGTTGAGGTTGGGGTCGACTGGCCGCGTGGAGTGCCACGCCAGCTCGCCCGGCTGGCGCCGCATCACCTCGCGCCACAGGTCGGCGGGATCCTCCCGGAAGACGTCGGGCGCCAGGGCCGGTACGACGTACCAGCTGCCCTCCTCGATCTCGCCGTCGAGCTGTTCGGCGCCCCAGCCGGCGTACCCCGCGAAGATCCGCATCCCGCTCAGCGAGCCGTCGACCAGCTCGATGGGGGTGTCGAGGTCGACGACGCCCAGGCCGTCGATCACCTCGCGGAAGCCCACCGGGACGTCGTCGAGGTCCCGCAGCCAGCCCACGGCCAGCGCCCCTTCCGTGCTGACCGGGCCGCCCTGGAAGAGCACCTCCGGCTCGGCCACGACCTCGCCCCACCCGGCGAGCACCTCGCTCACCGCCACCGGGGTGGGCCGGTTGAGGACCACGCCGAGCGCACCCTGCTCGTCCACGTCGAGCAGCAGCACCACGGTGTCGGCGAAGTTGGGGTCGAGCAGCTCAGGGGTCGCCACGAGCAGCATCCCTGCCCGTACCGACGGCCCTTCGGTCATGGATCCATCATGACCGACGTCGTCCGGGCGTGCGACGACCCCGGCGCCGACGCGGAGGGAGGGTCGCGGCACGAGGCCGCGGGGAGGGTGCGTCGACAGCGGGGTCGCCGGGTCGGGGTCAGGCGGCGAGGGCCGCCCGGAGCCGGTCGATCAGACCGGGGGCTCGGCGGGACGTGGTCCGTGACCGGGGTTGCCGCCGGCCCGGCCGGCGGCCGGCGCGGGCGCGGCTCTCGAGCACGGCGCCGACGGAGGCCGCGGCGGTGCTGTCGGTGCCGGCCCGGCCCGCCATCACGGCGAGCACGGCCTGCTCCTTGGCTGCAGCGGCGTCCATCACGTCGGCCATCCGCTCGTCGAGCGGGTGCTCACGGTGGTGGTCGAGCACCAGCCGGATGCCGGGCAGCTCCTCGGCGGTGGCCTGCCAGGCCTCGATGACGGCGGCCTCGAGGTCCATCGGCTGGGTCGTCAGCGCCCGCTCGATGCGGCCCGCGAGCCGGGTGTGCCATCGCAGCTGCAGTGCTCCGAGCAGGTCGATCTCGTCCTCGAAGACCCGCTCGACGCCGTCGACGTCCAGCGGCAGGCGACCGTCGAGCCGGGCATCGGCAGCGGCGGTCACGGCGCGGAGGATCTCCCCGCGCGAGTGGAAGGCGTTCCAGGTCATGGTCGGCTCCTTCATTTTTCACATACCGTCGGTACGTACTCACAGTATGTCCCGCTCGCGCAGCCGTCCGCAAAGCGTGGCGCGGTGACGTCGCTCACCCTCCGGGAGCACGCCCTAGACTCGCCGGATGAGCAAGGCGACCGTGTCCAAGCTGGTGCCCCGGGTGCCCACCCGGCGGCAGCAGTACTCCGCGTCCACGCGCCGGGCGCTGATCGACATGGGCGAGCAGCTGTTCACCGAGCACGGCTACGCCGCCACCTCGCTCGACACGATCGTCGCCGGCGCCCAGGTGACCAAGGGCGCGCTCTACCACCACTTCAGCGGCAAGCAGGCGCTCTTCGAGGCCGTCTTCGAGCGGGTCGAGAGCCAGGCCGCCCGCGACATCACCGACTCGCTCGTGGGCCACGACGACCCGTGGGACAAGGCGCTCGCGGGGCTCGACCGGTTCCTCGCCGTCGTCCAGCAGCCCGCCTACCGCAGGATCGTGATCCTGGAGGGGCCCGCCGTCCTCGGCTACGCCCGGTTCCGGGAGCAGTCGGAGCGCTCGACCTTCGCCACCGTCATGGACATCGTCGGCTCAGTCCTCGAGGCCGGCGACTGGCAGCTCGACGAGGAGATGGTCGAGACCTTCACCCGGATCTTCTTCGGGGCGATGTCGTCGGCCGGCGAGTCGGTCTCGACCAGCGACGACCCCGAGGCGGCGGCGCAGCGTGTCGAGGCGGCGATCCGGTTCATCCTCGCCGGCTTCGCCGCGCTCGCCCAGCAGGGCGTCCAGGTGGGCGAGGCCACTCCCGGCTGAGGGTCCTGGCGCGTCCGCCCGAGCCGTCCCCGATTCACCACGTGAGGTAGCCGAGCCCGGACTTCGCACGGCGGGTAGACCGTGTGATGTCCGGGCTCGCCCTCTTCACATGATGAATCGGAGGTTGGCCGGCAGGCGTCAGTGGTAGGTGACGTCGCCGTTGGCGGCCGGCACCAGCTCGATCCAGGTGTTGCCGGCGGGCACGCTCAGCTCGTCCTTGCCGGCGGTGAGCTTCAGCGGGCTCTCGAGGCCGGACTTCTCCCACGTGCCCTTGACGACCTGGCCGTCGTGGAAGAGCAGCGCCTCACCCGTGCCGTCGAGCTTGGTCTCCGGCACCGGGTTGCCCGCGGGGTCCGTGTAGCCGGCGTCGCCCACGGGCACCCGCAGCACGAGCACGTTGTCGGGGGTGAACTCGTCGCCGTCGGCGGCGTAGGTGTTCTCGTTGACGTACTCGCCGCCCCGGAACGCCCAGCTGGTCGTGTGGTTGCCGAAGTTGGCGGCGAGCGTGGTGGCCTTCTTGCCCTTCGGCAGGTCCGACGCCTCGCCCCAGGGCAGGTAGTCGTCGGGACGCTGCTCCTCGCTGTCGGGCAGCGACTCGACGAGCTGGGAGACGTTGCTCATCAGGTTGTACGGCGCGCTGCGGTCGGTCGCCCGCGACATCCCCTCGCTGCTCTCGCCGTAGAACTTGATGCCGGCGCCGGAGATCCGCTTGATCGTCACGGGGGCGGCGCCGCTGGTCACGACGGAGGCGTCGACCGGCGAGACGATCCCGATGTCGCTCGCCCGCATCGACCGGACCGGACCGACCTGGTCGGGGATCCGGGAGTAGAAGAACGCGGCGAGCCGGGTCGAGCCGCCCTCGACGAGCTCCTCGACGACGAGGTCGGCGGAGCCGAGGCCGACCTGGGGGGCGCTGGACTCGGTGTTGTCGATCTTGGTGACCATCACCGGGTGGGCCTGGGCGGCGCTCGCGTCACCCTCCACGTCGAGGCCGGTCAGCGGCCAGGTCTGGTTGAGGGTCGAGCCGCCCGCGACCTGCTGGCCGGGCGTGGGCTCGTCGGCGGCCTCCTCGCCGCCGCTGCAGGCGGCGAGCAGCACGCTCGCGGTGAGCAGGGTGGCGGCCGTCTTCAGGGGGGCCTCGGTTGCGGTCAGGTGCAAGTGGCGCACGATGACTCCGATCGGTGGATCTCGGGGGTTGGTGCACTTCGGTCAAGTGTGGAGGCACGCCGTACGACGATGTGGCAGGCGCGCCCGTGTCGCCGGGCATTGTGCAGCAACGTGCTGCACAATGCGAAACCGGCGGTCAGTCGAGCCGGGCGCCGCCATCGACGTACAGCACCTGGCCCGTGACGTACGACGCCTCGTCGCTGCACAGGAAGGCGGCTGCGGCGGCGATGTCCTCGGGGAAGCCGACGCGGCGTACCGGGTTGGCGTCCGCGCTCAGCTTGCGGAACTCCTCGACGCCGATGCCCAACCGCTCGGCGGTGGCGTCGGTCATCTCGGTGGCGATGAAGCCCGGGGCGATCGCGTTGGCGTTGATCCCGAACGGTCCGAGCTCGATCCCGAGCGTGCGGGTGAAGCCCTGGATGCCCATCTTGGCGGCCGAGTAGTTGGCCTGGCCTCGGTTGCCCAGCGCGGAGGTGCTGGAGAGGTTGAGGATCTTGCCGTACTTCTGGGCGACGAAGTGCTTCTGGGCGGCCCGGGTCATCAGGAACGCGCCGCGCAGGTGGACGCCGATCACGGAGTCCCAGTCCTGTTCGGTCATCTTGAAAAGCAGGTTGTCGCGGGTGATGCCGGCGTTGTTGACGAGGATGTGCACGCCCCCGAGCTCGGCCACGACCTTCTCCACGGCGGCGTCGACGCTCGCGGCATCCGAGACGTCGCAGCCCACGCCCAGGTGGCTGGTGCGCGGGTGGTCGGCGCCGGGCAGCGCCGAGGCGGACTTCTTGGCGGTGGCCTCGTCGAGGTCGAGGACCGCGATCCGGGCGCCCTCCTCGGCGAACCGCCGGGCGATGCCGAAGCCGATGCCCCGGGCGGCGCCGGTGATCACGGCGACACGTCCGTCGAAACGGCCCATGCTGACTCCTGTGTGTCGGGTGCTGAGTGCCCGGTCACTGTAGGACGGACCGCCGCCCCGACGCATATCGGGACGCGGGGGCAGGTCAGCGGGTGACCAGGCTGGCGACCAGCGTGTCGGCCACCTCGTCGGCGCGGGCGCGGTCGACCTCGCTGACGGCGATGATGAGGGCCTGGTCCTCGAGGGACACCACGAGCGAAGCCCCTTCGATGGTGGCGGTCCGGGTCGGCAACCGGTAGCTCACCACCGCGACCTCGCCGGCAGCGGTGTCCTCCCGCCGCAGGCCAGCGACCTCCGCGCCGACCCGCGCGAAGTCCTGCTCGATCTGCTCGTCCTCCGGGATCGAGCCGGGCACCGGGTAGACGTCGATGGTGGGGAGGAAGCCCTCGTCCGCGTGTGCCTCGCTGACCAGGTACAGCTCGGTGGTCGCCAGCCGGCGCTCGAGCTGCCGCGGGCGCACGCCCAGCTGCTCCGCCACCGTCCGGGCGGTCGTGTCGGTGGGGTCGATGTCGTCGACGCGGAACGTCTGCCAGCCCGTCGGGAGGTCGAAGCCGATCCCCAGCACCTCCTGCTCCTGCTCGCCCGACGGCGACGCGGCCTGCGAGCCGGCGACCTCCAGGTCCCCCGGCCCGTCCGAGGCGGACGGGTCGGCGCCCGGGGGATCGTCGCCGGCGCCCGTGCACCCCCCGAGCACCAGGCAGGCGGCTGCGAGCAGCCCGACCAGCCGGGTTCCCCCCCATGACCCCATGGGCACACGGTACGGGGCCCGGGCACACCCGGGGAGCCTCAGCCGGTCGCGCCGATCACCGACCGCAGCCGGGCGGCGTAGCGAGCCGACTCCTCCGCGTCGGCGTACTTCGTCCGCGGCCAGAAGAAGCCGCGCAGGCCGTCGCCCTTGGTCCGTGGCACGACGTGCAGGTGGAGGTGGGGCACCGACTGGCTGACGGTGTTGTTGACCGCCACGAAGCTGCCCTGCGCCTCCAGCCCGTCGACCATCGCCGCGGCGAGTCGCTGTGCCATCGCCAGGAACGGGTCGCGCAGCGCGGCCGGTAGGTCGGGCAGGGTGTCGACGTGGTCGCGCGGCACCAGCAGCGTGTGTCCCTTGAACACCGGGCGGGCGTCGAGGAAAGCGACGAAGTCGTCGTCCTCGTGCACCAGGTCGGCCGGGGTCTCCCCCGCGACGATCGCGCAGAAGACGCAGGCCACGCGGCTCATCGTAGACGGAACCACTCGCCACGCAGCCGCGTCCAAGGCGCATGACCTCGCTGCTGGCGCTTCTCCTGGCGGCGTTCCTCGGCGCGCTGGGCCCGGGTCCGGACCAGGCCGGGTCGGGGCCGGTCGGGGTCGGGGACGCCGACCTGGTGCTGCTGGTCAGCAACCAGTCCTTCGACGACCCGGCAGCGTCGCTCTCCGTCGACATCGATGGGCGGACGGTGGTCGCCCAGCGGTTCGACGTCGAGGCACAGCACACCTGGATCGAGTTCCCCCTGGCCGTCGGGCCGGGTCGCCACACGCTGGTTGCCGAGTCCGATGCCGGTCACCGCTTCCGGCAGACCTTCGCCCTGCCCGGCGAGGGGCGTCGGTGGGCCGTCGTCGACTACTGGGCCGACGACGACCACCTCGACCGGCCGTTCACGTGGCGGATGGACGACCGTCCGCTCGCGTTCGACTGACGCCGCCCCTCAGTGGCAGACGTCGTCGGCACACAGCTCGGCGCGCGGCATGATCACCCGGCCGCTGCCGGCCGGGGCGTCGAAGTGCTGGGAGTCCTGGGTGCCGTAGGTCCACCGGAAGCCGTGGTTGAGCATGATCCGCACCACGGGGTGCTGACGCGACCGCCACGCCACCCGGCTGTGGGAGCGGCTGGGCCACCAGCCGTTGGGCGTCCAGCCGTGCGAGGAGTGGTACGGGTTCTCCCAGGTGTTCAGGTCGAGTGCCCGGCCGTACGCGTGTGGCGACCGGACGCCGGGCCGGCCGACGACGCTGCGGCAGTTGAACGCCGAGGTGTTGCCGGCGGCCATCGACCGGTAGTCGTCGGCGCCCTGCAGCCGGCGGGACCAGCCGAACCGGTCGACGCGGTACATCGAGCGGATCGGCAGCATCTGCTGGTACATCGCGGTCAGCGCGCCGCGCATGTTGGGCATCGAGTCCGCGTGCGCGACCAGCTCACCGCGGTGGCGGTAGCCCTGGTAGTCCCAGTAGTTGATGCGCAGCAGCCGCAGGCTTGGCCGTCCTACGGGGCAGCCCTGGTGCCACGATCGGCCGGTCATCTGGTTCCAGATGCCGTGGGGGATCCGGGTGACGACCGCGTTCGCGCCCTCCCCCACGGCGTGCGGCTGGTCGGGCAGGTCGACCCGTGGCCGCGGGGCGCCGGCGGGCAGCTGCACGGGGTTGCCGGGCGGCAGGTTGTCGACCCGGTGGACGCCGCTCCGGTCGCCGGTCACCCAGTCCAGGCGGCCGGCCCGGGCCCGCCAGCGGGAGTCCTGCCGGGGGCGGGAGGTGATCGTGGCGGTGCCGTCCTCGCCGAGCCGCGGCCGGGCGACCCGCTTCCAGTCGCCACCGCCGAGCCGGCGCTCGACCGTGACCCGCCCGGGGACGGGGGTGCCGTTGCGGGTGCGCCACCGCACCGTGAGCGTCACCATGCGCTCGTCGACGACGCTGCCCGGACCGTCGAGGGTGACGACGCCCTCCCGGCGCTCCATGCGCAGCTGCACCCGGCCGGTGCGGGCGTCGGTGTATGTCACGTCGTCGCCGTCGTACGTCGCGCGCACGACGTTGTCGCTCGCGTCGCGCTCCAGCGGCAGGTCGCTCACCGCCTCGCCCTCGGCATCGGTCACCAGCGCCGCCACCTGGTGCCACTCGCCGTTGCGGCGCCGGTCGAGGGTCACCGGCTGGCCGACCACCGGCATGCCCTCGCTCCGCAGCGCGAGCCGCACCCGGGTGCTGTCGTCCGCGAAGCGCTTCGGGGCAGTGAGCGTCAACGTCGTGGGCGCCGGCTCCGTCGCCGTACCCCCGGACGCCGGGGCGGCGCCGACCGCGAGCAGGAGGGCCGTGGTGAGTGCGGTGAGTCGCCCGAGCATGGAGAGATTGTGCACGAGGCGCACCGCGCGATCGTCGAGGCGGCGTCAGCCGCGCGGCGGGGCGATGATGTGACGGCCAACGATGAGTCCGGCGCGGCCACCGGGTCGGTCCGGGTGGAGGTGGATGCGCATGGACGGACACCTGTTCGCCGGGCTCCCGGTGAGCGACTTCGACCGCGCCGTCGCGTGGTACGAGCGGCTGCTCGGCACGCCGGAGACGTTCCGGGCCCACGACACCGAGTACATCTGGACCCTGGCCGAGGACCGGTCGGTCTACGTGGTCCGCAAGCCGGGCTCCGCCGGCCACGGCATGCTCATGGTGATGCTGGACGACCTGGACGGGTTCATGTCCGACGCCGCGACGCGAGGGATCGAGCGGGAGACCCTGGAGACGTACGAGCACGGGGTCCGGAAGGCGGTCTATCGCGACCCCGACGGCAACGAGGTCGGGTTCGGCGGCATGCCGGCCGACGCGGACGCGTAGCAAGGTTCACTGCAGGGTGTGCACCGTCGCCACCTCGGCGAACCCCACTCGCTTGAGGATCGGTGCGGACGTCCCGTACTGCGCCTGGACGGCGAGACCCGGGGTGCCGAGCCGGACCGCTTCGTCCCACCGTGCTCGTACGAGGGCGCGGTAGCAGCCCCGGCCACGCGC
Source organism: uncultured Actinomycetota bacterium (assembly GCA_963723945.1). GTDB lineage: Bacteria > Actinomycetota > Actinomycetes > Propionibacteriales > Nocardioidaceae > Nocardioides. The sequence goes on from CAVRSW010000044.1 coordinate 67,964, forward strand.
CTCGGACAGCGTCGAGCCACCTGCGAGGTAGAGCCCGGCGGCCGCCCGGTCGGCCAGTCCGAACGCCACCGGCCGTCCCTCCACCCAGGCGAGCCACTGGTAGCCGCCCCGACGGGTCCGCCGCTCGAAGACCTCCTCCGCCCGCGCGCGTTCGGCTGTGGCGGCGCTGTCGCTCCACGTGGCGGCGGCCAGCACGATCTCCAGCCCCGCGAGGTGCTCCTCGAGGGTCTCGATGCGGCGTACCTCGACGCCCGCCACGGGTGGCGGTTCCTCCGTGAGCGCCATGCCCGCGCAGACCGCGTCCATGGGCGGATCGGGGTCGCTCAGCCCGAGCTCGCGGAGCCGGTCGGGCAGGTCGCCGGGCGTGGCCGAGGAGCCGACGTTCCACAGCACGGGGTCGATGCCCCGGACGTGCTCACGGATCTCCGCCACCGCAGCGGTCAGACCGTCAGGGACTGTCGGAAGGCGGAGCCGGCAGACGCCCGCCCATCGACCGTCCGGGCCGATGGTCACGCAGTAGCGGTCGTCCACGATCCGCCGCGAGCCCTCCGGTGGGTCGATGAAGAGCTCCGGGTCCTCCGCAAGGGCGACCAGCTCGGGCGACACCACACGGTCAGCATCGCGGTGTCGCGCGGGACGCGGCAAGGGCAGGTGCCCGGGACGCAGCAGTGCCCGGGACCTCGCGGTCCCGGGCACGTGCGGTGAGGGCTGTCTGCTGGTGCTGGTCTGGTGGAGCTGGCGGGAATCGAACCCGCGTCCTCGAGCGCCGAACCAGGTCTTCTCCGGGTGCAGTCAGTGACGTCGCTTTTCTCGGCCCCGGCGCTGGCACTGACACCTCGCCGACGGGCCCAGTCAGGAAAAAGTCCCGCTCACCCCTCCTGACAGGAGATGAGCAGCGAGTCCTCTAGATGAGGCCTGGGTCCGGGACGAGGACGGGTGCCCGGTCAGACCCTTCGATCACTGCTCAGGCAGCGAGAGCGAAGTCGTTGCGCTCAGAATTGGCAACTATAGGTTTCCAGCGATCGTTTACGAGATGACGCTGGCTTCTCGACCCGCTTCCCCTGGAACTAGCGTCCCAAGTCGAAACCGATCAGCCCCTCTGGAGTTTTCAAACGTGCTGCTCTCGCAGTCTACGGGTCCAACGGCGAGCGCGTCCTCCTCATTCCCGCGGCCGCGGCCGGGGCCCGCGGGTTGTGCGGTGGATCGGTGTCACCCGGTGGTTGCGATCCCCACGGTCGGGCTCACTCGCCGAGGAGGCGGGCCCCGTTGTCCCAGAGCACCGCACGCAGCCAGTCGTCTCCGAGGTCGAGACGCTGCAACGCCTCCAGCTGGTGCTCGTACGGGTACGGGATGTTCGGGAAGTCGCTGCCGAGGAGGACCTTCCCGGCCAGGCCGAGCTCGCGCAACCGGGGCAGCAGCGCCGGCGGGTACGCCGCGCCCATCCCGTCGAAGAAGTCGGTGAACACCATCGTGGTGTCGAGCGCCACCCGCTCGTGGCGCTCGGCCAGCGCCAGGAACTCGGCGTACTCCGGGGCCCCGGCGTGGGCGACCACCAGCCGCAGCCCCGGGTGCCGGTCCAGCAGCTCCGCCACCGGCGCCGGACCGGTGAACCCGGTCCCGACGGGGCCGCTGCCGGCGTGGACCACCACCGGCGCGCCCGCGTCGGCGAGCACGCCCCACACCTCGTCGAGCAGCGGGTCGCGGACGTCGAACCCGCCGACCTGGACGTGGAGCTTCCAGACCTCCGCTCCGCCGGCGACCCGGTCCGCGACGTACGCCGCGGCGGTCGGCTCCGGGTAGAGGGTCGCGCACCGCGCCGCCTCCGGCACCCGGTCGGCGAAGTCCGCGGACCAGTCGTTGAGGAACTCCGCCATCCCCGGCCGGTGGGCGTAGGCGAGCGCGGTGAACCGCCGTACGCCGAGGCCGCGCAGCACCTCGACCAACGCCTCGTCGGTGTCGCGGTAGTGCAGCGGCCACGGCCGGCCGATGAGCGGTCCGGCGGCGTCGAACTGGGCCCGGACCTTCGCCATCACCCGGGGCGGCAGGAAGTGGGTGTGCAGGTCGAAGAACCCCGGGATCCCCAACCTGGAGATGAGGCGCGACGTCTTGGATGACGACAGGGTCCGGGAGCTCTGAACCGCCTCGGGCGGTCCAGAGCTCTGGGTCTCCTCACTCACGCATGCCCTTCAGGGCCCGGCCGAGCGCCTGCTGCTTCTCCCGCTCGGCGTCGCGGGCGGCGAGCGTGTGGCGCTTGTCGTACTGCTTCTTGCCGCGCGCGACGGCGAGCTCGACCTTGGCGCGCCCGTCCTTGAAGTAGAGCGCCAGCGGCACCAGCGTGTAGCCCTTCTCGCTGGTCTGGCGCTGGATCTTCGCGATCTCGGTGGCGTGCAGCAGCAGCTTGCGCTTGCGCCGTGCGGCGTGGTTGGTCCAGGTGCCCTGGGTGTACTCGGGGATGTGGACGTTGTGCAGCCACGCCTCGCCACCGTCGATGTCGGCGAACCCGTCGACCAGGGAGGCGCGCCCCTGCCGCAGCGACTTCACCTCGGTGCCGACCAGCACCAGACCGGCCTCGTAGGTGTCGTCGATGTGGTAGTCGTGCCGCGCCTTCTTGTTCTGCGCGATGATCTTGCGCCCCTGCTCCCTGGCCATGGGCTCATTCTCCCAGCCGGGGGCAACGCGGTTTCGGGCCGGGCGTGGTCACATCCAGTTCATCGGCTGCACGGGCTGGCCGTTGACCAGCACCGTGAAGTGCAGGTGGCACGCCGTGGACCAGCCGGTGTCGCCCATGTAGCCGACGGTCTGGCCCCGGCTGACCGACTGGCCGACGCCCACGGTGTAGCTGGAGGCGTGGTTGTAGACGATCGTGACGTTCTTGCCGTTGACGGCGCCGACGCTGACGTAGAGCCGGTTGCCGTAGACCGAGGAGTAGTACTTCGAGATCACCTGTCCGCCGGCGGCCGCGAGCAGGGGCGCCCCGCAGCCCTTCCCGAAGTCGGTGCCGTCGTGGAGGCTGTAGTAGCCGTAGATCGGGTGGGTGCGATAGCCGAAGGGCGAGGTGACGTAGCCGCCCGCGACCGGCGATCCGAGGAAGCTGCCGGTCGAGCCGGAGTAGCCGCCGCCACCACCGGAGGACGCTGCCTGCTGCGCGGCCCTGCGTGCTCGCTGCAGGATCAGCTGCTTGACCTTGCGCTCCTGGGCCTTGAGCTGCTCCAGCTCGCGGAGGTCGCGCTGCCGCGCCACGGCCGCGGCGTTGCGGGCGTCGCGACGGGCGTCGACGGTCTCGGCGACGCGGGCGCGGGCGTCGCGGGCCTGCCGGGTCAGGTCCTGGGTCTCGAGCAGGTGGGCCGCGGCCTCCTCACGCTGCACCTCGACGGCCTGCTCGGCCTCGGCGACCTGCTGCTCGCGGACCTCGAGCAGCACCTCCGAGGCACGCAGCTCGTCGTAGGCGCGCGTCTCCTGGCGTACGACGACGTCGCGACCCTCCTCGGCCCACGTCAGGTCCGCGGGGTCCTCGGCGCTCATCATCGAGGTCAGCGCCTGCAGGTGGGGGTCCTCGGCCTGGTACATCGAGGTGACCATCTCGGTCACCGCGTCCTTCTGCAGGCTGAGGTCGGCCCGACCCGTCTCGAGCTCCGCCTGCGCCTGCTCGAGACGGGCCCGGGCCTGCTCCAGCTTGAGCTGCATCTCCCGGTCACGCTCGCGCGCCGCGTGGAGGGCGACCTTGGCCGCGTCCAGCTCGGCGCGGGCCGAGTCGAGCTCCTGCTGGGCGGTGTCGAGCGCCGCCATCGCACGACGCATCCGCGCACTGGAGTGGTCCAGGTCGTCGTCGGCGTGCTTGATGCGGTCCTCGATGCGCTCGCGCCGGTCCTTGAGGTCGTCGGCGTGCGCGAGCGGAACGCTCACGGCGCCCATCCCGAGTGCTGCCGCCGAGAGGGCGGCGAGCATGCGGTGACGGGCGGTACGGGGGAAGAGACGCACCGGGCTGCCTTCGGTTCGGGGAAGTCGTGCGCGTCGAACGTAACCGAGCCGGGTCAGACTTTGAGGTATTTACGTGTCAGCACGAGTGTCGGGAGCAGCGTGAGCACCGGCCCGAGCGCGGCCACCGCGGTCACTGCGTAGAGATACTCCGGCCACCCGACCCACGGGATGAAGCCCGCGAAGCCGCTGAGCCGTTGCTCGACGCCGAAGTACATGAACGCGGCCATCGCTCCGGCGGCGAGCGCGACGCCGAGCACGGCGGTCACCAGCGCCTCCAGCAGGAACGGCAGCGTGATGTAGAGGGTGGAGGCGCCGACCAGCCGCATGATGCCGATCTCCTTGCGACGTGCCAGCGCCGCGAGCCGGATCGTGTTGGCCACGAGCAGCAGCGCCGCGACGATCAGGAAGCCGGCCGCGAGCAGCGCGCCCCACTGGATCGCCTCGATGCCGCCGAGGACCGGGCCGACCGTCTCCCGCTGGTCGCGGATCTGGCTCACGCCGTCGAGTCCCTCGACCGCGCTGGTGATGCCGGCGTACTGCGCTGGGTCGTCGAGCGTGATCCAGATCGACTTCGGCATGTCGGACACGGTCGCGGCGGCGTTGGGGCCCTCGAACTTCTCGGGGCCGACCAGCTCCTTGACCTTCTCGAACGCCTCGGCCTTGGACTCCACGTACGAGCCCGCGACCTCGGGGTTCTCGTCGACGACCTCCTGGATCGCCTTCTGCTGCGGCGGCGTCACCTCGGTCGGGCAGGCGGGGTCGGGGTCGTTGTCGCGGCAGAGGAAGACGGTGATCTGGAGCTCGTTGCCCCACTGCTCGCTCATCCGGTCGGCCTGCTGGATCAGCAGCGTGCCGAGACCGACGAGGGTCAGCGACACGAACAGGGTGAGGATCACCGCGACGTGCATGGACAGGTTGCGGCGCAGGCCCTGGCCGAGCTCGGAGAAGACGTAACGCAGCTGCATCTAGGAGGTGCTCTCTTCGTCGGGGGTGTCGGAGGTGGGGAGGGACTGGGTCAGTGCTGGAAGCCGTAGACGCCCTGCGCCTGGTCGCGCACGACGCGGCCGCCCTCCAGCTCGATGACGCGCTTGCGCATCTGGTCGACGACGCCCGAGTCGTGGCTCGCCATCACCACGGTGGTGCCGGTCCGGTTGATCCGGTCCAGCAGCTTCATGATGCCGACCGAGGTGGCCGGGTCGAGGTTGCCCGTGGGCTCGTCCGCGATCAGGATCATCGGCCGGTTGACGAAGGCCCGGGCCACCGCGACCCGCTGCTGCTCGCCGCCCGACAGCTCGTCGGGGAAGCGCTCCCCCTTGCCGTCGAGCCCCACCAGCTCCAGGGTCTCGGGCACCAGGCTGCGGATCTCCGAGGCGCCCTTGCCGATGACCTGCAGGGCGAAGGCGACGTTCTCGGAGACGGTCTTGTTGGGCAGCAGCCGGAAGTCCTGGAAGACGGTGCCGATCTGGCGGCGCAGCCGCGGCACCTTCCAGGCAGCGAGCCGGTTGATCTCCTTGCCGGCCACGTACACCCGGCCGGAGGTGGGCCGGGACTCGCGCAGCACCAGCCGCAGGAAGGTGGACTTGCCCGAGCCGGAGGCGCCGACGAGGAAGACGAACTCGCCCTTCTCGACGTCGACTGTCACGTTGTCGAGGGCGGGAGCGCCCTGACCGGGGTAGGCCTTCACGACCTTCTCGAAGCGAATCACCGCATCGAGACTAGTCGCTTCACCACGGCGGTGCCCAAACCTCGCCGTCGGGCGTGGCACAGTGCAGCCCATGCGCAGCTCGACGGCGACGGTCGCGGCTCTCGTGGTGCTGCTGGCGGGGTGCACGCCGAGTGCGACGCCACCCGAGCCGTCGGCCCCGAGCATCACCACGGAAGCCCCGCCGACGACGCTGGAGACGTACAACACCGACGGGGTCGCGGTGGCCCGCTCCCCCTTCTGCGACCGGGTCTCTCCCACCGGCATCGAGCACGCCCTCGGCGCCGCCGCAGCGTCGCACCGCGACTACGGCAACGGCGACCGGATCCGGCTTCCCGACGGCAGTCGCGCCATCGCCCACGAGTACGGCTGCGAGTGGTCGGCCGAGAGCGGGGTCACCGCCCGGGCGTGGGTGTTCGTCCCGCCGGTGAGCCGGGGCCGGGCCGAGCGCCTGGTCCAGGAGGCGCTGTCGGGTCCCTGCTCGCGCACGGGCTCGGGCCAGTTCGGGACCCCCTCGGTGGCCGCGCGGTGCCGGTCCGACGAGGGCGTCGAGCGGTCGTGGCGGGGCCTGTTCGGCGACGCGTGGCTGGTGTGCACCCTCTCCGGTCCGGGCGCCTCGGACGCGCCCGAGCGACGTACCAGCGAGTGGTGCGTGTCGGCCCTGGAGGCCGCCCGCGCCTGACCCGGTCCATCGGGTCGGTCCGGTGGACGCGCGGTTCCCTCAGCTCGGCGCGAGGTCGAGCCGCGCGACGACCTGGGCGGCGATCACGTCCGGGCGCAGGGCCGGGTCCACCACCATCCCGGCCTCGTCGTCGTCGAGCGGCTCGAGGGTGTCGAGCTGCGACTCCAGCAGCGTCGGCGGCATGAAGTGGTCCCGGCTGCTCATCCGCTCCAGCACCATCCCCTTGTCGCCGTGGACGTGCACGAAGAACGTGTGCTCGCCGCCCCCGCGCAGGATGTCGCGATAGCTGCGCCGCAGCGCCGAGCAGGTCATCAGCGTGGGCCGGCCGGCGGCGTCGTGGTCGTGGGCCCACGCGGCGAGCGACCGCAGCCACGGGAACCGGTCCTCGTCGTTGAGCGGCCGACCGGCCGACATCTTGGCGACGTTGGCCGGCGGGTGGAAGTCGTCGCCCTCGGCGAACGCCCACCCGAGCCGCCCCTCGACTGCCCGGGCGGCGGTGGTCTTCCCCGAGCCCGAGACCCCCATGAAGACCAGGTGCCAGACCGGACCCGTCATACGAGCAGCCAGAGGATGCCGGCGATCGCGAATGCCGCGACACCCAGCGTGGTCTCCATGACGGTCCAGGTCTTGAGCGTGGTCTTCTCGTCCATCCCGAAGAACCGGCTGACCAGCCAGAAGCCCGAGTCGTTGACGTGCGAGAGCACGGTGGCACCGGCGGCGATCGCGACCACCAGCAGCGTGAGCTGGACGTCGCCCAGGTTTGCCGCCGCGGCCGGTCCGGCGATCAGCCCACCGGTCGTGGTCAGCGCCACCGTGGCCGACCCCTGGGCCACCCGGAGCAGCGTGGCGATGACGAATGCCTGCACGATCAGGGACATGCCCAGGCCGGAGAGCGAGGAGCTCAGAGCCGCGCCGATGCCGCTGAGCTCGAGCACGCCACCGAACATGCCGCCCGCGCCGGTGATCAGGATGATCGCGCAGATCGGCCCCAGTGCGTGGTCCAGGATGGTGGTGATCCGCGCCATCGAGGCGTTCGGACGGCCCAGGACGAAGATGGCCACGAGCACCGTCACCAGCAGGGCGACCGGGGTCTGGCCCAGGAGGCCGAGGAAGTCGACCCAGCCGGTCCCCTCCTCGAGGACCCCGGTGACGACGAGGGTGTCGAGCACGGTGTCGAAGGAGATCAGCACCAGCGGGATGAGCAGCAGCCCCAGCACGGTCCCGAAGGAGGGTGGCGACTGGCCGAGCCGGTCGGCCTCGTCGTCGTGCTTGTCCTCGGCATGGCCGAAGACCACGTCTGCCACGGAGACGTAGATTCGCTTGGCCAGGAACTTCGAGACGAGGTACGACCCGAAGTACCAGGAGACGACGGCGATCGGGATGCCGATGAGCAGGGTCAGACCGACGTCGGCGTTGATCTGCTGCGCCGCCGCCACCGGGCCCGGGTGTGGGGGAACGACGGCGTGCATGGCGGCAAACGCACCAGCAGCAGGGAGCGCGTAGTAGAGCAGCGAGCCGCCGAAGCGCCGGGCCACCGTCAGGATGATCGGGAGGAAGACCACAAGTCCGGCGTCGAAGAAGATCGGGAAGCCGAAGATCAGGGCCGCCACGCCGAGCGCGAAGGGGGCCCGTTTCTCCCCGAACCGGCCTATCAGGGTGTCGGCCAGCACCTGGGCGCCACCGGTCACCTCCAGCAGCCGACCCAGCATCACCCCGAACGCGACGAGCAGGGCTACCGACCCGATCGTGTCGGCGAAGCCATAGAGCAGGACGTCGGGGATCTCGGCGTAGTCGAAGCCGACGGCGACCGCTGTCACGACGCTGACCAGCACCAGCGAGAGGAAGGCGTGGAGCTTGAGCCCCATGATCAGGACGAGGAGCAGTGCGACGGCCCCGGCGGCGATCAGGAGCAGGGTCGCCGTGCCGTAGACCGGGTCGATCGGTTCCATGGGGTCCTTCCCGAGAGGGGTCGGGCCACACTCTGCCGTCGTCGGCAGGCCCCTGCAACCACCTGGGAAGGCGGCCGACCGGGTCAGACCTCGACGGCCGCCTTGTCGGTGCCGCGACGCCAGCGGATGCCGGCCTCGAGGAAGTCGTCGAGCTCGCCGTCGAAGACCGCCTGCGGGTTGCCCGACTCGTGGCCGGTCCGCAGGTCCTTGACGATCTGGTAGGGGTTGAGGACGTAGTTGCGCATCTGGTCGCCCCACGACGCCTGGACATCGCCCTTGAGCTCCTTGAGCTGCGCCTCCTCCTCGGCCTTCTTGAGCGCGAGCAGCTTGGCCTTCAGCACCACCATGGCGCTGGCCTTGTTCTGCAGCTGGCTCTTCTCGTTCTGGCAGCTCACCACCACCCCGGTCGGGAGGTGGGTGAGGCGTACGGCGGAGTCGGTGGTGTTGACCGACTGGCCGCCGGGACCGCCGGAGCGGTAGACGTCGACCCGGACGTCCTCGTCCGGGACCTCGATCTCGTCGGTCTTCTCGAGCACCGGCACCACCTCGACGGCGGCGAAGCTGGTCTGGCGACGGCCCTGGTTGTCGAAGGGGCTGATCCGCACCAGCCGGTGGGTGCCGGCCTCGACGCTCAGCGTGCCGTAGGCGTACGGGGCGTGGATCGCGAAGGTGGCCGACTTGAGGCCCGCCTCCTCGGCGTAGGAGGTGTCGAAGACCTCGACGCCGTACTTGTGCTGCTCGGCCCACCGCGTGTACATCCGCATCAGCATCTCGGCGAAGTCGGCGGCGTCCACGCCCCCGGCGCCGGACCGGATGGTGACCAGCGCCTCGCGGGCGTCGTACTCGCCACTGAGGAGGGTGCGGATCTCGAGGCTCTCGACGGCCTTGTGGATCCGGCCCAGCTCCCGCTCGGCGTCGGTGAGGGTCTCGGCGTCGTTCTCCTCGCGGCCGAGCTCGACCATCAGCTCGAGGTCGTCGAGGCGGCCGCTGAGCTCGGTGAACCGGTCGAGCTCGCCCTGGAGCAGCGAGAGCCGACCGGTGACCCGGGTGGCGTTGTCCTGGTCGTCCCAGAGGTCGGGTGCGGCGACCTGTTCGCCGAGGTCGGCGATCTCGGCGCGCATGCCGTCGAGGTCGAGCACCTGGCCGATCGTCTTCATCGTCGCCTGGAGCTGCTTGATCTCGGTGTCGAAGTCGGGGCCTGCCACGAGGAGCAAGGCTACCCGTGGCCGCAGACGCCGGCCCCATCGGCGGACGGGCGACCTGCCGCAGGCCGTGCTGCGGCCCGCGTGTGCCTCACGTCACGTGACCGGGCGACACGCCCCCACGGCCGCACCGGGTTGTCGGCGCCCGTTAACGTGCGCACTACCTGTTCGCCGACCACGCGTCGCCGTTGGCCTGCCCGTGCCACCACTCGAGGGGGAACCATGAGCGCTCCGACCGGCGGTGTGCTGCCCCGGGTTCGCTCCGAGGCGGCATCGTTGCGCGGCGCGGTCGCCCGAGTGCTCGGCCGGGCGCGTTCCCAGCGCTTCCCCACGACCCGGTCGCACGACGGCGTACCCGGCATCGTGGAGCTCTTCTCGCGCAAGGCCGTCAAGGGATGGGTGTCGGTGCCGGCGGACGCGCCGCCCACCCGGGTGACCCTCTACCTCGACGACCTGGCGATCACCTCGACCCACGCGGCTACGGAGGAGCCCGGCGGCACGGAGCCCCTCGGCTCTGCCGCCTCCGGTCCGGTGCCGGGCCCCGCGCAGCACCTCCCGAGCCCTGGCGAGGAGCAGCGGAACACCGGCCAGGAGCTCCGCTGGTTCCGGTTCCGCCTCGACGACATGTGGCAGTTCTGCGACACGTCAACGCGGGTGTCGGTACGCGTCGACGGCGCCTGGCTGCCCATCGTCGGGCACGGCCTGTTCCTGCTGCCGGACCGCGACGGCGGGCGGTCGGTCGCGGAGCTGCGGCGCAAGGTGGCCCACGGACACGTCTTCTCCCAGAAGGGCCGGCTGCAGGCCAGCAAGCAGCGCGACGTCGGGTGGCAGACCAGTGTGATCAGCCTGTTCGAGCGCACCGACGAGGTGCTGCGCGCCGAGTACGGGTACGACGCCTTCTTCGTCTACGGCACGCTGCTGGGTGCGATCCGCGAAGGCACCTACATCGGTCACGACGTCGACTTCGACGCCGCCTACGTGTCCTCGAGGCCGCACCCCGCCGGGGTCTCCCAGGAGCTCGTCCAGATCGCGGTGACCCTGATCGAGCACGGGTTGTCCGTGACCTGCCTCCCGACCCACCTGCACATCAGCGATCCCGACGAGCCGGACCTCCACATCGACCTGTTCCACACCTACTTCGACGCGGACGGGGTGCTCAGCTTCCCCTTCGGCGTCGCCGGCACGTCGGTCGTCACGCGGGAGGACTGGCAGGGCGTACGCCAGATCCCGTGGCCCGGCGGGCACGGCTCGGTCCCGGTCAACGCCGAGCAGGTCGTCGAGTGCCTCTACGGCGCCGACTGGAGGCAGCCGAAGCCCGGGTTCCACTGGCCACGTGACCGGGTCAGCTCCGCGCGGGGCAAGCTCACGCGCGCGCAGCGCTCGAAGGTGTACTGGACGAACTTCTACGCGCACACCCGGTACACCAGCGGCTCGTCGTTCTCCGAGCTCCTCAACGCGCGCCCCGACACCCCCACCACCGTCATCGACATCGGGTGCGGCGACGGTCGCGACTCGTGCGCGTTCGCCTCGGCGGGGCGCCAGGTGCTGGGCCTGGACCAGTCCTCCATCGGGGTGGAGCACGCCGCCGCCAGGGCGAGCATCCTCGGCCTGCAGGACCGGGCCCGGTTCACCGTGTGCGACGTCGCGGAGTCCGAGACCCTGACCGGGCTCGTCAAGGAGATGATCGCGTCGTCCGCGGACGAGCCCGTCCTGTTCTACCTGCGCTTCTTCCTCCACTCGATCCCCGAGACACTGCAGGACAGCCTGATCGAGGTGATCAGCGCCGGTGCGCGCCCGGGCGACGCCCTCGCCGCCGAGTTCCGGACCGAGGAGGACGAGACCGCGAGCAAGGTGCACGGCCAGCACTACCGCCGCTACCAGAACGGGCCGGCGTTCGGCGACCAGCTCCGCGACCACGACTTCGCCGTGCTGCACGAGGAGGAGGGCACCGGCCTGTCGCCCTACCAGGGCGAGGATCCGGTCCTCTACCGCGTCATCGCGCGCAAGCAGCCGGCCGACGCCGGCTGACGGCTCCCGAGGTCAGCGTCCGGCCGACCGCGGCGTGGCGTACGCGCCGCCGAGGGCCACCAGCTCGCCGTGGGTGGCCCGTCAGTGCCGGCCGAACACCTGCGCGGCGTACATGGCGCCGTTGTCACCACGGCGCGCAGCCATCCCGATCAGCCGGTAGCCCGGGTTGAGGATGTTGTGCCGGTGTCCCTCGGACCGCATCCAGGCGCGGACGACGCCGCGGCCGGTGTCGTAGCCGTAGGCGACGTTCTCGCCCACCGCGTCGAGGTTGCAGCGCCGCATGACGACACCGAGGTCCTGGTGGAAGATGCGTTGCTGCCGCGCCATCTTCTGCGCTTGCCGGATGGCGTAGCGCTGGACGCACGGCTTCTTCCGCAGGTCGGAGAGGTGGTGGTGGTCGCGCGCGTTGTTGGTCACGACCCGGGCTTGTCGCTCGTAGCGATCGATCGTCTGCGCCTGGGCGGGGGGCGCGACCAGGGTGAGGGGCAGGGCGAGGAGGACCGTCGCCAAGACGGCCCGTGGCAGCTGAGTGCTCACGGTGGGGGGCTCCTTGTCGGGGGGTGGCAGGAGTCCCGTGAGGGTACCGTCGATCGGGCCGATCCGCGAGGTCTCAGGCGGCGGCGGGCTCCTCGGTGGGCGCCTCGTCGTGCGCCGGACCGTCAGCCCGCGCCGGCAGCGTCAGCACCAGGCCGACCACGCCGAGGGCGATCAGCGCGGCAGCACCGAAGGCCCACTGCACGCCACCGACGTACGCCGCAGCCGGGCTCGCACCCGCGTCGAGCAGGGCGTTGGTGCGCGAGGAGAGCACCGTCACCGAGACGGCGGTGCCGATCGCTGCCGACACCTGCTGGGTGGTGCCGAGCAGTGAGGAGCCGTGGGAGTAGAGCTGCGGCGGCAGCGCGCCGAGGCTCAGCGTGAAGACCGGGGTGAACAGCGCGGCCAGGCTGACCATCAGCAGCACGTGGGCGCCCAGCACGAGGGCGTACGGCGTGGTGGCGGAGACCTGGCTGAGCACCCCGAGGCCGACGACCACGCCGATGCTGCCGGGGATCACCAGCGGCCGGGCGCCGAGCTTGTCGAAGGCCTTGCCGACGCGCGGACCGAGGAGCCCCATGGCCAGGCCGCCGGGAGCGACCAGCAGGCCGGTCTGCAGCGGGCTGAGGCCGCGCAGGTCCTGGAGGTAGAGCGGCAGCAGGATCATCGCGCCCATCATCGCCAGGAAGGAGACCGCCTGGATGGTGACGCCGACGGCGTACGTGCGGTGGCTGAGCACCCGCAGGTCGAGCAGCGGCACGTCACGCTTCTGCAGCGCGCGCTGGCGGAGCAGGAACCCGGCCACGACGGCGAGGCCGCCGAGGACCAGGGCCGGCGCCGGGACCACCGCGCCGTCCTCGGCGCCGATCCGGCTCAGGCCGTAGACGAGGGTGCCGAAGCCGAGGGCGGCGAGCACGACGCTCGGGATGTCGAGGGTGCTCTCGCGGGTCTCCCCCACGTCGGTCAGCCGGCGCATCGACACCCAGGTGATGACGGCGGCGACGGGCAGCACCAGGCCGAACAGCCAGCGCCACGAGGCGACCTGGAGCACCACGCCGGAGACGGCCGGACCGAGGGCGGGGGCCACCGAGATCGCGAGCATCACGTTGCCCATGACCCGGCCGCGGTCGCGCTCGGGCACGATCGTCATCAGCGTCGTCATCAGCAACGGCAGCATCACCGCAGTGCCGGCGGCCTGCACGACCCGGCCGACGACCAGCACCCAGAAGACGGGCGCGAGGGCGGAGACCAGGGTGCCGGTGAGGAAGACGGTCATCGCGGTCAGGAACGCCTGCCGGGTGGTGACGCGCTGCAGGAACCAGCCGGTCACCGGGATGACCACGGCCATCGTCAGCATGAAGGCGGTCGAGAGCCACTGCGCGCTGCGGGCGGTGACGTCGAGCTCGACCATCAGCCGCGGGATCGCGTTGACCATGATCGTCTCGTTGAGGATCACCACGAACGTGGCGAGCACCAGCCAGCGCAGGACCGCGTACGGCGACTCGACCGGGGTCGCGGCCGCGGTCCGGGCCTGCTCGGGAGTCGGGGTGGTGTCGGGCACGCGGACGTCCTCGGTGTCGTGGTCGGCGGTGATGCTCATGCCGGTGTCGACCGGCGCGAACGGGAGAACTCATCGGACCACGCCGGGATTCCCGCAGGCGACCGATTTTGTGGGCGAACCGTTGGTGGATTCCGGCCCCACGGCCGCCCCGTCCGGGGGAGGATGAGAACCTCGGTCTCGGACGTGGTGGCAGAAAGGGTCTGGTTCGGTGGGTGCGGTCGGGCGCGGTCTGGTGTGGGCCGGCGTGTCAGCGATGCTGTCGGTGACGGTCGTCCCGTCGTCGCTCGGCCTCGCGGTCTCCGACGCCGCGCCCCCGCCGCAGGATGTCGTCCCGGGCCTGGTCATCGAGAAGGCCCCGAAGCCGAAGCCGAAGCCGGAGCCGGAGCCGGAGCGAGACCCGCTGGCCGACGCCGTCGAGGCGCAGGCGAAGGCGAAGCCCGGCAAGCACAGGAAGCCCGCTCCTGCCCTCCCGACCGAGATGGACGTGCGGATGGTGCACGCCAACATCCTGAGCAAGATGGGGGCGAGCCAGTTCAGCGTCGACCTGCGCGAGGCGATGGCCTCCGCCCCCGACTTCGTGACGCTCAACGAGGCGGTGCGCCCACCCGAGCTGCTGGCGATGCCCGACTACTCCTTCCACCGCGGCACGGACAGCCGCTGGGCGATGGAGACCACGGTCATGTGGCGCACCGACCGGTGGGAGGCACTCTCGACCGGCACCCGCTACCTCCACCGGCGCGGCGGGACCTGGGGCACCCGGGCGGTCAACTGGGTGACCCTGCGGTCGCTCGACACCGACAAGGTGGTCTCGGTCGTCTCCACCCACGCCTCCCCCGTCGGCAAGGGCACGCCCGACCTGCTGCCGGTCTACATGAGCGCGCTGTCGTCGCTGGTGCGCGAGCTGTCGGCCCAGGGGCCGGTGTTCGCGGGCGGCGACCTCAACGCCCACTACGGCTCGGGGCGGTTCCCGCGGGCCGGAATGCAGGCCGGCGGGCTGGCCCCGACGTACGACGTCCACGGCATCCCGCCCGGCGGCACGGGTGACCACGGCGGCGCCACGATCGACTACCTGATGTACCAGCCCGGCGCCGGTGTGACCTCGACCAGCCAGTGGAAGATGGAGCTCTTCTCCGACCACGACGCGGTGGCGGGGGACTTCCACCTCGAGTGGTGACGCCGGGCCCCAGGCCTCCCCCGGTCACCAGACCGTGGGCTTCTCCGGGGTGTGCAGCCAGACGTCGAAGAACGTGTCGAGGTCCTCGCCGGAGACCTCCTCGAACAGCGCGTCGAAGTCCGCAGTGCTCGCCGTCCCGTCGTCGTACGTCGCCACCCATTCCCGGGCTCCGGCCAGGAAGGCGTCGTCGCCGATCTTCTCCCGGAGTGCGTGGAGCGTCGCCGCACCGCGGTCGTAGACCGGGTTCAGGAACAGCCCGAACGCCCCAGGGGCCGCGACCTCGGTGTGCCAGAACTCGTCGCCGGCCGGGATGTCCATGATGTCGTCGAACCGTTGCTGCGCGGTGTCGCCGCCCTGGTCCTCGGACCACGTCCACTCAGCGCAGGTCGCCCAGCCCTCGTTGAGCCAGATGTCCGCCCAGCGGTGGGGGCTCACCGCGTTGCCGAACCACTGGTGGGCCAGCTCGTGGACGACCGTGCTCCTGTCGGCGAACCGGGAGTAGATCGGCCTGGTCTGGGTCTCCAGCGCATAGCCGACGGAGTCGTCGTCGACGATCGCGCCCGCCGAGTTGAACGGATACGGGCCGTAGACCTCGAGGAACCCGATGATCTCGGCCTCCAGGGCGAGGTTGGCGTTGATCGTCGCCAGCCGGTCGGGCGGCAGGTCGTCGTCGACCGCGTCGATGATCGGCAGACCGTCGGCCGTCTCGGACTCCCGGAGGTCGTAGTCACCGACCGACGCCGTCGACAGGTAGCTCGCCTGCGGGTCGGGGGCGTCCCAGTACCAGGTCGTCCAGCCGTCGTCGGTGGTCGGCTCGCGCCTCGGGAGGCCGTTGGCCACGGCCACCTTGCCCTCCGGGACGGTGATCTCGAAGCCGTACGTCGCCTTGTCGGAGGGGTGGTCGCTGACGGGGTACCAGGTCATCGCGCCGTCGGGCTCGTTGGCGACCATCGCCCCGTCGCGCGTGGTGAACCAGCCGTACGGCACGCCCTCGATGTCGACAGGGCGGGTGGTGGCGCCCCCGTACTCGACGACCACCTCGACGGTCTTGCCGTCCTTGAGCTTCGGTCGCGGCTGCACGACCAGCTCCCACTTGCGTCGCTGGTCCTTCTGGACCTGCCAGAAGCCGGGGCCGCCCTGCTGTGCGCGGGTCGGTGGCGACGCGAGGGCCTTGGCCCGCTTGCCGTCCACACTGACGCGGCGGACGTCCAGCCCGCGCAGGTCGAGGTTGAACCGGTCGAGGTCCTGCGTCGGCCGGAGCCGGATCGTCGCCACCCCGACGAGCCGTCCGGTCAGCGGCGCAGGCGCGGCCGCGGGTGGGGTGTAGGTGAGGTCGAGGTCGTAGTGCCGGACGTCGTACCCGCCGTTGCCCGAGTACGGGAAGTAGGGGTCGCCGGCGCCGTTCGCCCCCGCGACGTAGCGCGGTTGTCCCCCGGGCTTCGCGATCGAGGCGGTTGGCGCCAGCAGCAGTCCGAGGCCCACTCCCCCCGCGACCAGTGCCCGACCCAGCCTGCTGTCCACGACCGTGGCGCTCCCCCTCGTGAGACGTCGAGGTTAACGCGCCGACGGTGCGCCCCGGGACCCCCGGAAGGCGGGCAACCACGGACGGCGGGCACCTTCGTGGGGGATCGAGGTCACCGGGTGACTGTGAACCCACACGGACACCGGCTCCTAGTCGAGCTGCACGGTCGCGGACGCCGTCGCGCTGACCGGGGCGCTGTCCGGAGCCCCGGGGAAGGTGAGGGGTAGGTCGAGCGGCGCCCGGACGCGGACGACGACGCGGTCACCGCCGTCGGTCAGCACGACGCTCCATGACAGACCCGGATAGTCGGCGTGCGCGCCCGTGGCGGCGAGGTGGTCGGCGACCGCCGCGGCGGCGACCCGCTGCTGCAGGTCGAGCCGGGGGTCCTGGGCGATCCCGTCGGTGTAGAGGTCAGGCTCGTTGCGCGACCCGGCGTCGGCGCCGGCGAGGGCGGCGCCGTCGGCCAGGGTCATCAGCCCCTGGCGCTGGAGGTATGCCGCGCTCGCGTCGACCACCACCGCGATCGCGGTCATCAGCACCACGGCGAGGCCGACGATCAGCAGCGTCATCTGGCCGCGCTCGTCTCGACGTGGCCCTTGCATCAGAGGTCCCGGAACTGCCCGACGGGCACGGTGTGGGTCGAGTCGAGAGCGAAGCTCGGGGCGTCGCCACCGAGGATCCCGGGCAGGAACGGCAGGTCGACCCGTGTCCACACCTGCACCGTGATCACCTCTCCGGTCCGGTGGCAGTCGCCGCCGCCACACCTGATGGCGAATCGGAACGCACGGTCGTCACCGCCCTGGTCGTCGAGCGCCTGCCGGATCGCCGCCCGCGCGTCGGCCTCCCCTGCGGCGTCGCTGTCGGCGAGGGCGAAGGCCCGCGCCGCGGACCGGGCGGCACTGCTGACGGCGAACGCGCCACGCTGCACCTCGAAGACCGACAGCACGATCCACACCAGTGGCACCAGCAGGATGATCCCGAGCCAGGCGAACTCCACCAGGGCCGTGCCGTCGTCGCCCCGCGGCCGTCTCACGGCGCCTCCTCCACGGCGTGCCCCTGGACCGAGATCGACACCCCCGGACCGCCGAGGCCGAGCGCCGGGACCGTGGCCCGCACCGTGACGCGCACGGTCGGCCGGCCGTCGACCGCGACCATCGTGGCGTCGACGTCGTCGGCGAAGCGTCCCGACAGCGCGTCGGAGATCTGGGTACGCGTCCGGGCCTCGCCGTCGGTGAGGTCGCGGTCGAGGGCGGCCGCGTGGCGGGCCCCCTCGGCCGCGGCCGACGCGAGGGTGTTGCGGACCATCAGCACCAGCCCGAGCTGCAGGATCCCGAGGAACAGCGGGACGAGGATCGTCAGCACCAGCACGAAGTCGACGATCGCCGCCCCGCGGGTCGAGCGGCGACGACGCGAGGACATGGGCTGGGTCAGTTGACGCTGCGCAGCGCCGAGCGCAGCAGCCGCGTGAGCTCGTCGCCGGCGACGGCGCTGATGATCGCGACCAGGCCGACGGTCATCACGGTGATCAGGACCCAGCCGGGGACGTCGCCCCGGTCGTCGCGGTCGCGGGGCAGGGTCAGCAGGAGGTGGAGCCGGATGGCCCGGCCGGTCAGGTGGTGCATCTCGTACCTCGATCTCTCGGTGTCAGGGTGTGGTCAGGGAGAGCCCGACGACGCCGGGCCAGAACGCGAAGAAGACGGTGACGGGCAGCACCAGGAAGACCACCGGCACCAGCATCAGCACCTCCTTGCGGGCGGCGACCTCGATCAGCTCGCGGCGGCCGGCCTCGCGGACGTCGGCCGCCTGGGCGTGGAGGACGTCGGCCAGCGGGGTGCCGCGCTCGACGGCGACGGCGATGCCCTGGGCGAAGCGGGCCACGATCGGCTGCGTCGTGGTGGCCGCCCAGCGGTCGAAGGCCTCGCCGACCGGCTGCCCGGTGCGGACGTCGGCGAGCACGACGGCGAGGTCGCGGGAGAGCTCGCCGCCGCTCCGGCGGACCACCCGGTCGAGCGCGGCGACCGGGCCCTCGCCCGCCGCGACCGCCAGTGCGAGCAGCTCCGCGACGGTGGGGAACTCGCGCACGATCTGCCGCTCGCGGTCCCGGACCTGGCCGCTGAGGTGGTGGTCGCGCCAGATCACGCCGACCGCGAAGCCGACCACGCAGAGCAGCGAGGCCGACACCGCGCCACCGTCGCCGCCCAGCGACCCGACCAGCGCCCAGCCCGCGGCCAGTCCGAAGCCGGCGAGCCCCCAGACGACCTGCTGCACCCGGAAGTCGGCGACGGACATCGTCAGGCCGGCCCGGTCGAGCCGGCGGCGTACGGACGGAGCGCCGCCGAGGACCCGCTCGACCAGGCCGGCGAGCCCACGCAGCAGCGGACCGAACACGGCGACAGCCGCCGGGAGCGGGGAGTACGCCGACGCCGCGGCCGCGCGAGGTCGCTCGAAGGCCGGAAGGTCCTGCAGATAGGGCAGCACCCGGATCGCGAGCTGGGGCCGACGGATCGCGGCCACCCGGGCGACGACCAGGAGCAGCCCGGCGGCCGCGACCAGGCCGAGCAGGGCACCCCACCACCCGGCGGTCACGTGAGGATCCGCCGCTCGGTGGGGAGCCGACCGATCCGCATCATCAGCCGGTAGGCGACCAGGCACGACGCCGCTCCGGTCACCAGGACGACGACACCGCCGACCGAGTCGTAGCGGCGGACCGCCTCGGTCTGGAAGCTCATGAACAGCAGCACGACCCACGGCGCCGCCACCGCCAGCCGGGCGCCGTTGACCGCCCACGCCTGACGGGCCTCCATCTCCGAGCGGGTGCGGACGTCGTCGCGGAGGTAGCCGGACAGGTTGCGCAGCAACCGCCCGAGCTCGCCGCCGCCGACCTCGCGGGCGACGCGCAACCCCTCGACCACGCGGTCGCCGACGGGGTCGGACAGCCGCTCCTTGAGCCGGTCGAGGCTCTCGTGGAACCGCCCGCTCAGCTGGTAGTCGGTCGCGAACGCGCGGAACGCGGGGCGCAGCGGCTCCGGGCCACGGGTGCCGAGGTTGCCGAGCGCCTCCGGCAGCGACAGCCCCGCGCGAACCGCGGAAGCCAGGTTGTCGACGGCCTCCGGCCACAGGTCGGCCAGCTCACGGGTGCGCCGCCGCGCGCGGCCCGAGACGATCGTGACCGGGAGGCTCGCGGCCAGCACTGCGAAGCAGAGCGACACGGGCGCGGTCCGGGAGACCAGCTGGACGAGCAGCCCGGCAGCCGATCCGAGGACGACACAGAGCACGACGAAGCCGACCGTGCTCACCCCGCCGAGGCCGGCCGAGACCAACCCGCGCCGCAGTCGCCCGGGTCCGCGGGGCCGCCGCGGCTGGCGCGGCACGAAGAACGCCGACCAGACCAGCATCAGCCCGATGCCGACCCCGAGCCCGACCAGCGCCCCCATCAGCGAGCACCCTCCAGCACCTGGTGGACGTCGATGCCGAGCCGGGCGAAGCGGTCGAGCCGCGGCGGCATCCCGTGGGCCCGGCGCAGCTCGTCGCCGGACTGCTCGAAGATCGCCTCGGTCTCGATCACGTCGGCCTCGACCCGTCCCGGCACCGCCACGATCTCCCGGACCCGGCGTGCGCCCTGCTCGTCGAGCCCGAGGTGGACCACCAGGTCGACCGACGATGCGACCGTCGGGACGACGAACCGCGCGGAGATGTTCTCGCCGGCCAGCAGCGGCAGCGTGCACATCTTGACCAGCGCCTCGCGGGCGGAGTTGGCGTGGATCGTGCACATGCCGGGGAGCCCGGCGTTGAGCGCCAGCAACAGGTCCATGCACTCCTCGGACCGGACCTCGCCGACGAGCAGCCGGCTCGGCCGCATCCGCAGGCTCTCCTTGACCAGCTCGCGCAGCGTGATCTCGCCCGTGCCCTCGAGCCCCGCCTGGCGGGTCTGCATCGGCACCCAGTCGGGGTGCGGGAACCGCAGCTCGAAGACCTCCTCGACGCTGACCACCCGCTCGCCACCCGGGATCGCGGCGGACAAGCAGTTCAACAGGGTCGTCTTGCCGGTCTGGGTCCCGCCGGCGACGAGGATGTTGAGGCCGGCCCGCACCGACGCCTCGAGGAAGCGGGCGGCCCGCGGCGGCATCGACCCCAGCTCGACCAGCCCCTGCAGGCTGGCCGCGCGGAGCACGAACTTGCGGATGTTGACTGCCGAGAAGCCGCGGCTGATCCCCTCGAGCACCACGTGGAGCCGGTGGCCCTCGGGGAGCATCGCGTCGACGAACGGCCGCGAGATGTCGATCCTCCGGCCACTCGACTTCAGCATCCGCTCGACCAGCTCCTGCACCTGGCCGGTGGAGAGCACCAGATTGGTCAGCTCGTGGCGGCCGTTGCGTGCCACGAACACCCGGGACGGGTCGTTGATCCACACCTCCTCGACGGCCGGGTCGTCGAGGTAGGGCTGCAGCGGCCCGAACCCGGAGACCCTGGCGACCAGCTCACCCACCACCGAGTCGACGTCGGCGACCGGCAGCACCGAGCCGGTCAGGGAGCGCTGGTCGTGGTCGCGTACGACCCCTTCGGCGATCCGCCGCACCAGCGGCGCGTCGCGTTGCGGGTCGACCCCCTCGCGGCGGACCCGGTCGCGCACACGCTCATCGAGCGTCTCGACGAGCTCTGCGTGAGCGTCGGTCACCGACATGGGTCCCCCGTCCCGAGAGAGGTACCTTGAACTTAGGCGTCTTTACCCGCGGGATCGAGAGCCCCAACACAATCTGTGGAGAACAGTGGTGGGGTCTTCGGGGTTTGAGGGGCACCTGCCCCCGTACGACGACGCCGGTCTTGGGGTGCCCAAAGTCCGTCCGGGAATGCCCAAATGGGCAATGGACAACCCCCACCGCGAGTGACACGTTTGAGCAATGAGACGGGGATCCGCGGGGTACAGGGGAAAGTGGCGGCGCGGCATCGCGCTGCTCGGCGTCAGCGCGGTGGCCCTCTGGGCTCCGACGATGGGAATCGCGCCAGTTCAGGCGGCACCCTCACCGGCAGCCAGCTACGAACGCGCGGACACCCTCGGTCGCGACCAGTTCAACCGGACCGGGACCTCGCTGGGGACCGCGCCTGTCGGCGGTGCGTGGGCGACCGCATCGCCCACGGGTCTGTTCCAGCTCCAGGGCGGGGCAGCCATCTGGAGCGGCTTCAGGCGGGGCCAGACCACGCATGCCTGGCTGCCCGAAGTGGCAGCGCTGGACCAGCAAGTGGTCGCCTCGTTCGCCTTCGGGCTGATCTCGCGTACTCACTACGGCATGTCTCACCGCACCGTGGTGCGGCGCCAGGCCAACGGCGACGGGTACCGCACCTCGGCCTCCGTCCTCAGCAGCGGTCGGGTCGACCTCGCCCTGACCCGCGTGCGCAGTGGCGTCATCACGCCGCTCGCAGCGGTCGTACGGGCCGCGCGACTGCGCTCCAACAATGTGCTCAACGTGCAGACGCGCGTGGTCGGCACCAGCCCGGTGCACGTGGTGGCTCGCGCGTGGGTCGAGGGAACACCTGCTCCGGCATGGCAGATCGCCTACGCCGACTCGAGCGCGAGCGCCATCAGCTCGCCCGGGGCGGTCGGCATCAACGCGAACATGGGCACCACGGGATCGGGTCGGACGGTCAGGCTGACTCGCATCGTCAGTGAAGAGCTGCTCCCGTAGGGCAGCCCAGCCACGCCGGCCGACCGGACGCGCGTGACCGCGTTCAGTCGCGGGTGACCGGCACCGGGACCAGGCGTCCCGACCCCATCAGGCCCTCCTTGCGGGCGACCAGGGACGCCAGCCCGATGGTCGCCACGGCGGCCAGCACGTTGACACCGGTGACCGTGATGCTCTTGACCAGCACGAACGTCTCCAGCGACTGCGACTGCAGCAGCCACAGCGTCATGGTCGCCTTCGCGAGCCCGAGCACCGCCCACAGCAGCGTCAGGTGCCGGAACAGACGCCGCACCCGCGGACGTGCCGCCAGCTCGTGGTCCATGGGGTAGAAGTCGCCGGCGAGCCGCGCCACCATCGGGCGGGTGCTCGCGAGCGAGAGCAGGAACAGCGCGGCCACGACCCCGTCACTGATGATCGGCTGGAGGAAGTAAAGCCAGGTGCTGTCGGCCATGACCGACAGCGCGGTGCGGCCGGTCAGGAGCAGCGCCGCGAGGATCAGCAGTCCCGAGGCACGTCGCCGGGTCAGTGCGCGCCACGCGATGGCGCCGTACGACCACACCAGGGCGGCGGCGATCGCGGTCCACACACCGGCGAGCACGAACACCCCGTAGAAGAGCACCGCGGGGACGATCACCGCGATCAACAGGCTCAGTGAGACGCGCTTGACCACCGCCAGCAGGCTCGGGCGGTGCGGCGTCCCGGCGGGAGGATCGGGTGGTGCGGGTGAGACGTTGGTCAGGGGGTGGGGGAAAGCCAAGAGCTCGGTCCTGCCGGCGTTCGGACAGCCGGGCGTGAGAGGTGGATCGCCGCGAAATGACGACGTGAACTCGTCGTCTACGGGTTCCTCGGCTCGTCCAGTGTACGCGGCTCGACCGCGCAGCGCCGGGCCCCGAGGATGCTGATGGCACGGCCGGGCTCCGCGAAGGCCCGGCGTGCGGGTTGTGCCACGCCGTCAACCGATCGTCTTGCCCACCGTCAGCAGGACAGCGCTGTCCTCGACCGCCTCGAGGGCGTGCCGGGACTGCGGCACGGTCATCAGGTCGCCGGGGGAACCGTTCCACCGGATCTCACCGGCGACGAGGGTCACGCGACCGTGGAGCACCTGGACGGTCGCCTCACCCGGGTTCTCGTGCTCGTGGAGGCTGGAGCCTGCGCGCAGGGCGATCAGGGTCTGACGCAGGACGTGCTCGTGACCGCCGTAGATCGTGTGTGCGCTGCGGCCGCTCGCGGCGGCACGGGCGGTCTCCAGGTGATGCCGGACCAGTGCGGTCAGGGACTCCTTCTGCATGACACTCACTCTCGTTGGTCGTTGTCGGCTGGTGCGTCTTCGTCGAGCAGGAACGTCGGGGACTCTGCGTGTGCCTGGTCGACGAGCCTCCACCCGGCCGCCCCCAGCGTCACCACGGAGACCGGAAAGATCCCCAGGTCCTCGCGCTCGACGTGCTCACCGAGATCGTGGAAGAGCCGCAGGACCTCGGCGGCGTAGTCCTCCGAGCCGGCGTCGAGGCCGGCGACCACCTCGTCGAACTGGCGGTGCTCGGCCTCCAGCTCACTGAGCTCGTCGAGGAACTCGCCCTTGTCGCGCAGCGCGCTGAAGATGCCGGCCTCCTCCCGACGGACGTGCCGTGCGAGGTGGCCCGCGAGGCGGGTGAGCCTCGCCGTCGCCAGTGTCGTGTCGCCACTGGTCAACGCCTGCCGGACGTGCCGTGCCTCGTCCATCAACGCTGCGTGCTCGTCCATCAGCTCCCCGACCGGCTGGACCTCGCGGCATCCGCAGTACTCACACACCTCAGCCCACCCGGTCCCAACCGCGACGCGGTCGATGGCTGCCGAGCGCGGCGTCGTCGCGGCTGCGATAGACGATGTACGGGCGGGTGAGGTAGCCCAGCGGTGCACTGAACACGTGCACGAGCCGCGTGAACGGCCAGAGTGCGAAGAGACCGAAGGCGACCAATGCGTGGAGCTGGAAGCCGACCGGGGCGTCCGCCATCAGCGCGGGCCGTGGCTGGAAGGCCAGGAACGAGCGGTACCAGACAGACACGCCCTCGCGGTAGTCGTAGTGGCCACCGACGGAGAGGATCGAGCCGGCGATGGTGTTCCACATGCCGAGCACGATGACCGCCCCGAGGAACGCGTACATCACCTTGTCCATCACCGTGGTCGCCGAGAACACCGGTCCGACCGTGCGCCGGCGGTAGATGAGGATGGCCATCCCGCCCAGCGCCATCACGCCGGCGATCAACCCGCCCACGACGGCGACGACGTGGTAGGTCTCGGTGCTCACCCCGAGCGCGTCGGTCCACGACTCCGGGACGAGCAGCCCGATCACGTGTCCACCGACGACGCCGAGCATCCCGAAGTGGAACAGCGGGCTCCCGACCCGCAGCAGACGGTCCTCGTAGAGCTGGGAGGAGCGGGTGGTCCAGCCGAACTTGTCGTAGCGGTACCGCCAGAAGTGGCCGACGACGAACGTCGTCAGGCACAGGTACGGGACGATCACCCAGAGGAAGACGTCCATCAGCCGGCCCCCCGACTCGTCGCGGTCGGGAACGACGGCATCGGCAGGGGCGTGGGTCCGCCCGGTGGGGCAGGACCCGGGTCGAAGGCCGGGGTCGCGTACGGCGTGAGGCCGACCTCCTCCTCGGGGGGTCCTTCGGCAGCGAGCCGGCGGATCGCCTGCCACTCGTCGCCCCGCAATGGCGGCAGGGTCGCGGTCACGGCCTCGACGGCCCCGGCCCAGCGCGAGCCGGACTCGGCGAGCGCGAGCCGGAGCAGCTCGAGCCCGGCCCGGTGGTCGAGCACCAGCTGGCGCCCGCGCTCGCGGTCGATCGTGGCGGCGTACTCGAGGACGACGCACAGGTGGTCGGGCAGCTCGCTGGGGGTCAGCTCGAACCCGGAGGCGAGATAGGTCTGCTTGAACCGGAGCAGCGCCATCCCCCGCTTGCGGGTGTCGCCGTGGGCGAAGTAGGTCAGGAAGAGGGTGTGTCGCCGACGGTTGTCGAAGGTGTCGACGTAGTCCTCCTCCAGCTCGGTCAGCGGCGCCTCCTCCAGCTGTGCGACGCATGCTCGCAACGGCGCGCCCACGTGCTCGGGGAGCTCGAGGGAGGCCCGCCGGATCAGCTCGAGCCGGCCCCGCAGCTCCTCGTCGGGGTAGCCCAGGAGCAGCGAGGCCGCCTGCCAGGCCACCGTGAGCTGGGCGTCGGTGAGCCCGGCCGCGCTGCGCCCGGACGCCACCCGGCTCATCGTGCTTCCTCGTCGTCGGGCCGCGGCGGGAACAGCCCGCTCGGGCGGCCCTTCCCGTCCCAGTTGAGGAGGTTCACCCGGGAGGCCTTGTCGTCCGGCGCGGCCAGCGAGTCCGCCGTCTGCCGGTCCTGCAGCATCTGGAAGTTCTCGACCGCGAGCGGCGTGAGGCCACCGGACCCTTCACCGAAGATCTCCGGGTTTCCCCCGCCGTAATCGGACACCGAGCACTCGGTCGCCAGCTCCTCCAGCGAGTGCGCCTGCTCGGCGTGCGCCGGCGGGATGACGTAGCGCTCGTCGTACTTCGCGATGGCGAGGAGGCGGTACATGTCGTACATCTCCTCCTCCGTCATCCCGACAGCAGCCGGGATCGAGGCGTCCGGTTCGCGACCCAGGTTGATGTCGCGCATGTAGGAGCGCATCGCTGCCAGCTTCCTGAGCACCCGGTCGACCGGCTCGACGTCGCCGGCGGTGAAGAGCTCGGCGAGGTACTCGACGGGGATCCGGAGCGCGTCGATGGCGGCGAACAGGTTGCCCCTGTCCTCGGCGTCGTGGCCGGTGTCCTTGACGACGTCGACGACCGGCGACAGCGGTGGGATGTACCAGACCATCGGCATCGTCCGGTACTCGGGGTGGAGCGGCAACGCGACCTGGAACCGGTTGATCAGGGCATGGATGGGCGATCGCTGGGCGGCCTGGACCCAGTCGCGCGAGATCCCGGCCCGCTCCGCCTCGCGCTGGACCTCGGGGTCGTGGGGGTCCAGGAACACCTCGCGCTGGGCCTCGTAGAGACCGTGCTCGTCCGGGGTGGACGCGGCCGCCAGGACCTTGTCGGCGTCGTACAGCACCAGCCCGATGTAGCGCAGCCGGCCGACGCAGGTCTCGGCGCAGACCGTCGGCAGTCCGACCTCGATCCTCGGGAAGCAGAACGTGCACTTCTCGGCCTTGCCGGTGCGGTGGTTGAAGTAGACCTTCTTGTACGGGCAGCCCGAGATGCACATCCGCCAGCCGCGGCACCGCTCCTGGTCGACCAGGACGATGCCGTCCTCGGAACGCTTGTAGATCGCCCCGCTCGGGCAGGACGCGGCGCACGACGGGTTGAGGCAGTGCTCGCAGATCCGGGGCAGGTAGAACATGAAGGTCTGCTCGAACTCGAACTTCACCTTGTCCCCGATCTTCTTCAGCATCGGGTCGTGCTGCAGCGTGGCCGCGGAGCCACCGAGGTTGTCGTCCCAGTTGGAGGACCAGGTGATCTTCATGTCCTTGCCGGTCAGCAGCGACTTCGGACGCGCGACCGGCGTGTGCTCCTGCGCCGGCGCGTCGGTCAGCGTGGCGTAGTCGTAGGTCCACGGCTCGTAGTAGTCCTGGATCGACGGCATCTTCGGGTTGGAGAAGATCGTGAGCAGCTTGCGGAGCCGTCCACCGCCCTTCAGCGCCAGCCGGCCGCGCCTGTTGAGCGTCCAGCCGCCCTTCCACTCCTCCTGGTCCTCGTAGCGCCGCGGGTAGCCCTGGCCGGGCCGGGTCTCGACGTTGTTGAACCAGACGTACTCCGTGCCGGTGCGGTTGGTCCACGCCTGCTTGCAGGTGACCGAGCAGGTGTGGCAGCCGATGCACTTGTCGAGGTTCATCACCATCGCCATCTGGGCCATGACCTTCATCAGTACGTCACCTCCTGGTTGCGCTTGCGGATGACGGTGACCTCGTCGCGCTGGTTGCCGGTGGGCCCGAGGTAGTTGAAGGCGAAGGAGAGCTGGGCGTAGCCGCCGATGACGTGGCTGGGCTTGACCAGGATCCTGGTCAGCGAGTTGTGGATCCCGCCCCGCTTCCCCGAGGTCTCCGCGAGGGGGACGTCGATCAGCCGGTCCTGTGCGTGGTGCATGTAGACGGTCCCCTCGGGCATCCGGTGGGAGACGATCGCGCGGGCCACGACCACGCCGTTGCGGTTGACCGCCTCGATCCAGTCGTTGTCCTCGACGCCCACCTTGGCGGCGTCCTGGTCGCTCATCCAGATCGTCTGCCCGCCGCGGGAGAGCGAGAGCATGAACAGGTTGTCCTGGTACTCGGAGTGGATGGACCACTTGTTGTGCGGGGTGAGGTAGCGGACGGTCACCCCGAGCTCGCCGACGTCCCCGATCTCGGGCTCGGCGAACATCGCCCCCATGTTGAGCGGCGGCCGGTAGACCGGAAGTCCCTCGCCGAGCTCGGTCATCCAGTCGTGGTCGAGGTAGAAGTGCTGGCGCCCGGTCAGCGTGTGCCACGGCTTGAGCCGTTCGACGTTGATCGTGAACGGCGAGTACCGGCGGCCGCCGGTCTCCGATCCGGACCACTCCGGGGAGGTGATCACCGGCACCGGCGCGGCGACCGTGTCGGCGAAGGTGATCTGCTTGCCCTCGTGCTCGGCCGCCAGGTCGTGCAGCAGGTGGCCGGTCCGCTTCTCGAGCGTCCTGAAGCCCTGGGTGGCGAGGTGCCCGTTGGTGGTGCCGGACAGCGCGAGGATCGCCTCGCAGGCGTCGATGTCGCGCACCAGCGACGGCCGACCGCCGGCGACACCACCGCGGACCGGGCCGTTCTTGTGCAGCAGGTGGTCGACGGCCGCGGTCACGTCGTAGGTGACGCCCTTGGTGGTCGTGCCGAGCTTCTCCAGCAACGGGCCGAGCGCCTGCATCTGCGCCCCCACGGCCGGGTAGTCGCGCTCGACCTCCACGATCTTGGGCATGGTCACGCCCGGGACCGGTTCGCACTCGCCGTGCTTCCAGTCACGGACGACGCCGTGCGGGTTCGCCATGGCGTCCGGGGTGTCGTGCAGCAGCGGGACGGCGACCACGTCCGTGCGGGTGTCCAGCCGACCGGCGGCGAGCTCGCTGAACTTCGTCGCGATCGTCTGCCAGGCGTCCCAGTCGGTGCGGGTCTGCCAGGGAGGCGCGATGGCCGGGTTGAACGAGTGGATGAACGGGTGCATGTCCGTGGTGTTGAGGTCGTGCTTCTCGTACCACGTGGCCGCGGGCAGCACGACGTCCGAGAAGATCGTGGTGCTGGTCTGGCGGAAGTCGAGCGTGAGCAGCAGGTCGAGCTTCCCCTCGGGTGCTTCCTCGTGCCACTCGACCTCGCGCGGCCGCTGGCTCTCCGACGCCTCACCCGCACGCAGCGAGCTGTCCGTGCCGAGCAGGTGCTTGAGGAAGTACTCGTTGCCCTTGCCGGACGAGCCGAGCAGGTTGGCCCGCCAGATCGCGAGCACGCGGGGGAAGTTCTCCGGCGCGTCCGGGTCCTCGGCGGCGAAACGCAGGTCGCCCGACTTCAGCCGGTCCACGACGTGCTCGGCGACCGGCCGCCCGGCCGCGGCCGCCTCGTCGGCGAGGTCGAGCGGGTTGCGGTCGAAGGTCGGGTACGACGGCATCCACCCCATCCGCGCGCTCTTGGCGATCACGTCCGCCGTGCTCAGCCCGGCCAGCTTCCCGTCACCGGTCCGGGCCGAGACCGTGTCGGCGCCGAAGGTGTCGTAGCGGAACTGGTCGGTGTGGAGGTACCAGTAGGCGGTGTGGATCATCTGCCTCGGCGGGCGCTTCCAGTCCAGGCCGAAGGCCAGCTGCGCCCACCCGGTGACCGGGCGGCACTTCTCCTGGCCGACGTAGTGGGCCCAACCGCCGCCGTTGACACCCTGGCAGCCGGTGAGCGTCGTCAGCCCGAGGAAGCCGCGGTAGATCGTGTCGGAGTGGAACCAGTGGTTGGTCCCGGCGCCCATGAGGATCATCGAGCGGCCCCTCGAGTCCTCGGCGTTCTGCGCGAACTCCCGTGCGACCCGGGCCGCCGCCGAGGCCGGGACGCCGGTGATTCCCTCCTGCCAGGCCGGGGTGTACGGCGCCGTCGCGTCGTCGTACGACGTGGCGTAGCCGGTGAGGCCGTCCCGCCCGACGCCGTACTGCGCCAGCATCAGGTCGAACACGGTGGTGACGAGCCGGTCGCCGACGCGGCGGACCGGGACGTCGCGGGTGAGGGAGCCCGGCGTGCCGTCGAGGTCGTCGAAGCGCGGGAGCTCGACGGGAGACGACCTGCCCACCCTGCTCGAGGAGGCTCAGCCGCGGATCGACCTCGCCGAGGTCGAGGTTCCAGCGGCCGACGCCCTCGTCGCCGAAGCGGTGACCGAGCGCGCCGTTGGGCACCACGAGGTTGCCGGTCCGGGCGTCGACCAGCACCGTCTTGAAGTGGGCGTTCTCCTCGGCCGCGTGCTCGGGCAGGTCCGCCGCGGTGAGGAACTTGCCGGCCCGGTAGGTCGGCCCGCCGTGGCCGCCGCCGGGACCTCGTCCAGCGCGACGAGGTAGGGCAGGTCGGTGTACTTCTTCGTGTAGTCGGTGAAGTAGGGCGTCTGGCGGTCGACGAAGTACTCCTGCAGGATCACGTGGCCCATCGACATCGCCAACGCACCGTCGGTGCCGGGCGCGATGGCCAGCCACTCGTCGGCGAACTTCACGTTGTCGGCGTAGTCGGGCGCCACCACGACGACCTTCTGGCCGCGGTAGCGGGCCTCGGTCATCCAGTGGGCGTCGGGAGTGCGGGTGACGGGCACGTTCGAGCCCCACATGACCAGGTAGCCGGCGTCCCACCAGTCGCCCGACTCCGGCACGTCGGTCTGGTCGCCGAACACCTGGGGCGAGGCGACGGGGAGGTCGGCGTACCAGTCGTAGAACGACAGCATCGAGCCGCCGACCAGGGACGTGAACCGGGCGCCGGACGCGTGGGAGACCATCGACATCGCCGGGATCGGCGAGAAGCCGGCGACCCGGTCGGGTCCCCACCTCCGGATCGTGTGGACGTAGGCGGCGGCGACCATCTCGGTGGCCTCCTCCCAGCTCGCGCGGACCAGGCCGCCCTTGCCGCGGGCGGACTTGTACGCCTTCGCGCGCTGCGGGTTGTCGACGATGTGCGCCCACGCCTTGACCGGGTCACCGTCGTGCTGGGACTTCGCCTCGCGGTACATCTGCAGCAGCACGCCGCGGACGTAGGGGTAGCGGACCCGGGTGGGCGAGTAGGTGTACCAGGAGAAGGCCGCGCCGCGCGGGCAGCCGCGCGGCTCGTACTCGGGGCTGTCCGGGCCGACCGACGGGTAGTCGGTCTGCTGGGTCTCCCAGGTGATGATCCCGTCCTTGACGTAGACCTTCCAGGAGCAGGAGCCCGTGCAGTTCACGCCGTGGGTGGAGCGGACCACCTTGTCGTGGCTCCAGCGGTCCCGGTAGAAGGCGTCGGCGCCGCGGCCGCCCTTCTGGGTGAGGGTGCGCAGGTCGTCCGAGACCGTGCCCCTGGTGAAGAACCTCCGACTGCGCACGAGGGCGTCGGTCAGGCCGCTGTCCATGCCGGTCTCGTTGGTCACGTGGTGGCCCCCTCCGCTGCCGCGGTTCGACGGACGACGGTAAGGGTCAGCACCAGGGTCAGCGCCGCGGTCACCGAGAGCAGGATCAGGCCGATGGCGTAGGAGTCGGTGCGGCCGTAGACGTAGCCCATGATCAGCGGCGGCACGAAGCCGCCGAGACCGCCGGCGGCGCCGACCAGGCCGGTGACGCCACCCACCCGGGCCGGGTCGGTCACCTGGGCGACGAGCGCGAAGGTGGCGCCGCTGCCACTGCCCAACGCGGCCGCCATGGCCAGGAAGGCGACCGTCCCGACGCCGTCGAGCGGCGGGGTACCTGCCGAGATCGCCGCGCAGACGGCGACCGCGCCGAAC
>CAVRSW010000045.1:0-17728 GCA_963723945.1 uncultured Actinomycetota bacterium
ATCGCGTGGAAGCCGCCGTCGACGTGGACGATCTCGCCGGTGGTGGCCGGGAAGAAGTCGCTCATCAGCGCGCACACGGCCCGCGCTGTGGGCGCGTGGTCGGTCTCGTCCCAGCCGAGCGGGGCGCGGTCGCGCCACAGCGACTCGAGGTCCTCGAAGCCGGGGATCGCCTTGGCGGCCAGCGTCTTGAGCGGCCCGGCCGAGACCAGGTTGCAGCGGATGCCGTCGGGACCGAGGTCGCGGGCGAGGTAGCGCGAGGTCGACTCGAGGCCGGCCTTCGCCACGCCCATCCAGTCGTACGCCGGCCACGCCTGGGTCGCGTCGAACGTCATGCCGACCACCGACCCGCCGGAGCCCATCAGCGGGCGGCAGGCGACCGCGAGCGCCTTGAGCGAGTACGCCGAGACCTGCACCGCCTGCGCGACGTCCTCCCACGGCCCGTCGAGGAACTTGCCGCCGAGCAGCGTCTCGGGGTTGCCGTACGCGATCGAGTGCACGACCCCGTCGAGCCCGTCGACGTGCTCGCGCACGGCGTCGGCGAGCCCGTCGAGGTGCGACTGGTCGGTGACGTCGAGCTCGAGCACCGGTGGCGTCGAGGGCAGCCGCGTGGCGATCCGCCGGGTGATGCCCAGCGCACGGCCGAAGTTGGAGATCAGCACGGTCGCGCCCTGCTCCTGCGCGATCCTCGCCACCGCGAAGCCGATCGAGCTGTCCATCGTCACGCCCGCGACGAGGATGCGCTTGCCGTCCAGGATGCCCATGTCAGTGCCCCATTCCGAGTCCGCCGTCGACCGGGATCACGGCTCCGGTCACGTAGCCGCCGTGCTCGCCGGTCAGCCACAGGACGGCCGCGGCGATCTCTTCCGGGGTGCCGTAGCGCTGCAGCGGCACCTGCTGCTTGATCGTGTCCTTCTGCTCGTCGGTGAGCACCGCGGTCATCTCGGTGTCGACGAAGCCGGGCGCCACCACGTTGGCCGTGATCGAGCGCGAGCCGAGCTCGCGGGTCAGCGAGCGGGCCATGCCGATCAGTCCCGCCTTGGAGGCGGCGTAGTTGACCTGGCCGGCGGAGCCGAGCAGGCCGACCACCGAGGAGATGAAGACGATCCGCCCGCGGCGCAGCCGCAGCATCCCCTTGGAGGCCCGCTTCGCGAGCCGGAAGGACCCGGTCAGGTTGGTGTCGATCACCTTCGACCAGTCGTCCTCGCTCATCCGCAGCAGCAGCGTGTCGGCGGTGACCCCGGCGTTGGCGACCAGCACCTCGACCGGGCCGTGCTCGGCCTCGATGGTGCCGAAGGCCTCCTCGACGGCGGCCGGGTCGGTGATGTCGCAGACCAGGTCGAGCGCGCCCTCCGGACCACCGCCGCTGCGGCTGGTCACGGCGACCTGGTCGCCTCGGGCGAGGAAGGCCTCGGCGATGGCGCGGCCGATGCCGCGGTTGCCACCGGTCACGAGGACGGATCGGGCGTCTGAGTCAGTCACGGTCACCGACGCTAGTGATTACCGGCGCGTACGACGAAAGCGGCATCAGTCGTCCTCGAGACGGAACCCGACCTTCATCCCGACCTGGAAGTGGTCGACGGTGCCGTCGATGACGTGGCCGCGCACCTGGGTGACCTCGAACCAGTCGACGTGGCGGAGCGTCCTGGCGGCGCGCTCGATCCCGTTGCGGACGGCCTGGTCGATCCCCTCGGGCGAGGTGCCGACGATCTCGGTGACGCGGTAGGTGCGGCTGGACACGATGCTTCCTCCTGGCGACGGGCGACCGGGTGGATCGCGGGTGGGTCCTGCGATCGTAGCGACGTAGAGTCGGGGCATGGCCCGGGACACCAGCGCGGTCCGCATCACCACCGCCGCCACCAGCCGCGAGGCGGACATCGCCCGTCGGCAGCGCCGCTACGTGTTCTCGATGAGCCTGCGCACCGTGTGCTTCGTGGGCGCGATCCTGGTCGGCCCGGGCTGGCTGCGGTGGGTCCTGGTGGCCGGCGCGGTGCTGCTGCCGTACGTCGCCGTGGTGATGGCCAACGCCGTGACCACGAAGTCCGACGACTTCGCGCTCCTGGGAGCGCCTAACGGTCACCCGGAGCTGCAGGAGGGCACGGATTCCGCAGCGCCACGCGGGTAGGACAGTATTTGACAATCCTTGTTCACCTGCCATGATTCTTGCGAACTGTGTCTCCCCCGTCGCAGTTCGCAGGAGCCGGACGTCCTCCCCCGTGGTCGTCCGGCTTCCTGCATTTCCGGCCCGTAGTTCCGGCCCGGACGGATCCCTGACCGAGGAAGGACGCAGCCGACATGGAGCACGACCGAGCGACCTGCAGCGCCCGGGGCTGCCAGCACGACGCGGTCTGGGCGCTGGTCTGGAACAACCCCCGGCTGCACACCCCCGAGCGGCGCAAGACCTGGCTGGCGTGCGAGGAGCATCGCGAGTCGCTCGCGGACTTCCTGACCGCCCGCACGTTCCTGCGCGACGTCGTCCCGCTGGCCGAGGCACCCGAGGACCCGGGTCCGGGCTGAGCCGCCCTAGCCGCCGATGGCCGACATCGGCCGGTCGGGCTGCAGGAAGGTCGGGTCGTCGATCCCGTGGCCGGCACGCTTGCCGCGCATCGCGACCACCCACCGCTGGGCGATCTCGTCGTCGGTCGCGCCGGAGCGGAGCGAGGTGCGGAGGTCGGACTCCTCCCGGGCGAACAGGCAGTTGCGGACCTGGCCGTCGGCCGTGAGCCGTACCCGGTCGCAGTCGCCGCAGAACGGGCGGGTCACCGACGCGATGACGCCGACCGTGGCGGGCCCGCCGTCGACGGTCCACAGCTCGGCCGGGGCGCTCCCCCGCGGCTCGGAAGCCGGTGTGAGCGTGAACTCCTGCTCGAGGCTGGCCAGGATCTCCTCGGCCGTCACCATCTCGGTCCGGCTCCAGTCGTGCTGGGCGTCCAGCGGCATCTGCTCGATGAACCGCAGCGCGTAGCCGTGGTCGAGCGCCCAGCGCAACAGCTCGGGCGCCTGGTCGTCGTTGGTGCCGCGCAGCAGCACCGCGTTGATCTTCACCGGCGTCAGACCGGCGGCCTTGGCCGCCCGGAGCCCGGCCACGACGTCGGCGAACCGGTCGCGGCGGGTGATGGTGTGGAAGGTGTCGGAGCGCACCGTGTCCAGGCTGACGTTGACCCGGTCGAGCCCGGCGTCGGCGAGCGCCTGCGCCGTGCGCGCGAGGCCGAGCGCGTTGGTGGTGAGGCTGACGTCGACCGAGGGGTCGATCTCCTTGGAGCGGCGCACGATGTCGACCAGCCCGCGGCGAACCAGCGGCTCGCCGCCGGTGAAGCGGACCTCCCGGATGCCGAGCATCCGGACGCCGATGTCGACCAGGCGCACCACCTCGTCGTCGGTGAGCACGTCGTCGGTCGGGAGCCAGTCGAGGCCCTCGGCCGGCATGCAGTAGGAGCAGCGCAGGTTGCAGCGATCGGTCAGCGAGACCCTCAGGTCGGTCGCGACCCGCCCGTAGCGGTCCTGCAGCGGCATCTGTCCCACGCGGTCGAGTCTAGGGGGAAGGTGGCTGGTCGCGTCGGACGACCGCTGGGCGGATAGCCTCGACAGGTGCGTTCCTGGCGGTTCCTGCTCAGCAGGCGATGGGCCGTGTTCGCGGTCGTCGTCGTGCTGCTGGCGTGGCTCGCCTGGTGGCTGGGCGAGTGGCAGTTCGGCCGGCTGGAGGAGCGACAGGCACAGAACGCCCTCATCGAGCGCAACGAGGCCGCCCCGGTCACCCGCGTGGCCGAACTGACGGCCCCCGGTCGGGACGTCGCCGCCTCCGACGAGTGGCGCGTGGTCACCGCGACCGGGACGTACGACGTGTCCGACACCGTCATCGTGCGCTACCGGACCCGCGAGGGCGCCTCGGGTGTCGACGTCGTCGTGCCGTTGGTCACGGACTCCGGCACGGCACTGCTGGTCGACCGCGGGTGGGTGGCCGCCGACAACCGCGGCGCCGACGCCGGCGACGTCCCCGCGCCGCCCTCGGGCGAGGTGACCGTGACCGGCTGGCTGCGCCGCGACGCCACCGGTGACAGCACCGCCGTGTCCGACCAGTCGACCCGGGCAGTGTCGAGCGACCGGATCGGCGACGCGCTCCGCCGCGAGGTCTACGGCGGGTTCGTCGACCTGCGCAGCGAGGACCCCGCCCCGGAGCAGGCGCTCGCCGCCCCCGAGATGCCGGACCTCGGCAACGGCCCGCACTTCTTCTACGGCCTGCAGTGGTGGTTCTTCGGTCTGCTCGCGCTCTTCGGCTTCGGCTACCTCGCCTGGGACGAGCGGCGCGGGTCGCCACGCCGGCGTGGCGACCGCGCCGACGACGATCAGAACGTCCGCATCATCCCGCCGTCGACCGGCACCATGATGCCGGTCAGGAACGACGCCGCCGGCGAGAGCAGGAAGGCGGCGACCCGGCCGAACTCCTCCGGCTCGCCGTAGCGGCGCAGCGGGATCTGGTCGACCATCCGCTGCTTGGCGGCCTCGGCGTCGCCGGTGAGCGCGTCGAGCTCGGCGACCCGGTCGGTGCCGACCCGGCCGGGCAGCAGCCCGTTGACCCGGACTCCCTGCGGGCCGAGCTCGTCGGAGAGCTGCTTGGCGACCATCGCCAGGCCCGGCCGGAACCCGTTGGACGGCGCCATGTTGGGCAGCGGGCTGTGCACGCTGGTCGAGAGGACCAGCGCCAGCGAGCCGCCGTGGGGCAGCTGCGGCCCGACCTCCCGGCACAGCCGTACGGCGCCGAGGAAGACCGACGCGAACGAGTCGGTCCACTGCTCGTCGGTGACACCGGTGACCGGCCCGACGGGCGGGCCACCGACCGACACCAGCGCACCGTCGACGCGACCCCACTTCTCGTGGGCCGCGGCCATCAGCCGTGCCGGCGTCGCGGGGTCGGCGTTGTCGGCCACGACCGCGATCGCGGCGTCGCCCAGCTCGGCGACCGCCGTGTCGAGCGACTCCTGGTCACGCCCGGACAGGACGACCCGCGCCCCCTCCGCGACCAGCTCCTCCGCCGTGGCGCGGCCCAGGCCGCGCGCACCGCCGGTGACGAGGAACACCCGGTCCTTCAGCTCCAGATCCATGGGTCGACCCTAGGGTGACCGGTCCGGCTAGGCCACCGGCGCGTCCTGGTCGAAGTACTGCGTCCGGTGCAGGTCGGCGTAGAGCCCACCCCGGGCGAGCAGCTCGGCGTGGGTGCCGGACTGCACGATCCGGCCGTCGTCGACGACCAGGATCCGGTCGGCGTTGCGCACGGTCGACAGCCGGTGGGCGATGACGAGCGACGTACGACCCTCGAGCGCGGCGTCGAGCGCCCGCTGCACGGCGGCCTCGGACTCGCTGTCGAGGTGGGCCGTGGCCTCGTCGAGCACCACGATCGCGGGTGCCTTGAGCAGCAGCCGGGCGATGGCGAGCCGCTGCCGCTCGCCGCCGGAGAGCCGGTAGCCGCGGTCACCGACGACGGTGTCGAGCCCGTCGGGCAGGCTGCGGACCAGCGGCGCGATCTGCGCCGCCACCAGTGCCGACCAGAGCTGCTCCTCGGTGGCATCGGGACGGGCGTAGCGCAGGTTGGCGCCGATCGTGTCGTGGAACATGTGGGCGTCCTGGGTGACGTAGCCGACCACGTCCTCCAGCGACTGCAGGGTCACGTCGCGGACGTCGTGGCCGCCGACCCGGACCGTCCCCCGGCTGGTGTCGTAGAGCCGCGCGACGAGGTGGGTCACGGTGGTCTTGCCGGCCCCGGAGGGGCCGACCAGCGCCACCATCTGGCCGGGGTCGGCACGGAAGCTGATGTCCCGCAGCACCTCGCCGGTGTCGCGGGACTCGGTGCGGGCCACGTTCTCCAGGGAGGCGAGGGAGATCTCGTCGGCCCGCGGGTACGTGAACGCCACGTGGTCGAACTCGAGCGACGCAGCGCCGGGCGGCAGCGCCACGGCGTCGGGCTTCTCCTGGATGGTGGAGGGCAGGTCGAGGACCTCGAAGACCCGGTCGAAGCTCACCAGCGCGGTCATCACGTCGATCCGGACGTTGGACAGGCTCTGCAGCGGGCCGAGCAGCCGCACCAGCAGCGTCCCGAGCGCGATCACCGTGCCGACCGTGAGCGCGCCGTCCACGGCGAGGTGGCCGCCGACGCCGTAGACGACGGCGGTGGCCAGGGCGGGCACCAGCAGCATGGCGGAGATGAAGATCCGGCTGACCAGGCTGATGCGTACGCCGAGGTCGCGGACGCGGCGCGCGCGGGAGGTGAAGAGCGCATCCTCCTCGTCGCGGCGGCCGAACAGCTTGAGCAGCATCGCGCCGCCGACGTTGAACCGCTCGGTCATGACGTTGCCCATGTCGGCGTTGCCGTCCATCTGCTCCCGGGTCAGCTTCGCCAGCCGGGCGCTCGCGAGCCGGGAGGCCAGCAGCAGGAACGGGAACAGCAGCAGGCAGAGCAGGGTGACCTGCCAGCTCAGCGTGAACATCGCGATCCCGACGAACACGACCGACACCGAGCTGGAGACGGTGCTGGACAGCGTGGAGGTGAAGGCGCGCTGGGCGCCGATGACGTCGTTGTTGAGGCGGGAGACCAGGGCACCGGTCTGGGTGCGGGTGAAGAAGGCCAGCGACTGGCGCTGGACGTGGCCGAAGACCCGGCTCCGGAGGTCGAGGATCAGGCCCTCGCCGATCATCGAGGAGAACCAGCCGCCCAGCACGGAGAGCAGGGCGCCGACGAGCGCGACCCCCGCCATCGCCAGGGCGAGGACGGTGACCAGCCGGTTGTCACCGGCGACGATGCCATCGTCGACGATGCGCTTCACGAGCAGCGGGTTGACGACGACCAGGGCCGCGTCGAACGCGGTGACGGCCAGGAAGAC
This sequence comes from uncultured Actinomycetota bacterium, assembly GCA_963723945.1. GTDB lineage: Bacteria > Actinomycetota > Actinomycetes > Propionibacteriales > Nocardioidaceae > Nocardioides. The sequence continues at coordinate 6,870 of CAVRSW010000045.1, forward strand.
GACGATGATGCGCCGGTGCGGTCCGGCGAAGCCCAGCACGCGGCGGACCGTGCCCCGGGCGATCTGCGCGTGGCCGGCCTCCTCGCGGTCGGTGCGCATGTGTCGCCAGGCAGGCCCCATCCCGGTGGTCAGCGACACGCGTCCTCCTCTTCTCGCCCCGGCGACTGCCGGAGCCTCATCCGCCGAGCGTGGCGGCCAGCTCCCGGAACCGGCGGACCTGTGCCTCCCGCTCCCGGCGGCGCTGCTCGTCGAGGTCGGCGTGGACCGCTGACTGCAGCAGCGCCTTGGTCTCGGTCACCGCCCCCGCCATGGGGGCCGTGAGGGCCGCCACCAGGTCGGCGACGGTCGCGTCCAGCTCCTCGGCGGGCACTGCCGTCGTCGCGAGCCCGATGGCCACGGCCTCCTCGGCCCCGACCATCCGGGCGGTCACGCAGATCTCCAGTGCCCTGGCATATCCAACGCTCTCGACGAGCGGCTTTGTTCCCGTCAGGTCGGGCACCAGCCCGAGTGCGGACTCCTTCATGCAGAAGAGCGCGTCCTCGGACAGGACCCGCAGGTCGCACGCCAGTGCCAGCTGGAAGCCGGCGCCCACGGCGTGGCCCTGCACCGCGGCGACCGACACGAAGCGCGGGTCTCGCAGGAACGTGAAGCCCCGTTGGTAGTCGTCGATGGTGGCCGACATCGCCTCGTCGTCGAGGGCCAGCAGCCCCGCGACCGTCTCCTGGCCGGCGCCCCCCGGGGCCAGCATCGCGCGGTCGAGCCCCGCGGAGAAGGTCTGCCCCTCCCCGCGCACGACCACGACGCGTACGTCGTCGCCGATCCCCTCGCCGAGCCGGGCGAGGGCCCGCCACATCGTCGGCGTCTGCGCGTTGCGCACCTCCGGCCGGGACAGCGTGATGGTCGCGACGGCGCCGTCGACGTCGTAGCGCAGTCCGGCGGCGGCGAGATCCTCGACGGTCATGCCCGGAGTCTAGGGACGGCCACCGACGGCTCCGGTCAGGCGAGGGAGACCAGGTCGGCGTAGTCCGCGGACCACAGGTCCTCGACCCCGTCCGGCAGGATCAGCACCCGGTCGGGCTGCAGCGCGTGGACCGCTCCCTCGTCGTGGGTGACCAGGATGATCGCGCCGGCGTACTCGCGGATCGCCGCCAGCACCTCCTCGCGGGAGGCGGGGTCGAGGTTGTTGGTGGGTTCGTCGAGCAGCAGCACGTTGGCCGACGACACCACCAAGATGGCCAGCGCCAGCCGGGTCTTCTCGCCGCCGGAGAGCACCTTGGCCTGCTTGTGGGCGTCGTCGCCGGAGAACAGGAACGAGCCGAGCACCGACCGGGCCTCGGTGTCGGTGAGCTGCGGAGCGGCCGCGTGCATGTTCTCGAGCACCGTCCGGTCGACGTCGAGCGTCTCGTGCTCCTGGGCGTAGTAGCCGAGCTTGAGCCCGTGGCCCGGCACGACCCGGCCGGTGTCGGGCCGGTCGACCCCGCCGAGGATCCGCAGCAGCGTCGTCTTGCCGGCGCCGTTGAGGCCGAGGATCACGACCCGGCTCCCCCGGTCGATCGCGAGGTCGACGTCGGTGAACACCTCGAGCGAGCCGTACGACTTCGACAGCTCGGCCGCCGTGAGCGGCGTCTTGCCGCACGGCGCCGGGGCCGGGAACGCGATCCGGGCCACCCGGTCGGCCTTGCGCTCCCCCTCGACCCCCGCCATCAGCTTCTCGGCGCGCTTCAGCATCGACTGCGCGGCCTGCGCCTTGGTGGCCTTGGCCCGCATCTTGTTGGCCTGGTCGGTGAGCTGCTTGGCCTTGCTCTCGGCGTTGGCGCGCTCCCGCTTGCGGCGCTTCTCGTCGGTCTCGCGCTGCTGGAGGTAGGCGTTCCAGCCCATGTTGTAGACGTCGATCTCGGCGCGGTTGGCGTCGAGGTGGAGCACCCGGGTGACGGTCGACTCCAGCAGCGCAGTGTCGTGGCTGATGACCACCAGACCGCCCGGGTGGGCCTTGAGGAACTCGCGCAGCCACACGATCGAGTCCGCGTCGAGGTGGTTGGTGGGCTCGTCGAGCAGCAGCGTGTCGGCCCCGGAGAACAGGATCCGGGCGAGCTCGACGCGCCGCCGCTGGCCGCCCGAGAGCGTCTTCAGCGGCTGGCCCAGCAGCCGGTCCTCGATGCCGAGGCTGCTCGCGATCCGGGCCGCCTCCGACTCCGCGGCGTAGCCGCCGCCGGCGTGGAGCTCGGTGTCGGCGCGGCTGTAGCGCCGCATCGCCCGCTCCCGGACCTCCGGGTCGTCGCTCGCCATCTCTTCCTCGGCCTGGCGCAGCCGGCGTACGACGTCGTCGAGGCCGCGCGCGGAGAGGATCCGGTCGCGGGCGACCACCTCGGGGTCGCCCGTGCGCGGGTCCTGGGGGAGGTAACCGACGTCGCCGGTGCTCAGCACGCGACCGGAGGCGGGCAGCGCCTCTCCGGCCAGGATCCTGGTGAGGGTCGTCTTGCCCGCGCCGTTGCGACCCACGAGGCCGACCTTGTCGCCCGGGGCCACCCGGAAGTCGACGCCTTCCATCAGCAGTCGCGCCCCGGCACGCACTTCGAGCTGCTGGGCGGTGATCATCGTGGTCGCTAGCCTAGGCGGGCACGCGGGGCTGCCCGCAATCGGCGAGGAACGGTGGGGGATGCGCTTCAACCCGAAGGCCCGGCTCGACACCCGACGGGTGCGTGACAGCGGGCGCGGAGGCGGTCGGTCCGGTGGTCGGAGCGGGGCGTCCGGGCTGCCCATCCCGGGCGGCGCCGCGGCGGGCGGCGGCATCGGCGGCGTCCTGCTGATCGTCCTCGTGGTCGTCGTCCTGCAGCTCCTGGGTGACGACGGCGGCACCGCCCCCTCCGCCGACGACGCCCTCGACACCTCGCGGGCGGGCGGTGACACGCAGCGCTACGCCCAGTGCGACACCGGCGCCGACGCCAACGAGAGCACCGACTGCGCCCGCGTCGCCGTGGAGAACTCGTTGACCGCCTACTGGTCCGCGACACTGCCGGAGCAGTCCTCCACCGACTTCCGACCCGAGCGGGTGATGCAGACCTTCTCGGGCGCGGTGTCGACCGGGTGCGGCCAGGCGACCTCCGACGTGGGCCCGTTCTACTGCCCGCCGGACCAGGGCATCTACCTCGACACGACCTTCTTCGAGGACGTCTTGCAGCGCGGCCTCGGCGGGCCGGCGGGCGACTTCGTCGAGCCGTACGTCCTCGCCCACGAGTACGGCCACCACATCCAGAACCTGCTCGGCACGATGGGGCAGGTCCGCACCCAGCAGGGCCCCGAGAGCGACGCCGTACGCCTCGAGCTGCAGGCCGACTGCTACGCCGGCATGTGGGCCGGCAGCGCCACCAGCGCCGGCGACGGGTCCGGCGAGGCCCTCATCAGCGAGCTGGACCAGCAGGACATCGACGAGGCGATCGCCGCCGCCAAGGCGGTCGGCGACGACCGGATCCAGGACCGGACGACCGGCCGGGTCAACCCGCGTGAGTGGACGCACGGCTCGTCGGAGCAGCGGCAGCGGTGGTTCACGACCGGTTACGAGGAGGGCACCCTCGAGGCGTGCGACACCTTCTCGGCCGACCAGCTGTGACCGGGGTGCGGTGGGTGGCTGTCGTCTGAGGCGGCTGGGGCGCCAGCGGTGGGTCCTCCACCGAACGTGGCGCCGAACGGTGGACCAGCCACCGCTCACACCCGTCGCCGCCACCCACCGGTGGGTCCCCCACCGAACGCCGGCCCGAAACGGTGGACCCGCCACCGCCGACCGGCGTGGTCACCCCTCGAGCAGCGCCTCGAGCTGAGCGAACTGCCGCTGCAGCGCCCGCAGGTGGGGCGCGACGGCGGGGTGGCGGAACTTCGAGACCAGGGCGCCCTCGCCGCTGCTGACCCGCTCCAGCGCCCACTCCGCCCGGCTCAGCGCGGTGTAGACCGCCGAGACCCGGGCGCCGGTGAGCACCTCGTCGTCGGTGGCGGTGCCCTCGGGCAGTCCCATCAGGTACGCCTCGACGAGCGGCTCGAACTCCTCGCGGGCGGCCAGCGAGTAGAGCCCGAGGTCGCCGCCGACGTGGCCCACCCCCAGCATCGCCCAGTCGATGGCGACGACGCGGTCGTGCTCGCGGCCGGGGAGGTTCACGGGGGCGGGGTCGCCGTGCTGCGGCACCTGCGGCAGCGCCTCGACCCGCTCGAGCATCGACTCCCGGCGCCGCCAGAGGTGGTCGGCCACGTCCGCGACCGGGGTCCGGGCCAGCGTGGGCCAGCCACCGCGGCGCTCGGTGCGCGCGAGCCGGTCGCGGAGCTGGTGACGGGCGAGGAACCGCGGCCGGGCCACCAGGCTGCCCGCGAACCGGCCGAGCGCCATCGCGACGAACAACCCGCTGCTGGCGGCGTCCTCCACCCACTCTCGCGTGATCGTGATGCCCTCCGGGTCCTCCTCGACCCCGGCGGGGGGTGCCCGGAGGCCGTCGGTGGCGCCGACGATGCCGGTCGTGAGGACGTCGGCCTCGCGGCGCCAGTACGCGAAGTGCGTCGGGTCGGACAGCTCGGCGGGGTCGTGGCGGGCCGGTCGCGCGAGTCGTTTCACGACGACGGGCTGGTCGCCCATGGCCGCGCGCCAGACACCCACGGTCGACGTCCCGGTGCCGCCGGGCAGCGGATGCCAGTCCGGCTCCGGCTCCCACATGGCAGCGACGCTAGCCGATGTCGCGCCTGGTGAAGGCCAACCAGCCCGTGAGCCCCAGCAGCGCGGCAACGCCGAGGACGCCCGCGAAGGCCGCCGGGTCGAAGTCCGCGGCCGGCACGAGCGCGAGGTGCTCGAACGGCGAGAGGTCGCGCAGCCAGTCGGGGAGCTGCAGCACCTCGGCCAGGACCAGCACGACCACTGCGTACGCCAGGCCGAGCCAGCCGAGCGTGGCCAGTCGTGGCCGGAGTCCGTGGAGCAGCCGGGTCAGCGCGGACAGCACCAGCACCGCCGGGAGCCAGGCCAGGGCCTGCCAGGTGAGTCGCAGGACCGCGTCGCCCTTACCGGTCACCAGGGCGTAGCCCACACCCATCCCGAGCCCGGCCGCCGCCAGCACCACGACGCTGCCGGCCACGGTGACGGCGGCGTTGCCGAGCAGCCACCGGGTGCGGGAGGTCGCCGTGGCGAGCACCGCCTCGGCGTGGCCGGAGTCCTCCTCGGCGCGGGGGCGCATCGCCGAGGAGATCGCGAAGCCGGACGTGAGCAGCGCCAGCATGACCAGCGACACCGCCTGGAACCCGGCCACGAGGTCACCCGCGCCGGCGGTCAACATCTGCTCCGCGGTCGGGTTGTCGCCGAGCAGGTCACCGGCGCCGTCGCCGATGGAGCCGTACGCGAGACCCGTGAACGCCAGGCCCAGCGCCCAGCCGACCACCGAGCCGCGCTGCAGCCGCCACGCCAGGCCGACCGGCGAGCCCAGGCTGCGGGACGCCCGTGCCGGTCCCGGGCGTGCGGCGAGCACACCGGAGCCGATGTCGCGCCGCTCGAGCACGGCGTACGCCACGAGGATCGTCACCGTCGCGAGCACCACGAGCAGCAGGGCAGGCCACCACCGGAGATCGGAGAAGGCGTACATCCGCTGGTACCAGCCGATCGGGCTCGCCCACGACAGCGCCTCGTCGCCGACGTCGCCCACGGCCCGCAGCGCGTAGGCCGCCGCGATCACGGCCCCCGTCAGGCCGTACGCCGCCCGCGTGGTGGACGTCAGCTGGGCCGCCACCAGGGCCACCCCGCCGAAGGCCAGCCCGCAGAGGCCGACACCGACGCCGAGCGCGAGCGAGTCGGCGACGGCCAGGGGCACGGCGACCAGGCTCACCGTGACCAGGCCCCCGAGGAGCGTGTTGGCCAGCACCAGCTCCACGATGGTGGCGGTCAGTGGTGCCCGGCGGCCCACCGCCGAGGCGCGGACCAGCTCGTCGCGCCCGCTCTCCTCCTCGGCGCGGGTGTGGCGACCGACCAGGAACATGCTCATCAGGCCCGCCACGATCGCCCCGAACGCGGTGGCCTGCCAGGTGACCTGGCCACCCACCGTGTTGAGCGCCCGGGCCGGGCCGGCCATCGCGATCAGGGCCGCGTTGGACTCCATGGCGAGCGCGGCCCGGTCGAACTCCGCCTGGGTCCGATAGAGGCCCTCGACGCTGATCGCCTGGCTCCAGTAGAGGACGGCCCCGCCGAGGCTCCACCACGCCAGCATCCAGCGGTCCCGGCGGAGGTAGGACCGCAGCAGGACGCCGACCCCGGTCACGGGGTCGGCTCCTCGATCCGGTCGCCGTAGTGGCGCAGGAAGAGCTCCTCCAGCGTCGGCGGGGTCGCGGTGAGGCTGCGCAGCCCGGCCTCCTGCAGCACGTCGACCGCCTGGTCGAGCGAGACCGTGTCGACCTCGAACCGCACCCGGTGGTCCTCGGCCGCCAGGTCGTGCACGCCGGCCAGGTCGGCCAGCCGGGGTGCCGGACGGGCGAGCTCGGCCGCGATCGACGTCCGGGTGAGGTGCCGCAGCTCGGCGAGCGTCCCGCCGTCGACGACCCGCCCCTCACGGATGATGCTCACCCGGTCGCAGAGCCGCTCGACCTCGGCCAGGATGTGGCTCGACAGCAGCACGGTGTGGCCGCGTGCCCGGAACTCGACGACGCAGTCGGTGAACACCGCCTCCATCAGCGGGTCGAGGCCCGAGGTGGGCTCGTCGAGCACCAGCAGCTCGACGTCGGCGGCCAGCGCCGCCACCAGGGCGACCTTCTGCCGGTTGCCCTTGGAGTAGCTGCGACCCTTCTTGGTCGGGTCGAGGCCGAACCGCTCGATGAGCGCGTCCCGGCGCCGCGGGTCGAGTCCGCCCCGCAGCCGGCCGAGCAGGTCGATCACCTCGCCACCGGTGAGGTTGGGCCAGAGGCTCACGTCGCCGGGGACGTACGCGAGGCGCCGGTGCAGCTGTGCCGCGTCGCGCCACGGGTCGCCGCCGAGCAGCCGTACCGTGCCGGCCTCCGTGCGCAGCAGCCCCAGCAGCACCCGGATCGTCGTCGACTTCCCGGCGCCGTTGGGGCCGAGGAAGCCGTGCACCTCCCCTCGGGTCACCGTCAGGTCAAGCCCGTCCAGTGCCGTCGTCGCCCCGAAGCGCTTCACCAGGCCTGCGATCTCGATCGGCTCCGCCATGTCGCCAGCGTACGCCTCTTTCAGAAGTTTCTGAATACTGCGATACTCGGACCATGACCGACCCGCGCGAGCGCTACGTCGAGCGGATGGGCACCGCCCTGGCCGACGCCGGGCTGCAGCGCCTCCCCTCCCGGGTGTTCGCCGCGCTGACGGTCGACGAGGACGGCCGGATGACCTCCGCCGAGCTGGTGGAGGCGCTCGGCGTGAGCCCGGCGTCGGTCTCCGGCGCGGTGCGCTACCTCTCCCAGATCGGCTTCGTCCACCGCGAGCGCGAGCGCGGGACGCGTCGGGACGTCTACGTCGTCGACGACGACGCCTGGCTGCAGGCCACGCTCCGCGGCGACCAGGCGTACGCCCCGATGGTGGCGGCGCTCGACGAGGCCCTGCTCCGGCTCGATCCCGGCACCCACGCCCACCGCCGGTTGCAGCTGATGCGCGAGTTCCTCGTCTTCGTCGGCCAGGAGATGGGCGGCATCGCCGAACGCTGGCTGGCGCACCGCGAGCAGCTGGAGCGCGGGCTCGGCTAGCGTGCCCGGGTGACCACGCCACTCCTCGACACCACCGGCCGCACCCTGCGCCGGATCGCCCTCGACCGGCAGCGCACCCACCGGGTCCCGGGACTCTACGCCGGCGTCCAGCGCCGCGGCGAGCTGGTCTGGGGCGACGGGATCGGGCGCCGCGCGGTGGACGACGCGGCGCCGACGGCCGACGATCAGTTCCTCGTCGCCTCCAACTCCAAGACCTTCACGGCGGTGATGGTCATGCAGCTGCGCGACGAGGGCCGGCTCGACCTCGGCGACCGGGTGGCCGACCACCTGCCCGAGGTCACCCACCCGCTCACGGTGCGGCAGGGCCTGGCCCACGTGTCGGGCCTGCAGCGCGAGCCGGTCGGCGACGTCTGGGAGACCCTCGAGCAGCCCACGACCGAGGAGCTGTTCACGGGCTTCGTCGAGGCGGAGGCGGTCGGCCGCCCGCACGACCGGTGGCACTACTCCAACACGGTGTACGCGATCCTCGGCGAGCTCGTGGCGCGGCTCGACGGCCGCTCGTGGGAGGAGTCGCTCCGTGCCCGGCTGCTGGACCCGCTGGAGCTGCGGCGAACGTCGGTGGGGTTCGACGGCGGACCGCAGGCGAGCGGCTACTACGTCGCGCCCTACGACGACGTCCCGCGCCCGGAGCCGGTGATGGACCTGAGGGCGATGGCGCCCTGCGGCGGCCTGGCCAGCACGGCCGCTGACCTGGTGCGCTGGTCGGCCTTCGTCGCCGACCCCCCGTCCGACGTGCTCTCCCCCGACACCCTGGAGGAGATGTGCCAGCCGCAGGCGATGATCGACGTCGTCGGGTGGACCTCCGGGATGGGGCTGGGCTTCTTCCTGGTGCGGTCGCAGGCGGGGCGCACCTGGGTGGGTCACACCGGCGGCATGCCCGGCCACATCACCGGCGTCTTCACCCACCGCGAGTCCGGCACCGGCGGGATCGTGCTGATGAACTCCTCCTCGGCCCCCGACCCCGCCGCGTTCGCCGTCGAGCTGGGCGAGCACGTGGTCCAGCACGACCCGGCCGAGGCCGAGCCGTGGACGCCGGGCACCGACCTGCCGGCCGAGCTGGCCGGGTTGCGCGGGGTGTGGTTCAGCGAGGGCACGCCGTTCGTGTTCTGGGTGGTCGCGGGCCGGCTCGAGGCCCGGCACCCGGACCTGCCGAAGGAGCGGCCCTCCTCGGTCTTCGAGCGGATCGACGACGACGTCTACCGCACCACCCAGGGCCGCGAGCGCGGCGAGCTGCTGCGGGTCACCCGCGACGGGTCCGGGGTGCCGGTGAAGCTCAACTGGGCGACCTATCTCTGCACCCGCGAGCCGCTCGCCTTCGGCGAGGAGACCCGCTGACCCGTCACTCGTGCACCCACGGAGCCCGCCGACCCGTCACTCGTGCACCCACGGAACCCGCCGACCCGTCCGTGGTGCGGGCGCAACGGGACGTCGACCGGGCACCACAAGGACCGGCCGGAGTGAAGGTCAGGCGTTGTCGACCTCGACCAGGACGGCGCGGGCGTCGAGCAGCGCCTGGTCCAGGACCTGACGGCGCGGGTCGGGCACCGCGAGCCAGGGCTCGACGACCGCCAGCCCGCGCAGCCGCGGATCGGCCAACACCTCGGTGACTGCCGGGCGGTCGCCGCCGGTGACGACCGGCCCGGTCCGGACCACCCGGTCGAGGACGCGTACGGCGTGGTCGGCGGCCGCCTCGTACGCCTCCCGCGCCTGCTTGTCCCTCCGCCGCGCGAACCGCTGCTGGCTCTGCCCGCCGGCCTTCGTGCGGCCCTGCACGTGACGCTGCCCGACCTTGTGGGCGACCAGCTGCTCGCCGGCCATCCGGGCGACCGCGAAGCCGCCCTTGCGGACCAGCAGGACGCCCCACTCCCCCGGCGGCACGGCCGCCGCGGCGAGGGCAGCCGGGTCGGCGTCGCCAGACCACGCCCCACCGAAGGGCAGCGCGGCGGCGAACGTCGACCCGTCGGGGGCGCTCCCCCGCAGCCGCCCGTCGCCGACGGCGAGCTCGACGCCGCCGTGGCGGTCCGCGAAGTTGGCGACCCAGCGCGCCAGCCGGGCCGGCGGTACGTGGACCCGACCCTGGCTCAGAGGAACTCCAGCGGGTCGAACTCGTCGATCGGGATCACGCGCACCCGCGGCAGACGGGTGTTGAAGGCGCCCACGTCGCGCTCGAGATCCATCATCTCGAGGTGGGGCACCTCCCGGAACCCGGCGTTGACGAACTCCTGGAAGCCGATCAGCCCGATCCTCCGGCGCCCGTCGGCCAGTGCGGTCAGCTGCGGCAGGAAGTCGCCGTCGTGGCTGCCGAGGACGACGTCGGCGTCGCGGTCGCGGATCGCGTCGAGCGTGCGCTGGATCGCGATGTCGACGACCTTGCCGTCGCCCTGCAGCGGGATCGGTCGGTAGCCGATGGCCATCACCGCCTGCACGAACGGCGCGGGCAGGTCGCCGGCGACGGCGAGGAAGAACAGGCCGCGCACCGGCTGCCCCCAGGCCTCCTCGACGTGGTCGAGGACCCGGTTCCACCGGGGCCGCTCCTCGGGCTGGGGGCGCCGGCCGAGGATCGAGCCACCGAGGGTCGCGTCGAGGTTCTCCCCGTCGATGAGGAGGTACGTCGTGCGCGGCTGCGCGTCCATGCCCGTCACCCTAGTGGTGCCCGGCGGCACGGGCCGGGCGGGCTCACGCGGAGTAGAGCACCTGCAGCCGCTGCACGACCATGGCCGTGTCGGGGGCGAACCCGGAGCCCTCCACGACGGTCGTCGCCGCGTCGACCTCGGCGTACGGCACCGTCAGCGCCTCGGTCACCACGACCAACGCGGCCGGGGTGCCGTGACTGTCGACCACGATGCCGAGCTCGCCGATCTCGGGGACCACGCCGTCGTCGGCGCGGTAGTCACGCAGCGACCCGGCGATCGCCGTCGTCCGGCCGGACAGCACGTCGCGCAGGAAGCCGTCGGCCTCGTCCGCGGCCGTCCCGAACGCCCATGCGGGCGGTCGGACGACCTCCAGCGGGGTCGGCCCGAAGTAGGACGGCACGTGGTTGAGCTTGGCGCGGAACACGGCGCGCCGCCAGAAGCCCTCGAGCGCCTCGTCGATGTCGCCGACGTCGTCACTGATCTCGTGGCCCGTGTTCACGGGGT
>CAVRSW010000046.1:0-226972 GCA_963723945.1 uncultured Actinomycetota bacterium
CGACAGTCTTCCGAGATCCATCGATCTCATGATCCGAAAGGTGCAGTCAGTGGGCAACATCTCCGCCGTGACCGACGCCGACTTCGAGGCCCAGGTCCTCAAGTCCGACAAGCCCGTCCTGGTCGACTTCTGGGCCGAGTGGTGCGGTCCGTGCCGCCAGGTCGCCCCGATCCTCGAGGAGATCGCGGCCAACCACGGCGACGACGTCACCATCGTCAAGATGAACGTCGACGAGAACCCCGTGACGCCGTCCTCCTACCGGGTCACCGGCATCCCGACCCTCAACCTCTACCAGGGTGGCGAGGTCGTGAAGTCGATCGTCGGTGCGCGTCCGAAGGCCGCGCTGCTCAACGAGCTCTCCGACTACATCAAGTGACGCGGCTCGGTCGGGCGCTCGACGCCGCGACCGACCGTACGTCCTGACCGCGGTACGCCCTCCGGGGCGTGCCGCGGCTTCGTCTGGGGACGCACGACCCCCACCAGCCGCTCCAGCGCCGCCTCCACCTCGCCCTTCCAGCTGACCGCCGAGCGCAGGTCCATCCGCATCCGCGGGGTGGTGGGGTGCGGGCGGTGGGTCCGGAACCCGACGCCGCTGAGGAAGTCGGCCGGCACCTGGCAGCCACCGGTGAGCGGCCCGCGTGCTCCGAACGCCTCGACCGCCCGGATGTCGCGCTCGACCAGGTCCCGGGCCATCGCCCGGACCAGCATCCGGCCCACGCCGTGGCCGCGATCGCCGGGGTCGACGTACGCCGTCGTCATCAGCACCGCGTCCGGCGACACCGGGGCCGTGGCGAAGCCGGCGGCGCCCGGGACGAACGCGGCCGGCGCGTAGAGCACGTAGCCGACCAGGGCGTCGTCGACCAGGGCGACCCGGCCGCACGAGCCCCACTCGCGCAGCACCTCCGAGACCCACGCCTGCTTCTCCGCGGCCGGGTCCGGCACCCGGTCGCGGCGCACCGGGTCCAGCTCCCAGAACAGGCAGGAGCGGCAGGGCGACGGCAGGGCGTCCAGGGTGTCCGGAGTGAGCCGGACGGCGGTGCGGGTCATGACGAACCCTCCTGCTCCGATGGTAGGCGGACACGCGCCTGAGTGGTGACCCTCGCCTGAGAGGATGTGGCCCGTGCGACCCATCCGGCAGAGCAGGAAGCTCCACAACGTCCGTTACGACGTGCGGGGGCCGATCCTGACCGAGGCGCACCGGCTCGAGGCCGAGGGCCACCGGATCCTCAAGCTCAACATCGGCAACCCGGCACCGTTCGGGTTCGAGGCTCCCGAGGCGATCGTCGCCGACATGGTCCACCACCTGCCCGAGGCGCAGGGCTACAGCGACTCCCAGGGCATCTACCCCGCCCGTACGGCGGTCGCGCAGTACTACCAGCAGCGCGGGCTGCGCGACGTCTCGGTCGAGGACGTCTTCATCGGCAACGGCGTCTCCGAGCTGATCTCGATGGTGCTGCAGGCCTTCGTGGACGACGGCAACGAGGTGCTGGTCCCGGCACCCGACTACCCGCTCTGGACCGGCGCGGTCACCCTCAGCGGGGGGGTGCCCGTGCACTACCTGTGCGACGAGGACGACGACTGGAACCCCGACCTCGCCGACCTCGAGTCCAAGATCACCGAGAGCACCCATGCCCTCGTCATCATCAACCCCAACAACCCCACGGGTGCCGTCTACACCAGGGAGACGGTCGCCGGGCTGGTCGACATCGCGCGGCGTCACCAGCTCGTGGTCTTCGCCGACGAGATCTACGAGAAGATCCTGTTCGACGACGCGGTCCACCACCACGCCGCCGAGGCGGCCGGCAGCGACGTCCTCTGCCTGACCTTCAGCGGGCTCTCCAAGGCCTACCGGGTCTGCGGCTACCGCGCCGGCTGGGTGATGGTGTCCGGGCCCAAGGAGCTGGCGACCGACTTCCTCGAGGGCCTGACCCTGATCGCCAACATGCGGATGTGCGCCAACGTCCCGGCCCAGCACGCCATCCAGACCGCGCTCGGCGGCTACCAGTCGATCGAGGAGCTGATCGTCCCCGGTGGCCGGTTCTACGAGCAGAGCATGCTCGCCGACCGGCTGCTCAACGAGATCCCGGGGGTCTCCTCGGTCCGGCCGCGGGGCGCGCTCTACTGCTTCCCGCGGCTCGACCCGGCGGTGTACGACGTCGACGACGACGAGCAGCTGGTCATCGACCTGCTGCGCTCCAAGAAGATCCTGGTGACCCATGGCACCGGCTTCAACTGGCCCCGCCCGGACCACTTCCGGATGGTGACCCTGCCCGACGTCGCGGTGCTCGAGGAGGCCATCGGACGGATCGCGGAGTTCCTCGCCTCGCGGCGCTGACCGGGCCGCTTCGCCGTAGCCCTAGGCTGACCGCGTGCGGGACCTCACCTACCCACCCATCATCGCCGCGGCCAAGCTGGGATTCCGGCTGCTCGGCCAGCGCATCGACCTGGACGGCACCCACCACGTCCCGCGAACCGGCGGAGCCCTGCTCGCGGTCAACCATGTCGGCTACGTCGACTTCATCTACGGCGGCCTGGCGGCCAACCCCTCCGGGCGCAAGGTGCGCTTCATGGCCAAGCGGGAGCTCTTCGACCACCGCTGGACCGGACCGCTGATGCGCTCGCTCCACCACATCGAGGTCGACCGCGGCGCCGGGGTCGCGTCCTACCGGAAGGCTGTGGACTACCTGCGCGCCGGCGAGGTCGTGGGCATCTTCCCCGAGGCCACCATCTCGCGGGCGATGGAGGTCAAGGAGCTCAAGAGCGGGGCCGTACGCATCGCCGCCGAGGCCGGGGTCCCGCTGGTCCCGGCCGTGCTGTGGGGCACGCAGCGGATGATGACCAAGGACCACCCGCGCGACTTCTCCCGGGGGACCACGATCGTGATCCGGGTGGGCGAGCCGCTGCACCCGACCGGCGTCGAGCCGGAGGCCGAGACCGCCGCGCTCAAGACCGCGATGAGCGCGCTGCTGGACCGGGCGATCCGCGACTACCCCGCCGAGGAGCAGCCACCGGGGTCGTGGTGGGTGCCGCAGTCCCACGGCGGCTCGGCCCCCACGCTGGCCGAGGCCGCCGAGCTCGACGCTGCAGAGCTTCGGGACCGGGCCGCGCGCCGCGCCAGGAAACGACAAACCGACTGATCGCTTTGTCGACATAGCGACTCGTCGCTACATGGACACGAGCGTCAGATCGGCCGGTCCGTCCGGTTGCGCGGGTCCATGACGTCCACGATCCGCCGCAGGTCGTCCAGGGAGGCGAACTCGACGGTCACCTTGCCCCTGGACTTGCCGAGCTGCACCCGCACCCGGGTCTCGAACCGGTCCGAGAGCCGGTCGGCGATCTCGGCCAGGCCCGGGGCTACCGGACGGGTCCGCCGGGACGCGGCGGGGGTGGGGGCGCCGGTCTGGCCGACCGCGACGATCTCCTCGAGCCCGCGGACGCTGATGCCCTCGCTGACGACCCGGGCGGCGAGCCGGTCCTGGACCTCGGGGTCCTCGACGGCGAGCAGCGATCGGGCATGGCCCGCGGACAGCACGCCGGCGGCGACCCGCCGCTGCACGGCGGGCGACAGCTTGAGCAGCCGCAGCGTGTTGCTGATCTGCGGACGGGAGCGGCCGATCCGCGAGGCGAGCTCCTCGTGGGTGCAGCCGAAGTCCTCGAGCAGCTGCCCGTACGCGGCCGCCTCCTCCAGCGGGTTGAGCTGGGAGCGGTGGAGGTTCTCCAGCAGCGCGTCGCGCAGCATGTCGTCGTCGCCGGTCTGGCGGACGATGGCGGGGATCTTCTCCAGGCCGGCCTGCTGCGCGGCCCGCCAGCGCCGCTCACCCATCACCAGCTCGAAGCAGCCGTCGTCGGCAGGTCGCACGACGACCGGCTGCAGCAGCCCGACCTCCTTCAGCGAGGTCACCAGCTCGTCCATCGCCTCCTCGTCGAACACCTGGCGAGGCTGCACCCGGTTGGGGACGATCGCGGCGGGCGGCAGCTCGGTGTAGTAGGAGCCGCCTACCAGCTCGGGCGCACGCGCACCCGCGGCGGCGCCGGGGGCGTCGTGGACGTCACCGTAGGGCGCCGAGTCGCCGGTCCGGTCGACCGCCGGCTGCGTGTCGCCGCCGCGGTCGCCCTCCACCTCGGCCGGGCGGGCCGGCGCGGTGGGGATCAGCGAGCCGAGGCCCCGGCCGAGACCCCTTCTCTGAGCGGCGGGCTGCGAGGAGTTCTGGCTCATCGTGCGGGTGCTCCCTTGCTGGCGATCTCACGGGCGGCTTCGAGGTAGCACAGGGCGCCGGGCGACCCCGGGTCGTAGGTCATCACCGTCTGTCCGTACGACGGGGCCTCGGACACCCGGACCGACCGGGGGATCGTGGTCTTGAGGACCTGGTCGCCGAAGTGCTCCCGTACCTCCTCCGCGACCCCGGAGGCGAGCCGGGTCCGGGCGTCGTACATCGTCACGAGGATCGTGGAGACGACCAGTCGCGGGTTGAGGTGGGCCCGCACCATCTCGACGGTCTCGAGCAGCTGGCCGAGGCCCTCGAGGGCGTAGTACTCCGCCTGGATCGGGATCATCATCTCCTCGCCCGACACCAGCGCGTTCAAGGTGAGCAGGCCCAGCGACGGTGGGCAGTCGATCAGGACGTAGTCGAAGCGCTCCTCACCGGCGTCCTCCGCGCTCCCCACCCGGGGATGACCGGCGATCGCCTTGTGCAACCGGCTCTCGCGGGCCACCACGCTCACCAGCTCGATCTCGGCGCCGGCCAGGTCGATGGTGGCCGGCACGGCCCACACGCCGGGGAGGTCGGGGCACTCGGCGGTCACGTCGGCGAGCGGGACGCCGTCGACGACCGCGTCGTACGTCGAGGCCACCCCGCGGCGGTGCTCGACCCCGAGCGCCGTGGAGGCGTTGCCCTGCGGGTCGAGGTCGACCACCAGGACACGCTGCCCGAGCTGCGAGAGCGCCGCGGCGATGTTCACGGTGCTCGTGGTCTTGCCGACTCCGCCCTTCTGGTTGGCGACCACCATCACCCGCGTCCGGTCCGGACGCGGGACCGCCGGTCGCATCCGGGCACCGAACCGGGCCATGATCGTGTGCTCGGCGGCTCGTGCCAGCGGCGTGCTGTCGTCCGCAAGTCCCACGTCGGTGGCCGCGAGGTCACCCGCGGTCCGCACCCGGTAGGGCCTGGGTGCGGGGTCGGTTTCACGTGAAACCACGGGACTCCCTCCTCGCGGAGGCTCGGTCCCCGCGACGTCCTGGGTCTGTGGATAACTCTGGTCAGCTTGTGGAGAGACGCGCTCACCGGGCCAACCCAGGCCGGTGGATAACTCTCGGGCCGACGGTTCGGGGCTGCCGGGAGGCGGCGCCTGGGGCGGCCATCCGAGGCCGCCGCCGGCCGCACGCGACGGACTCTGGGACACCTGACCGGACCTCTCGCTGCTCACCTGCCGCCCCCGGGGCCCGGGACCGGAAGGGCTCAACCTACCCTCGCCGGATCCGCCCAGGCCACCCGGACCACCGTCGTCGGTGGATCGAGCACGTCGGCGCCGAGGACCAGCACCTCGGGGGGTGCGCACCGGAGTCGACGGAGCACGTCGCCGGCCGCCTCGACCTCGTCGTGGACCGACGAACCCTTCATCGCGACCAACGCCCCGGTGGCGGCGACCAGGGGCATCGACCAGCCCAGCAGCTTGCCCAGGGGAGCGACCGCACGGGCGGTCACGACGTCGTACCGCGCGCCTCCGTGCAGCTCCTCCGCACGACCACGCACCACCTCGACGGTGTCGAGACCGAGGTCGGCGACGACCTCCTCCAGGAACGTGGTCCGCCGCAGCAGCGGCTCGACCAGGGTCACCCGCACGTCGGGGCGCGCGATCGCCAGCACCAGGCCCGGCAGTCCGGCGCCGGACCCGAGGTCGCACACGGACGCGTCCGCGGGGATCGCCTCGCCCAGCACCGCGCAGTTCAGCAGGTGCCGCTCCCACAGTCGGGGCGCCTCCCGCGGGCCGATCAGGCCGCGGACCACGCCGTCGGCGGCGAGCCACCCGGCGAACCGCTCGGCCAGCTCCAGCCGACCCGGCCCTCCCGCAGCAAACACCCCCCGCGCCTCGTCGGGCGTGGGGGGTGCAGCCACGGTTTCACGTGAAACGTCGTCGGCCATCAGCCGGCCGGTCTCAGGTCGGGAGCACGACGACGTAGCGCTTCGGCTCGACGCCCTCGGACTCCGAGGACAGGCCGGCCGCCGCGACCGCGTCGTGGACCACCTTGCGCTCGAACGGCGACATCGGGTCCAACGACACGGACTCACCGGTGTCCTTGACCGTGGCCACCGTGCGCTCGGCGAGGGCCACGAGCTCCTCGCGCTTGCCGGCGCGGTAGCCCGAGATGTCCAGCATCAGCCGGGAGCGCTCGCCGGTCTCGCGGTAGACCGCCAACCGGGTCAGCTCCTGCAACGCGTCCAGGACCTCGCCGTCACGGCCCACCAGCTGCTGCAGCTCGGCGCCGACGATGGAGACCGACGCCCGGTCTCCGTCGACGTCCATGTCGAGGTCGCCGTCGAGGTCCGCGATGTCGAGCAGCTCCTCGAGGTAGTCAGCGGCGATGTCGCCCTCGTTCTCCAACCGCTCGGTCCGGCTCGGGGCGTCCGTCTCCTCCAGGGAGTCATCAGTCCCCTCGTGCTCGGCGGACTCCGGGGACTCGGCGGACTCGAGGTCCTGGTCCTGGTCGCTCGACTCGGTCACGGCGTGGTCCTGCTCGCTCATGGTTGTCCTCACTGCTTCTCGTGCGTGGGCGGGGTGTCGTCGGGCCGTGGTTTCTGCTGGCCTGAGCCCTTCTGCGGGCTCTTCCCCTGCTTCTTGCGCTGCTCGCGCGACTGCCGCTTGGGCTGCTGCCGCTGCGACGGGCGTTCCTCGACGACCGTGCCGGTGGCGCCGGCCTCGGTGCCGGCCTCCGGGACCACGGTGCCGTGACGCGCGGCCTTGGCCGCGTCCCGTTGCTCCTTGGCAGCGAAGGCGGGGGTCCCGGGGGCGGGGTTGTTGCGGATCACGTAGAACTGCTGGCCCATCGTCCACAGGTTGGACGTGGTCCAGTAGAGGAGCACGCCGATCGGGAACGCGATGCCGCCCACGGCGAACACCAGGGGCAGCACGAACAGCAGGAACTTCTGCTGCTGGGCGTACGGCCCGGTCAATGCGTCGGCCGGCATGTTCTTGCTCATCAGCTGCCGCTGGGTGAGGAACGTGGTCGCCGTCATCGCCAGCACCAGGAACGCCGCCATCACCATCACGTTCACGGCGCCGTCGGCACCGATGAAGGTCTGCGACAGCGGGACTCCGAGCAGCTCGGCCTCGCCGAACTGCTCGGCCTGGGTCTGCGTCAGCACGCCCTTGGGGACTTCCTTCGAGGCGTTGTTCAGGATGCTGAACAGCGCGAAGAAGATCGGCATCTGCAACAGGATCGGCAGACAGGACGCGAACGGGTTGGTGCCCGAGTCCTTGTACAGCTTCATCGTCTCCTGCGCGAGACGCTCCCGGTCGTGGCCGTACTTCTTCTGCAGCTCCTTGACCTTGGGCTGGATCAGCTGCATGTTGCGGCTGGACTTGATCTGCTTCACGAACAACGGGATCAGCGCCGCGCGGATCACCAGGGTGAGACCGATGATCGACAGCGCCCACGAGAGGCCGCTGGTGGGGGGCATGAAGCTGCTCCACACGTTGTGGAACAGGACGAGCACGAAGGAGATCGCGTAGTAGAGCGGCGCCATGATGAAGTCGCCGATCTGCTGGAAGAAGTCGATCACTCAGGCTCCTAGCCTCGGGGTCGTGGCCCGCTCGTCGGGCAGGTGGTCGAGCTCGGGGGCGGGCCCGTGCCGGGGTGGCACCGGGTCGTAGCCCCCTGCGGCCCACGGGTGGCAGCGAGCCAGCCGGCGGACGGCGAGCGCCACGCCGCGCAGGCTGCCGTGCACCGTGACCGCCTCCAGCGCATAGGCCGAGCAGGAGGGGTGGTAGCGACAGACGTCACCGTAGAGGGGGCTGATGAGCAGCCGGTATCCGCGCAGCAGGCCGATCAGGACGTACCTCACGACATCACCCGCTGCAGGCAACGCGTGAGGTCCACGCCGAGTTCCCGTGAGGGAGCCGTGGCGGCGGCCGGGTTGGCCCTGATCACGAGCAGCGCGGAGCCCGGGAGCTGGTCGAGCTGCTCCCGGACGAGGTGGCGGAGGCGGCGCTGCACGCGGTGTCGGACGACGGAGTTGCCCACCGTCTTGCCGACGACCAGTCCGACCCGGGGGACACCGGACCCGGGAGCGGTGGCCAGGTGCACCACCAGCGTCCGCGAGCCGGCACGGCGCCCGTCACGGATGACGGAGCCGAAGGTCCGGGCGCTGGTCAGCCGGTGTGCCGCAGGCAGCACGGCGGAGACGACTCGGTGGCCGGCTCAGACGGCCAGGCTCTTGCGGCCCTTGCGGCGGCGCGAGGACAGGACGGCGCGGCCGGCGCGGGTGCGCATGCGCAGGCGGAACCCGTGCACCTTGTGGCGGCGACGGTTGTTCGGCTGGTACGTACGCTTGCTCACGGCGATCTCTTTCGTGGTGGTGGCGGAGTCGTCACCCGGCGGCAGTGGACGTCAGGAGTCGCACCGGGCCCGAGGATCCGGGCTCGTGCGACGCCGGTACCGGCCTTTCGGCTGGCACCGCCCACCCACGCAAGACGACGTCTTCCATGGACGTGCGGCACCCGTCGACGCCGTGTCCGGACTCCCCTGCAGGGGACACGCCGAACACGAGTCACTACCAAGCGACCGGCCAACGGTACGCGGCCGCCCGAGGCAGGGTCAAACCCGCGGTGGGCCCTCCCTCACGCGGCGGCTCTGTGACATCGGCGTACCGTCCGACAGCCTGTGGAGAAACTCTTGCCCGCTGCGTCGACGGCTTGTTACGTTCGCCCCTTCCGGGATTCCCCGCCGGCGCCCGTGCCACCAGGTCCCCAGGGTCGTGTGCCGCGTCTCACAGACGCGTCCATTGCTGCTCTGACCTGCTGAAACGTTGATCTCGAAGATCTCGTGCCGCGTCTCGGACAGCGTCCTTCCACAAGTGACGGGCGAGGTACACAGTCTGTGGATAATCCTGTGGACCAGACAGATCGCGACAGACCAGTCCCGACCCGGACAGACCGGGACCGGACGTGAGAGACATGCGGAAGGCAGGCTCCCGTGGAGCAGCAGTCAGCGGACCTCGACGCAGCGTGGCGCGGCGTCCTGGGGGACCTCCAGCCCAACCAGCGCGCGTGGCTGCGGTCCAGCGAGCCGGTGACGCTCCACGAGAGCACCGCCATCGTGGCCGTGCCCAACGACTTCACCCGCACCCAGCTCGAGGGCCGGCTGCGTGGCCAGCTCGAGGACGCGCTGACGGTGGCCCTGGGCCGGGAGATCCGGATCGCGGTCACGGTCAATCCCGCCCTGGAGGAGCACGCCGCCGAGGAGCCCCCGGCAGCGCGGGTCGACAACTCGACACATCGACATGACGACATGTCGACACATCGACGTGACGGTGCGGAGCGCGCACCGCGGACCGAGCGGCCACCGGAGTCCTCGCCCGCGAACACCGGCCCCAGCGGTCCCTCCATGGAGACCCGGCTCAATCCCAAGTACACCTTCGAGACCTTCGTCATCGGGTCGTCCAACCGGTTCCCCCACGCGGCGGCCGTCGCCGTCGCCGAGGCCCCGGGCAAGGCCTACAACCCGCTGATGGTCTACGGCGACTCCGGCCTCGGCAAGACCCACCTGCTGCACGCGATCGGCCACTACGTCCGCAGCCTCTACACCGGGCACAAGGTGCGCTACGTCTCCAGCGAGGAGTTCACCAACGAGTTCATCAACGCGATCCGCGACGACCGGCAGGACCGCTTCAAGCGGCGCTACCGCGACGTCGACGTGCTGCTGATCGACGACATCCAGTTCCTGGAGGGCAAGACCCAGACCCAGGAGGAGTTCTTCCACACCTTCAACACCCTCCACAACGCCAACAAGCAGATCGTGCTGACCTCCGACCGGCCGCCGAAGCGGCTCGAGGCCCTCGAGGACCGGCTGCGCAACCGGTTCGAGTGGGGCCTGATCACCGACGTGCAGCCTCCCGACCTGGAGACCCGGATCGCGATCCTGCGCAAGAAGGCCGCGATGGACCGGCTGACGGCGCCGCCGGACGTGCTGGAGTTCATCGCCTCCAAGATCCAGACCAACATCCGTGAGCTCGAGGGTGCGCTGATCCGGGTGACCGCCTTCGCCAACCTCAACCGTCAGGAGGTCGACATGACCCTGGCCGAGATCGTCCTCAAGGACCTGATCCCCGAGGGCGGCGAGCCCGAGATCACCGCTGGCCTGATCATCGCCCAGACCGCGGCGTACTTCGGGCTGTCCATCGAGGAGCTCACCGGCCCCAGCCGGGGTCGGCACCTGGTGATGGCACGCCAGATCGCGATGTACCTCTGCCGCGAGCTGACCCCCCTGTCGCTGCCCAAGATCGGCGCCGAGTTCGGCAACCGCGACCACACGACCGTGATGTACGCCGACCGCAAGATCAACACGCTGCTCGCCGAGCGGCGCGCCGTCTTCAACCAGGTCAGCGAGCTCACCAACCGGATCAAGATGCAGGCGCGACAGGGCTGACCCGGCCCCCCGGCGCCGCTCCCTGTGTCCCGACCCTGCCGGTGTCTGCACGACCGGCCCGAGGTGTGGAGAAGTTGTGGTTCGTGACGGCCTGGTCGTGCACAGCCTGTGCAGAACCGGTGAGTGTTGCCCCGCACGTCACCGTCCGTTCACATGCCCCCGGGGTTGGTCCCCCGCCTCTCCACACCCCTTGTGCACCGGTCACATGGCCGCTGACCTGCGACGACAGTGGTCGTCCACAGATTCCACCGCTGCTATGACTCCCACGAGACCACACTCTGATCGATCGCCCGTGGAAATCCTTCCGACCCACGACCTGGGGATGAACACCCATCCACGACGCCTCCGGCCACCCAGGATGCGGGTCGTCGAACCACCAGTCGTGCGCAATCTGGCCGGGCACGTGGCAGGATTCACCTCCCACCGCCCACAGACCTCGCAGGACCCCGCCTGCCGTGAAGCTTGCACCGTGAAGGAGCTCGCACCGTGAAGTTCCGCGTCGAACGCGACGTGCTCGCCGATGCCGTCGCCTGGGCTGCCCGCAGCCTCCCGGTCCGTCCGAGCGTCCCCGTCCTCGCCGGGCTCCTGATCGAGGCCAGTGACGAAGGCCTGGTGCTCTCCACCTTCGACTACGAGACCTCCGCCCGCGCCACCCTCACCGAGGCCCAGGTCTCCGACGAGGGACACGCGCTGGTCAGCGGCCGGCTGCTCGCCGACATCTGCCGCAGCCTCCCGGCCAAGCCGGTCGAGATGGTCCTCGACGGACCTCGGGTCTCGCTCACGTGTGGCTCGGCCCGCTTCAGCCTGCAGACCATGCCGGTGGAGGACTACCCGAGCCTGCCCGACATGCCCGCCGCGACCGGCACCGTGCCGAGCGACCAGTTCGCCCACGCCGTCGCCCAGGCGGTCACGGCCGCCGGCCGCGACGACATGCTGCCGGTGCTGACCGGCGTCCGGATCGAGATCGACGGGTCGTCGATCTCGCTGCTCGCCACCGACCGGTTCCGGCTCAGCCACCGCGAGCTCGACTGGAGCCCGCGCACCCCCGACGAGTCGGTCGCCGCGCTGGTCCCGGCCCGGGTCCTCGGTGACACCGCCAAGTCGCTCACCGGTGGCGGCGAGGTCACGATCGCGCTGGCGGCCAGCGGGTCCGGGGAGGGCATCATCGGGTTCGAGGGGGTCGGTCCCGGCGGGGTCCGCCGTACGACCACCCGGCTGCTCGACGGCGAGTTCCCCAAGGTCCGCAACCTGTTCCCGGCCGAGCACCTCACGACCGCCAAGGTCGACAAGGCCGACCTGATCGACTCGGTCAAGCGGGTCTCGCTGGTCGCGGAGCGCAACACCGCCGTGCAGCTGGCCTTCACCGACGGCCAGCTGACGCTGGACGCCGGCTCCGGCGAGGAGGCGCAGGCCTCGGAGTCGCTCCACGCCGAGATCGACGGCGAGGACCTGGTGACCGGGTTCAACCCGCAGTTCCTGCTCGACGGACTGACCGCGATCGACGAGTCGGTGGTCGAGCTGGCGTTCACGCAGGCGTCGAAGCCGGTGGTGATGAGCGGTGCGGCCGGAGAGTCCGGCACGGACCCCTCGTTCCGCTACCTGCTGATGCCGCGCCGGCTGCTCTCCTGACGCGTCCCGGGGCCGGATCACGACCGGGTGTTGCCGTAGGTTGGTGACATGCATCTAGGTCTGGTCGGACTCGGCAAGATGGGCGGCAACATGCGCACCCGGCTGCGGCGTGCGGAGCACACCGTCGTGGGCTTCGACCGCAACCCGGAGGTCTCCGACGTCGGCAGCCTCGAGGAGCTGGTCGACGCACTGCCCTCCCCCAGGGTCGTGTGGGTCATGGTGCCCTCCGGCGACGCCACCCGCGAGACGGTGAAGGCGCTCGGCGAGCTGCTCGACGAGGGCGACCTGGTGGTCGACGGCGGCAACTCCCGCTGGACCGACGACCAGGCCAACGCCGCCATGCTGGCCGAGCGCGGCGTCGGCTTCGTCGACTGCGGCGTCTCCGGCGGCGTCTGGGGCCTGGAGAACGGCTACGCCCTGATGTACGGCGGGTCCGACGACGACGTCGCCAAGGTCCAGCCCGCCTTCGACGCGCTGAAGCCCGAGGGCGACTTCGGCTCGGTCCACGCCGGGACGGTCGGGGCCGGCCACTTCTCCAAGATGGTCCACAACGGCATCGAGTACGCGATCATGCAGGCGTACGCCGAGGGCTGGGAGCTGCTCGAGAAGGCCGAGGTCACCGACAACGTCACCGAGGTCCTGCGGTCCTGGCGCGAGGGCACGGTCATCCGGTCCTGGCTGCTCGACCTGCTGGTGTCCGCCCTCGACGAGACGCCCGCCCTCGAAGGGATCCGCGGCTACGCCGAGGACTCCGGCGAGGGGCGGTGGACGGTCGAGGCCGGCATCGAGAACGCGGTCGCGACGCCGGCCATCACCGCCGCGCTCTACGCCCGCTTCGTCTCGCGCCAGGACGACTCCCCCGCGATGAAGGCCGTCGCCGCGATGCGCAACCAGTTCGGCGGCCACGCCCTGCAGACCTCGCCTCCCCCGGGCGGCGACGCCAGCTCCGGCGACTAGCGGCGCGGTGCCCGGTCCATGTACGTCGCCCACCTGACGCTCCACGACTTCCGGTCCTACGCCGACCTCGAGGTCGAGCTCGCGCCGGGGGCGACGGCGTTCGTCGGACGCAACGGCCAGGGCAAGACCAACCTGGTCGAGGCGATCGACTACCTCTCCCGGCTCGGCTCGCACCGGGTCGCGACCGACGCGCCGCTGGTCCGTGTCGGCGCCGAGCGCGCGCTGGTGCGGGCGGCCGTCGTCCGTGATGGGCGGCAGGCCGTGCTCGAGGTCGAGATCACCCCGGGCCGCTCCAACCGTGCCCGCGTCAACCGGTCCGACCTCCCCCGCGCCCGGGACCTGCTGGGCCTGGTCCGCACGGTCGTCTTCTCGCCCGAGGACCTCACCCTCGTCAAGGGCGACCCGTCGGACCGCCGGCGGTTCCTCGACGACCTGCTGGTGCTGCGCACGCCGCGGCTGGCCGGCGTCCGCTCCGACTACGACCGGGTCCTCCGGCAGCGCAACTCGCTGCTCAAGACCGCCGGCCTCGCCCGCGGGAGCTCACGTGAGTCGGCGCTGTCGACGCTGGTGGTGTGGGACGCCCACCTCGCCCGGGTCGGTGCGGAGCTGCTCGCGGCCCGGCTGCTGCTGGTCGACCAGCTCCGTCCGTACGTCGGCAAGGCGTACGAGACCGTCGCCCGCGGCGCGTCGCGGGACGACGCGTGGCTCGACTACGCACCGTCCTTCGACCTCGCCGGGAGCGAGGCCGACCCCGACCGCGGCGCGCTGACCGACGCGCTGCTGGCCGAGCTCGAGCGTCGCCGCGGCGACGAGCTGGACCGCGGCATCTCGCTGGTGGGGCCGCACCGCGACGAGCTCCGGCTCACGCTCGGCTCCGGCGAGAGCCGGCTGCAGGTCAAGGGGTACGCGTCGCACGGCGAGTCCTGGTCGTTCGCGCTGGCGCTGCGGCTGGCGTCGTACGACCTGCTGCGTGCGGAGGGCGACGACCCGATCCTGGTGCTCGACGACGTCTTCGCCGAGCTCGACTCCGAGCGCCGGCACCAGCTGGCCGACCTGGTGTCCGGGGCCGAGCAGGTGCTGGTGACGGCCGCGGTCTCCGACGACGTGCCCGCCGTGCTCGCGGGGTCCCGCTACGACGTCGGTGAGGGGGCGGTGACCCGTGCCGGATGAGCAGCCGCCGGCCGACGAGCAGCCCGTGGACCAGCCCGACGAGCGGCTCGTGGACCAGCCCGACGAGCCGGACCACCGCGACGACGGTCTCGACCTGGCCCGCGCCATGACCCGCGCCTCCGCCCGCTCCACGCCCGCGCAGCGCGCCCGCAAGCGGGCCAGGGCCTGGACTCCCTGGCAGCCCCGCTCAGCCTCCCGGGTGGCCGGCGCCCACCCCGACGACCGCGACCCGCAGCTCCTCGACACCACCGTCGGCCGGTTGGTCGACGACCACGGCTGGGAGCTCGACCTGCGCGTGCACGGGGTCTTCGGCCGCTGGCCCGAGCTGGTGGGTGCCGAGGTCGCCGCCCACAGCACGCCGGAGAGCTTCGACGACGGTCGGCTGGTCGTCCGCACCGACTCCACGGCGTGGGCGACCCAGCTCACGCTGCTCGCCCCCACCGTCGTCCGCCGGCTCAACGAGGAGCTCGGCCACGGGACCGTGACGGTGATCGACGTGCAGGGTCCCCGGGGCCCGTCCTGGCGCAAGGGACCCCGGTCGGTGCGCGACGGCCGCGGCCCCCGCGACACCTACGGCTGAGAGCCGCTCCAGCAGCCTCGCGCACGTACTGGGCCCTGACCCGACCCCTGCGCGGCGCTGCGAGAGGCGGTTACGGGCCGCAGAGGGGGACGTGTGGTCCACAGATCCCCCGCGCTGGGGGGTCGGCACGTGGATGGAGGGCCTCCACGGGGTACCATGGCGATCGGGTCGCGACCTCCTCAGGCGCGACCCGTGCCATGCCAGCGCGGCTCCCCCGAACCCGGGTGCGAGCCCATGTGTGAGAGGTTGCGCGTGACCGACGAAACCGCCGTCGAGAGCAACGCCGAGAATCCCGGGCCTACCCCCAGCAGCACCCTCAGCAACCCCGACGTCGCCTACGACGCGTCGGCCATCCAGGTCCTCGAGGGCCTCGAGGCGGTGCGCAAGCGGCCGGGCATGTACATCGGCTCGACCGGTGAGCGCGGCCTGCACCACCTGATCTGGGAGATCGTCGACAACGCCGTCGACGAGGCGCTGGCCGGCCACTGCGACCGGATCGTGCTCACCCTGCTCGCCGACGGCGGTGTCCGCGTCGAGGACAACGGGCGTGGCATCCCGACCGACACCGCACCCGGCCAGGAGCTCCCCGCGCTGACGCTCGCACTGACGGTGCTCCACGCCGGCGGCAAGTTCGGCGGCGGCGGCTACAAGGTGTCCGGTGGCCTCCACGGCGTCGGCGTCTCGGTGGTCAACGCGCTGTCGAGCCGGTTGCTGGCCGAGGTCCGCAACCGCGGCCACCTGTGGCGCCAGACCTTCACCGTCGGGGTGCCCGACGGTGGCCTCGAGCAGGTCCGCGAGATGGAGCCGGGCGAGAGCACCGGCACCACCGTCACGTACTGGGCCTCCCCCGACGTGTTCGAGACGACCGACTACTCGCTGGAGACCATCACCTCCCGGATCCGCGAGTACGCCTTCCTCAACAAGGGGCTCGAGATCGTCGTCCGCGACGAGCGCCCCTCGGCCGAGCAGGTCGCCGACGCCGTCGAGGACGACACCGTGAGCGACGCGATCGACCAGGCAGGCGTCGACGCGATCAAGCGCGGCGAGGGCGGCGGCCTCGAGCAGGTGTTCCGCTACGACCGTGGCCTGGTCGACTACGTCGAGCACCTCAACCGGCGCAAGGACAAGGCCAACCCGACGGTCATCAACTTCGAGGCGGAGACGCCCGCCGACTCCGAGAGCCACATGAGCCTCGAGGTCGCGATGCAGTGGAACACGACGTTCACCGAGTCGGTCCACACCTTCGCCAACACGATCAACACCCACGAGGGCGGCACCCACGAGGAGGGCTTCCGGGCCTCGCTCACCTCGCAGGTCAACCACTGGGGCGAGGAGTGGGGCCTGATCAAGAAGCGCGAGGACCGGGTGTCGGGTGACGACATCCGGGAGGGCCTCACCGCGATCCTCTCGATCAAGCTCGAGGAGCCCCAGTTCGAGGGGCAGACCAAGACCAAGCTCGGCAACACCGAGGCCAAGGGCTTCGTGCAGCGGCTGGTCAACGACCAGCTCGGCGCCTGGCTCGAGCAGAACCCTGCCGAGGGCCGCGACATCGTGCGCAAGTCACAGGCCGCGGCCAGCGCCCGGATCGCGGCGCGCAAGGCGCGCGACCTGGCCCGGTCGCGCAAGGGCCTGCTCGGGGGCGGCGGCCTGCCCGGCAAGCTCTCGGACTGCCAGTCGACCAACCCCGCCGAGTGTGAGGTCTTCATCGTCGAGGGCGACTCCGCCGGCGGCTCGGCGCGGCAGGGTCGCGACCCGCGCGTGCAGGCGATCCTGCCGATCCGCGGCAAGATCCTGAACGTCGAGAAGGCCCGCCTCGACAAGGTGCTGGCCAACACCGAGGTGCAGGCGATCATCTCCGCCCTCGGCACCGGCATCCACGAGGAGTTCGACCTCGACAAGCTGCGCTACCACAAGGTGGTGCTGATGGCCGACGCCGACGTCGACGGCCACCACATCAACACGCTGCTGCTGACGCTGCTGTTCCGGTTCATGCGCCCGCTGATCGAGCACGGCTACGTCTACATGGCGCAGCCGCCGCTCTACCGGATCCGCTGGAACAAGCCGGCCGAGCACGAGTTCGTCTACTCCGATGCCGAGCGCGAGGTGCTGACCCGGGACGGCCTGGCCCAGGGCAAGAAGCTCCCCAAGGAGAACCCGGTCCAGCGCTACAAGGGCCTCGGCGAGATGAACGCGGAGGAGCTGTGGGAGACCACGATGAACCCCGACCAGCGGCTGATGCTGCAGGTGACCCTCGACGACGCGGCCCGCGCCGACGAGATCTTCTCGATCCTGATGGGCGAGGACGTCGAGCAGCGCCGGTCCTTCATCCAGCGCAACGCCAAGGACGTCCGCTTCCTGGACATCTGAGGGGTGGGGCGGAGTGGTGCCGACGTACGGGCCCGCGGAGCCGAGCCCCGCAGGACGGCCAGCATTCGAGCTCGATATCCGACTGTCTAGCGACAGTCCTAGATTCGAGTAGAACCGACCAGAGAGACGAAGAGACGTGACGGAACAGACCGGAAACCTGCTCGGCGGCGGAGACGGCGAGGGCGGTGGCGGCCGGATCGAGCCGATCGAGCTGCAGACCTCGATGCAGCGCGCCTACATCGACTACGCGATGGCGGTCATCGTCGGGCGGGCACTGCCGGACGTACGCGACGGGCTCAAGCCGGTGCACCGTCGGGTCCTCTACGCGATGTTCGACGGCGGCTACCGGCCCGACCGCGGGTTCTCCAAGTGCAGCCGGGTCGTCGGTGACGTCATGGGTCAGTACCACCCGCACGGCGACACCGCGATCTACGACACCCTGGTCCGGCTCGCGCAGCCCTGGGTGATGCGGGCGCCGCTGGTCCACGGCCAGGGCAACTTCGGCTCGCCGGGCAACGACGCGGCCGCCGCCATGCGGTACACCGAGTGCCGGATGGCGCCGCTGGCCCTCGAGATGGTCCGCGACATCGACGAGGACACGGTCGACTTCCAGCCCAACTACGACGGGCGCTCGGAGGAGCCGACGGTCCTGCCGGCGCGCTACCCCAACCTGCTGGTCAACGGCTCGGCCGGGATCGCGGTCGGCATGGCCACCAGCATCCCGCCCCACAACCTGCGCGAGGTCGCGGAGGGCGCCCGGTGGGCGCTCGAGCACCCCGACGCCAGCCGCGAGGAGCTGCAGGACGCGCTCATCGAGCGGATCAAGGGCCCCGACTTCCCCAACGGCGCCCTGATCGTCGGCCGCGAGGGCATCGAGCAGGCCTACCGCACCGGCCGCGGCTCGATCACCCAGCGCGCCGTGATCGAGGTCGACGAGGACGCCAAGGGGCGCACCTGCCTCTCGATCACCGAGCTGCCCTACATGGTCAACCCCGACAACCTGGCGCTCAAGATCGCCGAGCTCGCCGACTCCGGCAAGGTGCAGGGCATCTCCGACGTGCGCGACGACTCCTCCGGCCGCACCGGCCAGCGGCTCGTCGTCGTGCTCAAGCGCGACGCGGTCGCGCGCGTGGTGCTCAACAACCTGCTCAAGCACACCGAGCTGCAGACCAACTTCAGCGCCAACATGCTGGCCCTGGTCGACGGCGTGCCCCGCACGCTGACCGTCGACCAGTTCGTCTCCAACTGGGTGAGCCACCAGATCGAGGTCATCCAGCGCCGGACCCGCTTCCGGCTCGCGGAGGCGGAGCGCCGGGCGCACATCTTCCGGGGCCTCGTCAAGGCGCTCGACATGCTCGACGAGGTCATCGCCCTGATCCGTCGCTCCCCGGAGGTCGACGACGCCCGACAGGGCCTGATCGAGCTGCTCGACATCGACGAGATCCAGGCGAACGCCATCCTCGACATGCAGCTGCGCCGACTCGCAGCGCTCGAGCGGCAGAAGATCATCGACCAGCTGGCCGAGATCGAGCTGGAGATCGCCGACCTCGAGGACATCCTCGCCAACGAGGCCCGGCAGCGTCAGATCATCAACGACGAGCTCGACGAGGTCGTCGCCAAGTACGGCAACGACCGCCGGTCCCAGATCATCGCGGCCGACGGCGACCTCTCGATGGAGGACCTGATCCCCGACGAGGAGCTGGTCGTCTCGATCACCCGTGGCGGCTACGCCAAGCGCACGCTGCGCCACCAGTACCGCGTGCAGAAGCGCGGCGGCAAGGGCGTCCGCGGCGCGACGCTGCGCGGTGACGACGTGGTGGAGCACTTCATCGCGACGACCAACCACCACTGGCTGCTGTTCTTCACCACCGCCGGGCGGGTCTACCGCACCAAGGCGTACAACCTCCCGGAGGCGTCGCGCGACGCCAAGGGCGGACACGTCGCGGGGCTGCTGAGCTTCCAGCCCGACGAGGACATCGCCCAGGTGCTGGCGATCCGCGACTACGAGCAGGCGCCGTTCCTCGTGCTCGCCACCCGCAACGGCCTGGTCAAGAAGACCCGGCTCGGCGACTACAACAGCCCGCGCCAGGCCGGCGTCATCGCGATCAACTTCCGCGAGGACCACCCCGAGTTCGGACCGGACGAGCTGATCGGCGCCGAGCTCGTCTACCCGGACGACGACATCCTGCTGGTCTCCCGCAAGGGTCAGGCGATCCGCTTCAAGGCCGATGGATCCCAGCTGCGCCCGATGGGGCGCGCGACGTCCGGCGTCACCGGCATGAAGTTCCGCGACGGCGACGCGATGCTGTCGATGTCGGTCATCCGCGCCGAGCAGGTCGCCGCCGAGGAGGCGGCCGAGGCAGCGCTGGTCCACGCGGGCGAGGCACCCGAGGACATCGAGGCCGGTGACCTGCCCGACGTCAAGGAGCAGTACGTCTTCACGATCACCGACGGCGGCTTCGCCAAGCGGTCCAAGATCACCGACTACCGCCTGCAGTCCCGCGGCGGGCTCGGGATCAAGACCATGCACCTCGACGACGAGTCGCGGGGCAACCTGGTCGGAGCGTTCATCGTCGAGGAGGGCGATGAGGTCATGTCGATCACGCAGTCCGGACAGGTCGTCCGGACCGAGGTCGACGAGAGCCTTCGGCCGCTCGGCCGGGCCACCAAGGGCGTCGCGTTCGTACGGCTGCGCAACGGCGACGCGGTCGCCGTGGTCGCCCGTTCGGTCGAGGGCAAGGTCGTCGAGGAGGAGCCGCTCGAGGGAGCAACCGTGCCCGACATCGCCGAGGGGGCGACTGCCGAGGAGACCACCGTCGAATCGCAGGATGCGGTCCCGGATGCAACAATCGAGGGATCGCAGGCTGACGAGACGGCCGACCCGGCCGACGAAGAGGGCACCCAGGAGGACTGATGTCGGAGCGCAGTGCCGAGCGGACGGCCGAACGGGCCGCCGTCCCGGGACCCGACAACGACACCGCCGACGACTCCGCCCGCCAGCCGCTCACCGAGCGGATCCAGTCGAAGCTGGCCCAGGCGGCCGACGAGCACCGCCGCAACGCCGACGCCCCGTCGAAGCAGATGAGCCGGCAGCGGCGACCGGCCACGTCCGGTCGCAGGCGGCCGCCTCGCCGGGCCCGGCTGCGGTTGACCAGGATCGACCCCTGGTCGGTCATGAAGACGTCGTTCCTGCTCTCGGTCGCCTTCGGCATCGTCACGGTGGTCTCGGTCTTCATCGTCTGGACCGTGCTCGGCGGCGCCGGCGTCTGGGACTCCATCAACGCCACCGTCGAGGACGTCCTCGGCAGCGAGGCCGGCAACTTCGACGTCACCGACTACATCAGCACCTCACGCGTGCTCGGGTTCACGATGCTGGTGGCCGTGGTCGACGTGGTGCTGCTGACGGCGATCGCCACCCTGACCGCGTTCCTCTACAACATGGCCGCCGCCCTGCTCGGCGGGGTCGAGGTCACCCTCGCCGAGGACAACTGAGGGTCGTCCCGCTGGCGCTGCGTGGTGCGGGGCGGGGCCGGGGTTTCCCCGGCCGGCCGGGGAAACCGGAGGTGTGTGGCGCTTGCTGACGCCACGAACCCACAGACTCGCCCACGAACCTCGCGCGGTCGGGTACGCCGGGCGGCGGTCGTTTTGGGACGACCCGACGCGCTGCGGTAGTGTCTCTCCTCGGTCGCCCGCAGCGCTTTTTGGGCGGCCATCGACGTTCACGACGTCCAACGCGGGCCTATAGCTCAGACGGTTAGAGCGCTTCCCTGATAAGGAAGAGGTCACAGGTTCAAGTCCTGTTAGGCCCACCCCGTGCCGGTGTGAGACGAGGAGCCTCCCCATGAAGAAGATCCTGCTGGTCCTGGTGGCCGCCGCCGGCGCCGCCTTCACCAAGAAGAAGCTCGACGAGTCGCGCCACGAGCAGGCGCTCTGGGCCGAGGCGACCGACAGCGTCGACTCCTCGCGCCGGTCCTGACCCACCCGCGGGGCCTTGGCGCAATTGGTAGCGCACCTGCTTTGCAAGCAGGGGGTTAGGGGTTCGAGTCCCCTAGGCTCCACCGTTCACGCACGGGCCACGTAGCCCTCGCGCGGCCGCACCCCCCGGGCCGCGTTGTTACCGTCCGATGGACAAGAAATGGCCGAACTTTGGCCATAACCGGCCATCGTCCGTATCCTGTCGAAGGCTCGGGACGTTGACAGGTGGCGTCACCGCAGAAATACCGTTGATCGAAATTTCGGGGGAGATCAGTGATTGCGCCTTCACGTCGCCGGGGGGATGCCCGTCGGGGCGCTCTCGTGACCACCGCGCTCGCCATGTCCTTGGTGCTCGCCACCATGGGCGCTGCGCCGGCCGCCGTCCCTGCCACCGTGCCGACCGTGGAGAGTGCCACCGAGCGCGTCCTTCAGTCCGTCGCGGTGACGATGGGCCCGGACGGCACGACCACCGGCGTCGGCAGCTCCGTCGTCCGCACCGACGGGAGCGTCGAGGACGCCGAGACGACCGACGAGTCGTACTCCCCCCAGGAGGTCGTGGGTGACCTCCCCGTGCGGGTGCTGACCTCGTGGCGTACGTCCGAGGGCGCCGGCACCGACCTCGCCGACCTGCAGGGCTACACCGGCCGGATCGCGATCGACGTGACCGTGCAGAACCTCACCGTCAAGCCCGAGGTGCTGACCTACGACGCCGCCGGGACCGCCCGCCAGCAGGCGGCGCTGGTCGGCTCCCCGCTGACGATCACCGCCTCCACCTCGCTCGGCGGCCTCAAGGCGGACCGGGTCGTGACCGACGACCAGGGCTCCGGCACCAACGTCACCAACGGCGTCCTGGGCCGCGACGCCGACGGGACCTCGGTCCAGTGGGCCGCGCTGCTCGCCCCGCCGATCCTCAAGTCCTCCTCGGAGTTCAGCCTGGTCCTCGACGCCAAGGACTTCGACGTCCCGACGATCGACCTCAGCGTCCAGCCCGGCCTGGTGACCGACCCCTCGATGGGCGCCCTCGTCGACGCCGCCTTCAACCCGGCCAGGTCCGAGGAGCTCGACCTGCAGCGGCGGACCATCGACCTGATCGGCGAGGTCAACCTGGTCCTGTCCCGCGCGAGCGACACGATCTCCGAGGTCCGCACCAGCCTGACCAGCTCCGCGGAGACCCTCGGCACCCAGACCGTCGCCGACCTGCAGTCCAGCACCCAGTCGGTGAGCTCCAACATGAGCCAGCTCGACGGCGCGCTGCAGAGCCTGCGGGGCGACCTGTCCTCGACGCTCGAGGCGACCGGTGCCAACGCCGTGGCCGAGCTCCAGCAGGCCGTCGTCGCGGTCGACAGGCTCCTGGGCGACACCTCCGCCCAGCCCCCGACGGTCGGCGTGAACGGCAGCGGCTGCGAGACCGCCGTCGCCGGCCCCAAGCAGAGCGACACCGTCTACGGCAGCCTGTTGCAGGTGGCCGGCCAGCTCGGCGGCTACGCCAAGGCCACCGACGCGTGCCGCGGGGCGCTGCGGGACTCGATCCTCGAGACCATCGGCGACCGGGATGCCGACCCCACCAGCTGCCAGGGCGGCGACACGTCGATGACCTGCTCGCTGGTCCGGACCCGGACGGCCTTCAACGTCGCCGCCGACCGGCTCCAGGCGAGCCTGCTGTCGACGCTGGGCCTGATCAAGCCCGAGCTGTACGCCGCTGCGGTCGACGCGGCCAACGCCTTGACGGCCCAGGCGACGACCCTGGAGAACATCAGCGAGGAGGTGAGCAGGCGGCGCGTGGACCTCCTCGAGTCGATGCGCGACGCCCGCGACGTCCTCAGGCCCAACGGTGACGTCGGACGCGCCCTCGGGAGCCTGACGTCGGAGCTCGACGACATCAACAGCGACGCCCAGACCGTCGCGGACGAGATCGTCGACAGCACCGAGCAGCGTCAGACCGCCGCAGCCGGTCTGTGCGAGGTCATCGCGCAGACCCTGCCTCCGCAGCAGCAGCGGCTGGAGCAGATCCGTCGCGACCTGGTCGACTACGACTGCGGTGAGGGGCTCCGGACCCGGCGGCGTCCACCAGCGAGGCGCTCGCCCGGATCCTCGAGAGCAGCCGGACCACGGCCACCGAGACTGCGCCGCTCACCGGCGCGGCCGCCGCCCTCGCGGCGGTGCGGACCGCCACCGAGGACACCTCGGACGCCATCGAGCTCGCCCTCAACTCGCGCGGTCCCGAGGGGACCGGACGGACCTTCCAGGAGCTCTTCGACGAGGTCCTGCTCCCGGCCTTCGACGTGCTCGCCGACCGGCGCGAGGCACTGGACCGCGAGATCGAGGAGATCAAGAAGCTCGAGACGCAGGTCGCGAACATCGACGGCCAGATCCGCCAGGACGTCGCCGGAGCCAAGGGTGTCGCCGGCCAGAGCGTGACCGACGCGACGAAGGAGATCGTCGACTCCGGTGACCGCGCCACGGTCGAGCTCGGCGCCATGTTCGATCGGTCGGTCAACGGGCTCAACAGCGCGTCCGACACCGTCGTCCAGGACGGTCGCCAGCAGATCAACGCCCAGAAGAGGGGCTTCCGCGCGGCCCAGGAGCAGGCGGCCAGGAACGTCACCGACAGCGTCGAGCAGGGACTCGGCCAGATCAACACCGGCGTCAGCTCCTCGACCCGCGACATGGAGGCGGCGACCACGCTGCTGATCGCCGACCTGCGCAAGGTGCTGCTCGACCTCGGCGAGCGCCGGGTCGGCGGTGGCGGCCTGCTGGGCGCGATGGCGACCAACGCGGCGACCGCCCGGACCGCCGACTACCAGCTCGCGCTGGCCGGCGACAAGGCGACGTCGTACTCGAACGTGCGCAGCCGCGACATCGACGGGCTGATGCTGCGCCAGGCGCAGACCGACGCCGCGATGCAGATGCTGCTGGAGATGCCGGCGTTCCAGCTCGACCTGCCCAGCGGGTCGCAGCACCGGACGGTCTACAGCTTCCGCATCGGGGACAGCTGATGGCGGCAGGTGGGGCGCGCTCGCGGCTCCTGCTCGGTGTCGCCGCGTCCGTCGTGCTCGTCACGGCCTCGGCCTGCACCAGCGGCGAGGACGCCCCGGCGGAGACCGGCCGACCGGTCAGCCCGCCGGCGGTCGAGCTGGCGCCGGACGGTGCGCCCGAGACCGTGTCGATCGGCGTCGTGGTCAGCCTGACCTCCGCCCCGGGCGAGGGAGCGCAGTGGAACGAGGCCGCCGAGGGCGCCCGGGTCGCCGCCTACCGCTACGGGCTCGGCGACGTCGACGTCTCGCTCGTGCCACGGGACGACCAGGGCACGGCCCAGGGCGCTGACACGGCAGTCCGTGAGCTCGCCGAGGAGGGCGTCAGCGGGATCGTGATGGCGACCGAGGGCACGCACGTCACCGGTGCGCTCGACACCGCCGCCGAGCTCGGCGTCCCGGTGCTGCTGCCGTACGCCGACACGCTCTCCGGCCTGCCCGAGGGCGTCTGGACCACCGGGGCCGACGCCGGGCAGGTGTCGACCGCCCTGGCCGCCGCGCTCGAGTCGGCCGGAGTGAGCCGACCGGCCGTCGTCGACGCGGGCGGCGCCCCGGTCGACGTCGACGAGGCCGGCACGCTGTCGCTGCGCTCCGGCGGCAACGCAGCCTCGATCGCCGCCCGCGTCTCCACGCTCTCGAGCAGCGCCGCCCGCGCCGACTCGGTGGTCGTGTCCGGGCCGGCTGCGCTCCAGGCCCAGGTGGTGCAGGCGCTCCAGGAGCGCAACGTCGCGCTGCCCGTCTTCCTGACCGGGGACGCGGTGAGCCCGGCCTTCGCGCAGGCGCTCGACGAGTCCGGGGCGTCACTGTCGTCGTCCCTCACGACCGCGGGCCTCGACACCGACGACGTCGCGGCGCTCGACCCCGGCACCGCAGGCGCGGCCGTCTCGGCCTACCTCGCCGCGCTGCGGGTCACTGCCGAGGACGGCGACGTGACCGACTTCTTCGACGACGAGAGGTTCGAGACGGTGGCCGGTGCCGCCGACGCCCGCAGCCACGACGCGGTCGTCGCCCTGGTGACCGCCGCCGCGGCCGCCGGCTCCGCCGAGCCGGGTGACGTGCGCGACGCCCTGGCCGGGCTCACGCCCGACGCCAGCGACGGGCTCGCCGGGCCGACCCTCGACTTCACCTCGGCCGGCGCGGTGTCCAGCGACGCCGTGGTCTCGCTGCAGGCCACCACCCAGGACCCGGGCCTGCGTCCGGTCGACCTGGCGGGTGCCCCCAGGCTCTACTGGTTCGAGTCGCCGACCGCCTGATCCAGGAGGGCGACCCGGAGGAAGAAGGAGAGACGACGCGTGCGACTCGCGATCGAGCTGGACGGGGTCCGCCACGAGGTCGAGACGTCGCAGTACGCCGACACCGCAACCCTGGCCGACCTCGTCGAGGCGGTCTGCGGGACCTCGGTCCCGGGTGACGACACGCTCTGGGTCGACGACTCCGAGCACACCGCCAACGCCCGGCTCTCCGACCTGCTGCTGCTCGAGGGCACGCGAGTGGCCCGCTCCAGGCTCGACCCCCCGCAGCTCGTCCGCGGCTGGGCTGCCCTGATGTCGGGTGGTCTCGACGCCGGCCGCACCGTGGCCGTCCCGGCCAACCGGCCGATGCTGGTCGGCCGCTCGCCCCAGGCCGACCTGACCGTCGACTCGCCGAGCGCCTCGTGGAGCCACGCGAAGGTCGAGGTGGCCACCGAGGTGGAGGGCGGCGAGGTCGACGAGGCCGAGCCGAGCGGGAAGAAGTCCGAGGTGCAGCCCGAGCGCGAGCGCCGGGCGCTCCAGGGGCTGCGGGTCTCCGACGACGGATCCACCAACGGCACCTTCGTGGACGGGGTGAAGGTGCCCGAGGGCGGGATCTTCGTCACCGAGGAGGCGGTCGTGGTCGTGGGCGGCACCGCGATCACGTTGCGTCCCGACCCGGCCGAGTCACTCGCCCCGGCTCCGGGCAGTCTCCACAACGTCACCACCGCCGGCACGGCGCCCTTCAACCGGCCGCCCAGACCGGGCCGTCCGCCGCAGCCGGAGCCCGTCGTACCTCCGGCGCACCAGGACCCGCCACCGCCCACCCGGTTCAGCATGGCCACCGTCGTGGCCCCACTGCTGCTGGCGGTCGTGATGGTGATGATGATGGGCCCACGGATGGCCGTGATCGCGCTGATGAGCCCGGTCATCGCCATCGGCACCTGGTGGGAGCAGAAGCGGCGCCGCAAGTCCGATCTCGAGGAGGAGGACGAGCGGTTCGGCGAGGCGCTCGAGGCGTTCCGCGACGACCTCGACGACGCCACCACCGCCGAGCGCACCCGGCGCCGCGACGAGGTGCCCGACCCGGCCACCGTGATGCGCCGTGCCGCCCTCCCGACCACCAGGCTCTGGCAACGGCGCCCCGTCGCCGGCGAGCTGCTCCGGCTCCACGCCGGCGTGGGCGAGGTCCGGTGGCGGCCCCCGCTCGACGCCCAGTCCGGCGCCAAGCTCGAGGAGGTCGTGCGCGAGGTCGTGGCCGACACCCGGATCCTCGCCGCCCCCGTCGAGGTCGACCTGAGCGAGGCCGGGGTCGTCGGCATCGTCGGTGACCGCGAGGGTGCCCTCGCCGTGGCCCGCAGCCTGGTCTGCCAGGCGGCGGTCCACGTCGGCCCCGCGGACCTCACCGTCGGCGTCTTCTGCGACACCGGCCGCGACGAGGCCTGGCAGTGGGCGACGTGGCTCCCGCACGTACGCCACGTCGGCGACGGCGCCGGCGGGCAGTGGCTCTCGGCCCAGCGCGGGCGCAGCGATGCGCTGCTCCGCAGCCTGCGCGACGGCCTCGACACCCACATCACCCCCGCGGTGCTGCTCGTGATCGACTCCGACGTGCTGACCGAGGGCCGGGACGCCCCCGCGCGCAGCCTGCTCGGCCACGGTCGCCCCACGGGCAGCGGCCTGGTCCACCAGGAGCAGGGCACCCAGGTCTCCGGCATCGTGATCGCCGCCCACGAGGAGCAGCTGCCCGCCTCGTGCACCACGGTCGTCCGGGTGGAGGCCGACGCACGCGGCACCGTCACCCGGCCCGACGACCTCACCGTCGTCGACGACGTCATCCTCGCCGGGCTCGGTGTCGAGACCGCCCGCCGGTGCGCCAGCGACCTCGCCCGCTTCGACGACCCCGAGCTGGTCGTCCCGGGTGCGGCGCTCCCCGGTCTGGTGCGGCTCTCGCCGCTGCTCGGGCTGGAGGACATGACACCGGAGGCGATCCGCAAGAGCTGGGCCTCCTCCCAGCGGATCTCGACCCCCGTCGGCGTGGGCGAGAGCGGCAGCTACGACATCGACCTCGTGCGCGACGGGCCGCACGGCCTCGTCGGCGGCACCACCGGCTCCGGCAAGAGCGAGTTCCTGCGCTCGATGGTCGCCGGGCTCGCCGCGCGCAACGACCCGACCCGGCTCACCTTCATCCTGATCGACTTCAAGGGCGGCGCCGCGTTCGCCACCTGTGAGCGGCTGCCGCACACCATCGGCACGGTGAGCAACCTCGACGAGCAGCTCGCCGACCGGGCGCTGCGGGCGCTCGAGGCCGAGATGGGCTACCGGCAGCGGGTCTTCGCCGAGGCGGGGGAGGGGATCGACAACCTCGACGCCTACCTCGCCACCAACCCCGAGCAGCCGATGCCCCGGCTGCTGCTGGTCGTCGACGAGTTCGCGATGCTGGCCAAGGAGTACCCCGACGTCCTGTCGTCGCTGGTCAGCGTGGCCGCCGTCGGCCGTACGCTCGGCGTGCACATGATCCTCGCCACGCAGCGTCCGGCGGGCGTGGTCAACGAGGACATCCTCGCCAACACCAACCTGCGCGTGGCGCTGCGGGTGCAGAGCCGCGACGACTCGATCAACGTGGTCGGCGTGCCGGCCGCCTCGGCGATCGGCCGGACCCAGATGGGCCGCGCCTTCGTCAAGCTCGGCCAGGACGACATCACCCCGGTGCAGACCGCGCTGGTCACCGGCCGCGCGGAGTCCTCGGCCTCCACGCTGGTCGACGCCCACCCGATCGGCTTCGGCGAGGTGCTCGAGCCGTCGAAGCCGCGGACGATCGACGAGGACGCCCCGACCGACCTCGACCTGCTGATCGATGCCGTCGTGGCGGCCAACGCCGACGCCGGCTACGCGCCGCCGCGACCGGTGTGGCCGGAGCCGCTGGGGGAGCACCTCCCCCTGGCCGCGACCCACGACGGCGGCGACGACATCCCCGCCGTCGGTGGCGTGTCCGGCTCGACGGTGCTGGTGGCGCTCGCCGACGACCCCGCCCGGCAGCGGCAGTTCCCCGTGGGCTGGGACCTCGACCGCGGCAACCTGCTGCTGATGGGCATCCCCGGCAGCGGCACCAGCACCACGCTGTCGAGCATCGCGCTCACGCTGGCCGCCCAGCACGCGCCCGACGACCTCGACCTGATCATCCTCGACATGGGCTCGCGCGACCTCGAGCCGCTCGCGGCGCTGCCACACACCGCCGCCTACGTCGGCTCCGGGTCGGCGTCCCGCGAGCAGCAGGTGCGGCTGATGAAGCACCTCCGCGGCGAGCTCGACCGCCGTCGTACCGTCCCCGGCCCGCACCGCCGGACCGTCGTGCTGATCGACGGCCTGGCCGCGCTGCGCGACGAGTACGACGACTTCGAGGGCATCAAGCTGCTCGACGGTCTCTACCGCGCCTACGCCGACGGCCCCGACGTCGGGCTCTGGTGCGCCGCCACCACCTCGCGCGCCAAGTCGGTCCCTGCCGCCATCGACGAGGTGACCACCCAGAAGTGGCTGTTCCGCCTTGCCGACACCTACGACTACGCCTCCGCGGGCGTGCCGGTGAAGCACGCCCCGGCTGCCGTCGCCGGGCGCTGCGTCTTCGCGGAGACCACGCTGCAGACCCACGTCGCGTCGCCGTCGACGTCGCTGCCCGAGGCTGTGGCCCACGTCGCCGCACGCTGGCCCGGCCACGTGCCCAAGCCGACGGTGGTGGGCCAGCTCCCGGAGCGGGTGACGGTCGCCGAGCTCGGGGCGGTCGCCCACCTCGGCAGCGAGCCCTGGAAGATCCCCGTCGGCGTCCGGGAGTCCGACCTGGAGCCGGCGGTGCTCGAGGCGTACGAGGGCGAGCACGTCCTGGTCGCCGGCCCGCCGCGGTCGGGCAGGTCGACGTTGCTGCTGGTCATGGTCGAGGCGTTGCGCGCCGGTGCCGTCGCCGACGGCCAGGACCTCGCCGTCTGGGGGATCTGTGGACGCCGCTCGCCGCTGGCCACCGCCGGGCTCGACCGGTGCGTGGTGGGTGACGACGGCCTGGCCGCGCTGCTCGCCGCCGCTCGCGTCCACCGGGGCCGGCTGGTGCTGGTCGTCGACGACGCCGAGCAGTACGACGATTCCGACCAGGCGTTCACCGGGCTGCTCTCGTCCCGGCCCGCCGACCTGCTGGTGGTCGCCGCGGGCCGCTCGGACGACCTGCGCGGCCTCTACAGCCACTGGACCAAGACGATCCGCAAGTCGCGTTGCGGGGTGCTGCTGCAGCCGAACATCGACTACGACGGCGACCTGCTGGGGGCGACGCTGCCGCGGCGGGCACCGGTGGCCGTCACCGTCGGGCGCGGCTACCTCTCCAGCGGCGGCACCCTGGAGTTCCTGCAGGCCGCCAGCCCCTCCACGACGCCCTGAGCCTGCTCCGTCCAGGAGCTCACCGGGTCGTGCTGAGTCAACGTTGCCGGCGCGCCGCCACGGCCTGCATCCGGCGCAGCTGCTCGTCCATCAGGGACGACGTGTGCTCGAGCCGCTGCACCTGCTGGGTCAGCGGCGCCTCGGGCCGCCACGAGCCGCGGGCAGCGGCCACCAAGTCGGTGAGGACCGGTGCCGCGCCCTGCTCGTGGGCCCACGCCAGCCGCTGCAGCGCCGACTCGACGTGCAGCGCGGCCTGCTCGAGGGACTGGTCGGAGGCACCCGTCGGTCGGCCGGCGGCGGGCAGCCGGCGCTCGGCGGCGATCGCCGGGCCCAGCTCGCGGAGCTGGTCGGCGGCGGAGGTGGCGAGCCGCTGCAGCCGCCGGCTGCGCCACCACATGACGACGAACACGATCACCGAGGCGGCCACCACCGCGACGAACGGTCCGGCGAGCGGCAGCCAGCCCGCGTCGTAGACGGCCGTGATCACGCCGATCAGGCCCACGCCGGCCAGCACCACGATGACGGGGTAGCGCACGTAGGCCGGCCACACCTCGGAGTCCGGGCTCTGCTTCGGGTCCTCGCTCATCGGTTCCAGCCTCTCACGCGCATGGCAGGCAGGGCGCCCGGCACCAGGGTGGCCAGGGAGTCAGGCGGGTTCGTCGCCACCGTCGGCGTGCTTCCGTCCGAACCGCGCCAGCAGCGCGTCCGGATCGATCGAGGTGGGGGTGCGCACGAACCGGAGGTCCCGGCCCTCGCCCACCTCCTCGTGGGTGGACGGAGTGGCGTCGGTGATCCGGAGCAGCCACTGCTCGCACCGCGCCCCGAGCTCGCCGGCCGCGGCGCAGCCGCGCGAGACCGGCTTCTCGAACGGGAGTCCCGCCAGGGTCGTCCCACGGCGTACGAGCATCGCCACGACCATCACGTCGCGACGATCGAGCGGTCCCGCCTCGAGCAGCGACATCGCGAACGCCGCCCGCTCGACGAGGTCTCGGCGCCGCTCCTGCACGAGCTGGGAGGCGGCGTCCTCGACCCAGGCGAGCAGCACCCACGCGCGGTCCTGGGAGAGACCCTCGGAGCCGACGGCACCGACCCAGGCGTCCGGTGCGTCGGTGAGCGAGCGCTCGACGTCGGCCAGCCACGCGGCGCGGGGCTCGTCGCCGCGGGGTGCGCGGTCGAGGACGTCCAGGACGGAGCCCGTCACGGTCCCACCAGGTAGTCGCCCGACCTCGTGTAGCCACCCTGGTCGAGGATGTCGAGCTCGGTGGCGAAGACGGTCGGCTGTCCCGCTCGCGGACCCTCGGTCGTCACCAGGTTGCCCTCGGGCTCGCTGGCGAGGTAGATCGGCCGCTGGTAGGCCATCGCACCGCGTACGAACTCGTCGTTGAGCTCCGGTGTCCAGTCGTCGGTGTTGAGCACGACGTGGTCGTCCCAGCCCTGCGCGATGGCGGTGTCCGGCTGGCGGCCGAGCACCACCGTGTCGCCGGGGTTGCCGAGGAGCTCGCGCCCTCGCTGCGCCACGGTGGTCTCGGGCAGCACCTGGGTCCGCGGCAGGTAACGCATCGCCGCGGCGTCGACACCGTGGCTGAAGGCACCGGTGGCGCCGCCGGCCACCAGTCCGGTGCCGCCGCCGAAGGCGGTCGCGCGGACGAAGCCGCCCGGCGTGTGGGGCCCGGGGCCGGTGGCGTAGCTGTAGGCGCCGCCGGTGGCACCGCTCGCGGTGCCGGAGACCATGCCGCCCACGATCCGCTGCTTGAGCAGGGTGTTGGCGCCCAGCGACCGCGCGACGCCGGTGCCGCCGAAGGCACCGAAGGCGCCGGAGATGGCCACCTGTCCCCAGTTGACGCCACCCGTGGTGGCCTTCTGGATGATGGTGTCGGCACCGGCCGAGATCAGCATCATGCCGGCCGGGCCGCCGACGCCGGTGGCGATCAGCACACCGCCGGCGATCACCATCGCGCCGCCCGCGAGGTACTCCCAGTTGTCGGCGACCCAGTCGCCGGCGGCAGCCATCGCGCCGTTGTTGGACGCCGCGTAGGCGGCGAGCTCGGCGTCGGTGACCGGCCGCAGGCCGGTCGGGTCGAGCGCGTGGAGCGGGTCGTTGCCGGCGTAGGAGTAGGGGTTGCCGGCCCAGCCGGCCCCCGGGACAGGGTCGAGCGGGTCGACGGTGAGGAAGCCGCGGCCCGCCGGGTCGTAGACCCGTGCGCCCAGCCAGCCGAGCCCGGCGACGTCGAGCTCTCCGGCGGCACCGATCGTGAGGCCCGCGGGCAGCTCGGCCGCGGAGAGCGTGCTCCACGGGTCGCTGCCGGTGCTGCGGGTGGTACGCCAGCCCGGCGTGGTCCACTGCTCGCCGACCCCGGTCACCGGTCCGGCGGCCACCACGGGGGTGTCGCCGACCTGCACCAGGGCCGGGGCGTAGCCCTGGGCCGCGTCGAAGAAGACCTCGGTGTCGTCGACCTCGGCCAGCTCGCCGGTGGCGTCGACGTGCACCCGGGTGCGCCGGGGGGCGTCGGTCCCGCCATCGGACGTGTCGACCACCTCGGTCAGCCGGCTCGTCACCGACCAGCCGTAGTCGCGGGTCCGGCCGGTGGAGTCCTCCGTGCGGACCCGGCGCCCGACCGGGTCGTAGGAGTGGCGGGTGCTGCTGCCGTCGGCGCGGCGGCTCGTCACGAGCTGGCCGGCGGCGTCGTAGGCGTGCTCGACGGCGTCACCGTCGCGCGACTCGGCGACCAGCCGGCCCGCGGCGTCGAAGCGCCACCGGGCGACGGTGCCGCTGCGTGCCCCGACCAGCTGGCAGGCCTCGTCGTAGTCGAACCTCGTGGTCTCGCCGTCGCGGTCGATCCCGGTGATCCGGCCCTCGTCGCTGCGCGACACCAGGGTCCGGGTGGAGCCGCGGGCGTCGGTGACGACATGGGCGACCACGAAGCCGTCGTGGTGCTCCCACGTCTGGATGATGCCGTCGGCGGTCGCCTGCACCAGCCGGCCGGCGGCGTCGCGCTCGAGCACGGCCCGGCCCAGCAGCGGGTGGTCGACGGTCACCAGCCGGCCGACGGCGTCGTAGGTGTAGTCGGTGCGGTGCCCGGCCGGGGTGGTCATCGAGGAACGGCGACCGGCCGCGTCGTAGGTCCACGACATGCTGCGGTCGTCGCGGCTGCGCGAGACCAGCTGGTTGCGGGCGTTCCACCGGTAGTGGTGGACGACCTCGCGACCGTCGGCACGCGTGTGGTCGCGCAGCGTCAGGCTGCGGCCCCGGACGTCGCGCTCGACCGTGGAGACGGTGCGGCCGTCGATGGCGGTCGAGACCACCCG
The DNA here is from genome assembly GCA_963723945.1 of uncultured Actinomycetota bacterium. Taxonomy (GTDB): domain Bacteria; phylum Actinomycetota; class Actinomycetes; order Propionibacteriales; family Nocardioidaceae; genus Nocardioides. The sequence goes on from CAVRSW010000046.1 coordinate 33,304, forward strand.
TCCGGCCTCGTCGTGGGTCCAGGAGATCCGGCTCCCGCTCGGGTCCTCCTGCCAGACCGGCCGACCCGCGCTGTCGTAGCTCGCACGCGTGGTGCGGCCGAGCGGGTCGGTCTCGGCGACGCAGCGGTTCATGGCGTCGAACTCGCGGCGGGTGGTGTTGCCGAGCGGGTCGGTGATCGCGACGTTGCGTCCGTTGGCGTCGTAGTCGTAGCGGATCACGCCGCCGTTGCCGTTGACGACCTCGACGAGCTGGCCCGCGGCGTCGTAGCGGAACGTGCGGTGCCCGAACCAGGTGTCGGACGACTCGACCACCCGGCCGGCGGTGTCGTAGCGGTAGCGCGCCACCCCGCGGCCCGGGACGAAGCGGGCGACGACCCGGCCGCAGGCGTCGTGCTCGACGCGGGCGACCTCGCCGGTGGGCAGCACCTGGCGTACGAGCCGGCCGTCGGCGTCGTGCTCGAACGTCGTGCGGGCGCCCTGGGCGTCGGTGGTCGCCGAGCGGCGGCCACACTCGTCGTAGTCGTGGCGGGTCGAGCCACCGGTCGGGCTGATCACCTCGACGACGCGGCCGGCCGCGTCGCGCCGGAGCCGGGTCAGCGCGCCCTCGGCGTCGACCAGCTCGACCGGGCGGCCACAGCGGTCGTAGGTGGTGAGAACCGTGGACCCGTCGGGCCGCTCGGCGCTGACCTGGCGGCCCAGCGGGTCGAAGCGCGTGGCCACCGTGGCAGCGGCGTCACGGACGCTGACGGTGCCGGCGGCCCGGTCGGAGGCGACGTCGTGCCGGAGGCCGGTGGGGTCGACCGCGGCGGTGAGGTCGCCGACCGCGTCGTGGTCACGGCCCCAGGTGCTGCCGGTGGGGTCGGTGGTGGCGACCAGCCGGGACAGCGCGTCGTGGGTGAACTCCCAGCGAGCACCGTCGGGCAGCTCGACGGAGGCGACGTGGCCGAGGTCGTCGAGCTGGCGGGTGACTGCGCGACCCAGCGGGTCGATGGTGCGGGTCTCCTCGCCGTGGGAGCCACGCTCGATCTCGGTGCGGGCCCCGGTCGGGTCGACGACGGCCGAGAGCCGACCGGCGGTGGTGTGCTCGTAGTGCCAGACGGCCCCGTCGGGATCGCGGCGCGAGGCCAGCAGCCCGGACGGGGCGTAGGAGTAGCTGGTGCGGGCGCCGGAGGGCGTGATCGCGGTCTTCACCCGGCCGGTGGTGTCGCGCTCGAGCCGGGCGGTGTTGCCCCGGGCGTCGGTCGTCGCGACGAGGTCGCCGTGGTCGTCGTAGCTGAAGCGCACGGTGACGCCGACCGGGTCGACGACCTGCACCAGGAGCCCGTCGTCCCAGGTGAGCTCGGTCCGGCCCCCTTCGGGGTCGACCATCAGCGCGGGGTTGCGGCTGCTGCCGTCGTCATCGGCGTACGTGTAGCCGGTCACGGCCCCGGACTCGGTGACCACGGTGGTGATGCGGTCGTGCTCGTCGTAGCCGTAGGTCAGGTCGGCCCCGGTGGGGGTGACCGTGCGGGTCCGGCGGCCGCGGTCGTCGTACTCGTGGACGGTGACGGCGCCGTCGCGCTCGGTGACGAGCACGGCGTTGCCGTGGGCGTCGTAGGAGGTGGACTGCCGCTGCTCGTGGGCGTCGACGAGGCCGATCAGCCGGCCGCGGTGGTCGTGGATCCAGGTGTTGGAGCGGCTGCCGTCGGGGTCGGAGACGACCGTGACGTTGCCCGGGAGGTAGACGAAGCGGGTGACCCGGCCGAACTGGGACCGCTGCGTGGTGACCCGGCCCTGGGTGTCGTAGGTGTTCTCGGCCTCCAGGACGCCGTCGGCGTCGGTGACGGTCTCGATCAGGCCGGCGTCGTTCCAGGTGTAGGAGCGGGTGCCGGCAGGGCCGGTGGCGGTGAGCAGCCGGTGGTGGTCGTCGTAGCCGTAGTCGACGTGCCGACCGTCCGAGGTCGTCGCCGCGACCACCAGGTCGCCGCGCCAGGTCAGCTCGATCGACCGGCCGCGCTCGTGGTCGAGGCGCACCAGCCGTCCCTCGTCGCGGACCAGCGAGACCCGGGTGCCGGCACCGGCCGCGGTCGAGAGCAGCTCGCCGGCGGGGCCGAAGTCCCAGGTGCGGCCGGCGTTGTCGTGGGCGCGGTAGCCGCCGTCGACGGCCGCGATCCAGAGGTTCTCACCCGTGGCGCGGTCCCAGCCCGCGCCGAGCCGCGGGAACACGACGACCCGGCCCTCGGGCAGGGTCATCCGGGCGGCCTCGTCGTCGAGGCGGAGGCCCGCCTCGGGCCACGAGGACCACCCGGTGCCGAAGGCCCCGGCCTCGGGGTCGAAGGAGTTGTAGGTGCGGGTGAGCGCCAGCGACGCGGCGCCGCCCGGGCACGACAGGTCGACCTCGTTCTCGAGGAAGTTGCCGGTGGCCGTGTTGACCGGGTCGTTGGCGTAGCCGGTGGTCGGCGGCGAGCCGTAGGCCGTCGGCGGGTCGATGACGATGTCCTGGCGGGTGGCCGAGACGCCCGCTGCCTGCAGCGTCGCCATCAGCGCCGAGTTGGAGACCGTGGAGACCGCGCCCTCGCCGCCCGCGGCGGCGAACGCGTCGGCCACCAGGGTGGCCCAGCGGACGTCCTCCTCGTTGGCGGTGAGGTACTTGTCGAAGCCGGTGAAGACGCTCGAGGCCTCGAGCCGGCCCCAGCCGCAGCCCGCCGCGAACGTGGAGTACGCCGACCGGCACGAGCTCGGCTTGGAGTGCAGCGCGTTGTCGGCTCCGCGGGAGCCGTTGGCGAACGCGCGGAGGTCCTCCGGACGCGCTGAGGACGTACCGCCGCCCCCGCCGCCCCCCGAGCCGGGCGACGGGGTCTCGCGGGTGCCGTTGACCGGCGGCGACACCGGGATCGTGGGCTCCGCGGCCGGCGGGCCGACCGGCGGGTCGTCCCCGCCGAAGACCGCGTCGACACCCTTGTCCCACAGGTTGCGGTCGTCCTGCTCCTGCTTCCACTGCCGGGCGGTGTCGCGGCGCTGCTGCTCCTTGCGGGCCTCGGACTTCAGCAGCCGGGCGCCGGTGGCGACCTCACGCAGCCGCGAGGCGAGCTCGGTGGCGTCGCCTGCGGCGACCGCGGCGTTGCTGCGGAACAGCTCCGAGAAGTGGCCGCGGAAGTCGGTCAGCGCGGTGGACTTCCACGAGGCTCGGGAGCCGGTCTGGCCCTCGATCACGCCCGCCGCGGCGTCGCACAGCGACGCCAGCCGGTCGGCCGCCCCGTAGTCGAAGCGGACGTCCTCGTCGATCGCACCGAGGTCAGCCACCGGTCACACCCCTTGTCGTCTCGAGCCGAGCAAGCGCACGCACGTCCACACCGGCCACCCGCCCACCACCCCGGTGTCGGGGTGGACGGGCGGGTGATCAGTGGAGCCGTGGATGGCTCAGGCGCCGCCGCCGGCGGTCATGATGTTCTGGGAGATCTGGTTGAGCTGGCCGCGCAGCTCCTCCAGCTCGGTACGGGCCTTGTCGAGCGCCGCCCGGGTCTCCGGCCAGGTCGAACCGCGGAACTTCTCCGCCAGCGGGCCGTCCCACACGTTGGGGTCCGACAGCGTCTTGCCCTGGCTGTCGAGCTGGCTGATCTGGTCGGTGAACCCACCGTTGATGATCGCCTGCATCTGCTGGATCGAAGCCTTGGCCTGCTCGGTCGAAAGAACTCGAGACATCGTCACCCTCACTCGCCGATCCGGACGGATCGACTCACTCGTCGGTCAGGACACAACGAGGATGCGGTGGCCGGGTGCCCGGGGGAGGCGACCCAGCGAAGAGACCCCCGTCGGCTCCGGATTCTGCCAGAGGTGGCACGAGAGTGCCACGGGACGGTAACAATTTTGCCATCTGCGGCCATCTGCGGGCCGGCTGCTCAGCCGCCGCGGGTGACGATGTCGAAGGAGCTGCTCTCGACGTCGGTGATGTTGCCGACGGTGGTGAGCACCGAGCACTCGGTGGTCACGTTGAGCGCGGTCACCACGAGACCGCCCTGCGAGACCGCGAGCGCCCCGGAGCAGCCGTCGCTGAACCGGACGCCCTGCTCGCCGCCGGCCACCGCCACCAGCAGGCTGGACGGCTCCCCGACGCTGGGGCTGCGGTAGAGCGGGTTGAGCCGATCCGGCCCGCTCGGCCACACCGGCAGGATCGTCAGCCGCAGCGTGGTGCCGCTGACGGTGCGGGACGGGGCCACGACCTCGACCCCCTGCAGGCGCTGCGCCGGGTAGGCGGTGCTGGAGATCTCGGTGTCGCTGAGTGCCGTGTCGGTGCTCTGCACGGCGCTGTCGAGCCACGCCTGCAGCTCGGTGCCGGGGTCTGCGAAGGCGAGCGGGACGGTGGCGGTGACCACGACGTTGCCCTGCTCGGGGACGACGCCGGGGTCGATGCTCCAGGCGCACCCGGTGGTCACGCCGGTGGCCGAAGGCAGGTTCTGCTCCTGTGCCTGGCCGTCCCAGGTCACGGTCGGGCAGTCGCCGCCGTCGGTGCCGGGGATGACCTCGAGGAAGGGGCCGCCCAGCTCGGCGTTCTGGGCGGCGTACGTGAGCGTCAGCTGCACCGTCTCGGTCTGCGGGTCGTAGACGGCCTGCCGGCTCACGGTCAGCCCGGTGGCGGTCGCGGTGCCCGGCACCGTCGCGGGCGCCGGTACCGCCGGTGCCGGGCCCTCCGGCTCCGGCTCGGGGGTCGTGCCGTTGGTGGTCGCGTAGGCGACGGCACCGCCGAGCAGCACCACTGCCGCCACGACCAGCGCGATCGCGCGGGGGTCGCGCCAGGCGGGCCGCTTCTTCCTGCGGTGCACCGGCTCGGGCTCGCGCCGCGGCTCCTTGGCCGTGGGCACCGACATCGGCCGCAGCATCGTGCCGTGGTCCGGGGTGCCGAGGTCGGGCGAGGAGGGTCGGGACGGGTCGTCGTCGTCGCCCCGGTCGACGGCGGGTGCGACCGGCCCGGGAGCGACTCCCCGCACCATCGTCATCGGGCCGCGGGCGCTGTCGAAGTCGTCGGGCGCGGACTGTGCCGCCAGCGCCGGGACGCCGGCCAGGGCCGGGACGAGTCGTCGGAGCCCGGCGGCGGCCTCGGCCGCGCCGGGTCGCGCGGTCGGGTCCTTGGCGAGCATCGCGTCGAGCTGTCGCGACACCGCGTCGGGGACCGGGAGCGGGGGCGGCACGCTGGCGACGTGGCGGTGGGCGACCGAGTAGTCGGTGCCGGGGCCGGCGAACGGGGTACGGCCGGCGAGCAGCTCGTAGAGCAGGATGCCGGCGCCGTACACGTCGGCGGACAGGTCGCAGGTCCCGGTGACGAGGAGCTCGGGAGCCATGTACTCCGGGGTGCCCATCAGGCCGGTGGTCGTGCCGGCACCGTCGTCGACCATCCGCGAGATGCCGAAGTCGGTGAGCCGCACCGCCCCGGGGTCGAGGTCCTGCCACTCCCGGGTCAGCAGCACGTTGTCGGGCTTGAGGTCCCGGTGGAGGATGCCCTGGCCGTGGGCGGCGGCGAGCCCGTCGAGCACCGCGGCCACCACGGCGACGGCGCGGTCGGGCGGCAGCGGTCCGCGATCGGCGAGCACGTCGCGCAGCGACCCGCCGTCGACGAAGTCCATGATGATCGCGAGCCGGTCGCCCTCGACGACCAGGTCGCGGACGGCGACGACGTGGGGGTGGCGCAGGCCGGTCAGGATCGAGCGCTCACGGACGAACCGTCCGACCAGGTCCTGGTCGGAGGTGTGCTCCTGGCGCAGCAGCTTGGCCGCGACCACCTCGTCGGTCCGACGGTCGACGGCCTTCCAGACCTCGCCCGTGGCGCCACGGCCCAGCTTCTCGACGAGCCGGTAGGACGCTCCCAGGGCCTCGTCGAAGCCTTCGGTGTGCACGCTTCCTGCCTCCCGGATCCCACGTTCCGGCGACGTCGTCCCGTGGCGGTCACGAGACGTGGGTCAAAGCCTGACGGCTCAGCGCACGATAATCGAATCCGTACGGCGCCCGTGGCCGGTCGCGCGGATTGACCGCGGTGCCCGGCTCAGCCGACCCGGCTCCAGCTGGCCTCGGTCCGGGCGACCGCGTCGGCGACGACGTCGGCCAGGCTCCCGGTCCGCTCGAAGGTGCGCCGCTGCTGGGTGGCGCCGTTGCCGCGGGCGAGCAGCCGCTCCACCTGGTCCTCCACGAGTGCGGTGTCGCCGGCGGCGTCGAGGGCCTCGCGGGTGTGGTCGATGAGCGCGGCGACGGCGTCGCGGGCCGGCACCAGCGCGAGCCGGAGCGGATCCACGAGCTGCCCGGCGACGCCGTAGCGGGAGGCCCGCCAGGTGGCCGCCCGGAGCAGGTCGTCACGCCACTCGGGGTCGGCGTCCGGGGCGCGGCCGGCCCCGGTGGCGACCAGGCCCCGGGCCAGCGCGGTGACCAGCACCGCGTCCTCGAGGTCGCTGCAGACGTCGGCGACCCGCAGCTCGAGGGTCGGGTAGGTCTGGGAGGGCCGGGCGTCGAGGTAGAGCATGCCGTCGTCGAGGGCGGCACCCCACTCCAGCAGCCGGCCGGTCACCGACCGGTAGTCGGCGAGGCTCCCGAACCCGGCCCCGGTGCCGTGGCTCGGCCACCGGCACCAGGTCTGGTAGCGCCAGCTGGCGTAACCCGTGTCACGGCCGTGGGCGTACGGCGAGTTGGCGCTGAGGGCGAGCAGCACCGGCAGCCACGGGGCGATCCCGCCGAGCGCCCGGACGCCCTCCTCCTCGTCGGCGACGTCGACGTGGACGTGCATGGCGCAGGCGAGCGCGGACCGGGCCAGCTCGCCGTAGGTCTCGACGATCCGGTGGTAGCGCGGCTTCGGGGTCACCTGCGAGTCGCCGTCGAGCACGGCGGTGCCGGTGGCGACCGCCGCCGCGCCCGCCGCCCGGGCTGCCTCGCCCATCACCCGGCGGCTCGACCGCAGCTGGGCGGCGATCTCGCTGACGTCGGTGGTCGGCTGCGTCTGCGACTCGATCTGCTGCAGGAACAGCTCGGCCTCGAGGGGGGCGTCGTCGCGGCCGTCCTGCTCGTGGGCGCGCAGGGCCCGGCCGGCCACCGCGGTGAGCTGTCCGGTCGCGGGGTCGACGAGCATCAGCTCCTCCTCGACCCCGACCTTGCGTGTGTCCACGGCTCGATCGTGCCCGATGCCCGGGGGCCGGGCGAGCCCGGTCGTGGTCTGCCAGAATGCGGGACCGTGCTGCTGCGTGTCGTGCCCGCACTGCTCACCTGCCTCCTGGTGCCGCTGGCCGGTGGCTGCGCCGAGGACCCCGCGCCCCGGCCGGCGCCCCGGCTGGCCGACCTGCCGCCCGACCCGGCGCCGCCCTTCGACGACCGGGCGGAGCCGGCCGAGGCCGTGCTGTCGTTGGTGCCGCAGCAGGCCGAGGTCGTCACGGTCACCGACTGGGACGCGGTGCGGGTGCAGCTCGGGCAGCCCGACCTCACCAGCGAGGACCTGATGACCGACCGGCTGGAGTTCTGGCGGCGGGCGGAGGCCGAGGCGGCGGCACTGACCGGCGGCTTGCTGCGGGAGGCGGACTCGCGGCTGGCGCTCGACTACGGCTTCACCCAGGACGACGTCGACTGGGAGGCCCGCTTCACCGGGACGGAGGGCCCCGGCTTCGTGGTCGCTTTGCGCCCGGACCTCCCGCTTGCGGGTGTCCACCGGGCGGTGGCGGACGGGGTCGGGCCACTCGCGGGGGCGCGGCTGCGGGCAGCCGACCACCTGCTCGTGAAGGGCGTGGCCGAGGCGGACGTGTGGGCCAACGAAACCCGCTGTGGACCGCTGGTCGACGAGCCGGCGGCGGCGACGTACCTCCGGAGGGGGTGCGTGCCGCTGCACGAGGCGCTCGGTCCCGACGCGGGGAGGAGGAGCGGCGCGCCCTGCAGTCCAGGGGGCACTCCGTCACGACCCTCGCCCCGCTCGACGGGTTCGCGCTCGGCTTCCGCGACCACGACGCGACCGTGCGCGTGGAGCCCGACCGGGACGACCTGTTCGAGCGGCTCCGGATCGGGGAGGACTGGCCGGTCAGCGACTTCCCCAGGGCGTACGTCGACGGTGCGGCGGACCCGGCGCCCGGTCGGATCGGCTACACGGTGCCCCAGCCGTCGGCCGCGGTGGGGCTGGCGCTGCTGGACGAGCTGCCGTTCGCGGTGTGCGACGAGGTCGTGCTGCAGGACGAGCCGACCGGGTTGTGAGCGCGGCCGCCGGAAATCCCCAGGCTGGGGAGAACCTGTGGAGAACTACAGCCATGTCATTCCGCGGGGCCATGCTGCGAAACACAGACGTGTAACTCTCCACAGGCTCGTGCACAGCTGTGGAGGAATTCCGGGCACCCGCGGGAGAGGCCAGGCACGGGGAACGGCGGGTCAGCCGAGGGTGACCATGGCCCCGGCGAGCGCGGCCAGCACCGCCAGCGCGACCAGCCCGACGCCGAGAGCCTGCCAGGCGCCGCGGTGCGGGCCGCGGGGGGCGTAGACCAGGGCGGCGCCCACCAGCACGCCGCCGACGAAGCCGCCGAGGTGGCCCTGCCAGGAGATGCCGGGGAGGGTGAAGGTGATCACGAGGTTGATCAGCAGCAGCATCCCGATCTGGGAGACGTTGCCGCCGACCTTGACGGCCATGACCAGCAGCCCGCCCATCAGGCCGAAGATCGCGCCGGACGCACCGACGGTCTGCACCTGGTCGCTGGTGAACCACAGGATCATCGCCGACCCGGCGAGGCCGGAGATCAGGTAGAGCGCCAGGAACCGCAGCCGGCCGACGGCCGCCTCGAGCTGCGGGCCGAGGAACCACAGCGCGATCATGTTGACCGCGAGGTGGAGCACCTCGACGTGCGTGAACATGCTGGTGAGCAGCTGCCAGGCGGCACCGTCACCGGCGCCGGTGACCCAGGTGCCGCCGAGGCCCTGCTGGCAGATCTGCTCGGTCGGGGCGCCGGTGTAGGTGCCGGGCTGCCCGGCCGGGTCGCACCGGCTGCGCACCAGCAGCGCCAGCGTGTCGGCCAACGGGCTCGAGCGGCCCCCGGTGAGGGCGATCGCCAGCCACACCGCCGCGTTGATGCCGATCAGCACCAGCGAGGTGAGGGCGGGGTTGGCGGAGCGCCGGCCGCCGTACGCCGTGCGTCCACTGCGGGTCGCCTTCGTGCCCTCCGCGACGCACGACGGGCACTGGAAGCCCACGGCGGCGTCGCGCATGCAGTCGGGACAGATCGTCCGCTCGCACCGTTGGCAGCGGATGTAGGACTCCCGGTCGGGGTGCCGGTAGCAGGTCGGCACCCCGGTCCCGGGGGTCGCGGGTGTCCCGTCGGGCGGTTGAGCGCTCAGGACCCGACGACCTCGACCGACTCGATGACCACCGGCTCGACCGGCCGGTCGCCCGCGGCGGTGCGGGTGGCGGCGATGACGTCGACGACGTCGCGCGAGGGCTGGTCGGCCACCTCGCCGAAGATCGTGTGCTTGCGGTTGAGCCACGGGGTCGCACCGACGGTGATGAAGAACTGCGAGCCGTTGGTGCCGGGGCCGGCGTTGGCCATCGCCAGCAGGTAGGGCTTGTCGAAGACCAGCTCGGGGTGGGGCTCGTCCTTGAAGGTGTAGCCGGGGCCGCCGGTCCCGGTGCCGAGCGGGCAGCCGCCCTGGATCATGAAGCCGGGGATCACCCGGTGGAAGGTGAGCCCGTCGTAGAACGGTCCGGTGCGGTCGGTGCCGGCGTCGTAGTCCTTGGTGCCCTGGGCCAGGCCCGTGAAGTTGGACACCGTCTCGGGCGCGTGGTTCGGGAAGAGGTTGATGGTGATGTCGCCCTGGTTGGTCTTCAGGACGGCCTGCTGATCGGCCATGGACCCGCTCTTTCGTCGTCGGTGGTGCCCCCCGCTGTGCGTCCCCGATCCTCGCAGATGCGACAAGTCACCCACTGGGGTGGCTGGTGGGGGCTTGCCGAAGGTGGTGGAATTGGGGGGCAACCCGACCGAGAGGAAGATCCCCCCTATGGGCATCCGCAAGAAGAAGACCCTGATCGAGCAGGCGGCCGACTACGTCGAGCAGGTACGCCCGCACGTCGAGCAGGCGGTCGAGTCAGCCCGGGACAAGGCGGTGCCGCTCCTCGTCGAGGCTCGGGACCGCGCCGTCCCCGTGATCGAGGACGCCCGTGACCGGGCCAAGCCGATCATCGCCGACGGCGCCGCGATCGCCGCCGAGAAGGCGTCCCAGGTGGCCGACGTCGCCCAGCAGAAGGCGGCCGAGGGCCGCGACCTCGCCGCCGCCAAGGTGGCCGAGCTCAAGGGCGAGCCGCCGAAGAAGAAGCACCGGTTCAGGAAGGTCCTGCTCTTCGGTGGCATCGCTGCCGCTGCGGCCTTCGTCGCCTCCAAGCTCAGGGGCGGCCAGGACTCCGCGAGCTGGAACTCCTCCTACACCCCGACGCCGCCGCCGGCTCCGCCGGCACCTCCGGCCCCGCCCGCCGACGCCGACGACGCGGCCGGTGCGATGCCGGGCGAGGCCCTCTCCGACGCCGGCGAGGCGCCGCACGAGGTCACCACGCCCGACGACCCGGCCGAGGAGGTCGTGATCGACGGCGAGGGCGGGGCCCACAAGAAGGACTGACCCTCCCTCGCCTGCTCAGGGCGGCGCACCCCGTACCGGGGGCGCCGCCCTGCGGTGTTCTGGGGGTGGTGGTGAGGGGTCGTCGGTTTCCCCGCTTAGGCGGGGAAACTGAATGTTCCTGGGGGAAATTTCGCACAGGAAGTCTCCACTTCCCCGCCTGAGCGGGGAAACCGCCAACCGCCCCTCACCCCGCCGCATCCTCGCGCCGCTGCTCCTCGATCCACGCGTCGATCCGCTCCCACCAGCCGAAGAGCCAGTCGATCCGCTCGTCGCGGCCGGTGGGGATCTCCTCGCGCGGCACCTGCCACCAGCGCATCACGATCTGCTTGTCCATCGGCAGCGCACGCCACACGTCGCGCACGCTGAGCAGGTGGTCGAGGCCGGTGTGGGCCACCAGGACGACGTCGGCGTCGGGGGCACCGTCGAGGGCGGCGAGGAAGCCGCCCGGCCGCGGTGCGATCACGTGCGTGAGCTTCTCGGCCCGCCGGGCCATCGCCTCCAGGCCCAGCTTGCGCAGCCGGTCGATCCCGCGCTGCCGCCGCGCCGGCGTGAAGTTGCCGCCCTCGGGGAAGATCACGAATGCGTCGTTCTCGTCGAGGCCGTGGGCGAGCTCCTCGATCTGGGTCTCGAGATCGCCATCGCGGGGGTCGATGAACCGGGCCGGCAGCCGGTTGAGCACCACGTCGATCACCGGGTCCCAGGCGAGCGTGTCCTTGAGGACGACGCGCGGCTCGCGGTCGTACCAGTGCATCAACGCGTGGATCAGCGTGAACGAGTCCCCCGGACCGGCGTGGCGGCAGGCGACCAGCAGCGGGACGCCGGGGTGGGCGTCCGGGCTGGGACCGTCGGTCGCGATGCTGAGCCGCAGCACCCGCCGCGCCTCCCGGAAGAAGACCCACATCACCCCCTGCACGAGGTCGTAGTGGATCCCCTCGAAGTACGGCGTCCGCACCCGGCGGCCGAACCCCGACGAGAACCACAGCCCGAGCAGCACCACCAGCAGCAGCGCCTCGCAGGTCAGGTAGAGCATCGCCACCCAGAGCAGGCGCAGCGCCCGCCAGCGGCCCGGGAGCAGCGGCGAGAGCACCGCCGCGACGATCAGCCAGGCCGGCAGCGTCGCCCACATCAGGGCCGCGAGGCCGACCACGGCGGGCGCGAGCACGAGGCGGCGCAGCACCCCCGCCCAGCCGCCGGTCACAGCCGGTCCAGGTAGTCCCGGGAGGCGTCGTACGTCGCGTCGATGCGCTGCTGGACGGTGGAGAAGTCGCGGTGGCCGCGGAACGTGTCGTCGCGGGCGGACGTCCCACGGGCGGGGAGGACGTGCGCCTCGACGTGCTCGGGCAGCTCGGCCACCTCGCGGGTGAACCGGTGGCGACGTGCGATCTCGAAGGACACCCTGGCCACCTCCCACGGCCGACGCGGCACGCTCAGCGGCCGGTCGATCCGGCCCACCTGCAGCACGAACACCCGGTCCGCCCCGAGCTGCACGGCCCGGGCCAGCGGGATGGAGTTCACGATGCCCCCGTCGAGGTAGTGCTCGCCACCGACGCGCGCGGGCGGCAGCAGCCCGGGCACCGCCGCGCTCGCGACGACCGCGTCGACGAGGGGGCCGGAGTCGAACCAGTGCTCGGCGGCGCGCTCGATGCTGGCCGCGCACACCTGGAACCGGACCGGGAGGTCCTCGATCAGCGCGTCGCCGAACTCCTCGCGCAGCCGGCGCTGCAGCGGCTTGGAGGAGTAGATGTGGGTGCCGCTCGACACCGCCCGGCGCACCGTACGCAGCGGCTTGTCGCCGTAGACCTGCCGGCTGCGGGCGGCGACGTCGAGCCACAGCTCGGTGAGCCGGTCGACCACGGAGAGGTCGGGGTCACGGGCGACCAGGGCGCCGTTGAGGGCGCCGACGCTGGTGCCGAGCACCAGGTCGGGGACGATGTCGCGCTCGAGCAGGGCGCGCAGCATGCCGACCTCGACCGCGCCGAGGACGCCTCCGCCCCCGAGCACGAACGCGGTCGTCACGGGGCGGTCACACCGGGTGCCCGGCAGCCACCGGCTCGCCGAGCTGGGCGCGGACCCGCCTGGTCGCGCGCCGCTCGGCCCAGAACGACAGCACCGGGACGGTGCCGCAGACGAGGGTGACGAAGGTGAACGGGAGGTCCCAGCGGGCCTTGCGCGCGAGCAGGAACGCCGTGACCAGGAAGATCATGTAGAGCCAGCCGTGGGCGACGCCGAGGTAGGTCGTGATCGCCTCACCGACGTCGTGGGCGGTCGAGCCGACGGGGAACAGCTCGGGGGTCGAGGGGAACACGCCCCACATCTCGGTGCCGTCGAAGTTGGCGAGCGGTACGCCGACCAGGACGAGGACGACGAGCAGCACCCCCACGACGTTGGCCATGACCCGGTAGCGGGTGAGAGCGGACTTCACGCTCCCGACGCTATCTGGTCGTCCCCGGCCGCCCCGGCCCGTGGGGGGTCCTGGTCGGGGGAGCGCTCGTCGAGCAGGTAGCGGACCCAGACGAACAGGGCGAACCCGCCGAACACCCACCACTCGACGGCGTAGAACAGGTTGCGGGCCGCGGTGAACCGGCTGGACTCGGGCAGCTCCTCGAGGTCGGCCTGGGCGAGTCCCTCGGTGCCGTCGTTGAGCGCCCGGTCGCCCGTCGGCCAGGCGCCGGGCGCCACCTCGTCGGCCACCACGGCGTACGCCCCGTACAGGTCGACGTCGACCCGCTGCACGACGTCGGCCACCCGCAGCTGCGGCAGCACGTCGTCGGTCGGGTCGGGGTCCGCCGCGCCGGTGCCCTCGGGCGGCTGCAGCCACCCGACCAGCTCGGCCGTTCCCGAGACGGGCGGTGCGGACGGGGTGTCCGCGACGCCGCGTACGACGGGCACCGCGGCGCCGCCGGGCCCGGTTCCGACGGCGAGCGGGGTCACCACCCAGTAGTCGCCGCCGCGCTCGACGAAGACGGTCGCGTCGTCGATCCAGCGGCCGTCGAGGATCACCGGCTGCCCGACCCGGTCACCCGGGAACGGATCGTCGGGTCCCATGACCTCGGCGAGCCCGACCGGCGCGGCGCGGGTCAGGTCGCGCGCCTCGGCGTCGCGCCTGGCCTGCCACGCGTCCCACTGCCAGGTGCCGAGCCAGACCGCCGCGGCGACCAGTACCACCACGAGCAGGTGGCCCGGCCAGTAGCGCGGGGCCCACCAGGGAGGGGGCTGGCTGGTCACTCCCAGCGGGTGGCGAAGGTGAAGCCGACGGCCATGAAGGCGATGCCCAGCATCAGGTTGTACTGGCCGAGGTCGTTCATGACGGGGATCGCCGACGGGTCGTCGCTGACCACGTAGTAGGTGCAGATCCACAGCAGGCCGATCAGGAAGCAGCCGAGCATGCAGACCACCACGCCGCGGCCCCGGCCGAGCGGGGTCGACGGATGGGCCGAGATCGCCAGTCCGAGCAGGAACAGGCCGAATCCGATCAGGTAGTTCCAGTCGCCGAGGTCGCCCATGAAGGCGGGGCCGCCCGGCTTGGGCGCCGGCAGCTGGGCAGGGTCGACACGGACGGCGACGTAGTAGTAGACGACCCACGCGATGCCCACCGCCATCAGCAGCAGGGCGAGGACGAAGCGCACCGTGAACAGCGGACCCCCGGAGACCCCGGTCAGGTCCTGCTTGGTCTTCGGCTTGGTCACCTGCACTGCTCCTCGGTCGGCCGGCTGCGGCATGCCGGGCAGGCCTCCCGCGCCGGCGGTCTCGCTGGTCTGTGATGCGCGCCCGTGGGGGCGCGGGGGCTAGCGTAGTCGCCATGAGCGATCCGTCCCACGCGAGCCCCGGACCCGAGGGGGATCCGGGCGGCGGCGGGTGGGGCGGGCGGGCCCGGCGCTGGGCCGCGGCGGGCCGGGGTCTGGTCCGGCGCGGGGACGACGGCGACGGTCGTTCTCCGCTGCACCGGTGGCGACTCGGCACGCCGCTGGTGGCACTCACGTGCGGGGTGCTGCTCGCGACGAGCGCGGCCAACAGCGGTGGCACCGATCTGCGGCCGGGCCGCTACACCGACCTCGCGGGCCTCGTGACCGAGGAGAACCGTGAGTACGAGGCGCTGCAGCAGCGGGTGGCCGACCTGACCGGCGACGTCGACCAGCTGACCTCACGGGTCGGCAACGGCGAGGTCCGCAGGCTGCGGCGGCGGGTCGAGGGCCTCGAGGACCCGGCCGGGCTGCGGGCCCGCTCCGGCCCGGGCCTGACGATCACGCTCTCCGACGCCCCCGAGGAGGTCATCAACTCCAGCAGCCGCAACCTCAACCTGCTCGTGGTCCACCAGCAGGACGTCCAGGCCGTGGCCAACGCGATGTGGAAGGGCGGCGCGGAGGCGATGACGATCCAGGGGCAGCGCGTGATCACCACGACCGGCATCAAGTGCGAGGGCAACGCCGTGATGCTGCAGGGCGTGGCGTACGCCCAGCCGTACGTGATCTCGGCCATCGGCAACCCCGCGGCCCTCGAGGCGGCGGTGATGCAGGACGACTACCTCGCCGGCTACCGCGCGGCGGCCGCCGTGCCCGACATCTCCGTGGGCTGGGAGATGCGCACCGAGGAGCGGATCGAGGCGCCCGCCTACGAGGGCCTCACCACGATGCAGTACGCCGAGCCGCTGGACTGAGTCGGACCGGCGCGCTCAGCCGCCCCCGCCGCGCCCACTGTTGGACGTGTCGGTCGGGAGGCTGGGTGAGGTCGTCTCGGTCGGCGACGCGGTCTCCGACGGGCTCTCGCTGGGGCTCTCGCTGGGGCTCTCGCTCGGGCTCTCGCTCGGCTCTCGCTCGAAGGCCGACACGACGATCGTGACCGTCGAGCCCTCGGCGGCCTCCTGGCCGCCCTGCGGGCTCTGCTCGACCACGGTGCCTCGCGGCGCCGTGGTGTCGGTGGTCTCGACGACGCGCGGCTCGAACCCCGCGTCGCGGAGGGTCTGCTCGGCGCGCTCCCGCTTCTGGCCGGTCACGTCGGGCACCTCCTCGGGGCCGTCCGAGAAGAAGATCGTGACCGTGCTGTTCTCGGGAACGCTCGCCCCGGGGGCAGGGTCGGTCTCCAGCACCTGGCCGCGCGGCTCGTCGGACTCGCGTTCCTCCCCGACGACCTCGAAGCCCTCGCCCTCCAAGGTGGCGCGGGCCCGGTCCCGGGGCTGGCCGATGACGTACGGGACGTCCGCCAGCGGCCGGCCGCTGGACACCACGAGGTCGACCTCGGAGCCGGGCTCGACGAACTGGTCGGGGTTGGGGTCCTGCTCCAGGACCGTGTTGCGCCGGGCGTCGGGGTCGGTCCGGAAGGTCACCTCGCCCACCGCCAGGCCGGCGTCGCCGATCAGGGCCCGGGCCTCCTTCTCGGTCTGGCCGATCAGCTCGGGGACGCGTTGCTGCTCGGGCGGGGACTCGAACAGCTGGGGGAGCAGGTAGGCGGCCGCCGCGAACAGGCCGATCAGGAGCAGCACCAGCAGCACGATCAGCCCGGTGCGCGAGCGCTCGTCGTCGTCCTCGTCGCCGTTGGCGGCCGCGGCCGCGGCGACCGCGGGCGCCATCGTCGTCGGCTCCTCGACGGGCGGGGGCGGCGTCGCGTGGACCGGACGCCCGGCCAGGTAGCGCTCGATGTCGCTGCGCATCGCCGCCGCGCTCTGGTAGCGGTCCTCGACCCGCTTGGCGAGCGCCTTCATCACGATCGCGTCGATCGCCTCGGGGAGCTCCTGGTCGTGGTCGGACGGCGGCTGCGCCTGCTCGCGTACGTGCTGGTAGGCGACCGCGACCGGGCTGTCGCCGACGAACGGCGGCCGGCCGGTGAGCAGCTCGTAGAGCAGGCAGCCCGCGGAGTAGACGTCGGAGCGGGAGTCGACGGTCTCGCCGCGCGCCTGCTCGGGGGAGAGGTACTGGGCGGTGCCGACGACGGCCGCCGTCTGGGTCATGGTCGAGGAGGCGTCCGAGATCGCGCGGGCGATGCCGAAGTCCATCACCTTGACGTCACCGGACGGCGTCAGCATCACGTTGCCCGGCTTGATGTCGCGGTGGATGATCCCCGCGCGGTGGGAGTAGTCGAGTGCGGAGAGCACGCCGCTGGTGATCTCCAGTGCCCGCTCGGGGAGGATCTTGCGGCCCTCGCGCAGGATGTCGCGCAGCGTCCGGCCGGCGACGTACTCCATGACGATGTAGGGCTGCGCGACGATCTCGCCGTGCGGGCCGTCGGTCGCGTCCTCCTCGCCGGTGTCGTAGACGGCGACGATCGCGGGGTGGTTGAGCGAGGCCGACGACTGCGCCTCGCGACGGAACCTGGCCTGGAACGTCGCGTCGCTGGCGAGGTCGGTGCGCAGCCGCTTCACCGCGACCACGCGGCCGAGGCGCGTGTCGGTGCCCTTGCGCACCTCCGCCATCCCGCCGCGGCCCAGCATCTCGCCGAGCTCGTAGCGGCCACCGATGAGGGCGCTCACTGCTGGTCCTCCTCGTTCTTCTTCTCCTGGCCGGGCGGGGTCTCGGGCGGTCCCGAGGTCTCGACCGGCGCACCGTAGTACTCGACCACGACCTGGTCGCCCTCCTGCAGGCCCGAGGTGGGGCTCACCGAGGCGACCGTGTCCTCCTGCTCGGTGCCGTCGTTGTCGACCTCCTCGGTCGTCGGATCCAGGCCCAGCGACTGCAGCTCGTCCTCGACGTCCGAGACGTCGCGCCCCAGGTAGTCGTCCTCGTCGATGTCGAAGGTCTCGGGCTCCTGCGAGGTGGTCTCCTCGGGGGGCGGCGCCGAGGTCTCGGGCGGAGGCGTCGACTCCTCCTGCGTCGGCGAGGTGGCCTGCGAGGGCTGGGGGTCACGGGTGGGGTTGCTCTCGCTGGTGGGGTCCTCCTCGCCGCCGGCGAGGAGCGCGACGACGATGATCGCGGCCACGACCACCAGGGCGAGGAGGATCCAGGGCCACGGGATGCGGCGCTTGCGCTGTGGGTCGGTCGGGGTCCCCGGGGGTGGGGCCACCGGCGCCGGGGCGCCGGTCATCACCTGGGTGGCGGTGGCCGCCGCGGCAGGGGCCAGCGCGACCGTGGCGGGGTTGCGGAAGGCGGCGGCGAGCGCCGACGCGTCGGCGAACCGGTCGGCCGGGTCCTTCGACATCGCCCGGCGTACGACGCCGGCCAGGTCGGACGGGATCTCGGGCGGCAGCTCCGGGACCGGCTCGCGGAGGTGGGCGAGCGCCGTCGCGACCGGCGTCTCGCCGACGAAGGGCCGGCGACCGACCAGGCACTCGTAGGCGACGACCCCGAGCGAGTACACGTCGGAGGCGGGGGTGGCGGTGCCGCCCTGGGCCTGCTCGGGCGAGAGGTACTGGGGCGTCCCCATGACCTGACCGGTCTGGGTCAGCGCCATCCCCTCGGCGGCCCGCGCGATGCCGAAGTCGGTGATCTTGACCCGGCGGTCGGGGGTGACCAGCAGGTTGGCGGGCTTGACGTCGCGGTGGACGATGCCGGCGGCGTGGGCGGCGCCGATCGCGTCGGCGGCCTGCGCCATCAGGTCGCGCACCACCTCGGGGTCCATCGGCCGGTCGGGTGCGATCAGGGCCGAGAGCGGCTGGCCGTCGACGAGCTCCATCACCAGGTAGGGGGTCGAGTCGCCGCCGCCGTAGTCGTAGACGGCCGCGACGCCCGGGTGGTGGAGCGCGGCGGCATGCTGCGCCTCGGAGGTGAAGCGGGTGCGGAACGTCGCGTCGTCGGCGTACTCGGGCTTGAGCAGCTTGACCGCGACCGTCCGGCCGAGCCGGGTGTCGGAGGCGCGCCAGACCTCGCCCATGCCGCCCGTCGCGATCCGGGAGTCGAGGCGGTAGCGCTCGGCGGCGTCGGCGAAGCGTGCGGGGGAGCCCTGGTCGCTCATGGTCGGGGCCTCCCTCCGGAGCGGATCGGGGTGTGCGTCCGAAGCGGGTGGGTCATCGGATCACCGCCTCCATCACGGCCTTGGCGATCGGTCCGCCCAGCGCGCCGCCGGCGATCTCGCCGCGCTCGGTGCCGGGGGCGCTCTGGATCATCACCGCCACCGCGACCTGCGGGTCGTCGGCGGGCGCGAACGAGGTGAACCACGCGTACGGCGGCACCGACTCGACGCCGCTCTGGGCGGTGCCGGTCTTGCCGGCCACCTCGATGTCGGGGATGGCCGCCGGGCTGGCGGTGCCCTGGGCGACCGTGTAGGTCATCAGCTCGGTCAGGTCGCGCGCGGTGTCGGACGACACGGCCTGCGAGAGCTGGGAGGGCTCGGTCCGGGGCAGGACGTCGAGCTCCGGGGTCAGCACGGCGTCGACCAGGTAGGGCCGCATCACGATGCCGCCGTTGGCGATGCCGCCCGAGACCATCGCCATCTGCAGCGGGGTCGCCGCGACCTCGAACTGGCCGATGCCGGACTGGCCGGTCTCGGGCGGGTTCATGTCCTCGGGGAAGTTCGACTCGGCCTGCAGCGGCAGGTCCTCGAGGTAGTGGCTGTTGAACCCGAACGCCTCGGCCTGCTCGAGCATCGCGTCGGCGCCGACCTCGACCGCGAGCCGGGCGAAGGTGGTGTTGCAGGACTGCCCCATCGCCTGGGTGAACGGGATCTGGGAGGTGCCGCAGTCGCGGCCCTCGTTGTCGATGAGGCCGCTCTCGCCGGAGGTCTGCGGCAGCTGGTAGGTCGACCCGCCGGGGACCTGCGAGCTCGCGTCGTAGTTGCCGGACTCGATCGCCGCCGCGGCGGTCACGATCTTGAACGTCGAGCCGGGTGGCAGCCGGGTCTGGATCGCGCGGTTGAGCAGCGGCTCGTCGTCGCGCTCCCCGAGCTCCTCGGCCCGCTTGGCGACGGCACCGAAGTCGTGGCTGGCCAGCTCGTTGGGGTCGTACGTCGGGAGCGAGGCCATCGCCAGGATCCGGCCGCTGCTCGGCTCGAGTGCCACCACGGACCCCTCGACCCCCTCCCCGAGGCCCTCGAGTCCCTCGAACGCGGCCGTCTGCGCCTGCGGGTCGATGGTCAGCTGCACGCTGCCGCCCTTGGAGCTGGAGTTGCTGAACAGGTCGACGAGTCGCGTGACGAACAGCCGCGAGTCGTCGCCGGACAGCACGGCGTTCTGGGTGTTCTCGAGCCCGGTCTGGCTGAAGTAGGAGAACCAGCCGGTGAGGTGGGCGTACTTGAAGGGTTGCGGGTAGGTGCGCTGGTAGTCGTACTGGTCGCCCGACGGCTCGCTCTCGGCGATGGCGGTACGGCCCTGCCCGGCCTCGCCGACCAGGATCGCGCCGCGCTCGCTCGAGAACGACTCGGCGAGCACCCGGCGGTTGCGGGGGTCCTCGTTGAGGTCGCCGGCCTGCCAGTACTGCAGGTAGGTCGCGTTGAGCATCAGCCCGAGGAACAGCAGCAGGCAGAACACGGAGATGGTGCGGATCGGCTTGTTCACGACGTCACCGCCCCACTGCCTTGACGACCTGGGTCGACTCGGCGTCGGCGTCGTCGTCGGTGGGCATCGAGGGGACCGGCCGTCGGGCCTGGTCGGAGATCCGAAGCAGCAACGCGATGATCACCCAGTTGGCGACCAGGCTGGAGCCGCCGTAGGAGAGGAACGGGGTGGTGAGGCCGGTCAGCGGGATCAGCCGGGTGACGCCGCCGATGACCACGAAGACCTGCAACGCCAGCACGCCGGCGAGCCCGACCGCCACCAGCTTGCCGAAGCCGTCGCGGCACACCAGGGCAGCCCGCAGCGCCCGCTCGACCAGCAGGCCGTAGAGCAGCACGATGGCGATGACCCCGGTCAGGCCGAGCTCCTCACCGATCGAGGCGACGATGAAGTCGGACTCGGCGTACGGCACCCGCTCGGGGGAGCCGTTGCCGAAGCCGCGGCCGAGCAGGCCGCCCCAGCCCATCCCGAACATCGCCTCGACCGGCTGGAAGGCGCGGTCGTCGGTGCCCGGGCCGTAGTGGCCGAACGGGTCGAGCCAGATGTCCACCCGGTCGCGGACGTGGCCGAAGAGCCGGTACGCGATCGCCGCACCTCCGAAGAACAGCGTGCCGCCGACCACCAGCCAGCCGGGCCGCTCGGTGGCGACGTAGAGCATGGCCAGGAACAGGCCGAAGAACAGCAGGCTCGAGCCGAGGTCGCGCTGGAAGACCAGGATGCCGAGGCTGACCAGCCACATCGCGAGGATCGGGCCGAGGTCGCGGCCCCGGGGCAGGTCGACGAAGAGCACTCGGCGACCCGCCAGGGCGAGCGCGTCGCGGTGGAGCACGAGGTAGCCGGCGAAGGCGATGACGAGCAGCACCTTGGCGACCTCGCCGGGCTGGAAGCTGAAGCCGAGCAGCTGGATCCAGATCCGGGCGCCGTTGATCGTCGCGCCGAGCCCCGGCACCAGCGGGAGCAGCAGCAGCAGGATCGCGACCAGGCCGAGCGTGTAGGTGAAGCGCTGCAGGACCCGGTGGTCGCGCAGCACGACCAGGGTCACGATGAACAGCACCACGCCCACTGTCATCCAGATCAGCTGCCGCCCCGCGAAGCTGGTGTCCGCCACCAGGTCGAGCCGACGGATCACGGCCAGGCCGAGCCCGTTGAGCGCGGCGACGACCGGCAGCAGCACCGGGTCGGCGTACGGCGCGGTGAACCGGACAGTGATGTGGGCGGCGACGACGAGCACGGCGAGGGTGCCGCCGTAGCCGATGATGTCGGCAGGGACGGTGCCCTCGACGCCCAGGCCGACCGCGGCGTAGGCGCCGATGCCGACGACGAGCGCGATGACGAGCAGGAACAGCTCGGCGCCCCGGCGACGCCGGTGCACGAACCCCATGATGGTTCCGGTCTGCGACATGTCAGGACCTCCCCGAACGCGGGGTCGCACTGGGGGCGTCGCTGCTCCCACCGCTGGGCTGGTCGCTGGGCTGGACCCGCTCGGCGGCCAGGTTGTCGACGGTACGCCGGGCGGCGTCGAGGTCGCCGAGGCCGAGGCCGTCGCGCACCTGGTTCTGGTCGTAGTCGCTCAGGTCCGTCAACGCGATGTCGCTGGTCTCGTACGGCTGGGAGAGCTCCAGGCCGGGGAGGTCGGCGTTGACGCCGCGGTAGATGGTGACCTGGCCGTCGTACTCGCCGACGTAGTACTGCCGCTGGGTCCAGGACCACGCCCCGGCGGCCAGCATCCAGATCACGCCGACCAGGAACACCAGCACCAGCAGCCGTCGCAGCCACGCGAAGCGGCGGGGCGGCCGTGGGGCGTAGCGCGCCTCCTCCGGGTCGATCGGGTCGTTGGTGATCGCGAACCCGACGTCGTCGGGGATGTCGCCCGGGACCGGCTCGAGCTCGCCGGTGTCGCCCGAGCGGTGGCCGCGGAACAGGCTGCCGACGCCGGCCATGCCGCGTCCGCCGCGCCGCGGCAGCTCCGCGGCCGCGCCGACCAGCATCGGCTCGGTGTCGCCCTCGGCGAGGTCGTCGATGACGTCGGCGACGAGGCAGGTGACGTTGTCCGTGGAACCGGCCTCGAGGCTGGCCCGGACCAGCTCGACGGCGGCGTAGTCGGCGTTGCCGGTGCGGAGGATGTCGGCCAGCCGCTCGGGCCCGAGCACCCCGCACGCGCCGTCGCTGCAGAGGAAGATCCGGTCACCGGCGCGGGTCTCGACCTCGAACAGGTCGGGCTCGAGGTCGTGGATGCCGTCGATGGCCTTGAGGATCAGGTTGCGGTGGGGGTGGACCCGCGACTCCTCCTCGGTGATCTGGCCGTCGTCGATCAGTGTCTGCACGAACGTGTGGTCCTTGGTGAGCTGTTGCAGCTCACCGTCGCGCAACAGGTAGGCGCGGCTGTCGCCCACGTGACCCATGCCGAGCGTGGCGCCGTCGAAGAGGGCGACGGTGGCCGTGGTGCTGGTGCCGGTGAGCGCGGGGTCCTCGTCGACCAGCTCGCCGATCCGGTCGTGGGCGCGGTGGAGGGCGCCGGCGACCTGGCCGAGCAGGTCCTCGACCTCGTCGGTGTCGAGGCGCCGCAGCTGCCCCACGGCGGTCGAGGAGGCGATGTCGCCGCGCGCGGCCCCGCCCACGCCGTCGCAGACGGCGAGCAGTCGGGGGCCGGCGTACCCGGAGTCCTGGTTGTCCTTGCGGACCCGGCCGACGTCGGAGATGGCGGCGTAGTCGAGGCGCATGCGGCGGCTGGTCACTTCCTCAGCTCGAGGATGGTCTTGCCGATGCGGACCTGGGTCCCGAGCGTGAGGGTGGTCGGCTGGGTGATCCGGGCGGTGCCGACGTAGGTGCCGTTGGTGGAGCCGAGATCCTCGACGAACCACCCGTCGCCGGAGGAGGCGATCCGGGCGTGGCGGGTCGAGACGTAGTCGTCGTCGAGCCGGATCGCCGCGTCGGTGCCGCGTCCGATCAGGATCGGGGCGTGCTCGAGGTCGGCGCGCTCACCGGAGTTGGCCCCCTCGACGACGAGCACGTGGCTCGGGCTGCCCCGGCGCTTGGGCGGGGCCTTGGCGGGCTTCTGCTTCTTGGCGCGCCCCCCGCCGTCGGCCCCGCGGGCCGCGGCCGGCACCCGGGCGCCGAACATGTCCGAGCGCACCACGGAGATGGCGGAGAGCACGAAGATCCACAGGATGGCGAGATAGGCCAGCCGGATCAGGAAGAGCGTCAGCTCAGACATCGGGGGCTCCCTGGGCGGCTTCCGTGACGATCCGGACGGTGAGCGTGGTGTTGCCGATCTTGACCTCGGACCCGTCGCGGACGCTGGTGCTCGTGACGCGGTGGCCGTCGACCAGCATGCCGTTGGTCGAGCCCAGGTCGCGCACCCGGACCTGCAGCGCTGACCCTGCAGCGGCCCCCCCCACCAGCTGGAACTCGATGTGGCGCCGGCTCACGCCCGGGTCGTTGACCCGGATGTCGGCCTCGGTGCCGCGGCCGACGACGGTGGCGGGCGGGTGCAGCGGGTGCTGCTGGTCACCGGCCACGACGAAGGCCCGTGCCCGCTGCGCCTGGGTGCGCGAGGCGTTGGACTGGACCTGCGCCTTCGCGCTGCTGCGGATCCGGAACCGGCCCGTGGTGAGGTCGTCGGCCGCCTCGAACTGGATGCGGACCGGACCGGGGAACTGGTAGCCCTGCTGCTGGGCGTGGTCCTCGAGCTGCTCGGTGAAGTCGCGCACCATGGTGGTGTCGTACGGCGAGAGCCGGTCGAGGTCGGTCTGCGCGAGCTCGAC
Source organism: uncultured Actinomycetota bacterium (assembly GCA_963723945.1). Lineage (GTDB taxonomy): Bacteria > Actinomycetota > Actinomycetes > Propionibacteriales > Nocardioidaceae > Nocardioides. The sequence goes on from CAVRSW010000046.1 coordinate 57,064, forward strand.
GTGGAAGTCGTTGGGCACCATCCGCCGCTCGCGCGAAAGGATCTGGGCGTTGTTGTCGCACTCGCGCTGCAGCGCGGCCGCGATCTCGACCGGCTGAACCGCACTGCGGAACGCCTTGGCGAAGGCGCCGGAGATCACCTGCTCCAGCTTGTGCTCGAAGCGCTGCAGCCCGCCCATGTCCGATCGCCTCCTTCCGTGCATGCCCGGTCGGCGCCCGTACGGACGCTGCCCGCGATGCTATCGGGGCCGCCGCCGCCCTCCGACTCCGCACGACCGCGCGCCCCGCACCGGTCTGGTCGGTTTGGGGATGCTCTCCGCGCTGGGATAGCCTGTGCCCGCTTCACGCGCGAGTGGCGGAATAGGCAGACGCGCACGGTTCAGGTCCGTGTGTCCGAAAGGACGTGGGGGTTCAACTCCCCCCTCGCGCACACATTCCGGGTGTCTCCACCCGGGCCCGGGGCCGGGACTCCCACGCCGGGGGGTGCCGGCCCCGAGTCATGTTCCCGGGCAGCCGATCACGGTGACTCCAGGTCGTAGGTGCCGGCTAACCTGTCCGCCGTCGCTCGCGCGCGACCGCCGCCATCGAGGCCCTGGGTCAACCATCCGCCTCGGCCCGACCCCCGACCGCGGCGGACCACGACGTCGTCCGCCACCGCCCCGGTCGGCAGAGACCTCACGGCAGCCACGGGGGGCCACGGCACGGTGATGACCACCTTGGCGCGGGCGTGCTCGGCGACGGCGGGGGCCTCGGCGTCGGCGGGGTTGACCGGATCCCGGGTGAGGAGGATCTTCGGTCCGGGGAACGGAGGGGGAGGGGTCATGGTCGAGGTCGAGGGCACGAAGGACTTCACGGGCACCGGCGAGGCCTACGACCGGTTCATGGGCCGGTACTCCCACCTCCTCGCACCACAGTTCGCGGACTTCTGCGGCGTCCGGGAGGGGCAGCGGCTGCTGGACGTCGGGTGCGGCCCGGGGGCCTTCACGGGTGTTGCGGCCGAGCTGCTCGGCCCGTCGGCGGTGGTGGCGGTCGACCCGGCGCCGAGCTTCGTGGCGGCCTGTCGGCAGCGGTACCCCGACGTCGACGTCCGGGCCGGAGCGGCCGAGGACCTGCCGGTCGACGACGCGTCGTTCGACCGGGCGGTCGCGCAGCTGGTGATCCACTTCGTCACCGACCCGTCGCGTTCGGTCGCCGAGATGACGCGGGTGGTGCGACCGGGCGGTGTGGTCGGGGTGTGCGTCTGGCACAGCACCGATTCGATGGGCCTGCTCCATGTCGTCGGCCAGGCCCGGGCGGCGGTCGAGCCGCCCGACGCCGAGCCGGAGGACCGCCCCTTCGGCCACGAGGGCGAGCTGGCGGCTCTGCTCTCCGGCGCCGGGCTGGTCGACGTCACCGACGCGCCGCTCACCGTGACGGTCGGCTACTCCGGGTTCGAGGAGCTGTGGAGCAGCCTGCGCGAGGGGATCGGTCCCGCCGGGGCGTACGTCGTCTCGCTCGGACCCGAGGCGAGGGAGACCTACCGCGCAGCGCTGTTCGACCTCGTCGGGCGACCGGAGGGTGGGTTCACGCTCGACGCGACGGCGCTCGCCTCCCGCGGCGTCGTCCCGGGGTGATCCTCAGCCCTGGACCGGGATCCGCAGCCGCCAGCCGGTGACGATCACGTCGGGGTCCTCGATCCGGGGGTTGGCGGACACGACCTGCTTGACGGTGACCTTGGTGAAGTCCTTGAGCTTGCGGACGATCCCGGTCAGGGTGTCGCCGGACTCGACCCGGTAGATCAGGAAGCCGCGCGACCCGGGGAAGCAGCTCACCTCGACCTCGCGCAGGTCGAACCCGGGCGTCGGACCCTCGCCCGGCAGTCCGGCGTTGTCACCGAAGACCTGCACCGTCAGTCGGGTGCCCGGTCGTGGCGGGTCGGTCACGCGTACCCGCGCCGAGAAGTCACCCACGCCGATGCCGCCGCCGCTGGACTGGGCGGAGTCCTCCCCGAGCACCTTGCCGCGCGGCCCGACGACCCGGATCCCGATCGTCCCCTCGAAGCCGGCGCCGATCCCGGCCACGACGATCCGGTCGCCGACCAGGTCGTTCTGGCGGGGCTGCCGCAGCCGTACGTCCGTGACGATTCCCATGAGCGTCCTCCCCGAGCGCTGCGGATGGTGCGCCGAGTGTAGGCCCGGGACGGCCGACGGGCGAGAGATCGAGCGCTTGACCCGGCGGGAGCGGCACCTGCCACCATCCTCGGGTGAGCACGCCCACCACCGGGTTCGACGTCGACGCCTACCTCGCGCGCACCGGGGCCGAGGCCGCACCGCCCTCGGAGGCGGCGCTGGCGGGGTTGCTCGCCGCGCACGTCCGGACCTTCCCCTTCGACAACATCGACGTGCTCCTCGAGCAGCACCCCGGGGTGTCGCTCGGTGCCGTGGTGGAGAAGTTCGTGGTGAGGGGGCGGGGTGGCTACTGCTTCGAGCACGCCACCCTGTTCCACGCCGTCCTGCTCGCCCTCGGCTACGACGCCACCCGACGGCTGGCCCGGGTGGGTGATCCGGACGCCGCTCCTCGCACCCACCTCGGCGTCGTGGTCACGCTGGCCGGCCGCCGGGTGCTGGCCGACCCCGGCATCGGCGTACCGCCCCTCGGGCCGGTCCCGCTCGAGGACGGCGCCCGGCTGGAGGGTGGCCTGTGGCCGCACCGCCTGGTGCGGGTCGCCGAGGGCGCCGGCACGGGCTGGCAGCTGTGGCGTGAGCGGTGGGCCGGCTGGGAGCTGATGCACACCACCGACGAGCTGCCGGTGCGCGACGTCGACGTCGCCATGGGCCACCACTGGACGTCGACGTCGCCGGTGTCGCACTTCCGCAGCACCTTCATGCTCGCCCGGCACGACGTCGCGCACGACGGCACCCCGACCCAGACCACGGTGACCCTCGAGGGCGTCACCGAGCGACGCGCGGGTGAGCCGAGCCGGCAGCGACCGCTCGACCTGGCCGAGCTGCCCGACCTGCTGCACCGGCTCGGCGCCCACCTCACCGAGGAGGAGACGCGGCGGCTGACGGCCCGGCTGCGGACGCTCGGCCCCGAATGACCGGACCGAGCCCGAACGGGGACCGTGGTGGGTCCGGGTCACGGCGCGACGTCGAACCACCGCACCGCCATCCGGCCGGGGAGTTCACCGCGCCGCAACGTCCGCTCAACGCCCGCGCCACACCGCTGCGCGAACGTGTCAGTACGTGACCGCGCGCACGTGATCGGCGACACGGCTCGGACCGGAAACATCGGGCCCGTCGGGGTCGTTGGAACGGACTCGCGCACCCCGTACGAAGGAGACCCCATGAGCACCGTCAAGCGCATCACCCGCTGGATCGACACCCACACCCTGTGGGCCTACAACCCCACCCCGCGGTACGGCGCCCGCCGCCGCTGACCCGACTGCCCGGGGCCGGCCTCACACGATCCCGACGAGGTTGGCCATGATCGGGATGAGCGCGACGATCAGGATGATCCCGAGGATGTCGAACACGATGCCCGATCGCACCATCTTGGTGATCGGGATCATCCCGGACCCGTAGACGACCGCGTTCTGCGGCGTCGACACCGGCATCATGAAGCCGAAGCTCGCCCCGAAGACCGCGCACAGCGCCGGGATGACGGGGTCGAGCCCGGCGGCCGCCGCGATCGGGATCACGATCGGCACCACGATCGTCGCGCTGGCGGTGTTGGACGTCGTCTCGGAGATGACGATCGCGATCAGCGCCGCCACGGCGGAGACGGCCAGCAGGCTGGTGACGCCGAGGGCGTCCGCGATGCCGGTGCCGAGGGTCTCGGCGAGCCCGGTGTCCGAGAGCAGCGTGCCGAGCACGATGCCGCACCCGAACAGGATCACCGTGCCCCAGTCGATCTTGACCGCCTCGTTCCAGTTCATGGTGAACCGGCGGCGCTCCCAGTCGATCGGGAGCAGGAACAGCAGCACCGCCGCGATGATCGCAACCGTTCCCTCGTCGAGCCGCGCGGTCACCCAGTCGTACGCGCCCGACTCGTCGCCCGCCACGAGGGCGACGACGCCGGGCAGCACCCACAGGCTGACCGCGACGCCGAAGACCACCAGGGTGTTGCGCTCGCCCCTGCTCATCGGGCCGAGCTCGGCGCGCTGGGCGTGGACGTACTCCTCGGCCCCGGAGATCCGGCGCACCTCGGGCTTGTTGAGCAGGATCAGGATCACGCAGAGGGCCGCGAACATCAGCAGGCAGATCGGCAGCGCCATCATCACCCAGGAGAAGAAGCTGATCGTGGTGCCGGTCTCGGACTCGATGAAGGCGATGCCGATCAGGTTGGGTGGGGTGCCGATCGGGGTGAGCAGCCCGCCGACGCCGGCGCCGTAGCTGATCATCAGCATCAGGGCCGTCCCGAACCGCAGCCGGCTGGCGTCGGTGTTCTCGTCGGACTGGTCGCTCACCAGGTCGCCTAGTGCCCCCATCATGCCGAGCCCGATCGGCAGCAGCATGGCGGCCGTGGCGGTGTTGGAGATGAAGGCCGAGATCGACGCCGCGATCGCACCGAAGGCGATGATCAGGCGGTACGTCGACTTCGCGACCCCCGGCAGCGAGAGCACCCGGAAGGCGAACCGCCGGTCCAGGCCGTGGGTCCGCATCGCCTGGGCGATGATGAAGGCCCCGATGAACAGGAAGATCGTGTCGGAGCCGAACGACCCGTAGACCAGGTCGGAGGCCGAGTCGTCGCTGTCGGCAGGGATCACCGGCACCTGCAGCAGCACGCACAGCGCCAGCGAGAAGATCGCCGTCGCGGGGATCGGTATCGCCTCGGAGAGCCAGTACACGATGGTGAAGGCGAGGACGGCGGCCAGCCGCTGCTGGTTGTCGTCGATGTCCATCGGGATCAGCAGCATCACCACGAACACGATCGGACCTGCGACCAGCCCGATCGTCTGGCGGGCCCGCTCGAACCGTTGCTCCGCGGGGGTGAGCTTCTCCATCTGCTCGTCGAGCGTCCGGTAGGTGCGCGCGTCCTGGGTGCTGCTCATGGCCGAGTCCTCTCAACAGGTCGAGCCCCCGTGCCTCGTGACGATATCCACGCGGATCGGGATTGTGAACCGTCCGGACGACCGTCACGCGGCCTCGCACGAGTTGAGACATATACGGGGAGGGGGTATGGTCCGAACATGACGGAACACCCGCACGAGCACGGCTACCTCGCCCACGACGACAAGGACAAGGTCCTCAAGCGGCTGCGCCGGATCGAGGGCCAGGTCCGGGGCCTGCAGCGGATGGTCGAGGAGGAGAAGTACTGCATCGACATCCTCACGCAGGTCTCCGCGGCGACCAAGGCGCTGGAGTCCGTCGCGCTGACACTGCTCCACGACCACCTGACCCACTGCGTCGTCGACGCAGCCCGCGCGGGCGGCCCCGAGGCCGATCGCTCGGTGCGTGAGGCCTCCGACGCCATCGCCCGCCTGGTCCGTTCCTGAGCTGCACCCGTCCGAGGAGATCCCGATGTCCCAGACCCAGACCTACTCCGTCACCGGCATGACCTGCGGCCACTGCGTCGCCTCGGTCACCGAGGAGGTCCAGGAGATCCCGGGCGTCCAGGACGTCGCCGTGGTCCTCGAGACCGGCGCCGTGACCGTCACCAGCGCCGAGCCCCTCGACGACGCGACCGTCAGGGCCGCCGTCGAGGAGGCCGGCTACCAGCTGGCATGACCACGCTCGCCAGGATCGGCGCCTTCGCGGTGGCGCTCGTGCTCGTGTTTGTCGGGGCGCGCGGCATCGGCGTCGCCGTCGGCCCGCTGGACGTGGAGGCCACCGCAGCACACGACGGCGACGGGCACGCGGAGGACGAGGCCGGGGACGGCGCCGGTCACGGCGTCCACCCCGAGGCGTCCGGGGTCGCTGCTGCGGCGCAGCCGGGTGGTCTCGTCGTCTCCAGCGAGGGCTACACGCTGCGCGTCGTCTCCCGGCCGCTGGTCGGCATCGACCGGCCGCTCCGGTTCGTCGTCGACGGCCCCGACGGCGAGCCGGTCACGGCCTACGACGAGGTGCACCAGAAGCGGCTCCACCTGATCAAGATCCGGCGCGACGGCGCCGACTACCAGCACGTCCACCCGACGCTGGCCCCTGACGGCACCTGGACCGCCCGGATGACGCTGGCCCCGGGCAGCAACCGGCTGCTGGCCGACTTCACGCCCACCGGCGGCCCGGAGCTGGTGCTCGGCACGGACGTCGAGGTCGGCGGCGACTACGTGCCGCTCCCGCCCCCGGCCGTCACGCGGACCGCCCGCGTCGACGACTACCGGGTCACCCTCACCGGCGACCTGGTGCCGGGGGAGGCGTCGCCGGTCACCGCGACCGTGACCCGCCGGGGCGAGCCGGTCACCGACCTGCAGCCGTACCTCGGTGCCTACGGCCACCTGGTGGCGCTGCGCGAGGGCGACCTCGCCTACCTCCACGTCCACCCCGAGGAGTCCGACGCCGGACCCGGGATCCCGTTCGTGGCCGAGGTGCCGAGCGCGGGTCGCTACCGGCTGTTCCTCGACTTCCGCCACGGCGGCGTCGTCCGTACCGCCGGCTTCACGCTGCGCGCGGGCGAGGCCGGTCCGCGCGGCGAGGAGGCGGACCATGACCACTGACGTGGAGCTCGCGATCACCGGCATGACGTGCGCCTCGTGCGCGAACCGCATCGAGCGCAAGCTCAACAAGCTCGACGGGGTCGTCGCCACGGTCAACTACGCGACCGAGAAGGCGAAGGTGACCTTCCCCGAGTCGGTCTCCCCGGACGACCTGGTGGCGACCGTGGAGCAGGCCGGCTACGGCGCCGCACTGCCGCTCGCGGCCGAGGACGACGGCGTGGCCCCGCTCGCGGAGGATCCTGTCGACGCCCTGCGTCGCCGGGTCGTGGTGTCGCTGGTGCTCAGCGTGCCGGTGGTCGCGATGGCGATGGTGCCGGCGCTGCAGTTCGACTACTGGCAGTGGCTCTCGCTGGTGCTGGCCGCGCCGGTCGTGGTGTGGGGTGCCTGGCCGTTCCACCGGGCGGCCTGGGTCAACCTGCGCCACGGCGCCGCCACCATGGACACGCTGGTCTCGGTCGGCACCCTGGCCGCGCTCGGCTGGTCGGTCTACGCCCTGTTCCTCGGCACCGCGGGCGTGCCCGGGATGACCCACCCGTTCGAGCTGACCGTCGAGCGCACCGACGGCGCCGGCAACATCTACCTCGAGGCCGCCGCCGGGGTGACGACGCTGATCCTCGCCGGGCGCTGGTTCGAGGCACGCTCGAAGCGGCGGGCCGGTGCCGCGCTCCGGGCGCTGCTCGAGCTGGGCGCCCGGGAGGTCGCGGTGCTCCGGGGGAACGCCGAGGTCCGGATCCCGGTCGAGCAGCTCGCCGTCGGCGACCTCTTCGTCGTACGCCCCGGCGAGAAGGTCGCCACCGACGGTGTCGTCGAGCAGGGCAGCTCGGCCGTCGACCGGTCGATGCTGACCGGGGAGAGCGTCCCGGTCGAGGTCGGGACCGGCGACCAGGTCGTCGGCGCCACCGTCAACGCCGGTGGCCGGCTGGTCGTGCGCGCCACCCGGGTCGGGGCGGACACCCAGCTCGCCCAGATGGCGCGGCTGGTCGAGGACGCCCAGAACGGCAAGGCCGAGGTGCAGCGGCTGGCCGACCGGGTCTCGGGCGTCTTCGTCCCGATCGTGATCGGCCTGGCCGTCGCCACCCTCGGCTTCTGGCTCGGAGCAGGGGTCGGTGCGTCCGCGGCGTTCACCGCCGCCGTCGCGGTGCTGATCATCGCCTGCCCCTGCGCCCTCGGGCTGGCCACGCCCACCGCACTCATGGTCGGCACCGGTCGGGGCGCCCAGCTCGGCATCCTGATCAAGGGTCCCGAGGTGCTCGAGCAGACCCGTCGCGTCGACACCGTCGTGCTCGACAAGACCGGCACGGTCACCACCGGGGAGATGACCCTCCTCGACGTGGTCACGGCCCCGGGCGAGGATCCCGACGAGGTGCTGAGCCGCGCCGGGGCCGTCGAGGACGCCAGCGAGCACCCGATCGCGCGCGCCGTCGCCGCAGGTGCTCGCCAGCGGCTCGGCGACCTGCCTGCCGTCGACGGGTTCACGGCCGCCGCCGGCCACGGCGTCGTCGGCCGGGTCGGCGACTCCGAGGTGAGCGTCGGCCGGCCCTCGCGTCCGGTCGACCGGGCTCCCGGCCACACCGTCGTCGAGGTCGCGTGGGGAGGTGTGCCACGGGGCTGGCTGTCCGTCGCCGACGCCGTCAAGCCCACCTCGGCCCAGGCTGTCCGCCGGCTGCGCGCACTGGGGCTGAGACCGGTGCTGCTCACCGGCGACCACGCCTCGGTCGCCCACGCGGTGGCCGCGGAGGTCGGCATCGACGCCGCCGACGTGGTGGCCGACGTGCTGCCCGCCGACAAGGTCGACGTCGTGAAGCGGCTGCAGGACCAGGGTCGGGTCGTCGCGATGGTCGGCGACGGCGTCAACGACGCGGCCGCGCTCGCCCAGGCCGACCTCGGACTCGCGATGGGCACGGGCACCGACGTCGCCATCGAGGCCGGCGACCTCACCCTGGTCCGCGGCGACCTGCGGGTCGCGGCCGACGCGATCCGGCTCTCGCGCCGAACCCTGACGACCATCAAGGGCAACCTGTTCTGGGCGTTCGCCTACAACGTCGCCGCGATCCCGCTCGCGGCCGCCGGGCTGCTCAACCCCATGATCGCCGGCGCGGCGATGGCCTTCAGCTCGGTGTTCGTGGTGTCCAACAGCCTGCGGCTACGGCGCTTCCGGCCGCTCGCCGACGACCGCTCCTGACTTCCGCCTGACCCTTGGCCGAGTCGTGGGCCGGGGGAGCGGCGGCAGCCTCAGCGGAGGTAGGTGAGGTGGAGGTCGTCGGCCCATGACGCGCAGCTGCAGCCACCCGGGTCCGGCGCCCCGGTGACCACCTGCTCGAGCACGCCGCGCAGCCGGTCGAGGCTGCGGGCGAAGAGCTCGAACACCTCGGCCTGCCCGACGCCCTCACCCGACTCGGCGCCGGCGTCCATGTCGGTCACGACGGCGACCGCGGCGTAGCAGAGCCGCAGCTCCCGGGCGAGCGCCGCCTCGGGTGCGCCGGTCATGTTGACCAGGTCCCAGCCCTCGGCGGCGTAGTGGCGCGACTCGGCCCGCGTGGAGAACCGCGGGCCCTCCACGACGACCATCGTCGCGCCGGTCCGGACGCCGTCGACGCGGTCGAGCGTGCCGAGCAGCCGAGGGCAGTACGGGTCGGCGAACGGCAGGTGGACGGCGCCGGCCTCGACGTAGCTGCCGACGCGGCGGTAGGTGCGGTCGACCAGCTGGTCGGGGGCGACCAGGTCGCCGGGAGCAACCGTGTCACGCAGCCCGCCGACGGCGCAGGGGGCGAGCACCTGCCGGACGCCCGCCGCGTGCAGCGCCCACAGGTTGGCGCGGTAGTTGATCGCGTGCGGCGGGAACCGGTGCCCCTGGCCGTGGCGTGGCAGGAACGCCACCCGGCGGCCACCGAAGTCGCCGACCGTGAGCGGCGCCGAGGGCTCGCCGTACGGCGTCGGGACGGCGTGCTCCTCGGCGTCGGCGAGCAGGGCGTAGAGGCCGGTGCCGCCGATCACGCCGATCTCCGCGAGCGGCCCGTCGGGAACCTCTCCGGGGATCGCCATGCACGCGAGAATAACCAGCCGCACCACTAGGGTCGGGCCATGGCGGCCGAGCAGGTGGAGCCGGGTGACGCCCGGGAGATCGCGGCCGCCCTGGTGGCGGGGCTCGACGACCCGGTCGGCGTCTTCGCGGCCCCGGGCCGGGTCAACCTGATCGGCGAGCACACCGACTACAACGCCGGGCTCTGCCTGCCGATCGCGCTCCCGCACGCGACGTACGCCGCGGTCCGGCGCCGCGGCGACGGGGTGCTGACCGTCGCGAGCGCGCAGCAGGACGACCGGTACGAGGGACCGCTGGCCGAGGTGTCGCCCGGGTCGGTCGACGGCTGGGCGGCGTACGTCGCCGGCGTGGCGTGGGCGCTGCGCGAAGCCGGACACGAGCTGCCCGGGATGGACCTCGTCGTCGACGGCCGGGTGCCGCTCGGGTCCGGGCTGTCGAGCTCGGCGGCGCTGATCTGCTCGGCGGCACTCGCGATGTGTGCCGCCGCCGGGATCGACCCCGACCGGCAGGCGCTGGTCGCGGCGACGATGCGGGCCGAGTCGGAGGTCGCGGGCGCCCCGACCGGCGGCCTCGACCAGACGGCAGCCCTGCTCGGCGAGGAGGGGCAGGCGCTGCTCATCGACTTCCGCGACGCCACGACCCGGACGGTGCCGTGGCAGCCGGGCGATGCCGGGCTGGAGCTGCTGGTCGTCGACACCCGGGCCAGCCACTCCCACGCGGACGGCGGCTACGGGTCACGCCGCCAGGAGTGCGAGGCCGCCGCCCGCGCGCTCGGGGTCACCAGCCTGCGGGAGGCGACCGAGACCGACCTCGACCGGCTCGGCGACGAGCGGCTGCGGCGCCGGGCGCGTCACGTCGTCACCGAGGTCCGGCGCGTGGCCGAGACGGTCGCGGCCCTCCAGGCGGCTGACTGGCCACGAGTCGGGGAGCTCTTCACGGCCTCGCACGCCTCGATGCGCGACGACTTCGAGATCTCCTGCGCCGAGCTCGACGTGGTGGTCGACGTCGCGCTCGCGCACGGCGCCCTCGGCGCCCGGATGACCGGCGGCGGCTTCGGCGGCTCGGCCATCGCGCTGGTCCCCACCGACCGGGCGGAGGCCGTCGCCGACCGGGTCGCGGAGGCGTTCGGGGAGCAAGGCTGGGGCACGCCCGGCGTCCTGCCCGCGCCCGCCTCGGCCGGAGCCCACGAGGTGTCGACCACGCGCGGCTGAACCACGGACCGGACGGTCCAGCGCTCCAGCCCGGCCACCAGCCCCCTGACAGACTTGGGTCCATGACGACTCTCGGAGACTTCACCGCCACCAGCATCGACGGTCACGAGACCCACCTGTCGGCGTACGAGGGCCAGGTGGTGCTCGTGGTCAACACCGCCTCGCAGTGCGGCCTCACCTCGCAGTACGCCGGGCTCCAGGAGCTGCACGACACCTACGCAGAGCGCGGGTTCACGGTGCTGGGGTTCCCGTGCGACCAGTTCGGCAACCAGGAGCCGGGCGACGAGACGGAGATCGCCTCGTTCTGCGAGCGCAACTACGGCGTGAGCTTCCCGATGTTCGCGAAGATCGACGTCAACGGTGACGACGCGCACCCGCTCTACTCCTGGCTGCGGGACGAGAAGTCGGGCCTGCTCCCCGGCGACGGCATCAGGTGGAACTTCACCAAGTTCCTCATCGGCCGCGACGGCCGGGTGATCAAGCGGTTCTCACCGACCACCGAGCCGGCCAAGCTCGGCGGCACGATCGAGGCCGCGCTCTGACCTAGAGCTCGTACTTGGCCCGCACCTTCTCGGGCACGAGGTCGAGGTAGCGGTCCGGGTGCCGCCGGATGTACTCCGCGATGAACGGGCACGCCGGGTAGACGTCGAGCCCGGCGTCGCGGGCGGCGTCGAGGACGGCCGAGGCGAGCCGCGACCCGATGCCCTCGCCCTCGTACGCGTCGTCGACCTCGGTGTGGGTGAAGGTGATCCGCCCCTCGCGGAGCCGGTACTCGGAGAAGCCGGCCAGCTCGTCGCCGAGGAACGCCTCGTAGCGCTGCCGGTCCGGGTTGTCGCGCACGGTCACCGTCATGCCGCGACGATAGGCCACCGGACCCAGCCGGACTTGCCGGTAACCGAGCCGACGGTGGAGGGTGCTGCCATGGCGGCCACCACCTCGTCGTACTCGATCACCATGCGGCTGCACACCGCGCCCGACCACGGCGTCGTGGGCTCGGTCGCGACCGCCATCTCCGAGGTCGGCGGGATCGTCACCGCGATCGACGTCGCCGAGTCGCGGCACGACCGGCTGGTGCTGGACGTGACCTGCTCGGCCAGCGACGCCGACCACGCCGAGGAGCTGGTGGCCGCGGCCGACCAGGTCCACGGGGTCGAGGTCCACAAGGTCAGCGACCGGACCTTCCTGCTCCACATCGGCGGCAAGATCGAGGTCACCTCCAAGGTGCCGCTCAGGAACCGCGACGACCTCTCGATGGCGTACACCCCCGGTGTCGGCCGGGTGAGCGCCGCACTCGCGAGGAACCCCGGAGACGTGTCGCGGCTGACGATCAAGGGCAACAGCGTCGCCGTCGTCACCGACGGCTCGGCGGTGCTCGGGCTCGGCAACATCGGCCCGGGCGCTGCGCTGCCGGTGATGGAGGGCAAGGCCGCGCTGTTCAAGCGGTTCGCCGACATCGACGCGTGGCCGATCTGCCTGGCCAGCCAGGACGTCGACGAGATCGTCAAGGCCGTCGAGATGATCGCCCCGGGCTTCGGCGGCATCAACCTCGAGGACATCGCCGCCCCGCGCTGCTTCGAGGTCGAGCGCCGGTTGCGCGAGAGCCTCGACATCCCCGTCTTCCACGACGACCAGCACGGCACCGCCATCGTGGTCGTCGCGGCCCTCACCAACGCGCTGCGGGTGGTCGGCAAGCAGATGACCGACGTCCGCATCGTCGTCTCCGGCGGCGGGGCGGCCGGGACCGCGATCGTCACGCTGCTGCTCGCCGCCGGCGTGAGCGACGTGGTGGTCGTTGACCGGGAGGGCGCGATCTGCGTCGGCGACGAGGCCCTGTCCGAGGCCCACCAGCTGCTCGCCTCCCAGACCAACCCGCGGGCGGTCCGCGGCGACCTGCACGCGGTGCTCCGCGACGCCGACGTCTTCATCGGGGTGAGTGCGCCCGGCATCCTGCAGCCCGAGTGGATCCAGGAGATGGCCGACCAGCCGGTCGTGTTCGCGCTGGCCAACCCCGACCCCGAGGTCGACCCCGCCGAGGCCGAGAAGTACGCCGCGGTCGTCGCCAGCGGCCGGTCGGACTACCCCAACCAGATCAACAACGTGCTCGCGTTCCCGGGCGTCTTCCGCGGCCTGCTCGACGCCCGCGCCTCCGACATCACCGTCGAGATGCTGCTCCGCGCCGCCGAGGCGATCGCGCTCACGGTCAAGGACGACGAGGTCAACCCGAACTTCATCATCCCGACGGTGTTCAACACCGAGGTCCCCAAGGCGGTCGCCCGCGCCATCCGCGGCATCGACTCCGACTGAGGCTCAGTCCGACCAGGGCGTCCGTTCCCGTACGACGGGGACGCCGTCGATCTCGACGTCGAGCCGCTCCTGGTAGAACGCCACGCAGCCGGCGATGTCGCGCGCGTCGGCGCGCGGCTCCTCGTAGGACCACGCGACGTGCGGGAGCCGCGACCCGCCCGCCTCCATGTCGTAGTGGGTGGCGTGTCCCTTGTAGGCGCAGGTCGTGCGGAGCTCGCTCGGGAGCAGCTCGAGGGCGACGTCCTCGCGCGGGAGGTACCACCGCGGCAGCGGGAAGAACGCCTCGAACAGCGCCCGCGGCCGGCTGCTGTCGGCCAGCACCGTGCCCTCGTGGGAGATCCGGACCCGGCGCGAGGAGCGTCGTACGTCGATCCGGTGGAAGGGGTCGCGCGGGTGCCCGAACAGCGGCTCGTCCTCCTCCCACCAGTCGAAGCCGTCGAAGTCGAGGATCACGTGGTCGTCGAGGTCGTGGGGCCGGAACCCCGCACCGGTGCGGTCCCCGACCCGGACCTGCACGGCCGCGCCCTCGGCGGTGTGGACCGCGAACGGCACCGACGGGTCCAGCAGCGGGGGCCCGTCGCCGAAGCCGACCGGCTTGTACTCCGGCGGCGGGCCGTCCGGCGCTGCCTCGAGGTCCACGCGCAGGTCGGCCACCGGCACGGCGTACGACGGCACGACCCGCATCGGTTCCATGACCAGCACCGGCCGGTCGGTGCGTGCGACCAGGTCCGGCCCGAGCCGCACCGTGAGCCGTTTCGGCATCGGCTGGACCCGGAGCTCGGGCAGCAGCCGCATCATCTCCTCGGACAGCACGAGAGGCATGGGTCCACTGTCCTCCGAGCGGGCCGGACTGCCAATGGCCTCCCTACACTCGGGACATGAGCGCCCGGGGGACCCGACTGCTGCTGCTCGGCGGCGTCGCGATGTTCCAGCCGGTCAACGGCTACCAGATCCGGCGCGAGCTGGTGAGCTGGCAGGTGGACCGCTGGGCCAACATCAAGCCGGGCTCGATCTACCACGGGCTCGGGCGGCTGGCCGAGGAGGGACTGCTGCGGCGTACCGACCTGGTCGACGCCGGCCGCGAGGTGGCCGTCTACGAGGTGACCGACACCGGCCGCGAGCAGCTCGACGTGATGATGACCGAGGCGCTGGAGACCGTCGACCCGTACGACCGCACCGACTTCCACATCGCGTTCGGCATGGTGCCGCTGGTCCCGCGCGAGCGGGTGCTGGCCTGCCTGCGCCGGCGAAGGGTCGCTCTCGAGCGCGAGGTCGCGGAGTTCGTGCGCGGCAAGGACGACGACCTCAACGGGCCGCCCCACGCCCGGCGCGGCTGGGTGCTGTGGATGGACCTCGCCGTGGCCGAGCTCGGGTGGCTGCGCGAGGTGATCGCCGACGTCGAGTCCGGTGAGCTGAAGTTCGCGCTCGACGAGGACTGGGGCTGGACGCCGCCACCCGAGGACCCGGGTTGGCAGATGCAGACCGACCGGGATCGCTACCGCGCGTTGCTCGACCGTCCCTGAACCGCTCCCCCGTGGGCGGCGATGACTCGGGACAGCCGCAGCGGTCTGCCCTCCGGGAGCTCGGATGGCCCCACCCGGTAGGGTGAGTAGTCAAGTTTGAATATGGGGAGGAGACCCATGATCCGCGCACGGGGGCTCGTGCAGACGTTCGAGACCAGGCAGGGGAAGCAGAAGACCGAGGTCCGCGCCGTCGACGGCGTCGACCTCGACGTCGAGGAGGGCGAGGTCGTCGGTTTCCTCGGCCCCAATGGCGCCGGCAAGACCACCACGCTCCGGATGCTGACGACGCTGCTGCGGCCGACCGCCGGCACCGCGACCGTCGCCGGCTACGACGTGGTCAGGGAGTCGGTGCAGGTGCGCCGCTCCATCGGCTACGTCTCGCAGGCCGGGAGCACCGCCAGCACCGCCCGGGCCGGCGAGGAGGTGATGGACCACGGGATGCTCTACGGCATCAGCCGGCACCAGGCCGAGGCCACGGGCAGGCAGCTGTTCGCCCAGCTGCAGCTCGACGGCCTCTGGGAGCGGATGCCCCGGAACATGTCGGGCGGGCAGAAGCGCCGCCTCGACATCGTGATGGGCCTGATCCACGACCCGACGCTGGTCTTCCTCGACGAGCCGACGACCGGCCTGGACCCGCAGGCCCGCGCCAACCTCTGGGAGCACATCGCGAGGCTGCGGTCCGAGCGCGGGGCCACGGTCTTCCTCACCACCCACTACCTCGACGAGGCCGACGCGCTGAGCGACCGGATCGTGGTCATCGACCAGGGCAGGATCGTCGCGTCCGACACCTCCGACAACCTCAAGGCACAGGTCTCCGGCGACCTGGTGATCCTCGAGGTGCCCGCCACCCAGGTCACCTCGACGGCCGACAAGCTCGGCGCGATCGCCGAGGACGTCGAGGTCGAGGGCAGCCACGTCCGCGGCCGGGTGCGCCGGGCCGGCAAGGCCGTCCCGGGGCTGCTGCGCGACCTGGGGGCGTCCGGGATCGAGCTGGACTCGATCGAGATCCACCGTCCGACCCTGGACGACGTGTTCCTGACCCTCACCGGCCGGTCCCTGCGCGACGCGGAGGCCGAGACCGTTGCCGACGAGACCGAGCTGGAAGGAGCTGCCCGATGACCCCGCTCTTCTGGCGCGAGAGCTTCATCGTCTTCCGTCGACAGATCCGGATGAACCTGCGCAACCCCGCGTGGGTGATCATCGGCGCGATGCAGCCGGTGCTCTACCTGCTGCTCTTCGGTCCGCTGCTCAAGCCGATCGTCTCGTCCTTCCCGGGCGCCAACGACAACCCGTACACCTTCCTGGTGCCCGGCCTCCTGGTGCAGCTCGGCATGTTCGGTGCGTTCTTCGCCGGGTTCGGGCTGATCGCCGAGTGGCGCGAGGGAGTGGTCGAGGCGGAACGGGTCACTCCCGCGAGCCGGACCGCGCTGCTGGTCGGCCGGCTGATGCGCGACGAGCTGCAGCTGCTGGTCCAGGCGCTGATCCTGGTCGGGCTCGGCTACGTGATGGGGATGCGGGGCTCGTTCGCCGGCGTCGCCGTCGGGGTCCTGATCACGCTGCTCATCGGCGGCGCGTGTGCGGCGGCCTCCAACGCGCTCGCGCTCACCACCAAGAGCGAGGACGTGATGGCGCCGGTCATCAACATGGTGATGATGCCGGTGCTGCTGCTGAGCGGGATCCTGCTCCCGATGACGCTCGGCCCCGCCTGGCTGCTCGCGGCCAGCGACTTCATGCCGTTCCGGTGGACCGTCGACGCGGTGCGCGACAGCTTCGTCGGCGACTTCGCGACCTCGGCGATGGCGTGGGGCACCGGGCTGGCCGCCGCGATGTTCGCGCTCGCGCTGTGGTGGGGGACCGCGACCTTCCGCAAGGAGAACGCCTGACCGGGGCCGTGGGCCACCGTCGCTTGACATTCGGGCGCCTCTTGTCAAACAGGTTTACAAACCTTATGGTCATGTAAACCGACGACGGGAGGCCCCCGATGTCCGACCTGACCACCCACGGCACCGTCCCCGCCGATTCCACCGAGCAGTGGCGCGACCGTAAGCGCTACCTCTGGCTGATCGGGCTGGTGGTCCCGAGCCTGGCCTTCCTGGCGTACGCCGGCTGGCGGCTCACCGACCTCGGCGCCTGGTTCTGGCTCGGCCCGTTCGTGATCCTGGTGCTGGTCCCGGCGATCGACCTGGTGGTCGGCCTCGACCGCTCCAACCCACCGGACCACGTGATCGAGGCGCTGGAGAACGACCGCTACTACCGCTGGATCACCTACCTCTTCCTGCCCGTGCAGTACGTCGGGTTCGCCCTCGCCTTCTCCCTCCTGGTGCACGGCGACCCGGTCACCGGCGCCGAGCTGGCGCTGTGGGAGCAGCTCGGCCTCGCCGTCACGATCGGCTGCATCGGCGGGATCGGCATCAACACCGCCCACGAGCTCGGCCACAAGAAGGAGTCGCACGAGCGCTGGCTGTCCAAGATCGCCCTGGCGCAGGTGGCGTACGGGCACTTCTACATCGAGCACAACCGCGGCCACCACGTCCGGGTCGCCACCCCCGAGGACCCGGCCAGCGCCCGGCTGGGGGAGACCCTCTACGAGTTCTGGCCGCGCACCGTGTGGGGGTCGCTGGCCTCGGCGTGGCGGCTGGAGAAGCGGCGCTACGCCCGCAAGAAGCTGCACCCCTTCCGGATCGGCAACGACGTGCTGAACGCCTGGCTGATGACGGCGGTGCTGTGGGGCGCGATGGTCGTCTGGCTCGGGCCCGTCGTGCTGCCGTTCCTGGTCGTGCAGGCGGTCGTCGGCTTCTCGCTGCTGGAGGTCGTCAACTACATGGAGCACTACGGGATGCTGCGGCAGAAGGTGGGTGTCGGTGAGCGGAGGCGCTACGAGCGGGTCGACCCCAGCCACAGCTGGAACTCCAACAACATCGCGACCAACGTGCTGCTCTACCACCTGCAGCGCCACAGCGACCACCACGCGAACCCCACCCGCCGCTACCAGGCGCTGCGCGACTTCGAGGAGAGCCCGGTGCTGCCCACCGGCTACTCCGGCATGATCGTGCTCGCGCTCGTCCCGCCGGTCTGGCGCCGGGTGATGGACCCGAGGGTGCTGGCGCACTTCGACGGCGACGTGACCCGCGCCAACATCAGCCCGCGCCGTCGGGGGCGGATCCTGGCCCGGTACGCCGTCCCCGTGCCGCACGACCGCGACGTCCGCGAGGACACGTCCGCAGTCGAGGCCGCCGAGGTGCTGGCCGCCCGCTGCCCCGGCTGCTCCTACACCTACGAGGTCGAGCGGGGCGACGAGCACGAGGGCTTCGCTGCCGGCACCGCCTGGGCCGACATCCCCGACGACTGGTGCTGCCCCGACTGCGGGGTCCGCGAGAAGGTCGACTTCGTGGTGGTGGAGCGGGTGGAGGCGTGAGCGTGGGCGGTTTCCCCGCCTAGGCGGGGAAACCGAATGTTCCTGGGGGAAATCTCCCTCAGGAGGTCCACGACTCGCCCAGCAGGTGTGCCGGGGGCGGGTCCGGCCCCGGCGTCGTCGATGACCGGCACATGACTCGGCTCACCGCGCGGCGACGACGCGACTCCGTAGGGTGGCCCCATGACGGAGGCCTCGGTGAGGACGCTGCGTGGGCGGATCGTCGCGGCCGCCGTCGAGGCGACGCTGGCCCAGGGCTGGTCGCAGGTGACCATGGCGCGGCTCGCCGACGCGGTCGGGGTGAGCCGGCAGACGGTCTACAACGAGGTCGGCGGCAAGCCGGCGCTGGCCGAGGCGATGGTCCTGGCCGAGCTCGAACGCTTCCTCGGACTGGTCACGCAGGCCTTCGACGACCACCCCGACGACCTGCTCGCGGCGATCCGGGCGGCGACCACGGACGTGCTCCGGCTGGCCCGGGGCAACGACCTGCTCAAGGCCGTCGTCAGCGCGACCCACGGCGCCGACACCGAGCTGCTGCCGCTGCTGACCACCCACGCCGAGTCACTGCTGGAGACGGCCAAGCTGGTCGTCGCCGAACGGGTCCGCACCTACGACGTCCCGCTGGACGAGCACCTCGACCCCGCCATCGACATGGTGGTGCGGGTGGTGCTGAGCCACGTCATGCAGCCCTCCGGCTCCCCGGAGGCGACGGCCGCGGACCTGGCGTGGATCGCCTCGCGGGTGCTGCGCGGCTGAGTCAGGTCGGGTGCACGACGCGGTACTGGTCGGCGAGGAAGCCGCACAGCGCCACCCGCTCGTCGAAGGCGTGCCGGTCGTCTGCGTCGTCGCTGCCGATCAGGCCGTAGAGGAACGAGTCGAAGCCGCTGCGCACCAGCGCGGAGGTGACGAACGCGTCGACCGCGGCGTCGGCCGCGCCGGTGATGCCCTCGGCCTCCAGGCCCGCGACGTACGCTGGCACGATCCGCTCGGCGATCCCGCCCAGCATCGAGGCCGGCACCAGGCCCGCGTGGGTGAGCCCGACCAGCAGCTGCCCGAGGTCGAAGCCCAGGGCGTGCGGGGTCCGGAACGACACGTCGATCACGACGAACGTCTCGGGGTCGTCGGCGGGGACCATCAGGTTCTGCGGGCTCGCGTCGCCGTGCGGGATGCACTGCACGTGGCCGTCGAGCCGGTCGAGCATCGCCGGCAGCTCCGCGCCGAGCCGTTGCAGGGTGCTCCGCAGCCCGGCGTGCCCGGCCAGCCAGGGGTGGGACCAGAGCTCGTCGTCGTCCAGCGGCGCCAGGCCGCGCTGCGGGACCGCCGTCTCGGCGTACAGCCGCAGCGCGTAGCCGACAGGGTAGTCGTTGCCTGCGATGATCGCGGGGTCGGCGCAGCGCGCGTTCCAGCGGCCGAGCAGCTGCGCGGCGCGGTCGAAGCGGGTGAGGTCATCCTCGGGCGGCGCCTCGATCACGTGCTCCATCCAGATCGCCAACCGGTCGTCACCGAGGTCGACCAGGCCGTGGAGCGCGGGGGGTCGCATCCCCTCCGGGAGGGCGCCGACGTACGGCTCCTCCCACAGCTCCAGCTCGGAGCGCCACGGGTAGGTGGCCGCGAAGTGGTCGCCGTGCTCCGGGGGGATGAGGGCCAGCCCCGGCCAGTGGCGGACGTGCTGGAGCACCTTGCCGAACCACGACCAGCCGGGCCCGTGCAGCCGGTAGAGGCCCGCCGTCGCGGGCGAGCCGAACGCGTACGGGAACGCCTCGAGCGTGAGCGGCCCGCCGGGGTGCGCCAGGTCACCGAGCAGCTCCTCGGGCTCGAACGGGGCGGACTGTCCGAGCTGCGCGGCGGTACGTCCTCCGCCCATGGCGTCCCCCCGGTGGTCAGGCTACCTTCCTACCCTCCGGATAGTAAGGTGACCTTATGACCAGCGTCAAGGACGATTCGCCCGACCACGTGCTCACGCTGCTCGGGCTCGTCCTGGACGGATTCAAGCGCGACCTGGCCGAGGCCACGACAGGAGCCAACGCGAAGCGGGTGCCGGCTCCGGCGCGCGGCCTGCGCGCCTCACAGATCCGGCTGCTGAGCCGCACGCCGGACGAGGGGATGCGGGTCACCGACCTCGCGGAACGGGTGGGGATGACCAAGCAGGCGCTGGGGGAGTTCGCCGACGACCTGGAGCGGCTGGGGCTGCTGGAGACGGTCCGCGACCCCGCCGACCGACGGGTGCGGATCCTGCGACCCACCGCGCGCGGCCGGAAGGCCGTGGCCGTGAGTGAGGCCGTGATCGCAGGCATCGAGGCGCAGTGGCGAGAGCGGCTCGGCCCGCGGAAGTGGGACCAGCTGCGGCGGCTGCTGGTCCAGGCGTACGAGGCCAGAGCGGCGGACTGAGGTCCGCACCCGCCTAGTCTGCGTCACGTGGAGGATGCGGCGCCGAGCACCGTGCGGATGGGCACGCCGACGGGGCGCGCCGTCATCGCGGCCGCGACCCTCGGCTCGGGGATGACGCTGCTCGACGGGACCGTCGTCAACGTCGCGCTGCGCACGATCGGCGCGGAGCTCGACGCCGACCTTCCCCAGCTGCAGTGGATCAGCAACGGCTACCTGCTCTCGATGACCTCGCTGATCCTGCTCGGCGGCTCGCTGGGCGACCACTTCGGCCGGCGCCGGATCTTCGTGATCGGCACCGTGTGGTTCGCCGCGGCCTCCCTGCTGTGCGGCCTCGCGACGACGCCCGAGGTGCTGATCGCCGCCCGCATCCTGCAGGGACTCGGCGGCGGCCTGCTCACGCCCGGGAGCCTGGCGATCATCCAGACGGTGTTCGTCCGCGACGACCGTCCGCCCGCCATCGGGGCGTGGTCCGGGCTCGGCGGCATCGCGGCCGCCGTCGGCCCGTTCGTCGGGGGCGGGCTGCTCGAGCTCGCGTCGTGGCGGTGGATCTTCCTGATCAACCTGCCGCTCGCGGTGGTGACCCTCTGGATCGCGCTGCGCCACGTCCCGGAGACGCGCGACCCCACCGCGACCCGCCACTTCGACGTGCCCGGCGCGGCGCTGGCGATGCTGGCCCTGGCCGGCCTCACGTACGGCCTGATCGAGGTCGGCAGCGCGCCGGCCCTGCTCGCGGCGGTGCTGGGCGTGGTCGCCGCCGCCGCCTGGGTGCGGGTGGAGCGCCGGGCGCCCGAGCCGATGCTGCCGCTGGGCATCTTCCGCAACCGCACCTTCAGCGCCGCCAACGCGATGACGCTGCTCGTGTACGCCGCCCTCGGCGCGGTGCTGTTCTTCCTGGTGCTGCAGCTGCAGACGGTCACCGGGTACGGCCCGCTGGCGGCCGGCGTGGCCACGCTGCCGATCACCATCTGCATGCTGCTGTTCGCCTCCCGGGGTGGCCGCTACTCCGCGCGGGCGGGGCCGCGGATCCCGCTCACGTTCGGGCCGATCGTGATGGGCATCGGGACCGCGTGGCTGGTGACCGTCGACGCCGACGCGTCCTACGTCACCACGGTGCTGCCGGGGCTCACCGTCTTCGGGCTCGGGTTGTCGCTGACGGTCGCGCCGTTGACGGCCACCGTGCTGGCCGCCGCGCCCGAGGAGCACGCGGGCCTGGCCAGCGGGGTCAGCAACGCGGTCGCGCGCAGTGGGTCCCTGCTCTCCGTCGCGGCGCTGCCGCCGCTGGTCGGCCTCTCCGGCGAGCAGTACGCCGACCCGGTGGCCCTCGCCGCCGCCTACCCGGTGGCGATCTGGTCCTGTGCGGGGCTGCTGGTGCTGGGTGGCGCGATCTCGTGGGTGCTCATCCCTCCCCGCGTACGCTGACCGGCATGGTGGGGCGGGGGCGACGGGCGGCGGCAGTGCTGCTGCTGTGCGCCCTCGTGGCGGCCGGGTGCAGCGACGAGCAGCCGACCACGGCGGCCACCGACGCGCCTTCGGAGACGCCCGGCGACGAGCCCGCCCGCGACGAGCCCACCCGCGACGAGCCCACCGGCGACCGTCGCGGCGGTGAGCGCTCCGGCGGCGGGCAGCCGGTCCCGGTCGCCGACCCCGACCACGCGGTCGAGCCGCCGGGGCCGCTGGAGGACCGGCTGTTCCGCCCGGACATGCTGATCTTCGACACCGAGCAGCTCAGCGACGACGTGGTCGAGGAGATCCGCGCGCTCCCCCAGGTCGCGGCCGCCGAGGTGATCGGGCTCGGGCAGGTGCTGATCGAGAACCGTGGCCTGCGGATCGCGGCCGTCGACGGGGCGACGTACCGCCGGTTCACGCCCGACGGAACCGCCCAGACCCAGGCGGTCTGGGACCGGGTCGCGGGCGGCGAGCTGGCCATCGACCCCGGGCTCGGCAAGAAGCTGCAGGACAAGGACGGCAACATCACCCTCGGCAGCGGCGAGGACGCACCGGTGCTGCACGTGGGTGCGTACGCACCTCAGGCCGAGCAGATCGACATGGTCGTCAACACCGCCTGGGTCGAGGACCTCCAGAACATGGAGTTCGGCAACGGGCTGCTGATCTCGACCGACCGCGACGATCCCTCGACGATCCGCAAGGAGGTCAACCGGATCGTCGGGCAGACCGCGTCGGTGCAGGACCTCGACATCGCCTCACGGATCGGCCTGGACCCCAACGTCCAGCAGACCGCCTTCCTCACCGGCGGCTCGATCGCCGACGTCGTCGGCACCTTCAACTACACCGTCCTCGGCGGCGGCCGGATCGCCCCCGACCCGTCGTGGGTCCAGAACAACATCGCCACCGAGGCGGTGCCGATCCTCGGCACGGTGACCTGCCACCGCGCGATCTTCCCGCAGCTGCGCGCGGCGCTGGAGGACATCGTCTCGCGCGGCCTGGCCGACGAGATCCATCCCGGCGAGTACGCCGGCTGCTACTACCCGCGCTTCATCGCCGGCTCCACCACGCTGTCCAACCACTCCTTCGGCCTCGCGCTCGACCTCAACGTGCCCGGCAACCAGCGAGGCACGGTGGGCGAGATGGACCGGGGCGTGGTGTCGGTCTTCAAGGAGTGGGGCTTCGCCTGGGGCGGCGACTGGAGCTACACCGACCCGATGCACTTCGAGATGGCGCAGCTGGTCGACCCGCGCTGACGGCTGGATCGCCGGGCGCGGAGGCCGGTGACCGTGTCGGCGGTGGCTGGTCCACCGTTCGTACGCCGGGAACGGTGGTGGACCCACCGCGGGTCGGTAGCGTGCCGGCATGCGAGCCCTGCAGGTCATCAGTCCCACCGGTCCGGGCGGGGTCGAGGTCACCGAGGTGGCGGAGCCCACCCCCGGACCGGGGGACGTGCTGGTCGAGGTGCACCGGGTCGGCCTGTCGTTCCCGGACCTGCTGCTCAGCAAGGGGCAGTACCAGGTCCGGCCGGAGCCGCCGTTCACCCTCGGCGTGGACGTCGCCGGGACCGTCGCCGCGGTCGGCGCGGACGTCACCCGCTTCGACGCGGGCGACCGGGTCGCCGGCGTGCTGCCGCACGGCGGGGCCGCCGACTTCGCGGTGGTCCCGGAGGCGTTCACCTTCCCGCTGCCCGACGACCTCTCGTACGACGCCGCGGCGGCGATCCCGATGAACTACCTCACCGCCCAGTTCGCCCTGGTCGAGCGCGGCGGGCTGCGGGAGGGTGAGACCGTGCTGGTCCACGGCGCCGCCGGCGGGGTCGGGAGCGCGACCGTCCAGGTGGCGCGCGGCCTCGGCGCCCGCACGATCGGCGTCGTGTCGACCGAGGCCAAGGCCGAGGTCGCCCGCCGGGCGGGTGCCGACGACGTGGTGATGCTCGACGGGTTCCGTGACGCGGTGGTCGGCCTGACCGACGGAGTCGGGGTCGACGTGGTGCTCGACGTCGTCGGGGGCGACGTGTTCCTCGACTCGTTGCGGCTGCTCGCCCCGCTGGGACGGCTGCTGGTCGTCGGCTTCGCCTCCGGCCAGGGCATCCCCGAGGTCAAGGTCAACCGGCTGCTGCTCACCAACACCGACGTCCGCGGCGTCGGCTGGGGGGCGTACGCGATGGTGCGGCCCGGCTACATGGCCGGGCAGTGGGAGGCCCTGCTCCCGATGATCGCCAGCGGCGTGGTCGACCCGCCGATCGGCGCGACGTACGAGCTGACGGAGGCGCCGCAGGCCCTCACCGACCTCGACGAGCGGCGCACGCTCGGGAAGTCGTTGCTGCGGGTGAGACGCTGAGCACTCCTGGTGCGATCGCCCGCGGGCTCGCGTCGCCCGACCTGTCCTCGACCGGATGAGCTCCCGGGTCCCCCCACGTCGACGGGCGCAGCGCCGAGGGGCGCTGTTGCTGCCCGTCGCGCTGGCCGAGACCCTGCTGGCCGGGTGCGGCGGTCCCGACGAGGAGGAGCCCACCGGGCCGAGCTGGGCACCCCGCGCCGCGAGCATCGACGGGCTGGAGGTGGTCGCGGAGGCGGACGCCGCGGGGTTCCGGCTCCACACCGACTCGGGAGACAAGACCTTCCTCCCCGGCATCAACCTCGGCAGCACCGTCCCGCTCCAGCAGCCCGGTGAGGTCGGCAGCATCCCGGCCGAGCAGTACGCCACGTAGCTGCGCCAGATGTCCGACCTCGGGATCCGCGTGGTGCGCATCTACACGCTGCTGCCGCCGGGCTTCTACGAGGAGCTCGCCGCCCACAACCGGGCCCACCCGGAGGATCCGATCTACCTCGTCCAGGGCGCCGACCTGCCCGACGAGTCCTACGTGGAGCCCGGGGGACCCTCTACGACGCCCAGGTGGACGAGGCGTTCTCCGCCGAGCTCGCCGACATCTCCGACGCCGTCCACGGCGACCTCGAGCGGCCCGAGACGCCCGGCCGTGCGTCGGGCAGCTACACGACCGACGTCTCCCGGTGGCTGGCTGCGTGGGTGGTCGGCGTGGAGTGGGACCCCGCGGCCACGGAGCGGCCGACCGGGTCGAGGCCGGCGCGGCGTACTCCCGGGGCGCCTACTTCAGGGCCACGCCCGACGCGAGCGCGACCGAGCGGTGGCTCGCGACCCACCTGGACGCGCTGGCCGGGCACGAGGCCGAGCGCGGCACCTCGGTCCCGATCGGCTTCGTCAACTGGCCCACCACCGACCCGCTCGACCACCCCGAAGAGCCGCTCGCGGAGGAGGACCTCGTCGGCGTCGACGCGATGCACCTGCTGCCCACCGACGCCTGGCCGGGCGGGACGTTCGCGAGCTTCCACGCCTACCCCTACTACCCCGACTTCCAGCGTCACGAGGCCGGGCTGCAGGACGAGAGGTGGCGGTCGCGGCGACCCGTACGCCGGCTACGTCGCCTCGCTGCGCGACCGCGTCGCGGGCACGATGCCGCTGCTCACCACCGAGTACGGCGTCCCGTCCTCCCTGGGGGCCGCCCACGTCGGGCCGCTCGGGCGCGACCAGGGCGACCACACCGAGCAGGAGGCCATGGCGACGAACGCCGACCTGATGCGGATGCTGGAGGACAAGGGGGTCTCCGGAGCGTTCGTCTTCTCCTGGAGGACGAGTGGTTCAAGCGGACGTGGAACACCCTCGAGCACCAGGACGAGCAGCGCCGCCAGCTCTGGCACGACCCGCTCACCAACGAGCAGTGGTTCGGCCTGATGGCGACCGACCCGGACCCCCTTCCCGACGCGGTGGTCGACAGCGCGCCGGCGGACGGACCCTTCGAGGCGGTCCGGGTCTGGGCCGACGCGTCGTGGGTGCACGTCGAGGCGACGACCCGTGAGCCGGACGTGGTGCCCGGGCCCGAGGTCGCCGACTACCGGGTCGGTGTCGACCTGGCCGCCGACGAGGCCTGGCTCGAGGTGCGACGGGACCTGGACCCGATCCGGCTCGACACCGCCGACCGTCCCTACCACCCCGACCAGGCCGATCCGTGGCACCTCTACCGGCTGCTCACCAACCGCGAGCACGGACCGGGGCGGCCGGCCGAGTTCCAGGACGTCGGCGACCTGGTCCGCGGCTCGTGGGACCCGGAGGCCGACGACCACGACTCGACCGCGACCTGGCAGGTCGATGAGGAGCGGCGGACCGTCCGGGTGCGGCTCCCGTGGTCGATGCTGGGCCCGGCCGACCCCTCCTCGGCGAGGGGGTCCCCGCCGAGCGGGTGACGATCGACGGGATCGACCTGACCCTGGCCACCGACGGCGGGTCCGCACAGGTCACGTTCACCTGGCCGGAGTGGAACTACACGACGTACCAGCAGCGGCCGAAGACCGGGCTGGACGTGCTCGAGCGGGCCTACCGCGACCTCGCCCCGTGACCCGTCGGTGGTTAGTGTGCGTGGGTGAGCATTCTGGATGAAGCACGCGGGGGCATGGACGACGAGGTCCGGCCGCAGGACGACCTCTTCGGACACGTGAACGGCCACTGGCTGGCCGAGACCGACATCCCGGGGGACCGCTCGAGCTGGGGGCCGTTCGTCGAGCTCGCCGACACCGCCGAGCTGCGGGTGCGCGAGATCATCGAGTCCTTCGCCGAGGCCGACCCCGACTCCCTCGACGACGACGCGCGCCGGATCGGCGACCTCTTCACCTCCTTCATGGACACCCGGACGATCGCCGACCGCGGCACCGGGCCGATCCGGCCGATCCTCGACGCGGTCGACGGGCTGCGCGACGTCCGCGACCTCGCGGCGTTCCTCGGTGAGTTCGAGCGGGTCGGCGGGTCCGGGCTGTTCGGCACCTACGTGGACACCGACGCGAAGGACTCCGACCGCTACCTGGTCAACCTGCTCCAGGGCGGGCTCGGGCTGCCCGACGAGTCGTACTACCGCGACGACAAGTTCGCCGAGGTCCGGGAGAAGTACGTCGCCTACCTGACCGCGATGTTCGCCCTCGCCGACCACCCCGCGCCCGCCGACGCCGCGGCCGCCGTCCTCGAGGTCGAGACCCGGCTCGCGGCCGGCCACTGGGAGCGCACCGAGACCCGCGACGTCCAGAAGACCTACAACCTCACCACCGTCGCCGAGCTGAGGGAGCTGTGCCCGGCGTACGACTGGGACGCCTGGGTGCGCAACCTGGGCGGCGACGAGGCGACGCTCGCCGAGACCTGCGTCCGGCAGCCGTCCTACCTCGCGCACCTCTCGGTCGCGCTGGACGAGGTGCCGCTGGAGACATGGCGGCCGTGGCTGCTGATCCGGGTGCTGCGCGCCGCCGCGCCCTACCTCACCGACGACTTCGTCGAGACCAACTTCGACTTCTACGGCCGGACCCTCAGCGGAACCCCCGAGCTGCGGGCCCGCTGGAAGCGTGGGGTGTCGTTCGTGGAGGGCGCCGTCGGCGAGGCCGTCGGCCGCCACTACGTCGAGCGGCACTTCCCGCCTCGCGCCAAGGAGCAGATGGACGAGCTCGTGGCCAACCTGCTCGAGGCCTACCGCCGCTCGATCACCGACCTCGACTGGATGACCGACGAGACCAAGCAGCGGGCGTTCGAGAAGCTCGCCACGTTCCGGCCGAAGATCGGCTACCCCGACCGGTTCCGCGACTACTCCGCGCTGGAGGTCCACCCCGACGACCTGATGGGCAACGTCGCGGCGGCCGCGGCATTCGAGACCGACCGCCAGCTCGCGAAGATCGGGTCGCCGGTCGACCGCGACGAGTGGTTCATGCTCCCGCAGACGGTCAACGCCTACTACAACCCCGGCACCAACGAGATCTGCTTCCCGGCGGGGATCCTGCAGCCACCGTTCTTCGACGCGGACGCCGACCCGGCCGAGAACTACGGCGGTATCGGAGCCGTCATCGGCCACGAGGTCGGCCACGGGTTCGACGACCAGGGCTCGCAGTACGACCACGCGGGCAACCTCGAGAACTGGTGGACCCCCGACGACCGGGCCGCCTTCGAGGTGAAGAGCAACGCGCTGATCGCGCAGTACGACGTCCTCGAGCCGCGCGACCTCCCCGGCGAGCACGTCAACGGCGGGCTTACCGTGGGTGAGAACATCGGCGACCTCGGCGGCCTCACCATCGGGCACAAGGCGTACGTCATCAGCCAGGGGGGCGAGGCCTCCGTCGACGACCGGCGTCGGCTGTTCCTCAACTGGGCCCACTGCTGGCGCACCAAGCGCCGCAAGGAGCTGGCGATGCAGTACCTCACGACCGACCCGCACAGCCCGCCGGAGTTCCGCGCCAACATCGCGCGCAACCTCGACGAGTTCCACGACGTGTTCGGCACCGAGGTCGGCGACGGCATGTGGCTCGACCCCGAGGAGCGCGTCCGGATCTGGTGACCGTCGCCCCGGGCGCCCCGGGTGGCTAGCCTGAGGGCCCGGACGAGGAGGGGTCATGGCAGAGGTCGTCAACGAGGTCGAGATCACAGGTGGCGTGCTCGCGGGGCACGACGGGTCGTCCGCATCGGCGGAGGCCCTGCGCTGGGCCTCACGGGTCGCCAAGAAGCTGGACGTACCGCTCCACGTGCTGCGCGCCTGGGGCATGCTCAACGCGCCGACACCGCCGACCAAGCAGGGCGGGTACATCCCGCCTCTCTCTGACTGGGAGGCGGCCGTGCGCGACGAGCTGGCTGCCCAGGTGGACGCGCTCGGGCTGGACTGCCAGCTGGAGCTGCACGTGGTCCACGCCCAGTCCTCGAAGGCGCTGCTCCATGCCGCGACCGGTGCCGAGCTGCTGGTCGTCGCCCGGCGTGGCGCCGGAGGGTTCCGCGGCCTGGGGTTCGGCTCCACGGCCGACCAGGTGGCGCGGCACGCGCCCTGTCCGGTGGTCATCGTCCCGGTGGGTGGCGCCCGCGCGTGATCCGGTTCGACCCGGCCCATCGCCAGCCCGCCTCCCGGATCCGGCTGGAGTGGGGGCCGACGGGGGCGGCCGCGGTCACCCGCGACGCCGACGTGGCCGTCGTCGTCGACGTGCTGTCCTTCTCCACGACGGTCACGGTGGCGCTCGGTCGTGGCATCACCGTCCATCCCTTCCGGTGGCGCGACGAACGGGCCGTCGAGCTCGCGCGTGAGCTGGACGCCAACATAGCGCTGCAGCGCCAGGACGCCCGGCTGCGTCCCGGGTCGGTGTCCCTGTCGCCGCAGTCGCTGCAGCGGGCGACCGGCATCGAGCGACTGGTGCTGCCGTCCCCCAACGGC
Organism: uncultured Actinomycetota bacterium; assembly: GCA_963723945.1. GTDB lineage: Bacteria > Actinomycetota > Actinomycetes > Propionibacteriales > Nocardioidaceae > Nocardioides. The sequence continues at coordinate 86,257 of CAVRSW010000046.1, forward strand.
TCGACGATCTGCGCCACACTCGGTCGGGGTGCCACGGTCGTGGCGGGGTGCCTGCGCAACGCCGAGGCGGTGGCCGCGCACCTCGCGGACGCGTTGGCGGGTGGTGCCACCGTCGCCGTGGTCCCCGCCGGGGAGCGCTGGCCGGACGGTTCGCTGCGACCCGCCGTCGAGGACCTGTGGGGCGCCGGGGCGGTGCTGGCCGGTCTCGACCCCGCCCTGATGAGCCCCGAGGCCGAGCTTGCCACACTGGCGTACGAGCGGTTCCGGACCCGGCCGCTGGAGCACCTGCTCTCCTGCGCGAGCGGCCGCGAGCTGGTCGAGAAGGGCTTCGAGCCCGACGTCGTGATCGCCGGCCGGGTGAACACCACGGACGTGGTGCCTCGGTTGGTGGAGGGCGCGTTCGCGCCCGGGTGACCGGTGCAGAATTCAGGTCATGACGCCCCGCGACGCCGCCACCCGCAAGCACGACACCCTCGCGATGTGGGCCACGCCCGCGGTCGACGTGTGGGTGGCGACCGCCTCCGTCGATCGCGGCGCTCACCTGGTCCCGGTGTCGCTGGCCTGGGTGGGGGAACGACTGGTGGTCGCCGTGTCGGCGGCCTCGCGCACGGCGCGCGACCTCGCCGAGCGTGGTCGGTGCCGGATGGCGGTCGGCCCGACCCGCGACGTCACCATGGTCGACGCGGTGCTGGAGCGCACGGTCCCCGTCGGGAGCGACGACCGCCTCGCCGACGCGTACGCCACGCAGGCCGACTGGGACCCGCGCGGCAGCGAGGGATACGTCTACCTGGTCCTGCGCCCCGAGCGGGTGCAGGCCTGGCGCGAGGTCGACGAGATCCCGGGACGGACCCTGATGCGGGACGGGAGCTGGCTCGTCTGAGGACATTCCTTGCGTATCGTGCAATCATGATTACATGATTACAGACAAGCAGCAGCAGGCGGTGACGGGCTGGTTCGCCGGTCGGCTGCCGGAGGAGTGGACGGTCGAGCCGCCGCAGGTGGCCGTCGACCGCGAGGAGATCACGGTCGTGCTCACGGTCGAGGACGTCCCGGCCGGTGAGTCGGACATCGCGACCGCGGAGGCGCGGGCCGGCCGGGCCCGGGCGTTCCGCGAGGACACCCGGGACGCCCGGATGAAGATCGCGCGCGAGGCGCAGCACCGCTACGAGCGGAAGGTGTCGTGGGGGCTGCGCGTGGGTGAGCACGAGGAGCTGTGGACCCACGTCTCGGCGCCGGTGATGACGCGGCTGCGGCAACCGCAGCGCCAGGTGCTCGACACCCTGGTCGAGTCCGGGGTCGCGCGGTCGCGCGCCGACGCGCTCGCGTGGTGCGTACGCCTGGTCGGCCAGCACGAGGGCGACTGGCTGGCCGAGCTGCGGGAGGCGATGACCACCGTCGACGACGTGCGCCGCAAGGGTCCGGCCGCCTGAGCGCGGTCAGCCGATCTCGGTCAGCGGCACGTCGACCAGCGCCGCCTCGCCGTCGACCGGGACCGTGACCCGGGTGGTCGTGAGCAGGTCACCCGGAGCGATCGAGCCGTCACCCGAGCAGTCCACGTGGGCCGAGACGGCGTACTGCCGGCCCGCGGTCAGCCGGGCGTCGATCCCGAAGGGACCCGTCAGGTCCCCGGGACCGCTCGTGACCACGTCGATCCGGGCCACCGGGGTCGACGGGGCGTCGGCGAGGCTGACGTCGAGGATCGCCAGGTGCACCGTGACCGGCGCGTCCGGGATCGTGGTGCCGGCCGGGACCGACAGCGAGCAGAGCACCCGCACCACACGGGATTCCTCCGCACCTGTCGCCCCACCGGTCGGCACCACGCGCCGATGCTCTCACCAGGTCCCGGCGAGGGTCCACGACAACGAGCCGCCGGGCAGGTCCCCACGCCACCAGTTGAGGTCGCCCCGGAAGTGGAACAGCACGTCGGCGGCCCCGTTGCCGGAGAAGTCGCCGGTCCAGAACGAGCGGCCGTCGTTGATGCCGTGGCCGAAGCCGGCGGTGTTGCCCGCGTGGCTCCAGCTCAGCTGCCCGTTGGCCACCTGGCCGAGCCACCAGTTGTCGTCGCCGGGGTAGTAGAAGAGGACGTCGGTGGAGCCGTTGCCGGTGAAGTCGCCGGTCCAGAACGGCCGGCCGTCGTTGATGGCGTGCCCGAAGCCGGCCGTCGAGCCGGCGTGGCCCCAGGAGAGCTGCCCGCCGGTGAACGTGCCGAGCCACCAGTTGTCGTCGCCGGGGTAGTAGAAGAGCACGTCGGTGGAGCCGTTGCCGGTGAAGTCGCCGGTCCAGAACGGCCGGCCGTCGTTGATCGCGTGCCCGAAGCCGGCGGTGTTGCCGGCGAGCCCCCAGGTGAGCCGCCCGTTGACCAGCGTCCCCAGCCACCAGTTGTCGTCGCCGGGGTAGTAGAAGAGCACGTCGGTGGAGCCGTTGCCGGTGAAGTCGCCGGTCCAGAACGGCCGGCCGTCGTTGATCGCGTGCCCGAAGCCGGCGGTGTTGCCGACATGGCTCCAGCTCAGCTGCCCGTTGACCAGCTGCCCGAGCCACCAGTTGTCGTCGCCGGGGTAGTAGAAGAGGATGTCGGTGGAGCCGTTGCCGGTGAAGTCGCCGGTCCAGAAGGGCCGGCCGTCGAAGATGTTGTGGCCGAAACCGACGGTGTTGCCGACGTGCGACCACGTCAGCTGGGCTCCGGCCATCTGTCCGAGCCACCAGTTGTCGTCGCCGGGGTAGTAGAAAAGGATGTCGGTGGAGCCGTTGCCGGTGAAGTCGCCGGTCCAGAACGGCCGGCCGTCGTCGAGGTTGCCGAAGCCGGCGGTGTCACCGACGCGGATGAAGGTCATCGCCCCGGTCGCCGCGGTCGCGCCGAGGTACCACTGCTGCTGGGCGGGCGCGTAGTAGAGCAGCTCGGCTCCCGGCTTCCCGGTGAAGCGCCCGACCCACGAGTTGCCCGGGTTCGGGTAGACGTGGGGGTACATCGTGGCCACGGCGGCCCGGTCGCCGATGCTGAGCCCGGCCCGCTGCCCGATGATCACGCCCGGGGGCAGCGTCCGGGTCGGCACCAGGGTCACCATCCGCCGGCCGTCGGAGCCGACCAGCCCGAACGCCGTCGAGCCGTAGTGCATGATCGAGCCGTAGTCGTAGCCGTTCACGTCGTCGCCGTCGGTGATGTGCTGGTCGAAGTTGTGGCGTTGCGCGGGCTCGATGTTGTTCCAGTTCACCGTGACGAACTGGTCCCGGTCCTCCCGGCTCTGCTCGTGCCACAGCCCGATCGCGTGGCCGAGCTCGTGGACGGTCGCCCCGAAGCCGCACGCGGAGGACAGGTTGACGTCCTGCCGGTTGCGCTGCCGGCCGACCCACGAAGAGCAGCCGGTGCTGTCCTGGCAGAAGATCCAGTCGGGCTCGGCCTGCCGCGGTCGGATCGAGAGCCGGGTCCGTTCGTGCCAGTGGGTGATCGCCGCGGTGAGGTCGGTGCGGGCGTCCGTGGTCAGGTTGGCGGCGACCTCGAAGGGCACGCGCCCCGCCGGCCACCGGAAGCTCGCGCCCGGCACGATGACCGCTGACGGCATCAGGCCCGGGGCTGCGGCATCCACCCGGGTCCCGGGGCGGACCCCCACGTGGAGCCCCTGACCGGTGTCGGTGGCGGACTCGCTGGTCGCGGCCAGACCTGTGCGCAGGTCGTCGGCGCTGCCGAGGATGATGTCGCCCTCGAAGACGCCGTAGCCGTCGCGCTCGACGTACTGCACGGGGATGTCGGTGAAGGTCGTGCCGCTGATCAGGGCGGTCCGGACCTCGAGCTCCTCGGTGGGCAGCTCCCCGTCGGGTTGCTGTGCGGCCGGCTCGGCGGCCGGATCGGCACTCGCGGTCCTGCGGGTGGACCCCTTCGCGGTCTTCCGGGCGGACTTCTTGGCGGGAGCCTTGGCGGGGACCTTGCCGGTCGTGGTCTTGGCGGCAGCCTTCCTCGTGCGCGATTGAGCCATGGGCGTGCTTCCTTCGAGATGATGCGGGAAGCCCGGACCCGGTCGCGCTCCCCTACGCGGTGGATGGGTGGTGCAGCCACCACGGTCCTCCGTCACGCAGGACCTGCACAAGGGACTCGGACCGATTGCGCCCGCGACCGGCCGACGAGTGACGGCGGGCCACCCGGCTGTCCGACCACGCTGGTAGACAGGCCCGGTGAGCCCCGCGAGCGACGTACGACAGCAGGCCGAGACGCATCTGCGCGCTCTCGTCGGACGCGACGACGTCACGCTCCACGACGACCAGTGGGCCGCGATCGAGGCCCTGGTCGTCGACCGGCGCCGCTCTCTGGTGGTGCAGCGGACCGGGTGGGGCAAGTCGGCGGTCTACTTCGTCTCGACGCTGCTGCTGCGTGCCCGGGGCAGCGGCCCGACGGTCATCGTGTCGCCGCTGCTGGCGCTGATGCGCAACCAGATCGCCGCCGCCGAGCGGGCCGGCATCCGCGCGGTCACCATCAACTCCACCAACATCGAGCAGTGGGAGCCGATCCAGGACCAGGTCCGCGCCGGTGAGGTCGACGTCCTGCTGGTGAGCCCCGAGCGGCTCAACAACCCCGGCTTCCGTGACCAGGTGCTGCCCCGGCTGGCTGCCACCTGCGGCCTGCTGGTCGTCGACGAGGCCCACTGCATCTCCGACTGGGGCCACGACTTCCGGCCTGACTACCGCCGGATCCGCACCCTCCTCGACGACCTGCCCGACGGGATCCCGGTGCTGGCCACCACCGCGACCGCCAACCAGCGGGTCACCGACGACGTCGCCGAGCAGCTCGGCGCCGACACGCTGACGCTGCGGGGCTCGCTCGACCGCGAGTCGTTGCGGCTCGGGGTGGTGCGGCTGCGCACCGCCGAGCAACGCCTCGCCTGGCTGGCCGACCACCTCGCCGAGCAGCCCGGGGTGGGCATCGTCTACTGCCTCACCGTGGCCGCGACCCAGGAGGTCGCCGGCTACCTGCGCTCCCCTGCAGGGGGGAGCCATGCGGTCGCCGCGTACTCCGGGCAGACCGAACCCACCGAGCGGCTCGCCCTCGAGCAGGACCTGCTCGAGGGCCGGGTCAAGGCGCTGGTCGCGACCAGCGCGCTCGGGATGGGGTTCGACGCCTCCCTCGGCTTCGTGGTCAACCTCGGGGCACCGCAGTCGCCCGTGGCCTACTACCAGCAGGTCGGCCGCGCCGGCCGCGGCAGCAACCTGCCGCCCGAGGGGGCGTCGGTCGTGCTGCTCCCCGCGCTCGAGGACCGCGACATCTGGGCCTACTTCGCCTCCCTCGCCTTTCCGCGCGAGCAGCTGGTGCGCGACACGCTGGCGGCGCTCGCCGACCACGGCCCGCTGTCGACGGCCGCCCTCGAGACCCACGTCGAGCTGTCCCGCAACCGCCTCGAGACGATGCTCAAGGTGCTCGACGTCGACGGCGCCGTACGTCGGGTGCGCGGCGGCTGGGAGGCCACCGGGCAGGAGTGGGCCTACGACGAGGAGCGCTACCGCCGGGTCGCCGAGGCGCGGGAGCGGGAGCAGCAGGCGATGCTCGCCTACCTCGACACCGACGGGTGCCGGATGGAGTTCCTGCGCGCCCAGCTCGACGACCCCGCAGCCGAGTCGTGCGGCCGCTGCGACAACTGTGGCGGGCTGGCGCTCTCCGCGGAGGTGAGCGAGGCCGCGATCGAGGAGGCCGGGGCGAGGCTGGCCCGGCCGGGCGTGACGCTCGAGCCCCGCAAGATGTGGCCGACCGCCCTGGCCACGCTCGGGATCGACCTCAAGGGCAAGATCGCCGACGGCGCGGAGGAGGGTCGGGCCGTCGCCCGGCTGACCGACCTCGGCCACGGCCAGTCGCTCCGCGCCCTGCTCGCCGGCGACGACGGGCCTCCGCCCGTGTCCCTGGTGCGAGCGGTGGTCGAGATGCTCGGCGACTGGCGACCGCCCGTCGAGGCGGTGGTGGCGGTCGAGTCCGCGACCCGCCCCACGCTGGCCCGCGAGCTCGCCGAGGGCATCGCCCGTCACCTCGGGGTCCCGGTGACCGCCCGCTGGGCGATCGTCGACCCCGACGTCGAGCCCGGTCGCGGCGCCGCCAACTCCGCACAGCGGGTCGCCGCGGTCGGCCGCCGCCACGCGCTCGAGGGCGAGGTCCCGGCCGGGCCGGTGCTGCTCGTCGACGACCAGGTCGTCACCGGCTGGTCGGTCACCCTGGCCGCCCGGGCGGTGCGAACCGCGGGCGCGACGGAGGTCCGCCCGCTGGTCCTCGCGCTCAGCGGCTGATCCGGCGCCGCCGCCACGACGACCCGCCCGCCAGCGGTGGCTCCTCCACCCAACGGGGACCCAGGACGGTGGACCAGCCACCGCCCAGGCGGTCCCGACGGCCGCCGCGCTCAGCGGCTGACGCCGGCCTCCTCGCGTGCGGGCGTGGCCGATTCCCGGCGCCGGGCGACCGACACGACGATCGGGACGACCAGGCCGAGCAGCGCGATGCACCACAACGTGATCGAGAGCGGGCTGTCGAAGAGCCCGCTGGCGCTGCCGCCCGACAGCAGCACCGCGCGCAGCATCTGCACCTCGAACAGCGGACCGAGGATCAGACCGACGATGGCCGGCGCGACCGGGATGCCGGCCATGGCCATCAGCACGCCGAGCATGCCGAGCACGTAGAGGAGGAGCAGGTCGGCGAGGCCGCCGCCGGACGCGAAGGTGCCGAGCGTGGCGAACACCATGATCCCGCCGTAGATCGCGTACGCCGGGATCTCCAGCAGCCGCGCCCACACCCTGGCCAGAGGCAGGTTGAGGACCAGCAGCATGACGTTGCCGATGTAAAGGCTCGCCAGCAGCGCGTAGACCAGCGGCCCGGACTCGGTGAACAGCAACGGGCCCGGCTGCAGGCCGTAGGACTGGAACGCGGTCAGGATCACCGCGGCCGTGGCCGAGGTCGGCAGCCCGATGGTCAGCAGCGGGACCAGCACGCCGGCGGCGGCCGCGTTGTTGGCGGCCTCGGGGCCGGCGACGCCCTCGATGGCGCCGTGGCCGAACTCCTCGGGGTGCTTGGTGAGCTTCCGCTCCGCGGCGTACGAGAGGAACGTCGGGATCTCGGCGCCGCCGGCGGGCAGCGCACCGATCGGGAAGCCCAGGGCCGTGCCGCGCAGCCACGCCGGCCACGAGCGGCGCCACTCCTGGCGGGAGAGCACGGCCTTGCCGCGCAGCGGGGTGACGGTGCCGACCGCGCCGCCCTTGAGGGCGTGCATGAACACCTCGCCGATCGCGAACAGCGCCACTACGACGATGACGACGTCGATGCCGTCGAGCAGCGTCGGGATGCCGAAGGTGAGCCGTGATTGCCCGCTCTGGCTCTCGATGCCGACCAGCCCGATCGTGAGCCCCACCAGCAGGCTGCCGATGCCCTTGAGCGGGGAGGAGCCGAGCAGCGTCGCCACCGTCACGAACGCGATCGCCATCAGCGCGACGTAGTCGGCCGGCGTGAAGCTGACCGCGATGTCGGCGATCGGCTGGGCGAGGAAGGTGAGCAGGATCGTGGCGATGGTGCCGGCGACGAAGGAGCCGATCGCGGCGGTCGCCAGCGCGCTCGCCGCGCGTCCGCTGCGGGCCATCTTGTTGCCCTCGAGCGCGGCCACCATCGAGGAGCTCTCGCCGGGGGTGTTGAGCAGGATCGCGGTCGTCGACCCGCCGTACATGCCGCCGTAGTAGACGCCCGCGAAGAGGATCAGTGCGCCCGTCGGGTCGACCTTGAAGGTGATCGGCAGCAGCAGCGCCACCGTGAGCGCCGGGCCGATGCCGGGGAGGACGCCGACGGCCGTGCCGAGGGTGACGCCGAGCAGGGCGAGCAGCAGGTTGGCCGGGGTGAGGGCGTCGCTGAAGCCCTCGAGCAGCAGCGAGAAGGAGTCCACGTCAGAACCCCCACGGCCCGGCGGGAAGCGAGATGCCGATGCCCACGTCGAAGAGCAGCCAGACCACCGCCGCCACGCTGAACCCGACCGCGAACATCTGGGCCCGGCGCGGCGCACCGAGCGCGCTGGCGGTCGCGCCGTAGAGCAGCGTGCCGGAGACGACGTACCCGAGGAACGGGATCAGGATCGCGAACGCCAGCAGCGCCGCGACCAGGATGCCGAGGCGGCGCCAGTCCTGGCGCGTGGTGTGCTCGGAGGCCTCCCACACCCCCATGTCGCGGCGCCCGCGCAGGACCGTGAGCACGCCGACCAGGAGCAGCGAGACGCCGATCACCCAGGGCGCGGTGGCCGGGCCGACGGTGTTGCCGCCGTTGTCGAGGCGGACGGCCTGCACGATCACGGCGACCGAGAGGACCAGCAGGACCAGGCCGAAGATCATCGTCGCGAGCGCCGTGGTGCGGTCGTCGTCGACCTCGAGCTCGTGGGCCTCCTCGTCGCCGACGAGGTCGCCCCGGACGTTGAGCGGCGTGGTGCGCTTCCTGGGTGGCACGGTCGTCCCCTCCTAGAGCCCGAGGTCGGCGATGACGTCGTTGACCCGGGCGACCTCGTCGTCGAGGAACGTCGAGAAGTCGTCGCCGGTCTTGACCGACGGCGTCCACCCCTGGCGGGCCAGCGCCTCGTCCCACGCTGGGCTCTCGGTCATGTCGGTGACCAGGGCGATCAGCGCGGCACGCTCCTCGTCCGTGATGCCCGGCGGTGCGACCACCCCACGCCAGTTGGTGAGCTCGACGTCGATGCCCGAGTCCTGCAGGGTGGGTACGTCGGGCAGCGACTCGACCGGCTCGGTGCCGGAGACCGCGATCGCGCGGAGGTCACCGGACTCGATCTGGGGGAGGAACTCCGAGACGCCGCTGAGGCCCGCGGTCGCGCTCCCCGACAGCAGCGTGGCGATTGCCTCGCCACCGCCGTCGTGGGCGATGTAGTTGACGTCCGCGGTGTCGAGCTCGAGGTCCTGGGCGATCAGCCCGGCCAGGATCTGCTCGGCGCCGCCGGCGGAGCCGCCGGCCCACGACACCTCGCCGACGTCCTGCTCGAGGGCGGCGACCAGGTCGTCGATCGTCTGGATGTCGGAGTCGCCCGGGACCACGATCACCAGGCTCTCCGTGGTGAGCTCCGCGATCGGTGTCACCTCGTCGAGGGTCACCGAGGACTCGTTGGCGGCGATCGCTCCGACCATCACCAGCCCCATCACCATCAGCTGGCTGGGCTGTCCCTCCAGGTTGCGGAAGTTGCTCAGGCCGATGGTCCCGCCGGCACCACCCACGTTGTAGACCTCGGTCCGGCCGACCAGCTCCTGCAGGCTGGCCTGCATCTCGCGGGCGGTGCTGTCCCAGCCACCACCCGGGTCGGCCGGCGCCATGATCTTCATCTGCTCGCCGTCGAGCAGCTCCTGCGCGGCCGCACTCGGCTCGCTGCGGTTGATGCTGACCACGACCAGGACCCCCGCGAGCAGGATCGCGATGGCGTACGGGAGCAGCTGCCGGGTCCGCGAGCCCAGGCCCATGGTCGCCTCCGAGAGGGGTGGGTGACGTGGGTCCAGCCAACCACCACCGGGACCGGGAGTCCACGGTCGCTCAGGCAGCCGGACGCCCGTCGAGCTCCTCGAGGGTGGCCAGGCTCGGGCCTCGGGTCGAAGCGATCGTCGTGGCCACCGCCTCCACGTCGCGCATCACGCGCAGCACGTTGCGGCTGGTGAGCCGGGACAGGTCCTCGCCGGACCAGCCGCGATCGGCCAGCGCCGCCAGCAGCCTCGGGTATCCGGTGACGTCCTGCAGGCCCTCGGGGAGGGTGTCGGTGCCGTCGTAGTCGCCCCCGAGTCCGACGTGGTCGATGCCCGCGACCTCGCGGACGTGCTCGCAGTGGGCCGCGACGTCGGCCAGGGTCGCGACCGGCTCCGGGTGCGTGGCGGCCCAGGTCGAGCGCAGCCCTGCCCAGCCGGACTCCACCTTGGGGTCGAGGCCGGCGGCCGCACCGGCGGCCCGGAGCTCGAGCTTCCACGCCGCGCACTCGGCGCTCACGAAGTCCGGTACGAACGTCACCATGCACACGCCGCCGTTGTCGGCCAGCCGGGCCAGGACGTCGTCGGGCACGTTGCGTGGGTGGTCGCAGACCGCGCGCGCCGAGGAGTGCGAGAAGAGCACCGGCGCCTCGGTGGCGTCGAGCGCCGCCCGCATCGTCGTCGGGGCGACGTGGGAGAGGTCGACCATCATGCCGAGCCGGTTCATCTCCCGGACCACCTCGACCCCGAACCGGGTGAGCCCGCCGACGACCGGCTCGTCGGTCGCGGAGTCGGCCCACGGGGTGTTGTCGTTGTGGGTGAGGGTCAGGTAGCGGACGCCGAGCTGGTGGAGCATCCGCAGCGCGCCCAGCGAGCAGCCGATCGAGTGCCCGCCCTCGGCGCCCAGCAGCGAGGCGACCCGGCCTGCGCGCCAGGCGGCCTCCACCTCGTCGGCCGTCGTCGCGAGCGCCAGCCGGTCGGCGTACCTCTCGACGAGCCGGTGGGCAGCGTCGACCTGCTCCAGGGTGGCGGTGACGGCGGCGTGCCCCTCGAAGCTGGTGGGGACGAACACCGACCAGAACTGGCCGCCGACGCCGCCCTCGGCCAGCCGCGGCAGGTCGGTGTGGGTGGTCGGGGTGTGGCCGCCGACGTCGAGCCGGTCGAAGTCGTAGCCGGCCTGCTTGCGCGCCTCCCAGAGCAGGTCGTTGTGGCCGTCGACGACGGGGTGGCGGGCGAGCAGCTCGGCGAGATCCATGGGCCGACCCTACGAGCCGGGAACGATCTGTCGGTGCCGCGCGTTAGCGTCACGGTCCTCGCCATCCACCCGTCCGGCCGAGAGGTGCCTGCTGCGTGAGCTTCGTCCCCGTCACCGGCCCGGCCGTCTTCACGGCCGCCGACACCCCGCGCGACAGCGTCGTGGAGTTCACCGACGGGCGACACACTGTCACGCTGCCGATCCGCGGCGCGCTCCCGGTGCTCACCCGGGCGCCGGCCCGCGACGAGGCCCACCCCAGCGTCCGGCTGATCGCCGGTGCGGCGCTGCTCGGGATGCGGCTGGTCGCGGCGGGCTCGTTCGAGCCGGGTGAGGGCCGGTGGCGCCCGGCGCCCTCGGCGGCCGATGACGACCAGGCGCGTCGGCTGGCCGGTGACGACGCCGAGGCCGTACGGCTGGTGCACGACGTGGTCGCCGCCGTGGTCGACGCCCTGCCCCGCAGCGCGCCCTCGCCGACCCGGATGGCGCGCTCCTCCCGTACCCCGTTCCACGAGCGCCTGGAGCGCCGGCTGCGGCTCCACGACCCCGGGGCCCGCCGCGAGGAGGAGCGGGAGCTCGCCCAGCTGGTCCGGCTCTCGCTGCGGATCGAGGCCGACGAGGAGGAGCTGGTCGCGGGCTCGGTCCGGGTGGTGCCCCAGGCCCACGACGAGCAGGACCCGATGCGGGTGTGCGACGCGGCCCTGCTGTGGACGGGTGAGGGGGTCGACCACGGCTTCGGCGAGCGCGCCCGCACCCACGCCGGGATCGCGATGCGCGCCGCGGCCGACGCCTGGCCGGTGCTCGACCGGCTGCTGGAGCTGCGGGTGCCCGACCAGATCGTGCTCGACAGCGACGAGCTGGTCAGCCTGCTCGACGAGGGGGTGACCGCGCTCGCCGCCCGGGGAATCGACGTGATGTGGCCGCGAAGCCTGGGTCGTGACCTGACCGCGACCGCCGTGCTCGACCGGCGGCCCTCGTCAGATGCGGCGATCCGTGAGGAACCGCTGCAGACCGGGGTGCTGACCGAGGAGGCGCTGTTCGCCTTCAACTGGCAGCTCGCCCTCCACGGCGAGCCGCTGACGCCCGAGGAGATGGACGACCTCGCGCGTGCTGCCTCGCCGATCCTTCGGCTGCGCGGCCAGTGGGCGGTCGTCGACCCCGGCCTGGCCCGCAAGGCACGCAAGCGGCTGATCCGCACCGCCACCCCGGCCCAGGCGGTGGCCGCGGCCCTGTCGGGGGTGGCCGAGGTCGAGGAGGGTGTCGACGGAGGAGCGGCGGAGGTCATCGTCGGCGCCAGCCTCCTCCGGGTGCGCGAGCAGCTGGTGTCGGCCGCGACCCGCGCGCCGGTCGAGCCGCCGGCGGCGCTGGCGGCGCAGCTGCGCGACTACCAGCGGCACGGGCTGACCTGGCTGGACCAGCTGACCTCGCTCGGGCTCGGTGCCTGCCTGGCCGACGACATGGGCCTCGGCAAGACCGTCACCCTGATCGCGCTCGCGCTGCACCGGGCGGCCCGCGAGGGTGGCTCCGGGCCGACCCTGGTGGTCTGCCCGGCCTCGCTGCTCGGCAACTGGCAGGCGGAGGTCCAGCGGTTCGCGCCGGGGGTGCCGGTGCGCCGGTTCCACGGATCACGCCGCGATCTGTCCGGCCTCGACGCGACAGCAGCGTCGTTCGTCCTCACCACCTACGGCACGATGCGGAGGGACCACGAGGTGCTCGGCGAGGTCCCCTGGGACCTGGTCGTCGCCGACGAGGCCCAGCACGTCAAGAACGCGCGGTCGGCGACGGCCCGCGCGTTGCGCCGGATCCCGAGCGCCGCCCGGGTCGCCCTCACCGGCACCCCCGTCGAGAACGACCTCACCGAGCTCTGGTCGATCCTCGACTGGGCGACCCCGGGCCTGCTCGGCAGCCGCAACGCGTTCCGACGGGTCTGGGCCGCGCCCATCGAGTCGGGCGTGGACCCGGCGGTGACCGCCCGGTTCCGGGAGCTGGTCTCGCCGTTCCTGCTGCGTCGCCGCAAGTCCGACCCCGGCATCGCGCCCGAGCTGCCGCCGCGCACCGACACCGACCACCTGCTGTCACTGACCCGTGAGCAGGTCGTGCTCTACGAGGCGTACGTGCGTGACTGCCTCGAGCGGATCGAGAGGTCCGACGAGGCACAGCGACGCGGCCTGGTGCTGGCGATGCTCACGGGCCTCAAGCAGATCTGCAACCACCCCTCCCACTTCCTCAAGCAAGGGGCGCTGCGCCGGTCCTCGGAGAAGATCGACCTGCTCGACGAGATCGTCGGCACCGTGCTCGCCGAGGACGGCGCCGTCCTCGTCTTCACGCAGTACGTCGCGATGGCGCGGCTGCTCGCCGACCACCTCGCGCGGCAGGGGGTGCCCCACCAGCTGCTCCACGGCGGGACGCCCGTGGCCGAGCGGGAGACGATGGTGTCGTCCTTCCAGGCCGGTCCCGAGGCCGGCGGCGTGCCCGTCTTCCTGCTGTCGCTGAAGGCCGGTGGCACCGGTCTCAACCTCACCCGCGCGGACCACGTCGTCCACTTCGACCGCTGGTGGAACCCCGCGGTCGAGGAGCAGGCCAGCGACCGGGCCCACCGGATCGGCCAGACCCGGCCGGTGCAGGTCCACCGGATGATCACGACCGGCACCATCGAGGAGCGGATCGCCGAGCTGCTCTCCCGCAAGCGCTCCATCGCCGACGCGGTGCTGGTGTCCGGGGAGTCGGCACTGACCGAGCTCGACGACGCCGAGCTGCGCGACCTCGTCACGTTGCGCCGCGACCGCACGGCGTTGCAGGACCGACCGTGATGGCCACCCACGCCCGGCTGGCGCCGCGACCGGCAGGTGCCGCCCGCGCCCGCACCTGGTGGGGCAAGGCGTGGGTCCGCGCAGTCGAGGAGGCGTCGTACGCCGAGGAGGACCTGCGGCGCGGCCGGCGGCTCGCCCGCGGCGGCCGGGTCGGCGGGATCACCGTGGAGCCGGGCCGGTTCCTGGCGGCCGTCGAGGAGGGGGACGACGTGCTCACCGTGAGCGGCGGTCTGCCCGAGCTCGAGCCGCCGCTCGTCGCTGCGCTGGCCGAGGTCGTGGCCGGGGAGTCGGGGCGGGTAGCGGCACTGCTGGCCGGCGACCTGCCGCACACGCTGGTCGAGCACGCCGAGCAGGCCGGGGTCGAGCTGCTGCCCTTCGGCGGTGAGCTGGCCACCCGGTGCACCTGTGAGCCGTGGGCGGACCCGTGCCACCACGCGCTCGCCGTCCTGCAGCAGCTCACCTGGCTGATCGAGGCCGACCCGTTCGTCCTGATCGCGTTGCGCGGGGTCGGCCGCGACGACCTGCTGGCCCGGGTCCACAGGCTCTCGGTCGCGCCCGACCCCTCCGACGGGGCCGCGACCGACCTCGACGTCGCGGCCGATGCGGTGCGCCGGGCCGCCCGGTTGCTCGAGCTGCTCGATGATCCCGACGCGGCGCTGGACCACCTGTGGTGAGCGACCAGCGAGCGGTGCTCGTCGAGGCCCGCCGTCGGAGCGCCCGGCGGCTGGCGGCGCTCACCGACGAGTTCGACGAGGTCGTGAGCGCGTCGCTCGACACCAACGCCGACGACGAGCACGACCCCGAGGGCCACACCATCGCCTTCGAGCGGGCGCAGGTCGACGCCCTGGTCAGGCAGGCCCGGGAGCGGCTGGCCGAGGTCGACGCGGCGCTGGCCCGCCTCGACGCTGGCAGCTACGGGGTGTGCGAGCGGTGCGGTGGGCCGGTCGGCGACGGCCGGCTCGAGGCCCGCCCGGAGACCCGGCTCTGCATCGACTGCGCCAGGGTCAGCGGCTGAGCCCTGCTCGGGGCGGGTTTGCAGCAGTGGGTGGATTCCGGGGGCGCCTTGCAGGTCGTTCACAGGTCCGGGCTGAAGAGGGTGACTGGGTCGGCTGACGGCGAGGGCGGGTTTGCCGTACTCGTACCCGGGTGGACCGTTCGTACGAGTGCTGAAGACCGGCCCTTCGCCGGGCTCGCCAGGCGCCTCGGGCTCTCACCTGTCCGGCCTCACCCGGCTGGCCCGGGGTGGATCCGCCGCGCTCGTACGAGGAGTCCGGGGGACCGTTCGTACGAGTGCTGGAGACCGGCCCTTCGCCGGGGCACGTCGGGTTCCTCCCCTGTCCGACCCCACCCGGCTAAACGACCCCCACCGGGCCCCTCACCCAGCGTGGGAGCGTTCGACCCCGAGCGCGTCGAGCGCCATCCCGGTCAACAGGTCGCGCATCTGCTCGTCGGGGAGCCGCCCGCTGTGGGGCGTGGAGTTGATCAGCCCGAAGGCGGCGTGCGCCATCGCCCGGGCGCGATCGGCGCGCAGCCCGTGATGGAGCCGGCCCAGCTCCGCGGCCCAGACGTCGACGTACGCGCGCTGCAGGGACCGGACCTGGTCGCGCGCGTCGGGCGGCAGCGACTCCCAGTCGCGGTCTTGGACCACGATGAGCGAACGCTGCCGGAGCGCGAAGTCGACGTGCCAGTCGACCAGGGCTCCGAGGGCTGCCTGCGGGCCTCGCGCGCCCGCCACCCGCTCGCGGCCGATCGCGAGCAGCTCCTCGCTGATCGCGACCAGCATCTCGGCGAGGATCGCGTCCTTGGAGGGGAAGTGCTTGTAGAGGGCTGGCCCGGAGATGCCGCACGCCGCCCCGATCTCGGCGACCGAGACCCCGTGGAAGCCGCGCGCGGCGAACAGCTCGGCCGCGGTCGCGAGGAGCTGCTCGCGCCGGTTCACCGCCTCGGTGGTCATGTGCTGAGGTTAGCGCCCGCTAACCGCTGCCGGGGGGTGGTGAGTCGGGAACCTCCGATTCATCACGTGAAGAGGTCGAACCCGCGCTTCGCACGGTCAGGACGCCATGTGAAGCGTGGGCTCACCCAGTTCACGTGATGAATCGGTGTGGCCGCGGCGGACGACGACGCGGACGAAGAGGGCGCCCGTGGACGGCGTGGTTAATGATCGCTAACCTGACGGGGTGACCGAGATGAGGGAGCTCGTCGACCAGCTGCGCGAGCGGCTGGCGACGGCACGGCAGGGCGGCTCGGAGAGCGCCCGCCGCAAGCACACCGACCGCGGCAAGCTGCTGGTGCGAGACCGGGTGGACCGGCTGCTCGACCCCGGCAGCCCGTTCCTGGAGCTGAGCCCGCTGGCGGCGTACGGCATGTACGGCGCGGACTCGGGCGACGCGTTCGCGGTGCCGAGCGCCGGCATCGTGACCGGCATCGGCCGGATCAGCGGCCGCGCGTGCGTGGTCGTCGCCAACGACGCCACCGTCAAGGGCGGCACCTACTACCCGATCACGGTCAAGAAGCACCTCCGCGCGCAGACCGTCGCGAGCGACAACCACCTGCCGTGCGTCTACCTCGTCGACTCCGGCGGGGCGTTCCTGCCGATGCAGGACGAGGTGTTCCCCGACCGCGAGCACTTCGGGCGGATCTTCTTCAACCAGGCCAACCTCTCCGGCCGCGGGATCCCCCAGGTCGCCAGCGTGATGGGGTCGTGCACCGCCGGCGGCGCCTACGTCCCTGCGATGTCCGACGAGACCGTGATCGTCAAGGATCAGGGGACGATCTTCCTCGGCGGGCCGCCGCTGGTGAAGGCGGCGACCGGCGAGGTCGTCACCGCCGAGGAGCTCGGCGGCGGCGACGTCCACGCCCGCACCTCCGGCGTCGTGGACCACCTCGCCGAGGACGACGCCCACGCGCTGTCGATCGTCCGCTCGATCGT
The DNA here is from genome assembly GCA_963723945.1 of uncultured Actinomycetota bacterium. Lineage (GTDB taxonomy): Bacteria > Actinomycetota > Actinomycetes > Propionibacteriales > Nocardioidaceae > Nocardioides. Next base: position 102,695 of record CAVRSW010000046.1, read on the forward strand.
CGACACCCTGGCCCCGGCCACCAGCCGACCGGTCGCGGACGTCGAGGAGCCGCACGACGACCCGAGCACCCTGCACGACGTCGTGCCGCCCGACACCCGGACGCCGTACGACGTGCGCCAGGTGATCCGCCGCGTGGTCGACGCCAGCCGGTTCCACGAGTTCAAGCGGCTCTACGGCGAGACCCTGGTCTGCGGGTTCGCCCGGATCTGGGGACACGAGGTGGGCATCGTCGCCAACAACGGCATCCTGTTCAGCGAGTCGGCGCTCAAGGGCGCCCACTTCATCCAGCTGTGCAACCAGCGCGGCATCCCGCTGGTCTTCCTGCAGAACATCACCGGCTTCATGGTCGGCCGCGAGTACGAGAACCGCGGCATCGCCCGTGACGGCGCCAAGCTGGTGACCGCCGTGGCCTGCAGCGTCGTCCCGAAGTTCACCGTCGTCATCGGCGGCTCGTTCGGCGCCGGCAACTACGGCATGTGCGGCCGTGCCTACGACCCGCGCTTCCTCTGGATGTGGCCCAACGCCCGGATCTCGGTGATGGGCGGCGAGCAGGCAGCGAGCGTGCTCGCGACGGTGCGACGCGACGGGATCGAGGCCCGCGGCGAGGAGTGGTCGGGCGAGGACGAGGAGGCGTTCAAGGCCCCGATCCGCGACCAGTACGAGGCCCAGGGCTCGCCCTACTACGCCACCGCCCGGCTCTGGGACGACGGCGTCATCGACCCCGCCGACACCCGGCGGGTGCTCGGCATGGGCCTGGCCGCGGCCGCCCACGCGCCGGTTCCCGAACCCTCCTACGGCATCTTCCGGATGTGAAGTCACCCGACACCGCGACAGGATGTGTTCGATGAAGCTGCTCATCGCCAACCGGGGCGAGATCGCGGTCCGGGTCGCGCGCACGGCCCGTCGGCTCGGCATCCCCACGGTCGCGCTCTTCACCGACCTCGACGCCCGCGCCCCGCACACCACGGTGACCGACGAGGCAGCGTGGGTGCCGGCCTACCTCGACATCGACGCGGTCGTCACCGCCGCCGGTGACCACGGCTGCACCCACGTCCACCCCGGCTACGGCTTCCTCTCCGAGCGGGCCGCCTTCGCCGAGGCGCTCGAGGCAGTGGGCCTCGTGCTGGTGGGGCCGAGCGCCGCGGTCATGGAGCGGATGGGTCGCAAGGACGCGGCCCGCGAGGTCGCGGTCGCCGCCGGGGTCCCGGTGGTGCCGTCGTACGACCTCGGCGACGACCCGGCCGGTTTCGCCTACCCGGTGCTGGTCAAGGCCGCCGCAGGTGGCGGCGGCAAGGGGATGCGGGTCGTCCGCTCGGCCGGTGACCTGCCCGAGGCGCTCGCCGCGGCCCGCCGCGAGGCCAGCAGCGCGTTCGGCGACGACACGATGCTGGTCGAGAAGTACGTCGAGTCCGGTCGCCACATCGAGGTCCAGGTGCTCGGCGACCACCACGGGACCGTGCTCCACCTCTTCGAGCGCGACTGCTCCACCCAGCGCCGTCACCAGAAGGTGCTGGAGGAGGCGCCGGCCCCGACCCTCGGTGCCGAGCAGCGCGCGGTCATCACCACCGCCGCGGTCGACCTCGCGCGCGAGGTGGGCTACACCAACGCCGGCACCGTGGAGTTCCTGCTCGACAACGCCACCGGCGAGTTCTGGTTCCTCGAGATGAACACCCGGCTCCAGGTCGAGCACCCCGTCACCGAGGCGGTGACCGGCCTCGACCTGGTGGAGCTGCAGCTGCGCGTCGCGGCCGGCGACCCCGTCGGGATCAGCCAGGACGAGGTGCGCCTCGACGGCCACGCGATCGAGGCGCGGGTCTACGCCGAGGACTCCTTCGGTGGCTTCCTGCCGCAGGCCGGGGCGACCAGCCTCGTCCGCTGGCCCGAGGGCGTCCGGGTCGACCACGCGCTCGAGCCCGAGCAGGTCGTGTCGACGGCGTACGACCCGATGCTCGGCAAGGTGATCAGCCACGGCGCCGACCGCGAGGCCGCGCGCCGAGCGCTCGTCGCGGCCCTGGACCGGACCTCGATCCTGGGCCTGACCACCAACACCGGGTTCCTGCGCTCGCTCGTCGCCGGCGACCCGTTCAGCGACGCCACGATCGACACCGCGTGGCTCGACCGGGTGTCGATCCCGGGCGACGAGGTCCCGTCACCCGATGCCGACCTGCCGAGGCTGCTGGTCGCGTGGGTGTCGGCCATGGTGACCGCCTTCGACACCGGGCATCCGTTCCAGGCCGACGGCTTCCGGCTCGGAGCCCCCTCCGCGCCCACGGTCGTGGAGCTCGACCGTCCCGTGGTCGTCGACCGGGCCGCGGGCACGGTCGACGGGGTCCCGGTGCGCCAGGTCTCGGCCGACCACCACGTCCTGGTGGCCGACGTCGACGGCCGCCGGGTGAGCGCCGTGGTCAACGTCCAGCCCCACGTGCTCGAGGTCGCCTGGCAGGGACAGCGCTTCGTCTTCGAGCGGCCCGACGCGTTCGCCGACCACGGCCCGGCCGCCGGCGACGGCACGCTGGTGGCGCCGATGCCGGGCACCGTCCTCGACGTCCGCGTCGCGGAGGGACAGCAGGTCGCGGAGGGCGCCGTCCTCGGCACCCTGGAGGCGATGAAGATGGAGGTCGCGCTGACGGCCCCCTTTGCCGGCACCGTCACGACGGTGGGCGCCGGGGTCGGCGACCAGGTGGCCCTGGGGGCGACCCTGTTCGTCGTGGAACCGCCGGAGGAGGACACGTGAGCGGGCTGCCGATGACCGTCCCGACCGCCGACCTGCCGGGACGCGTCACGATCTACGAGGTCGGCCCGCGCGACGGCCTGCAGAACGAGTCGGCGACCGTGCCGGTCGACGTCAAGGCCGCGTTCGTACGCAGGCTGCTCGCGGCCGGCCTCCCGGTCGTCGAGGCCACGAGCTTCGTCCACCCGAAGTGGGTGCCGCAGCTCGCGGACGCCGCCGAGCTGATGACCGAGCTCGGCGACGCGGGCCGTGACCTCCCGGTGCTGGTCCCCAACGAGCGGGGCCTCGACCGGGCGCTGGAGCTCGGGCTGCGCCACGTCGCGATCTTCGGGTCGGCGACCGAGACCTTCGCCCAGCGCAACCTCAACCGCAGCCTCGACGAGCAGCTCACCATGTTCGAACCGGTGGTCCGCCGCGCCCGCGACGCCGGCCTCGACGTCCGCGCGTACGTCAGCATGTGCTTCGGCGACCCGTGGGAGGGCGCGGTGCCCGTGGAGCAGGTCGTCACGGTCGGACGGCAGCTGCTCGACCTCGGCGCCAGCCAGCTCAGCATCGGCGACACCATCGGGGTCGGCACCGCCGGTCACGTCCGGGCGCTGGTCGCCGCCTTCTCCGACACGGGCGTGCCGACCGAGCGGCTGGCGATGCACTTCCACGACACGTACGGGCAGGCGCTGGCCAACGCGCACGCCGCGCTGGAGTGCGGGATCACCACGTTCGACGCCAGCGCGGGCGGCCTGGGCGGCTGCCCGTACGCGCACAGCGCCACCGGCAACCTCGCGACCGAGGACCTGGTCTGGATGCTGACCGGGCTCGGCATCGACCACGGCGTCGACCTCGACGCCGTCGTCGCCACCAGCGTGTGGATGGCCGACCGGCTGGGGCGTCCCAGCCCGTCGGCCGTGGTCCGGGCGCTCGGCTCGTCGACGGGGTCCTGACCACGGGTCTGACGGCGGGCGCCATCACCCCCGCTGGCACAATCGCCGCATGAGTCCGACGGTCTACCTCCACATCGGGGCCCCCAAGACCGGGACGACCTACCTGCAGGACCGGCTGGGCCGCAACGCCTCGGCGCTGGCCGACCACGACATCCACTTCCCGAGCCGGTCGGCGATCGTCAGCCCCGGGCTGTTCCACTTCCGCGCCGCGCTCGACCTGCTCGGCCAGGACTGGGGCGGTGCGCCGGGGCACGCCGAGGGCAGCTGGGACGCCCTCGCGCGCCGGGTGCGCCGCAAGTCCGGGTCGGTCGTCATCAGCCACGAGATCCTCGCCCCCGCCGCCCCGGGCGCCGTCGCCCGCGCGATGCAGGACCTCGGCCCCGACGTCCACGTCGTCTACACCGCGCGCGACCTCGGGCGACAGGTCCCGGCGGCCTGGCAGGAGAGCATCAAGCAGGGCCGGCGGTGGCGCTACTCCTCGTTCGTGCGCCGGATGGACAAGGGCAGGACCTGGTTCTCACGGGCCTTCGACATCCCCACGGTCCTCGGCCGCTGGGGGGCGCACGTGCCCCCGGAGAACGTCCACCTGGTCACCGTCCCGCCGTCCGGCGCGAGCCGGCCCGGCGACGACCTCTGGCACCGGTTCTGCCGCGTCGTGGGGATCGACCCCGACTGGGCGCCGGAGCAGAGCACCCGCGCCAACCAGTCCCTCGGTGTGGCCGAGGCGGCCGTGCTGCGGCGCCTCAACAAGCAGCTCGACCGGATGGCCCGCCGCGAGGCGGCGTACGACGGGCTGATCCGCTCGATGCTCGCCGAGGACGTGTTGGCCCAGGGCACCTCGGCGCGGATCACGCTGCCGCCCGACGCCTACGAGTGGGTCGACCGCACCACCGTCACCTGGATCGAGTGGATCCAGCAGTCGGGGATCGACGTCGTGGGCGACGTCGAGGAGCTGTGGGCCGCGCGGCCCGACCCCGCGTCCCCCTGGCGCGACCCCGACCAGGTCTCGGCGCGCAAGCGCTCGCGGGTGACGCTCAACGCGCTGGCCGCGATGACGGTGGAGGCCGCCAAGCGGCCCGACCCGGACCAGACGTTGCGTGGACGCGTCCGCCACGGCGCCGAGCGGCTGAAGCGCTGGTGACCGCGCGGGCGTGGGGCTGGGTGGCCCACCTCCGCGACGGGGGCACGACGCCCTGGCGCGACTGGTCCGGGTCGGCCGAGCCGGGCGGTCCGGTGCTGCCGGGCGCCCAGCAGCTGGAGCTGGCGCGCCGGGTCAACCTCGCCGGCCGGCCCTCGTCCGCCCTGCTCGAGCGAGTGCTGGCGGCGGATCCGCCGCGTCGGTCGCGCCCGGCGCTGCCGCTGCTCGACGGCCCGGAGCTGCCGGGCCACGGCCCGCGGCCGGTGGACCCCTCGCGGGTGCGGTCCGCCGAGCTGCTCGACCTGGTCGCCGTCGTGGTCGCCCAGGAGCTGGCGGCCCTCGACGCCACGCAGCTGTCGGAGCTGGCCAGCGGTTTCCGTCGGCCGTGGGCCACCCGCTACCGGCTGGACGGCGACCCCGAGCTCGGCCGGGCGCTGCGCCGCCACCTCACCGCCCGCGGCCGACCACCCTCGCGGCGTCCCGGCCGGCTGGTCGTGGTCGGCACCGACGTCGGGTCGATGATGGTGGACCTCTGGACCCACCGGGCCCTCGGCGAGGGGGTCGCGCCGTACGAGCTCTGGTGGCGTCGTACGACGGGCCGCGACCGGCTGCCCGGGCGGCTCGACCTGGCGCGGATCGTCGCCCGCGGACTGGCGGCGCAGGGTGTGGTCGACGTGCACCTGGTGACCGACCCCGCGCAGGCCACCGGCGCCGCGGGGCTGGGCCGACCGCTGCCGGAGCAGCGACCGTTGGCGGCCACAGCGGTGGACCTCGGCCGCCGGGTGGTGGCGGCGCTGCGACCGGCCGCGCCACCGGAGACCCGCCGCGCGCTGGTCTCCGAGGTGCTCCGGCCGCGGCTCGCGACCGTCGAGGGCCCGCCGCCCGTCGTACCCGGCCAGCACCGGGCGTGGACCGATGCCCAGGCGGCCCGGCTCGTCGCCCGTCTGGCCCGCGACGGCGACCGCTACCCTGTCTCCGGCAGCCTCGAGCTGCTGCTTCCGGGCGACCGTCCGGGAGTCGAGGTGATCCGTCCGCGCGACACCCTGGCGACCGGGATCGGGCTGCTGCTCGCGGGTGACGGGCACACCCCCGAGGAGGCGCAGTGAGTCGTCGGGTGCTGCTCCACGTGGGCACTCCCAAGACCGGTACCTCGCATCTCCAGGACGTGCTGTTCCGCAACCGCGGGCGGCTCCGCGAGCACGGGGTGCTCTACCTCGCCGACCGCTTCGACGCCCACTTCCTCGCCGCGCTGGACCTGTTGCAGCTGCGTTGGGGAGGGCTGGAGGAGGAGTGCGTGGGCCGGTGGAGGAGGCTGGCCGACGGGATCCGGGAGTTCCACGGCACCAGCATCATCAGCCACGAGATCCTGGCCACGGCCTCCCGGGCCCAGGCCCACCGCGCCCTGGAGTCGCTCGGCCACCCGGGCGCCGAGATCCACGTGGTGCTCTCGGTCCGCGACCTGGTCCGCCAGATCCCGGCCGAATGGCAGGAGAACGTGAAGCACCGGCGTGAGCTCGGATACGGCGAGTTCCTGCGCCAGCTCCGTGACGACTCGCGGGCCACGGGCGTCGCCCCGTGGTTCTGGGGGGCCCAGGAGATCCCCGACATCCTGGACCGTTGGGCCGGCGACCTGCCCCCGGAGCGGGTCCACCTGGTGACCGTGCCGAGCCCGGGCGGCCCGCCCGACCTGCTCTGGCAGCGGTTCAGCTCGGTGCTCGGGCTCGACGACCTCGAGCTCGACCTCGCCGCCGAGCGCGCCAACCCCTCGCTCGGTGTCCCCGAGACGGCACTGCTGCGGCGACTCAACGTCCGCGCCAACAAGGTGGTGCCGCCCGCGGTCTACCGGCCGTTGGTCCGCGAGCTGCTGGCCCACCAGACGCTGTCGCAGCGTCTCAGCTCACCGCGGCTCACGCTGCCGCCCGACGTCCACGCGTGGGCGGCCGACCTGTCCGCGTCGTGGGTCGGGACGCTGCGCGACCGCGGATACGAGGTGACCGGCGACCTCGACGACCTGGTCGGCGCGCCGCCGGTCCCCGCCGGGGCGTACGTCGACCCCGACCAGCCCGACGAGGCGCAGGTGGCCGACGCGGCGGTCGACGCGATCACGGCCCTGGTCGTCGAGAACGGCCGGCTGGTGCGGGCGGAGAAGGACCTCGCCGACCGGCTCGCCGGGACCGAGCGGGCGCTGGAGCGCAGCTATCTCCGGCCGACCTACCGGTTCCGCGAGAAGGCGGTGCGGGGGCTGCAGCGCAACCGGGCCGGGCTGCTGGCGCTCCAGGTCTACCGGCGGTTGCGCGGCAGGAGCTCGCGGTCGGCGTAGCGGCCGATCCGCCACGTGATGAACCCGTCGGCGCCCATGCCGACCAGGCCGCCGACCACCGGGACCTTCCGGCCGATCGTGGTGGCGAGCCGCTTGCCGGCGACCTTCGAGATCAGCTCCGACGCCACGAGCACCGACACCATCGCGTCGAGGTTGGTGTCGTGGGCGGGTGCGGTTGCGAGCGCCATCGGGGGCGCGGGCAGCTCCTTCTTGCGCACCATCTCGGTGACGACGTCCTCGCCGAGCAGCATCACGAGGATCGCGTTGCGCACCTTCGGGTCGTCGAGGTCGTAGCCGCGCAGGTGGGCGATGCCGGCGATCATCCGGCACTCGATGAGGGCGAGGCCCGTGATGTTGGCCGGGATCATCACCGCAGCGGTCACCAGGCCGCCGATGTTGGTGACGAAACCCTGGGCGCCGGCGAGGCGCACGTGGTTCTCGATGACCTCGTGGATCGCGCGGTCGACGTCGCCCTTCTGCTCCTCGAGCTGCTTGTCGGCAGCCGCAGCGGCGGGCGGCAGCGGCCCGACGCCGGCGATGGCGCGCGCCAGCGCCTCACGCACGAACGCGGTCGTCAGCCCCGGCGCCAGCTCCGAGACGCGCGGTGCCAGCCGCTTGGACATCGCGCTGATCGCTCCCATGCGGCGATCCTACGGGGGCACCTACAGCCTCCAGCCGGGCCGCTAGGTTCGTCGGCATGCCCGTCGAGCCGCCCCCGACGCCGTGGCAGCTGCCGGCTCCGCGCGACTGGCCGCACCACGACCTGGTGGCCCTCGGCGCCGACCTGGCACCGGGCACGGTGCTGGCGGCGTACCGCTCCGGGCTGTTCCCGATGCCCGCGCCGACCGGTGACCTGGGCTGGTGGAGCCCGGTCCACCGGGCCGTCCTGCCGCTCGACGGGATGCGGGTCAGTCGATCAATGCGCCGGTCGGCCAGGCGCTTCGAGATCCGGGTCGACACCGCCTTCGGCGAGGTGCTCGACGCGTGCGCCGACCCTCGACGGCCCGACGGCTGGATCGACGCCGACGTGAGGGCGGGCTTCACCGAGCTGTACGACCTCGGCTGGGTCCACTCGGTCGAGGCGTGGCGTGACGGCCGGCTCGCCGGCGGTCTGTACGGCGTCGCGATCGGCGGGCTGTTCGCCGGCGAGTCGATGTTCCACCGCGAGACCGACGCGTCGAAGGTCGCGCTGCTCGGCCTGGTCGACCTGCTCTCCGCCGACCACGCCCGGGGCCGGCTGCTCGACGTGCAGTGGGCCACCGACCACCTGGTCAGCCTGGGCGCGGTCGAGCTGTCGAGGCGGGACTACCTGGCGCGGCTGGGCCGGGCGCTGGAGCTACCGCCGCCGGCGGTCTGGGCTCACACGACCTGAGCGGGCCGCTCGGTCTCGCTGACCATCGGCCGCCCGGCGGCGGCCCACTCGACCATGCCGCCGTCGAGGTTGGCGACGTCGTGCCCCTGCTGGGCGAGCCAGACGGTCGCCTGGGCGGACCGGGCGCCCACCTTGCAGACCACGACCACGCGACCCGCCGGCACCTCGTCGAGCCGGCCGGGCAGTTCCATCAGCGGGACGTGGGTCGCGCCGTCGATGTGACCGTGGTGCCACTCGACGGGCTCGCGCACGTCGAGGATCGAGACCCCCTCCGGCATCGGGTCGGGGAGGTCGGCGACGGTCACCGTGGGGACGTGCACAGGGGATTCCTCACTTCAGCAGGCGGGACATCCGGCGGTCGGCGAGGGGCTTGCCGCCGGTCTGGCAGGTCGGGCAGTACTGGAGGCTGGAGTCGGCGAAGCTGACCTCGCGGACGGTGTCGCCGCAGACCGGGCACGGCTTGCCGGTCTGGGCGTGGACCGCGAGGTGGGACTTCTTCTCGCCCTTGAGCTCGCTGGCCGCGAGCCCTCGGGAGCGCTGGACCGCGTCGCCGATCACCGAGCGGATCGCGTCGTAGAGGACCTGCGACTCCTCCTCGCTCATCGTCGAGGCGGGCTTGAACGGCGACATCCGGGCGGCGTGGAGCACCTCGTCGGAGTAGGCGTTGCCGATCCCGGCGATGGTGCCCTGGTGCCGCAGCACGCCCTTGACCTGCGAGCGGCCGGCGGCGGCCAGGATCGCCCGGAACGCCTCGACCGTGAAATCGTCGCTCAACGGGTCGGGCCCCAGCGAGGCGATGCCGGGCACGTCCTCGGGACGGCGTACGACGTAGGCGGCGAGGCCCTTCTTGGTGCCGGCCTCGGTGACGTCGAGTCCGCTTCCGTCGTCGAGCACGATCCGCAGCGCGAGGCCGGACTTCGAGCCCGCGCGGGGCGGCACGGTGGGCACCTCGTCGCGCCAGCGGATCCAGCCGGCCCGGGCGAGGTGGATCACGAGGTGGAGGCCGGAGGCGTCGATGTCGAGGAACTTGCCGTGCCGGGTGACGCCCTCGACCAGGGTGCCCTCCAGCGCCTGGAGCGGCGGGTCGAAGGTCTTGAGCGCGCTGAACGCGGCGACGTGGACGGTGGTGATGGCACGGTCGCGCAGCCGGCCCTGCAGGTCCAGGGCCAGCGCCTCCACCTCGGGCAGCTCCGGCACGCTGCGATTCTAGGCGGCGGGGCCGACGCGCGCGGGCCGCTCGCTGCGGAGGGCTGTTCCCGCGAATCCCTACCGACAGGTACGCCGGACGGAGCACAATGGGCGCATGCCCGCCGCCAGGCCGCTCCCGCGTACGGGGTCGATCTTCCTCGACGCCCGCGGGTCCGACCGCGCGCTGCGGGTCTCCTGGCACCACGAGTCGGGGGTCGTCGTGCTCTCGCTGTGGCGGGAGAACGTGTGCGCCGGGTCGTTCCGGCTCTCCGTCGACGAGGTGCCCGACATGGTCGACGCCTTGCGCGCCGGGCTCGACGCGGCCTACCGGCACGCGCCCACCCGCCCGCAGCACGCGGTCCGGGCGCCCGTGGCCGACGAGACCGCCTGACGCGTCCCGACACGCCCGTCCGGGTCTGTCTAGGGCGAGCGCTAGACAGCCGGATACGGTCGCATCGTGGACCCGATCCGGAACCCGTACGCGCCCGGCGCCGGCCAGCGCCCGCCCGAGCTGGCCGGCCGCGACGAGCAGCTGGCGGCGTTCGACGTCGTGCTGGAGCGGGTCTCCCGCGGCCGCCCGGAGCGGTCGCTGGTCCTGACCGGGCTGCGCGGCGTCGGCAAGACCGTCCTGCTGAATGCGCTGCGCAGTGCCGCCGTACGCCGCCGCTGGGGGACCGGCAAGCTCGAGGCCCGCCCGGACCAGCCGCTGCGCCGGCCGCTCAGCGGGGCACTCCACCAGGCGGTGCGCGAGCTCGGCCATCCCGAGGCCGACGAGGTCGACCACGTCCTGGGTGTGATCCGCTCCTTCGCGCAGCGCGAGGCCGGTCCGGGTGCGAAGCTGCGCGACCAGTGGAACCCCGGGATCGACGCCCCCGCCGTCAAGGGCCGCGCCGACTCCGGTGACATCGAGATCGACCTGGTCGAGCTGTTCACCGACCTCGGCGGCCTCGCGGCCGACGTCGGCAAGGGCGTCAGCGTCCACATCGACGAGATGCAGGACCTCGGTCCGGACGACGTGTCGGCCCTCTGCGCCGCGTGCCACGAGATCAGCCAGTCCGGCCTCCCGGTCATCGTGGTCGGTGCCGGCCTGCCCCACCTGCCGGCCGTGCTGAGCGCCAGCAAGTCGTACTCGGAGCGGCTGTTCCGCTACCAGCGGATCGACCGACTGCCTCGAGACGCCGCCGACCGCGCGCTCTCGGCGCCCGCCGAGGACGAGGAGGCCGCGTTCACCCCGGAGGCGCTGCAGTCGATGTACGCCGCCACCGGGGGCTACCCCTACTTCATCCAGGCGTACGGCAAGGCGGTCTGGGACCGCGCCCCGCGCTCGCCGATCACGGTCGACGACGTGGCCGTGGCTGCCCCGGAGGCCGAGTCCGAGCTCGCTGTCGGGTTCTTCGGGTCGCGCTTCGAGCGGGCGACGCCGGGGGAGCGGGACTACCTGCGGGCCATGGCCGACGCAGCGGTCGCGATGGCCGAGGCCGACGCCGGCGCGCTCGACGAGGTCGAGAGCGTGCCGACCGCCGACGTGGCGGCGGTCCTCGGCAAGAAGCCGCAGTCGCTCTCACCCGCTCGCGACGCGCTGCTCAAGAAGGGCCTCATCTACTCGGGCGAGCGGGGCAGGATCGCGTTCACGGTGCCCCACTTCGGCCGCTACCTCCGCGAGCACGCCTGACCGGCCGCCCCGCGTCCGCGCTAGACGTCGGCCGGGTCGGTCCCCTCCGGCGCCCAGTTCCCGTGGAACCCGGCCGGCACCCGTCCGGGGAGGTGCACCGAGGCGACGTCCTCGAGGGTCATCGCGTCCAGCACCCGCAGCTGACTGCGACCCTCGGCGCGGTCGAGGACGTACCCCAGCAGCACCCCGTCGCCCTCGTCGGTGCCGTCGGGGTCGGGGACGAAGCAGAACTCGCTCGACTCCGTCCCGGCGCCGAGGCTGCGCGACTCGGTGGTGCCGGCCTCCAGGTCGTGGCGCAGCACGGTGTCGCCCAGCGCGCCGTCCTCGAAGCCGACCGCCCAGCCGTAGCGGTGCCGACGGCCGGTGAGCCGCTCGTCGTGGCGCGGGAACTCCTGCGAGCGCTGGTCGACGCCACGCTCGTGCGCGCGCCCGGTCGTCAGGTCGAGGGTGATCCGGCACAGCGTGGCCGGGCCCTCGTCCGGACCGGTGAGCACCGTGTCGAACATGCGCGGGTGTCGGACGACGTCGACGACGACCCGGTCGCCGTCGTCGTAGGCGTTGAGGGTGTGGAACACGTAGCAGGGGTCGATCTCGAACCACTGGACCGCGTCCCCCTCCGCGTCGCGGGGCAGCACGCCGATCCGCGCCGGGTAGTCGGGGTCCCACCGGTACGGCAGGCTCGCGGCGTTGCCGCCGCGGGCCACCCGGGCGATGAGCGGCTCCGGCACGGGGTTGCGGCCGATGATCCGGTTGAGCAGCCCGCGCACCACGGGCCGGACCAGCCGTGGTGCGTCGGCGGTCGCCGTGGCGATGTCGAAGGTGACGGGCAGGTCGAGGATCACCACGTGCTGCTCGGTGAGGGCGAAGTCGTGGATCATCGGGCTGCCGTGCACCTCGATGTCGACGCTGCGCCGGATCCGCCCGGACGCGTCGAGCACGGAGTAGGCCACCCGGTTGCCGCGCATCCAGCTGTAGGACACGGCGTGCAGCTCGCCGGTGTCCGGGTCGCGGTGCGGGTGCGCGGTGTAGCCCGGTCGGCCCGGGATGCTCGGGAGGGTCCCTCCGAAGTCGCAGGGGCCGACGGTGTCGAGCTCGTGGGTCAGCTCGTAGGGCGGCGGCCCCGACTCGACCAGCGCCAGGGTCCGGCCGCCGTGGACCAGCACGTTGGTGTTGGCCGCGAAGTCGAGGCCGCCGGGCGTGCCGCGCACCGGCTCGCCCAGCGCCTCGGCCACGCCGGCCGAGCGCACCCACCGGTTGCGGTACCACTGGGCCTGTCCCTCCCGGAGCCGGACGCCGTGCACCATGCCCTCGCCGAGGAACCAGTGGTGCTGGTCGCCCGGGTCGTCGAGCGGGTTCGGCCCGATCCGCAGGTAGCGGCCGTCGAGATGGCGGGGCAGCTCCCCGGTGACGGCGAGGTCGTTCGCGGTCAGCTCCTCGCGGACCGGGGCGAAGTTGTCGCGCAGGTAGCGGTTGGTGGCACGGCCACCGGCGGGGGTGGCGGTGCGGCTGGTGACGGACATGTCGACTCCTGGTGACGGACACCCGAGCGAATAACGCTGTTATCGCTCGACCATAACGCTGTTATGACAGGGTGTCCACCATGAGCTCCTCCGTGGCCGGCGACCAGCCCGACGTACGTCGCCGGCTGCTGGAGGAGGCGGCCCGGATCCTGGGCGAGGAGGGCCCGTCCGCGCTCTCGGTACGGCGGCTCGCGACCGGTGCCGGGACCTCCACGATGGCGGTCTACACCTACTTCGGGGCGATGTCGGCCGTCGTCGATGCGGTGGCGACGGAGGGCTTCCGGAGGCTCATCGACCACGTGGACGCGGTCGCGACGACCGCGGACCCCCTCGACGACCTGCGCCGGATGGCCGTCGCCTACCGCGACAACGCCCTGGAGAACCGGCACCTGTACGGGGTCATGTTCGGCGCGGTCCACGTGGGCGGGCTGGGTGGCCGCGGGCCCGACCCGGCGGTGTCCCACGCCGCGTTCGCACAGCTCGTCGACGGCGTGGCCCGGGCGATGGCCGCGGGAGCGCTCCGCGACGGCGATGCCGGCGCCGTGGCCGCCCAGTTCTGGAGCGCCCTCCACGGCTACGTGATGCTCGAGCTCGCGGGCATGGACCAGGTCGTGGCCGACCCGGAGCACACCGTGCTGTGGCAGATGCTGGCCAACCTGCTCGCCGCCCTCGCCCCCGCCGCCCGACCGACCGGCACGTAGGGTTCGGCCCCGGGTCTACACGGGCGCAGGGAGGGAGGCCGAGTGTCGACGGTGCTCGACTGGGTGGTCACGCTGATGCGGACTATCGGCGCTCCCGGCGTCGGGGTGGCCACGGCGCTGGAGACGGTCTTCCCTCCGGTGCCGTCCGAGGTGGTGCTGCCGCTGGCCGGCTTCACCGCCAGCCAGGGCTACTACGGCCTGGTGGCGGCCATCGCCTGGGCGACGGCCGGCTCGGTCGTCGGCGCCCTGGTCCTCTACTACCTGGGCGTGGCGTGGGGGTTGGAGCGGGTGATGGCCACCGCCGACCGGCTGCCGCTGGTCGGGGCGGACGACGTCCAGCGCTCGATCGACTGGTTCGGCAGCCACGGCCGCCGCGCGATCCTCCTGGGCCGGCTGGTGCCCGGCGTCCGCAGCCTGATCTCGATCCCGGCCGGCATCGACCGGATGCCGCTGGTGACCTTCGTCGGCTACACCCTCGCCGGCAGCCTGCTCTGGAACGGCGCCCTGATCGTCGCCGGCTACCTGCTGGGCTCGCAGTGGCACGTCGTGGAGCGATGGGTCGGCGACGTCTCGGGGTTCGTGTACCTCGTGCTCGCGGCGGCCGTCGTGGTGTTCGTCGCGCGCCGGCTGCGCCACCGACTGCGTTGAGTCGCCAGCGGCGCGCGCCGAAGTGCCACCCCGGGTGGCGACTCGACGAGCGGGGGTGGCGACTCGCGCTCGGGGCGGTGACCCTCAGAAGTCGATCCGGGCGACCACCCGGCGTACGGACGGCCGACTGACGACCCGGAACCCTGCCGCCTCGAAGCTCGTGAGCGTGCCGACGTGGAGCTCCTCGGAGATCACGTCGGTGGTGGTGATCGGGTAGCCCTCCAACGCCCGGGCGCCGCGGTCCCGGGCGTGGGCCACAGTGGCGGTGACCATCGCCCGGCTCACGCCGCGGCGGCGGAAGCCCGCCCGGGTGATGACGCACGTCACCGCCCACACCGACGCGTCGGTCCGGTCCTCGTCGCGGCCGTCCCACGGCACCCGGAACACCCGCACCAGCCCGTCGTACGACGATCGCGGCCCGACCGCGCACCAGCCCACCGGGTCGGGTCCGAGGTAGCCGACCAGGCCGCTGGTCGGTCCGCCGGGATGTCCGGGGTCGGCCTGCTGCCGCAGCCGCTCGGCCCGCTCCTCCTGCGGGTAGGAGCCGAACGACTCGCCCCGGCCGAGCCGGAAGCGCTGGCACTGGCAGCGGCTGGCCGCCCCGCGGCTGCCGAGGACCGCCTGCAGGTCCTCCCGGGTGGCCTCGTTGGCCGGGACCACCCGGACCTCGTCGGCGGGTTGGTCGCTCACCCGTCGATGCCGCTGAGCATCGCGAACGAGCGCTCCAGCAGCAGCAGGGTCGCCGCCTCGTCGTAGTCGTCGACGGAGGAGTCGGCGAACAGGTGCCCGTCGCCGGGGTAGAGGAACAGCTCGCCCCGGTCGTAGGAGTCGACGAACTTCTGGGCCGGCTCGAGGTCGCCCTCACCGACGAAGTAGGGGTCGGCGTCCATCGCGTGGATCTGCACCGGGACGTCCGCGGGCCACTCCCCGAAGTACGACGGGTCGGCGAACCCGAAGTAGGCGAGCAGCCCCTGGGCACCCGGCCGGTTCTGGACGAGGTGCTGGGCGGCCATCACGCCCAGCGACATCCCGGCGTACACGACCTGCTGCGGCAACGACTCCGCCGCGCGCACCCCGCGGTCGCGGATCTCGCCGAAGCCGACCTCGGTGCAGTAGGCCTCGCCCTCGTCGATGGAGCCGAAGGTGCGGCCCTCGAAGGAGTCCGGGGTGTGGACGGTGTGCCCGGCCGCGCGCAGCCGGTCGGCAAAGGCGACGATGCCCGGGGTCAGTCCCTGGATGTGGTGGAAGAGCACGATCTCTGTCATGCCCTGACCCTAGGAGTGGTTCCGGATGATCCGGGCCCGGAACGCCTCAGGCGCGTGCCGATGAGGTGCTCGGGACGGCGCCGGGGTCGGGGCGCGGCCGGAGGCGTCACTCGGTGGCGATGGCGTCCAGCACCTTCATCCGCGAGGCCCGCACCGCCGGCACGACCGCCGCCAGCACCCCGAAGACCACCGACATCACCAGGAACAGGCCCAGGCTCGGCAGCGGGAGCGCCAACGCCGTCAGGTCGTCGCGGAGCGCCTGACGCAGCAGCACGCCGATCAGCAGCCCCACCGCCATCCCGAGCACCGCGCCCATCAGCGCGATGGTCACCGACTCCAGGGTCACCATCCGCCGCAGCCGGGACCGCGACAGCCCGACGGCCCGCAGCAACCCGATCTCGCGGGTCCGCTCGATCACGCTCAGGCCGAGGGTGTTGATGATGCCGATCACCGCGATCACGACGGCGAGCGCCAGCAGCCCGTAGATCAGGTAGAGCAGGGTGTTGATCTGGGCCAGGATCGAGTCGGCGAACTCCTCCTTGTCCTGGACGCTGACGATCGGGACGTCCGCCACGACCTCCTCGAGGTCCCGCTGCACGGCCTCCCGGTCGGCGCCGTCCTCGATGTTGATGCTGAGCGAGGTGTCGGTGCGGTTGAGTCCCATGCCGGTCAGCACGTCGAGCGGCACGTTGACCGAGCCGACGACCGGGGTGGGTTCGATGATGCCGACCACCTCGACCGTCGCCTGCTGGTCGCCGGGCACGGCCAGGGTGAGCTCGTCGCCGATCCCGACCCCGTAGTCCTCGGCGGCGTCGGTGTTGAGCACCGCCTGGTCGCCGGTGAGCTCCTGCGTCCCCTGCGTGACGTCGAGGTCGTAGATCTCGCTGTACGCCGGGTCGACGCCGAGCAGCGTGCTCGGGGTGCCGTCGATGAGCGCGGGCGTGAACTGGTCGCGGGTGACCGCGGCGACGCCGTCGACCCCGGCCATGTCGTCGCCGATCCCGGTCGGGAAGCTCTGGAAGTTCGCCGACTGCACCAGGAAGTCCGAGGCGAACTGGTCGTCGACCAGGTCGTCGGCCGTGGCGCTGAACGACGCCGCGAGCGTGCCGACCGCCGAGACCAGCGCCAGTCCGATCATCAGTGCGGAGGCCGTCGCGCCGGTACGCCGCGGGTTGCGCAGCGCGTTGTCTCCGGCCAGCCGGCCGGTCGTCCCGAAGAGCCGCCCGAACAGTGCCCGGCAGGCGACCAGGACCGGGTGGCCGATCACCGGGCTCAGCGCCGCGGCGGTCAGGATCCACACCACCGCGGCCGCGCCCACCCAGGCCGCGGCGGGCCCGGGAGCCGAGTCGGTCAGCCCGTAGCCCGCGATCCCGGCACCCAGCGCGACCACGACGCCGCCGATCAGTGCCCGACGGCGCAGCGAGTGCTCCGGCGGCGCTGCCTCGGAGCGCATCGCGGCGACCGGGGCGGTGCGCGACGCACGGCGGGCGGGCAGGTAGGCCGACACCAGCGTCACGACCAGCCCGACGCCGTACGCCAGCGCGACCGTGCGCCACGTCAGGGTCAGCGCGTCACCGGAGATGTCGAGCCCGAAGTTGCTGAAGAGCGTCGCGAGCGCGCGCGAGAGCAGCAACCCGATGCCGATCCCGATGGAGGAGCCGATCAGCGCCATCAGTCCCGCCTCGAGCAGCACCGAGCGCCGCACCTGCACCCCGCTGGCGCCGAGCGCCCGCAGCAGCGCCAGCTCGCGCACCCGCTGCGCCACGAGGATCGAGAAGGTGTTGGCGATGATGAAGCCGCCCACCAGGATCGCGATCACGGCGAACGCCACCAGGAACTGGGTGATGACGTCGAGGAACTCGCCCACCGAGTCCTGCGCCTCCTTCGCGACCGTGTCCCCCTTGGCCACCTCGTACGACGTCGGCAGCACCTGCTCGGCGGCGTCGGCCATCTGCTGCTGGGTGACACCGGGGGCGGCGGTCAGCGCCACGCTGGTGAAGACGTCCTTGCCGCCGAGGAAGACCTCCTGGGCGCCCTCGGTCGAGAAGATGAGCAGCGTCGCGCCCGCCGTGCCGCCGCCGTTGAACTCGGCCGTCCCGGCCATCGTGAAGGTCTGGCGGGCACCCTCGACCGAGTCGCCGCTCGGGGCGATCACGGTGACCTCGTCGCCGACCTGGTAGCCCGCCGTCTCCGCGGCGCCGCTGTCCAGCACGATCTCGTCGGTGCCCTCGGGCCAGGCGCCGTCGAGCAGCTGCAGCGAGGGCTCGTCAAGCAGGTTGGGGTAGTCGTTGTAGTTGAAGGCGATGGTCGGGGCGCCCTGGCCGCCGACCAGCTTGCCGTCCTCGTCGAGGAGGTAGCTGCCGAGCCCGTCGACGTTGCCGTCGGCCCGGGCCACCTCGGGCAGCGCGGCGAACCGCTCGACCTCGGCGGGTCGGACGACGGCGGTGTTGCCGGCCCCGATCGCCTCGAAGGAGCCGGTGCCGGCCGGCCGTACCAGCGCATCGGGCGTGGAGCCCTTGATGATCGCGTCGAAGGTGGAGCCGAGGCCGGTGCTGAAGACCATGACGCCGGTGAGGAAGCCGATCCCGAGCACGATCGCGAGCGTGCTCATCACCAGCCGCACCTTGCGCGCGAGCAGCGTCCGCCACGTGAGCCTGAACATGTCAGCCCACCCGCGGCGTCAGCCGGGCCATGGTCTCGAGGATCGAGTCCCGGGTGGGCTCGGTGAGCTCCTCGACGATCCGGCCGTCGGCCAGGAACACCACCCGGTCCGTGTACGCCGCCGCCACGGGGTCGTGGGTCACCATCACGACCGTCTGCTGGAACTCGTCCACGCTGCGCCGCAGGAAGCCGAGCACCTCGGCGCTGCTGGTGCTGTCGAGGTTGCCGGTCGGCTCGTCGGCGAAGACCACCGTCGGGCGGCTGACCAGGGCGCGGGCGCACGCCACCCGCTGCTGCTGGCCGCCCGACATCTCGCTGGGCCGGTGGCTGAGCCGGTCGCGGAGCCCGACGGAGTCGACGACCCGGTCGAACCAGGCGGTGTCGGCCTTGCGGCCCGCGAGCGCCAGCGGCAGCAGGATGTTCTCCTCCGCCGTGAGCGTCGGGATCAGGTTGAACGATTGGAAGACGAAGCCGATCCGCTCCCGCCGCAGCGCGGTGAGCGCCTTGTCCTTGAGCCGGGACAGCTCGACACCGTCGACGACGGCCTCGCCACTGGTCGGGGTGTCGAGCGCCGCCAGGCAATGCATCAGGGTCGACTTGCCGGAGCCCGAGGGCCCCATGACGGCGGTGAACTGGCCGGCGTGGAGGTCGATGGTCACGCCGTCGAGGGCCCGTACCTCGGTCTCGCCCTCACCGTAGGTCTTCACCAGGTTGCGGGCGCTGGCTGCAGCGCCGGCGCGGACGCCGTCCGCGGAGGCTGTGGTCATGCCCCCAGAGTGACGTGCGGACGAATGCCGCGGCAATCGGGATTCGACCCGAGCCCGACCCCGAGGCCCACCCTGAGCCGGCCCCCGGGGGGCTAACCTGCAGGCATGCGGATGATCCAGGTCGCGCAGCGGGCTGAGGACCTCGACCGGGCCACGCGCTTCTACACCGACCTGCTCGGGGCCGGGCCGGTCGCGACGTACGACCCGCCGGGGCTGGTGTTCTTCGAGGTGGGCGGGCTCCGGCTGCTGCTCGACCGGGGGGCGCCGAGCGCGCTGCACTACCTCGGTGTCGACGACCTCGACGCGACGGTCGCCCGACTGCGAGACGCCGGGGTGGCGGTGGAGTCCGAGCCGCACCTGATCTTCGGCCACGACGACGACACGCTCGGGCCGGCCGGGACGGACGAGTGGATGGCCTTCGTCCGCGACTCCGAGGGCAACCTGGTCGGCCTCGTGGAGCAGCGGCCGCGGGGCTGAGCGCTCGCGGCGCGACCTGCGCCCGGCCTCCCCGTCAGCGGCGCCTCGCCCCGTCACAATGCGGACATGAGGGCGCGGGTCGAGCGGCCCCAGGTGGTCGCGCACCGGGGTGCGAGCGAGGTGCTGGCCGAGCACACGCTGGGGGCCTACCTCGAGGCGCTCGACGCGGGTGCCGAGGGGCTGGAGTGCGACGTACGACTCACCGCCGACGGCCACCTGGTCTGCTTCCACGACCGCGACCTGCGCCGGACGGCCAGCACTCGCGGGCTGGTCTCGACGATGGAGCTGGCCGAGCTCGACCAGCTCGAGTTCGCGTCCTGGAAGAACCCCTGGGCCGACCTCGACGACGAGGCGCCCGCGCGGCAACCGGGGCTGGACAAGATGCTCACCCTGCGCAAGCTGTTCGAGGTCGTCGCCGACCACGACCGGCGCATCGAGCTCGCGATCGAGACCAAGCACCCGACCCGCTACGGCGCGCTGGTGGAGAAGCGGCTGGTCGAGCTGCTGCGCCACTTCGGCTGGCAGCGACCGGGCAGCCCCGCCCGGGTGATGAGCTTCTCGTGGACCGCCCTGCAGCGGGTGCAGCGGATGGCGCCGGACGTGCCCGTCGTGATGCTGATCGAACGGGCCCGGAGCTGGCCGCTCATCCGGCAGGTCGTGGAGCCCGGCTGGATCCTCGGTCCCGGGATCGACCAGCTGACCGGCCACCCCGGGTTCGTGCGCCGGCTGGCGCAGACCGACCGGGAGATCCACGTCTGGACGGTCAACACCGACGCCCAGCTGGAGCTGTGCCAGGAGCTGGGGGTCTCCGCGATCATCACCGACCGGCCGGCGTACATGCTGGACAAGCTCGACGGATAACCTCGCCGGCATGGCCAAGCGCTCCCGCAAGTCTCAGCAGCCCCGCGAGCGAGCCGAGGGGGAGGTCGGCCCCCGGCAGCCCTGCCCGTGCGGCTCCGGTCGCCGCTACAAGGCGTGCCACGGTGCCCCGGGGGGTGCCGCACCGGTCTTCGTCGGCCGTCCCTTCGAGGGGTTGCCGTCCGAGTGCGACGTCGTGGCGCTGCGCGAGCTGGTGCCGGCCGCCTCGGCTCCGCTGCCGTTGGGCGGCGACCACGGCGACCGCGACGTCACCCTCGTGACGCTGCTGCCCGGCGCTGCTCCCGCGATGGTGCGCGAGAGCGGCGAGGTCTGGCTGGCGCTGCAGGTGCAGCACCACTTCGGCGACCCGGCGCGCGACCTCGGCGCCGTGCTGACGGCGGCGCTCGCGCAGGACGAGCCCGGCGCCGTGGGGCTCACCGACGACCCGGGGGAGGGGCCGCGGCTGCAGGACCTGGTGTCGGCGGACTCGCTCGACGTCACCGTGCATCCCGGGTTCGACTTCTGGGTCGCCGACGTCCCCGACGCGCCCGACCTGATGGGCGCCCTCGAGCAGGCCAACGCCACGGTGCACCCCACCGAGAAGCTGACCGGGGTGCCCGCGGCGTACTGGACCGACGTGGGGACCAAGGAGCACCTGCGCTGGGTGATGCCCGAGCCCGAGGAGCAGCTGCTCGACGCCCTCGCGCGGCTCCACGTGGCGGGTGCCGACGTGCTCGTGCCCGACTCCCGCTTCGTCGGCATGTTCCGCGCCCACGGCCTGCTGACGCCGGTCTGGGACCTCCCGCTGGGCACCGGGGCCGAGGCGCTGGAGGAGCCGGCCGACCGGTTCGCCACCGCGCTGGCCGAGGCGCTGGCGGACGACTCGGACCTCACCGCGGAGCAGCGTGCGGCCCGCAACGGACTGGCCCACCGGCAGGTGACGATCCGCTGACCCGGCGGTGAACCGGGGGTGGCCGACCGGGTGGTGCAACACACCCACCCCCGTGTTGTGCCGGAGGGGTCGGCGGGGTACGTTTGCGAACGACCCGGTCGTTGTTGTCTCCCCCGTCGGCAGCGGCCGGGTCCTCTATTTCCGCCGCCTCTGCCGAGGCCCGCTCAGGCCTGCGGCAGCGGCTCGCGTGACACCGGGCAGCTCATGCACCGGGGCCCGCCGCGGCCCGATCCCAGCTCGGAGCCGGCGATCCGGATCACCTCGATGCCGGCCTCCTCCAGCCGGTCGTTCGTGCCGTCGTTGCGCTCGTAGGCGACCGCCACCCTGGGGGCCACGGCCAGCGTGTTGTTGCCGTCGTCCCACTGCTCCCGTTCGGCGGTGACGGGGTCCAGTCCGGTGTCGATCTGGTGCAGCGTGTCGATCTCCATCGCCTTGGCGGCCGCCACGAGGAACGGCTCGGCGTCGGAGACCTGCAGCGTCAACCGGTCCTCGGCCTCGTCGGGGTCCGGCGCCGAGACGGCGTACGCCCGGAGCGAGTCGGCGACGTTGGGGTACATCACGATCTTGTCGGCGTCGACCATGGTGCAGACCGTGTCGAGGTGCATCGTCGCCCGCTCCTGCGCGATCGGGACCGCGAGCACGGTGTGGGCCAGCCGGGCGTGGAAGACCTGCCGCGCGAGCCGCTCCACGCCGGCGGGTGTGGTCCGTTCGCCGACTCCGACGGCGATCACACCGGGGGCCAGCAGCAGCACGTCGCCGCCCTCCACGTGCTCGTGGTGCCAGCCGTGGATGGTGCGGGTCCCGACGAACCGGGGGTGCTCGGTGTAGATGAGCTCGGTGAGCTGGGTCTCACGCCGCCGGGCGGGCATCGCCAGTGAGGTCACGGCGACCCGGTCCTGGATCCAGACGCTGGAGTCGCGGGTGAACAGCAGGTTGGGCAGCGGGTCGACCAGGAAGTCGTGGGGGTCGAGCAGCGAGGTGACCAGGCCGTGGCCGCCGCGCACCTCGTCGTTGCGGATGCCGGCGGTGAGGTAGGCGGTGAGCTCCTCGGGGCTGGCCTCGACCAGCGCGCGGCCAAGGTAGGCCCGCAGCGTGTCGCCGAGGTGGAGCCCGGTCAGCGCCGTGGTGATCGCGTGGTTGCGGGCGCTCTCCTGCTGCAGCGTCTCGGTGAGCAGCTCGGTGAGGTAGAGCACCTCCACGTCGCGAGCGCGGAGCGCGTCGGCGAACGCGTCGTGCTCGTCCTGGGCCCGCGACACCCACGGGATGCCGTCGAAGAGCAGCTTGTCGTTGTTGCGCGGGGTCAGTCGCTTCAGCTCGTCGCCGGGGCGGTGGAGCATCACGGTGCGGAGCCGGCCGACCTCGCTGTCGGCGCCGTGGTCGTTCGGGGTGCTCATGGCGGTGACTCTAGTGCTGGCCCGCGGGTCCGGGCCCCTCGCCGTCGGCCCGCCACTCGGAGGCCAGCACGGCGTACTGCAGGGAGTCGGTCCACTCGCCCTTGGACCAGTAGTCCTGGATCCGGTGGGACTCCCGGCGCATGCCGAGTCGTTCGCAGAGCCGCGCGGAGGCGGTGTTGCGGGCGTCGAGGTCGGCGAAGATGCGGTGGAAGCCGTAGTGGGAGAAGCCGATGTCGAGCAGCGCCCGCGCCGCCTCGGTGGCGATGCCCCGTCCACCGACCTCGGGGTGGATCACCCAGCCGAGCTCGGCCTGGCTGGCGCCGCGGAACATCAGCACCATGTCGCCGACGACCCGGCCCTCGTGCTCGATGACGAAGCCGAAGACGTCCTTCTCCGCCGCGGCGTCCCACTCCCGGTAGCGGTCCTCGAACTCGGCGCGTGGCCAGGGCTCCTGCAGGAGGTACGTGGCGACGTCCTCGCGGCCGTAGTAGGCGTGGATGTCGTCGATGTCGGACGGCACGTGCTGGCGCAGGACCAGCCGTTCGGTCCGGACCGGCTCCGTCGGCGGGGCGACGGTGAGGTGGTCGCGGCGGAGCCGCTCGACCCACTCCTCGCGCGGCGTCGTGCCGCCGAGCCGCGAGCGGTCGTGGTCGGTCGAGGGCAGCAGCAGCTGGTCGAGCAGCCCGACGGCCTCGTCGAGCGAGCCCCGCGCGAGCGGGTCGCGGGGGTCGGCCTCGAGCAGCGCGACCGCCTCCCGCGCCTGGCCCTGCGCCCGCTCCAGACGGCGCAGGGTCCGCGGGGTGGTGGGGGTGAGCCAGCCGTAGCGGCCGGCCATCCAGTCCGCGAACGCGCGCTCGGCATCAGCACGCCGCTCCAGCGACCAGTAGCGCACGAACCAGTCGTGGAGCCGGTCGGCGCCGCCGGCCCAGCCGACCGGGTCGAGGTGGTCCGACGGCGCGACCGGGGTGCCGTCGGAGAGCAGGTACGGCGGCATCGGCAACCGTCCCGCCGCCATGTCGGCCAGCACCCGGTCGTCGCTGACCGGCTCGTGGGTCCTGCTGAGCACCAGGTCGTCGGCGGCGCTGGTCGGATGGCCGCCGTGGATCTCGCGGTAGCGGGCCCGTACCGCCTCGACACTCGTCACGCGTGGACTCTAGTGCTGCTCGTCCTTCGGTCGCGGCTTCCGGACCAGCCACGGCTCGAGGGCGCGATAGCCCTTGACCGAGGTGCGGCGCAGCCGCCGGAACTTCAGGTCCTCGTGCTCGGCGTACGGGGAGATGTCGGCGAGCTCCTCCGCGGCCCTGTCGAGCAGCTTGGAGAGCGGGGTGCCGTCGGGCCCCTCCACCCCCGGGTCCGCGGCCTCGGCCTCTGTGGCTCGGTCGGTCAGCGCGTCGAAGGCACCACGGTCGACGATGACGGTGCCGGGCCGGGCGATCGAGGTGAGCCGGGAGGCGATGTTGACGGTCGGACCGAACACGTCGCCGAGCCTCGTGGTGACGTCGCCGTACGCGATGCCGGCGCGGACCCGCGGGAAGGCGTCCTCCTCGTCCTCGCCCTTTGCCGTGAGCGCCAGGGCGATCTCGACCAGCGCCCGGGGCGAGTCGGCGACGTAGAGGACCTCGTCGCCGATGGTCTTGATCACCCGGCCCCCGATGGCCGTCACGGCGCGGGTGGTGACGTCCTCGAAGGTCTCGACCAGGTCGACCAGCTCGGCCTCGGTGAGGTGCTTGCTCTGGCTGGTGTAGCCGACGATGTCGGTGAACGCGACGGCCATCCGTTGCCCCGGGTCGTCGGCCTCGACGGTGTGGAGCAGTCGCTGCGCGGCCATGACGAGGTGTCGCCGCCACACGTAGTCCTGCAGCTTCGCGACCCGCGGGGTGACCAGCTCGACCAGCTCGCTGATCCGCCGCTCGGGGTGGTCGTCCTGCAGCGCGAGGCCACCGAGCAGCTCGGCCTGCCACTCCGCGAGCCGCGCGTAGCTGCGACCCCAGGTGCGGACGAGCGCGGCCTGCGAGTCGGCCTCCAGGATGCCGAGCGAGACGAGCTCGGCGGTCATCTTGAGGGCGGCGACGTCCTTCTTGGTGAAGGCGACCTCGTCGTCGGTGGTGCGCGGGAAACCGAGCTGCGACCACAGCTCCTCGGCCAGCTCCAGCGGCACGCCGGCCTTCTCGGCCACCTCGACCCGCGTCAGCGTACGGCGGGCCCCGAGGAGGTAGCGCTCGATGTCGTCGAGGGGGACCTCGTCGCGCGCGTCGTCCACTCGTTCTGTCCCGGGCTCAGGACCCGAGGCGATCCTGGGAGACGCGGTCGAGCGCGTCTCCGAAGGCCGGGATCTCCTCGCGCAGCCGGTTGACCTGCTCCTTGCTGAAGTGGATCAGCTCGACCTTGGTGAGGGTGACGATCGAGGCGTTGCGCAGCTTGTTGTCGACGATCGCGCCCTCGCCGACGATGTCGCCGGGTCCGAGCCGTGCGATCTCCTCGCCCTTGCGGCGTACCGACGCCTCGCCCGAGACGATGATGTAGGCCTTGTCGGCGGGGGTCTTCTCCCAGATGGGGGACCAGTCTGCGGGGAGGGTCACGTGGGTGCCGGTGTTCTTGATCGTGTCGACCTCGCGGTCGTCGAGCTGGTCGAAGATCGTCATGTACGGGCCTCTCGTCCTTGTACCCTCCGGTAACAATTCTCCCGGACCGTCCGGTGCGGTGTCCAGCGATGTGACGCGGACGTCACACCCGCACCACCGCTCAGCCGGCGAGCAGCTCGTAGCCGGTGAGGCCGGCGAGCAGCAGGCAGACCCCCGCGCCGACGTAGTGCAGCGTGTGCAGCGGTACGACGCGGAGCAGCGCGCGGCCGATCAGGACCGCGAGGCCGCTGACCGCCAGCAGCGCGCCGAGCGAGCCGACGAAGACGCTCAAGGGGTCCTCGTAGCGAGCCACCAGGGTCAGCGTGAGCAGCTGCGAGAGGTCGCCCCACTCGGCGGCGAACAGCACCACGAAGCTGGCGGCCACGGCCTTCAACCCCGAAGCGTCGCCGGCCTTCTCGGCGTACTCCTCGCCGCTGTCGACCTGGTGGCTGCGGCCCTGTCGGAACAGGATCACCGCCCCCACGAGGAACATCACCATCGCCACGGCGCCGACCGCGTCCGGGGGGAGGAACGACGCGGCGTGGCCCAGTGCGACGGCGACCCCCGTCTGCACCGTGAACGCGAGCCCGACCCCGAGCCAGACCAGCACCGGCCGGAACTTCGTGGCGAGCACGAGGGTGGCGATGAACGTCTTGTCGGGCAGCTCGACGACGAAGATCGCGCCGAAGGTCAGCGCGACGACCGCAGGATCCATCAGTGGTGGCGCCTCTCGGGCGCAGCGGGGTAGACGCCGAGCACCTTGACGTCGTGGGTGTAGAACCGCAGCTCCTCCAGCGCCCGGGCGAGGCCCGGGTCGGCGGGGTGGCCGTCCACCTCGGCGAGGAACTGGGTGGCGGTGAACTGGCCGTCGACCATGTAGCTCTCGAGCTTGGTCATGTTGACGCCGTTGGTCGCGAAGCCGCCGAGCGCCTTGTAGAGGGCGGCCGGGATGTTGCGGACGTGGAAGACGAAGGAGGTCACCACCCGGTCGCTGTCGGGCGGCGCCTCGACGTAGTCGCGGGAGAGCACCACGAAGCGGGTCGTGTTGTGGTCCTCGTCCTCGACGTCCTCGCGGAGGACGTCGAGGCCGTAGATCCCCGCCGCGAGGGTCGGGGCGATCGCGGCCTGGCTCGGGTCGCCGAGCTCGGCGATCTCGCGGGCTGCGCCGGCGGTGTCTCCGGAGACGACCGGGGTCAGCCCCAGCTCCCGGACCACCTTGCGGCACTGGCCGAGCGCGTGGACGTGGCTGTGGACGGTACGGATCGTGTCGACCGTCGCGCCCGGCAGCGCCATCAGCGAGAACTGGATGCGCAGGAAGTGCTCGCCCACGATGTGCAGCGACGACGTCGGCAGGAAGTGGTGGATGTCGGCGACCCGGCCGGCCAGGGAGTTGTCGATCGGGATCATCGCCAGCTCGGCGTCGCCGCCCTCGACGGCGGCGAAGACGTCCTCGAAGGACGCGCAGGCGAGGGCCTCGTGGTCGGGGTGGTGGCGCCGGCAGACCAGGTGGGAGTTGCTGCCCGGCTCGCCCTGGTAGGCGATGCGACGGGTGGTGGGGGCGCTCACCGAGCCATTTTCCCATGCCACCCTCGCGCCGCCGCCGTCCGCCCGGCCTGCGGTCTTAGGCTCGGGCGCGTGCCGATCCTGCCCGTGCTCGCCGCAGCCGCCCTGGTCCTCGCCGCCCTCGCCCTGGTGCTGGCGGTGATCGGCCTGCGCCGGACCCAGCGCTCGCGCGGCGGTGCCGACGCCCTCCCCGAGGACGTACGGGGGCTGCGCCAGGAGGTCGCCGCCCTCAAGCGGGAGGCCGGCGACGCACTGCGCCACCTCGCCGTGGTGCGCTACGACGCCTTCGGCGACATGGGCGGCCACCTCTCCTGGTCGCTCGCCCTGCTCGACGACGGCGGCCACGGTGTCGTCGTGACCTCGATCCACGGCCGCAGCGAGGCCCGCACGTACGCCAAGAACATCGTCGGCTGGTCCTGCGAGCAGCAGCTCTCCCCCGAGGAGGACGAGGCCGTCTCCCACGCCCGCCCCTGACGCCGAGTTGCCACCCGCGCGGGCCGAGTTTCCAGCTGCGCGGGTCGAGTTTCCAGCCCGGCGGGTGCCGTGGCCGGTCCGCGGCCCCGCGGAGCGCCACGTGACGTGCACAGCCGGGACGTCCCCGCGCTCGTCCACAGGGCACGTGCGGAGACACGCGCACGTCCGAGGCGGGAACGACGCTGGGCGGCATGGATGATGCCGAGCTCCCGCGCTGCCCGTTCACCGCGTCCGACGCCCGCGGACTCGGGATCACGCGAGGGCAGCTCGAGCGCGCCGTTGCCGACGGGCGGGTCGAGAAGCCGATGCGGGGCGTCTACCTGGTGGCGGACGTCGAGTCGACGCCGCTGGTCCGCGCCCAGGCCGCGAGCCTCGTCACCGGCGACTCCTCGGTGGTCTGCGATCGCAGCGCCGCGTGGCTGTGGGGCGTCGACTGCCTGCGGTTCGCCGAGCTCGACGGGACGCCCGTGCTCGAGTCGTGCGTGCTCCGGGGACATCAGGCGACCGAACGGGACGAGGTCGCCGGCGTCACCCGTGACCTGCGCCCGGCCGACTGGGTCGAGCTCGGAGGCGTACGCGTCACCACGCCGCTGCGCACCGCCGCCGACCTCGGGTGCCGACTCTGGGCGCCGCACGCCCTCGGGGCCATGGATGCCCTCGCGCGCGCCCACGGGTTCGGCCGGCAGGACCTCCGCAGGCTGTTGCCGCGTTACCGGGGCCGCCGCGGAGTGATCCAGCTCCGTGCCCTCGTCGCGACCCTGGATCCCAGGGCGGAGTCGCAACCGGAGTCGTGGGTGCGGTGGTTCATCCTCGCGGAGGGCCTACCCGGCCCCGAGCCGCAGGTCTGGGTCACGGTCGAGGGCCGTTCGTTCCGCCTCGACCTGGCGTACCCGCGGGCACGGATCCTGGTGGAGTACGACGGTGAGGAGTTCCATCACCGGACCGACGAACAACGGCGACACGACGAGCGGCGCCGCGAGGCGCTGCGGCGTGCGGGGTGGATCGTGGTGGTGGTGACGCGCGACGGCCTCACGGCCGCCGGTCAGAGCGCGTGGCTCGCCGAGCTGCGCTCCGCGTTGCTCTCCCGTGGTGTCCGCGGGTGACGCGCCTGGCGACTCGACCCGCCGTACTGGCGACTCGGGACGTGTGGCTGGCAACTCGGGACGCGCGGCTGGCAACTCGGCGGCAGGGGTCAGCGGGGGACGCGGACGAGCAGCCGGCCGTGGAGGACCTCCATCTGGAGCTCCTTGCCGGGGCCGATGGCGTCGCCGTCGAGCTGGCGCGGCATCTCGGTGTTGGCGCGGACGACGACCTTGGCGCCCACCTTGCGGTCGACCAGCTCGTCGGTGCGCTTGCGCCTGAGCAGCACCCGCCACACCAGCGGGATCCAGCCGAAGAAGGTGCGCGGGTGCAGGATGACCACGTCGAGCTGGCCGTCGTCGATCGCGGCGTCGGGCAGCAGCGGCATGCCGGCCTGCAGGAAGCCGACGTTGCCGACCACGACGGTGCGGGCGCGGTGCCGGGTGAACTCGCCGTCGTCGATCGAGATCTCGACCCGCTGGGCCGGGAACATCAGCGACTTCACACCCGACAGCACGTACGCCGCCCAGCCGATCCGCTTCTTGATGTCCTCGTTGACGCCCTCCATGATCGCGGCGTCGAAGCCCATGCCGGCCATCACCATGAAGTGGCTGCCCGGCTCGATCCCGTCGCCGGCGACCCGGACCAGGTCGATCGCCCGGTCCTGGCCGTTGAGGGCGACGTCGATCGCCGACCGGAGGTAGAGCGGGATGGCGAGGTTGCGCGCCAGCAGGTTGCCGGTGCCGGCCGGGATGATGCCGACCGGGATCCCGGTGCCGGCGAGCTCGGCGCACACCTCCCGTACGGTCCCGTCGCCGCCGCAGACCAGCACCAGGTCGGCGCCGCCGACCGAGGCCGCCTCGGCCATGCCGGTCCCGGGGTCCTCGACCGTCGTGTAGTGCCAGGTCGGCGTCGACCAGCCGGACTCGCTCGCCATCGTGGTCACGATCGCCCGGAACTGCCCGACGTCCTCCACCTTGACCGGGTTGAGCACCACGGCCAGCTGCCGCTCGGTCGCGTAGACCTCGGGCAGCGGCTCGGCCTTCTGGGCGTGGCCGCGCGGCTCCGGGTCCAGCAGCACCAGACCGAGCAGCACCATGCCCGCCCCGAGCAGCGTCCCCGCCACCACGTCGGAGGGGTAGTGCCGGCCGAGCAGCACCCGGTCGAGGCATACGACCAGCCACGCCACGACCAGCAGCGTCGTGATGGTGCGCCGCATCGAGGAGCGCCGTACGAAGATCCACGTCAGCACCATCAGCACGCCCGCGAACGCCGCCACCGACGAGGCGTGGCCGGACGGGAAGGACCGCGTGGTCAGCAGGTCGACCGACGACTGCCACTCCGGGCGGCTGCGTCCGAGGAACAGCTTGACCAGCGTGGTGGCGAGCGCCGTCGCCGCCATCACAGCGCCCACGTAGATCGCGGCGCGGGTGTGGCGCCGCAGCAGCAGCAGCCCCACGACCAGCACCGTCAGCACCGTCATCGCGATCGTGCCCGTCGCCGCCTCGATCCACCCCAGCACCACGACCAGGGCGTCGTGGTCGTCGGCCCAGTCCTCGGCGGTCCGACCGAGCCCGTCGAACCCCCGCAGTGGCGTACGGTCGCGCACCGCCAGCAGCGCCAGTACGCCGAACAGCACGAAACAGGCGACGGACCAGGCGATGGTCAGGCGGCGGGGGCGGTCGAGCACGCGGCCCAGTATGACGACGGGACCGGGCGCCGCGCGGATCGACCGCCCGGAGGGGTGAGGTGTCTGACCGACTAGCCTGACGACATGATCGACCCGCGCATCCTCCGTGACGACCCGGACCGTGTCCGCGCCGCCCAGGCCAAGCGCGGGCTGTCCGCCGACGTCGTCGACAGGGCCCTCGCCGCGGACGGCGCCCGGCGCGCGGCGATCACCGAGTTCGAGGCCCGTCGCGCCGAGCAGAAGCAGCGCGGCAAGGACGTCGCCCGGGCGCAGGGTGAGGAGAAGCGGGCGCTGCTCGCCGAGGTCAAGGGGCTCGCCGCCGAGGTCAAGCGGCTCGAGACCGCCCAGGCGGCCGCCGAGGAGGAGTGGCGCGCGGCGCTGATGGACATCCCCAACATCGCCGCGGACGAGGCACCCGCGGGGGGCGAGGACGACTACACCGTCCTGGAGCACGTCGGCACACCGCGCGAGTTCGACTTCGAGCCGCGCGACCATGTCGAGCTCGGGCGGATGCTCGGCGCGATCGACCTCGAGCGCGGTGCCAAGGTGTCGGGCTCGAGGTTCTACTTCCTGACCGGCGTCGGGGCGCAGCTCGAGCTGGCGCTGGTCAACATGGCGATGGACCAGGCGCGTGAGGCCGGCTTCACGCAGGTCATCGCGCCCTCGCTGGTCAAGCCCCGCGCCATGGAGGGCACCGGCTTCCTGGGCCAGGCCGCCGACGACGTCTACCGGATCGAGGGCGAGGAGATGTACCTCGTCGGCACCTCCGAGGTCGCCATGGCGGCCTTCCACTCCGAGGAGATCCTCGACGTCGCCTCGCTGCCCCGGCGGTACGCCGCGCTCAGCCCGTGCTTCCGCAAGGAGGCGGGGTCGCACGGCAAGGACACGCGCGGCATCATCCGGGTCCACTGGTTCGACAAGGTCGAGATGTTCGTCTACACGACGATCGAGGAGTCGTACGCCGAGCACCAGCGGCTGCTCCAGTGGGAGAAGGACTTCATGGCCAAGCTGGAGCTGTCCTACCGCGTGATCGACACCGCGGCCGGCGACCTCGGGCTGAGCGCGCAGCGCAAGTTCGACATCGAGGCGTGGATCCCCACCCAGGGCCGCTACCGCGAGCTCACCTCGACCTCCAACTGCACCGACTTCCAGAGCCGGCGGCTCGACACCCGCGGCCGGCTCGGGGACGGCTCGATCACCCCGGTCGCGACGCTCAACGGCACCCTCACCGCGATCCCGCGGACGATCGTGGCGATCCTCGAGACCCACCAGCAGGCCGACGGGTCGGTGCGGGTGCCGGAGGCGTTGCGGCCCTACTTCGGCGGGCTCGAGGTCCTGGAGCCCGTGGCCGCGTGAGCGACTGGACGCCGGGCCTCGTCGCCCTCGACATCGACGGCACCCTGCTCAAGTGGATCGAGGGTGTCGGGGCGACGTACGAGCAGATCCCCGACGCCACCCGCGAGGCCGTAGGCCGGGCGTACGACGCGGGCGCCCACGTCGTGCTCGCCAGTGGGCGATCACCCCACGGCATGACCCGGATCGCCGACCTGCTCGGCCTGCCCGACGACGGCGGCGACCGGTTGTGGGTGGTGGCCTCCAACGGGGCGGTCGTGTTCCGCTACCCGCCGATCGAGGTGGTCCACGAGGAGGTCTTCGACGCCCGTCCGGCGGTCGAGGCCGTGCTGCGCGAACGTCCGGGCGCGCTGGTCGCGGTGGAGGAGCGGGGTGTCGGCTACCGCGTCAACCGGCCGTTCCCCGTCGGCGAGCTCTCGGGCGACATGATCCCGACCGCGGTCGCCGACCTGGTGGCCGAGCACGTCAGCCGGGTGGTCATCCGAGACCCGGATGCCACCGCGGACGACTTCGTCGAGCTGGGCGCGCGACTGGGCCTGCACGGCACCGACTACGTCGTCGGCTGGACGGCGTGGCTCGACCTCTCCCCGGTCGGCGTCTCCAAGGCGTCCGGCGTCGAGCTGGTCGCCGACAAGCTCGGCGTCGCGCGTGAGGACGTGCTGGCCGTCGGCGACGGCCGCAACGACATCGAGATGCTGCGTTGGGCCGGTCGCGGCGTGGCCATGGGCCAGTCGGTCGAGGAGGTCCGGGCCGCCGCCGACCACGTCACCGACACCGTCTGGGACGACGGGGTGGTCGCCGAGCTGTCCCGCTGGTTCCCGGCGTGAGCGAGCCCCACACCTTCACCGCGCCGTTGTGGCGGTGGTCGGCCCGCGCCGAGACCGCCGACCCGTCCGCCTGGTGCTTCGTCACCCTGCCTCCCGGCATCAGCGAGGAGGTCCGCGAGCGGGCGGGTGAGCCGCGCGGGTTCGGCTCGGTGCGGGTGAGCGTGCAGGTCGGCAGCACGCGCTGGGACACCAGCGTGTTCCCCGACGCCGACGGGTCGGGCTGCTTCGTGCTGCCCGTCAAGAAGGCGGTACGCACGGTCCACGGCGTCGAGGAGGGCGACGACCTCACGGTCACCCTCGAGGTCCGGGAGGACGTGTGAGCCTCCCCGAGCGGATCGACACCGCACGACTCCGGCTGATCCTGGTGACGCCGGACGACGCGGCCGACATGCGCGCCGGGCGGCGGCAGGAGCGGTGGCACCCCGGCTACCCGCGGCGCGACGACGTCGACGCCGCCTCCCTCGTACGCCCCGGCGACACCGGCCACTGGGGACCCCGCCACGTCGTGATGGGCCACCAGGCGATCGGCTCGATCGGCTGCTTCGGGGCGCCGGAGGAGGGGGAGACGGAGGTCGGGTTCGGCCTGGTGCCCGAGCTCCGCGGCCAGGGCGTCGCCACCGAGGCGCTGCGCGGCCTGCTGACGGCCACCGACGCGGCCGGCGTACGGCTCCGGGCCAGCGTCGACCCGGCCAACGGCGCCAGCCTCCGCGTGCTTGCCCGCTGCGGGTTCAGCGAGCTCCGCGGCAGCACCGACGCGGGCGAGCTGGTCATGGCCCGGCCGCTGCCGGGCGGCTGACGTGCCGGCCCCGCGGCTGGTCGCCACCGATCTCGACGGCACGCTGCTGCACACCGATGGGTCGCTGTCCGACCGCACCCGCGACGTGCTGGCCGCCCTCGACCGACGCGGGGTCCCGGTGGTGATCGTGACCGGGCGGCCGATGCGCTGGCTGGTCGACCTGCGGCCGGTGGTCGCGACGCACGGCCTGGCGATCGTCTCCAACGGCGCGGCCGTCTACGACGTCGCGGCCGACGAGGCCACGGCCGTCCGCGGGATCGAGGTGGCCGCCGGGTTGGAGCTCGCCCGCCGGATCGAGGAGCGGCTGCCGGGCGCCACCTTCGCCGTCGAGTCGGTGGCCGGGATCGCGATCGCGCCCGGCTTCGTCGACACCGAGCGGATCCCCGAGGGCAGCCGCGTCGGGTCGCTCGACGAGCTGTGGACGACGCCGGCGCTCAAGCTGCTGGTGCGCCACCCCGACGCCGACCACGAACGGCTGCACCGCGACGTGACCGAGGCGGTCGGCGACCTCGCGACGCCGACCTGGTCCATGCCCGGGCTGGTCGAGATCAGCGCGGCCGGCGTCACCAAGGCCTCCGCCCTGGCGGCGCTCGCCGAGCGGCTCGGCGTCCTCGTCGCCGACACGGTCGCTTTCGGCGACATGCCCAACGACGTCCCGATGCTCCGCTGGGCCGGCACGTCGTACGCCGTGGCCAACGCCCACCCGGAGGCCGCCGAGGCCGCGACCCACCGGGCGCCGGCCAACGACGACGACGGGGTCGCGACGGTCCTGGCCGAGCTGTTCGACCTGTGACCGGGGCCGCGTCGCCGACTGGCCCGCGGGTGCCCGGATCTGTGACGATGACAGGCGTGTCCCACGCGATCCGACGACTGCTGCCTGCGCTGCTGCTCGCGTGCGCCGGGCTGGTGCTGGTCCCGCCCGCCGCGCAGGCGTGCACCTGCCAGGTCCCCTCGGTCGCGCAGGCCTCCCGGCAGGCCGACGTGGTGTTCACCGGCGTGATGCTCGGCGAGCGGCGCGATCGGCAGGAGGCGGAGCTCGCCCTCGGGGTCGACCGCATCTACCGCGGCGAGGTCGGGTCCGACCCCGTCGACGTCGCCTCGCCGACCGACAGCTGCGGCCTCAAGCTGGTCGACGACCAGAGCTACCTCGTCTTCGCGGTCGACGGTCCCCGCGGCCTGGTCTCCGAGGAGTGCTACGGCACCGTCCGGGCCAGTGCGCGCACCGTCAAGGCGGTCGAGAAGGCACTCGGCCCGGGGGAGCGCTTCCAGGAGCCCGTCCCCGAGCCGGCGGCGCCGACCTACACGCGGGTCCTCGAGTCGGACCCGCCGACCTTCACCCGGGTGGCCGCCCCCGGGGCCGCGATGGCGATCGTGGGACTGCTCGGCTGGTTCGTCGTACGCCGCCGCACCTGACCGTCCTCCCGGGAAACTCACGCGCGCCGGCCCACGCGGCCCGTCACACTCGGCGGACGACCGGAGGGAGTCCGACGACATGGAGCAGGTCAGCAAGCGGTTCGTGAGCTGGGCCTCGATCCTCGAGCCCGACACGCGGGCCCAGGCCGAGCAGACGGCGTCGATGCCGTTCGTCTTCCCGCACCTGGCGCTGATGCCCGACGCCACCTCGGCAAGGGCGCGACCGTCGGCTCGGTCATCCCCTCGCTGGGAGCCGTGATCCCGGCGGCCGTGGGCGTCGACATCGGGTGCGGCATGATCGCGGTCCGGACCCAGCTCCGGGCCGACGACCTGCCCGCCGACCGGCGTCCGCTGCGCGAGGCGATCGAGGCGGCCGTACCGCTCTCGGCAGGGCACTACAACGACGAGGTGGCGCGCGACCACACCCGCGAGCGCCTCGACGAGCTCGAAGCGGCGGCCGGGTCCGCCGGGCTCGACCCCGCGTCGTACGCCGACAGCTGGCGGCTCCAGCGGGGGACGCTCGGGTCGGGCAAGCACTTCATCGAGATCTCGCTCGACGAGGACGACCGGGTCTGGCTGTTCCTCCACTCCGGCTCGCGCGGCGTCGGCAGCCGGATCGCCCAGCACCACATCGCGGTCGCCCAGCGCCAGTGCGAGAAGTGGTGCATCCCGCTGCCCCACCGCGACCTGGCCTACCTGGTGGAGGGGACCGAGGAGTTCGCGGCGTACGTCCGGGAGCTGCGGTGGGCGCAGCGGTTCGCGCTGCTCAACCGCGAGGAGATGATGGACCGGGTCGCCGCCTGCTTCGTGGAGTGGGCGGGGGTCGAGCAGGTGGACCGGCAGGAGGAGATCAACTGCCACCACAACTACACCGTGCAGGAGCGGCACTTCGGCCGCGACGTCTGGCTCTCGCGCAAGGGCGCGATCGACGCCGCCGAGGGGGCGCCGGGGCTGATCCCCGGCTCGATGGGGACCCGGTCCTACGTCGTCGTCGGCAGGGGCAACCGGATGGCGCTGAGCTCGGCACCGCACGGCGCGGGGCGCGAGTACAGCCGCTCCCGCGCCCGCAGGACCTTCAGCCAGGCCGACCTGCGCGCCGCAATGGGTGACATCGAGTACCGCGACACGACCGCGTTCATCGACGAGATCCCTGCGGCGTACAAGGACATCGACGTCGTCATGGACGACGCGAAGGACCTGGTCGAGGTCCGTCACACGCTCCGGCAGATCGTCAACGTCAAGGGCGACTGAGGAGCGCCCGACGGGACCTCAGAGGTACATGCCGCCCGAGTCGCCCTGCCCCTGCTGCGGCGGGTGGGGCCCGGGGGCAGCGGCCTGCGGCGCCGTCATCCCGGCGGGGAGCTGCCGGCGCATCTGCTCCAGCTGCGCGCGGGCGGCGACCTGCTGGGCGTAGATCGCGGTCTGGATGCCGTGGAAGAGGCCCTCGAGCCAGCCGACCAGCTGCGCCTGCGCGATGCGCAGCTCGCCCTCCGAGGGCGTCGACTCCTCGGTGAACGGCAGCGAGAGCCGCTCCAGCTCCTCGACCAGCTCGGGGGCCAGCCCGCTCTCGAGCTCGGCGATCGACGCCTGGTGGATCTCCTTGAGCCGGTTGCGGCTGGCCTCGTCGAGGGGAGCGGCCTTCACCTCCTCGAGCAGCTGCCGGATCATGCTGCCGATCCGCATCACCTTCGCGGGCTGCTCGACCAGGTCGCTGATGCCCCCGCGGTCGTCGTCGTCGTCGTCACTCCGACCCGCGGTGGCCGCGGCGATGGCACTGGCCGGGACCGAGCCGACCGGCTGGCCGTCGGGGCCGACGACCACGACGTGCTCCTCCTGCTCGGCGGACTGATCGCTCATGCGCACCACCCTACGGGTCAGGTCGTGAGCAGCAGCTTGCCGATGTGGTCGCTGGCCTCCATCGACCGGTGGGCGTCGGCGACCCGGTCGAGGGGTGTGCTGGCGTGCACCACGGGGCGGATCCGGCCGTCCGCCACCAGCGGCCAGACGTGCTCCACGACGGACGCACAGATGGCCGCCTTGCCGGCGGCGGGCCGGGCCCGCAACGTCGTGGCGATCACCGCGGCCCGCTTGCGGAGCATGGCGCCGAGGTCGAGCTCTCCCTTGCTGCCGCCCATCAGGCCGATCACGACGAGCCGGCCCTCGATGGCCAGCACGTCGACGTTGCGCGCGAGGTAGGCGGCGCCCATGTTGTCGAGGACGACGTCGGCGCCCTGGCCGCCGGTCGCCTCCCGGACCACCTCGACGAAGTCCTGCTCGCGGTAGTTGATCGCGGTCTCGGCACCGAGCTCGGCGCACACGGCCAGCTTCTCCGCCGACCCGGCCGTGGTGTGGACGTGGGCCCCCAGGGCGGTGGCCAGCTGGATCGCGAAGGTGCCGATGCCGCCGGCGCCGCCGTGGACGAGCAGGTGCTCGTCCGGCTGCAGCCCGGCGAGCATGTAGACGTTGGACCAGACCGTGCACGCCACCTCCGGCAGCGCCGCGGCGGTCACCAGGTCGACGCCCGCCGGCACCGGCATGACCTGACCGGCCGGGACGGCCACCCGTTCGGCGTACCCACCTCCCGCCAGCAGTGCACACACCTCGTCGCCGACGGACCAGCCCTCGACCCCCTCGCCGAGCGCGGCGACGGTCCCGCTGCACTCGAGGCCCAGCACGTCGGAGGCGCCGGGCGGTGGTGGGTAGTGGCCCTGCCGCTGCATGACGTCGGCACGGTTGACGGCCGTGGCCGCCACGTCCAGCAGCAGCTCGCCCCGGCCGGGCTCGGGATCGGGGACCTCGCCGTAGACCAGCACCTCGGGGCCGCCGGCGCCGTCGGCGACGACCGCCTTCATCCGGGGTGTCCGCGGAATCGTGCGCTGGAGGAGCCGAGCGGGGGAAGGGCGTGATTGCGTGGGATGGTCATGCGTCCTCGTAGGCGTCGTCGGTGTGGTCGACGCCGCTGTCGTCGGGCACTTCGTCGTCGACGTCGACGGGGTCCGGCAAACCGCCCGGTCGGTCCCAGCCCTCCGCGAGCGCCTGGGCCCGGGCGGCGAGCTTCTCGATGTCCTCGGGTCTCGCACCCTGGGCCCCGGCCGCGAAGCCGAGGAGGTACGTCGTGATGGGTGCGGCGACCTTGGTCACGTCATGGGCCGCGGAACGTGCGAGGTCGAGCACCAGGGCCTCGTCGACCTCGGTCTCGACATCGAGCACGTCGCACAGCTCGTCGATCCAGTCGTGCAGGTTCACGGGGTCCAGCCTCGCGACTGCGGGGTCGAGCCGCAACCCCGGCGCCGGGCTCAGCCGTCCGGCAGGTCGCGCAGGTCCTGCCAGGTGTCGACGCCGCGCGCCTCGTGCCCCTCGGCCGGCACGTCGGCCAGGTCGAGCGGCTCGAGCAGCGAGCGGACCGAGCGGCCGTGCGGGTCGCCGGTCGCGGTGGCGTCGAGGGCGTCGGTG
Source organism: uncultured Actinomycetota bacterium (assembly GCA_963723945.1). GTDB lineage: Bacteria > Actinomycetota > Actinomycetes > Propionibacteriales > Nocardioidaceae > Nocardioides. The sequence goes on from CAVRSW010000046.1 coordinate 140,568, forward strand.
CGCAGCAGCAGCACCAGCCGGCGACGCCCGTCGGCGTCGGTGAGGGCGGCACCGTCCCGGCCGGCCGCGCCCATCAGCCGTCGGACCGTCGAGACGGTCACGAACGGCATGTCGACGGCGAGCACGACCACGGCGTCCGGGCGACCGGTCAGGGCCCGTCGCCCGGCCACCAGGCCGGCGACGGGGCCTCCGAGCGGCGGGTCCTCGCGCACGAACGTGACCGGTCGGCTGGTCGGCACCGGCTCGCCGACGACGACCACCTCACCGGCGTCCCGGGTCGCGGCCAGGGCGTGCTCGAGAAAGGTCGCCCCGGCGTGCTCGAGCGAGGCCTTGTCGGCACCGTCGAGGCGCGCGGCGGTCCCGCCGGCGAGGACCACGGCCGCGAGCTCCACGACGGGCAGTCTCGCAGCCGCCGCGCTCCCAGGCGGGGTCGCACGTCGTACGGACGGAAGTGGCAGGCTGGGTGGCGTGACGTTGCGGGTGACCCTGGTCCAGCAGGCCTCCGGCCTCGAGCCGGAGGCCAACCGACGACTGCTCGGGCAGCTCACCCCCGACGACGCCGACCTGGTGGTGTTCCCCGAGGCGTTCGCCCGCGACTTCGGACCGCCCGACGACGCGCTCGGCGGCCACGCGGAGCCGGTCGACGGTCCGTTCGTGCGGGAGGTCGAGCGGCTGGCGGCCGAGTGGTCCACCACGCTGCTGGCGGGGATGTTCGAGGTGTCGGACGACCCGGCGCGTCCCTTCAACACCCTCGTGCTGCGCGGGCGGGCCACGGCCGACTACCGCAAGGTCCACCTCTACGACTCCTTCGGCTACCTCGAGTCAGATCGGCTCAGCGCCGGTCCGGTCGACGCCGTCACCGCGCGGCTGGGGGAGTTCACCCTGGGCCTGATGACCTGCTACGACCTGCGGTTCCCCGAGCAGGCGCGAGCGCTCGTCGACGCGGGGGCCGACGTCCTGGTCGTGCCGTCGGCCTGGGTGGCGGGCGAGCGCAAGGTCGAGCACTGGCGGACGCTGGTCCGGGCCCGCGCCATCGAGAACACCGCGTACGTCATCGCAGTCGGCCAGCCCGCACCGCGCTACAGCGGCCACTCGATGGTCGTCGACCCGCTCGGCGACGTGGTCGTCGAGGCGGGCCTGGAGCCGGTGTCGGTGTCGGCCAGCCTCGACCCGGAGGTGCTCGTCGCAGCACGCCGGACCAACCCCTCGCTCGCCAACCGCCGCAGGTAGCGTTCGCCCTCGTGGCCCGGAGCAACCCTCGACGACGCGCGGAGAAGCCGCGTCGATGGTCGCGACCTGCGACGGCGAGCCCCGTGCCGTCGGGGCGGGCGGAGCCCTCGGCGACGCCGACTCCCGCCGCGCGGCCCGCCGACCCGACCCCGTCGGTGCCCGCGGCGACGCGTCCGACGGCCCTCGACACGCAGCCGCCCGAACCGCTCGTGCAGCCACCGCCGGAGGCCGGACCGCCGAGCCGGGCCCGGGTCCGGGCGTGGGCCGCCGTGTGGCTGCTGGTCACCCTGACCGGCGCCGCGGCCCTGGTCGCCGGGATCGTGGACGTGGGGCCCGTGCGGCTGCCCGAGGCCGGCGCCGTGGTGGTCGCCTCCGCCTACGTCTGGGCGCTGGCGGCACGCACCGGTGGCCGGCCGGTCGTCTTCGGCGTCCTCACCCTCGTCGTCGGTGCGGTGGTGCTGCTGGCCGATCAGGAGGTGCTGCGCAACGGCACGGCCGTGATGACCTGCGCGGTCTCGGCGATCCTGGCCGTGGTCGCCACGGTGCCCGCCGTGAAGACCGGGGTGGCGGTGCGCGAGGTGGCGGTGGCAGTCGTGGTCGCGGCGCTCGGCGGGCTGGCGACCGCGGGGCTGCGGCCGACGATCGACTTCGCCCGCTTCGAGTACCTCACCCTGGCGATGGCCCTGGTCGGCGGCCTCGTGGTCGTCTACCGGCTCGGCGCCGGCCTGCACGGACTCGGCCGGCGCGGGCTCTTCATCGTGATGTTCGGCGGGGTGGTGCTGGCGCTGACGCTGGCGTACGGCGAGCTGCTGCGCCGCTACGGCACGCCCGCCCTGGTGCAGAACACCAACGAGGGCATCCTCTGGCTGCGCGAGCACGCCGGCGCCTCCCCGCGGCCGATCGTCGCGGTCCTCGGCGTCCCGGCCCTGATGTGGGGCGTCCACATGCGCGCGCGGCGCCGGCAGGGCTGGTGGGTCTGCGTCTTCGGGGTGGTCGCGACGGCACCGATCGCGCAAGCGCTGCTGCAGCCGGTCGTGCCGCTGCAGGAGTGGGCGCTCGCCCTCGGTTACGGCGTGGTCGTGGGGCTGCTGCTCGGCTTCGTCGCGATCCGGGTCGACGTCGCACTGACCGGCGGTCGGAGCAGCCGCGGCCGGCGCGGCCGCCGCGCCGAGGAGGCGGCCGCGCTCCGGCCCGAACCTCCGCGCATCGACGCGCTCCTGTGAACCGGCCCGGTCCCGCGGGTCCGTCAGTGGTTCCGCGGTACGCGCCGGTAACGGCTAGCGTCGGGCCCATGCCCCGGGCCCAGGAGATCGAGATCGTCGCCGAGATGGTGGCCAACGTGATGACCGTCTACGTCGCCCAGGGCGACACCGTCGCCCCCGGCGACACGGTCGTGCTGCTGGAGTCGATGAAGATGGAGATCCCGGTCGTCTCCGAGCACGGTGGCACCGTCACCGGGATCTGGGTCGGCCCGGGTGACGTCGTCCAGGAGGGCGACGTGCTGCTGGCGCTCGCCGACTGACCCGCCGCGAGCGCGGTCCGTACACTGCTCGGTGCCGTCGGGCCCAGCCCTGCGGCTCGGAGGGGTGCCGGAGTGGCCGATCGGAACCGCCTTGAAAGCGGTCGCTGGCAGTGATGTCAGCCGCGGGTTCGAATCCCGCCCCCTCTGCTCGGTGTCGCGGGCGCCCCCACGCCGGCAGGGTCTACTCCGACCCGCCGATCTCGAGCTGCACCGAGTCCCAGAGCATCGCGCGGGCCCGGCGCCGGTGTCGCTCGACGTCGCCGAGCAGCCGGCCCACCTCTGCCCGGGCGACGGGCTTGGGCGCGGTGCGGACGATCTCGCCCAGGGCGGCGACCCGCCGCAGCAGCAGCGTCCGCTCCCGCATCCCGCGCGCCTCGCGGGCGGCGAGCCAGCCGTCGTACGCCGCTGGCGACTCGGAGACGAGCAGGTCGTGGACCGCGGCCAGCTGGCGTCGAAGCTCTCCGCGGGACGGCAGTCCGGCGGGCGCGGCCGGGTCGGGCTGGACGTGCGGCACAGCGAGGCTCATGGTGGGCTCCGAAGGGGGTGCGGCCCGACAGGAACTTCGAGTGTGAACCCGGCACCCCGCCGGCCACAACCCCGCGAGGCGGCCGGTTCCGGCCATGCGCGAGGATCGGGGGCATGTCGTCCGGTTATCGGCTCGCGCCGGCCCTGGCCGCCCGGCTGGTGGGACTGCTGCTCATCGTCCTCGCCGGGCTGGTCCTGCTCGCGACGCTGGCAGTGGCGCTCCTCGGGGGCTCGCCCGTGCTGCTGATCGTCGTCGGTGGGGTCGCGCTGGTGGCCGTGCTCGCGCTGGCGCTCCCGCTGCGGGGGATCCGGGTCGTCGAGCTCGACGAGGAGGGATACCGGGTGCGGATGATCCGCGGCGCCGGTGTCCGGGCCGCGGCCTGGCGCGACGTCGAGGACGCGGTGGCGGCGAGCCCGCACGGCGTCGACTGCGTGGTGCTGCGGCTGCGGGACGGCCGGACGACCAGCATCCCCGTCGCCGCGGTCGACGCCCCGCGCGAGGACTTCGTGGAGGACCTTCGCGCACACCTGAGGCGGGGCGAGGGGCTGCGGCCGCTCTGACCGCGGCCGGGCGTGCCCGATTCGGCGCCGATCACGCCGACCGGTAACCTGACCACCGCCGTCGGCCCGTGAGGGACGGGCGGTGGAGGAGGCGTCGCCTAGTCCGGTCTATGGCGCCCGCCTGCTAAGCGGGTTGAGGGCAAACCCCTCTCGCGGGTTCAAATCCCGCCGCCTCCGCGCGTATGGTCGCCCCGTGGTCCCTCCCGATCGGGAGGGACTGCGGTGGATCGCGGCCACCGCGCGTTGCATGAAAGTGCAATGCACACAAATGGCCCACCCGTGAGGTGCCACCCTGCCCTCCGGCCACGGAGTATGGGAGGACGACCTCGTGATGCGAGGTGGGAGCGAGCAATCACACACATGTGGAGTGATGAAATGAAGATCGCCAAGAAGGTCGCCACTGCGCTGGTGGCCGCGGTTCTGTCCGTCGGTCTTCTCGGGAGCATGGCTGGCCCTGCGGCCGCCGACACCAGCTGGGGCAAGGGCGTCGCCATCCCGTGACCCATCCCCGGTGGCAATGAGCCACACCCACGGCATGAGACGAGGGACCTGAGTCCCCCCAACGAATCCGGTCCGCAGCGCCTCCCCCGGCGCCCGTCTCATCCGAGCGAGGGCAGTGACGACGTCACTGCCCTCGTGCTCATTTCGACGCTCGCCCCGACGACGCCGTCAGTCGGCGTCGTCCGCCTCCGGCCGCTCGCGTCCGGACACGCCCTGGGTCCCCATCGTGTAGCCGAGCTGGAACCGGGTCTCGGCCTCGTACTCCTGCTTGAGGTCGGCGACGTAGCCGGCGTACGTGCGGGGGCTGACGCCGAGCCGCTTCGCGCTCACGGGGTCGGCGTGGCCCTCGATCAGCATCCGGATGGTCATCGCCCGCTGCTCCGCCGCGATGTCGCGCAGCATCCCGGAGTCGCGGCTGGTGAACGGCCGTCCCCGCTCCCACGCCCGCTCGAACACGTCGACGAGGTAGTCGACGACCGAGGCCTCCCGGATCACCACGGCGGTGTCGAGGTCCTGCTCCTTGCCCGGGATGACCGCGATCCGGTGGTCGAAGACGATCATCCGGTTGAAGAACTCGTCGAGGGTCCGTACCTCGGCACCCCGCTCGGTCACGGCGGCGACGTAGTCGGTGGTGATCGCGCTGCGCCGGGCGCTGTGCTGGTAGAGCGTGCGCATCCGGGTGCCGCGCTCCAGCATGGCGGTGTCGCGGACGGCGGCAGCGGCGAGCGTCTCGGCGTCGCGACCCGCCTGGGGCTGGGCGCTCAGCACCTCGTCCTCGCAGTCGGCGACCAGCCCGGCGATGTAGGAGTCGATGCGGGAGAGGCCGGAGCCGTCGGGGTCGTCGTGGAGGATCATGATCGAGCTCTCGGAGCTCGCCGGCGCGCGCCGGAACGCTTGGGCCACCGGGGTGAACGCCCGGGCCCAGCTCGACGACTCCTGCAGCAGGCGTGAGCCCTCGTTGCCGAGCGGCGAGACGATCCGCGACTGCACCGTGACCGGGTCGACCGGGACGTAGCGGGCGGCGCCGCGGTCACCCGTCAGCAGCCCGAGCTCGACCAGCAGGTCGAACGCCGGCCGCTCCGGCCCACCGTCGGCCACGCGCGGGTCGTCCACGTCGATGCCGCCCGCCAGCACGACGTCCTCGTAGAGGGCCGTCGCGACGGACTCGAACAGGGCACGATCATCGGGACCGAGCTCTCGCACTGCCACCCCTCTTTCCGCCTCCCCCGGAGTCGTGCGAAGAGGGTATCCGGCGCTCAGCCGCCCAGGCGCGCCCTCAACCCGTCGAGCTCGGTCCAGAGCACGGCCGGCAGCTGCTCGCCGAACGTGTCGAACCACTCCTGGATCTGCGGCAGCTCTGCGGCCCACTCGTCGCGGTCGACGCGCAGCGCTGCGGCGAGCTGCTCGTCGCTGATGTCGAGCCCGTCGGTGTCGAGGTCGGCCGGAGCCGGCACGTGGCCGATCGGCGTCTCCACGGCGGCGGCCTGGCCGTCGATCCGCTCGACGACCCACTTGAGCACCCGGCTGTTCTCGCCGAAGCCGGGCCAGAGGAACCCGCCCTCGTCATCTCGGCGGAACCAGTTGACGTAGAAGATCCGGGGCAGCTTGGAGGCGTCGTTGTCCTTGCCGACGTTGATCCAGTGGTTGACGTAGTCACCGGCGTGGTAGCCGATGAACGGCAGCATCGCCATCGGGTCACGGCGTACGACGCCCACCTGGCCGACGGCCGCGGCGGTCGTCTCGCTCGACAGCGTCGCGCCGAGGAAGGTGCCGTGGGTCCAGTCGCGGGCCTCGAAGACCAGCGGGACGGTCGTCTTGCGGCGGCCGCCGAAGAGGATCGCGTCGATCGGGACGCCGCGCGGGTCGTCGTACTCGGGGGCGAGGATGTCGCACTGGGTGATCGGCGTGCAGTAACGGCTGTTGGCGTGGCTGGAGAGCTCGTCGCTCTCCGGGGTCCACGGCTGGCCCTTCCAGGAGGTCGCCGAGGCCGGCGGGTTCTCCAGGCCCTCCCACCAGATGTCACCGTCGTCGGTGAGCGCGACGTTGGTGAAGACCGAGTTGCCCTTGTTGATGGTCTTCATCGCGTTGGGGTTGGTGTGCTCGTTGGTGCCGGGCGCGACGCCGAAGAAGCCGTACTCCGGGTTGACCGCCCACAGCCGGCCGTCCTCGCCGATCCGCATCCACGCGATGTCGTCGCCGAGCGTCTCGACCTTCCAGCCCGGGATGGTCGGCTCCAGCATCGCGAGGTTGGTCTTGCCGCAGGCGCTCGGGAAGGCGGCGGCGACGTACTTGACGGTGCCGGCCGGGCTGGTGAGCTTGAGGATCAGCATGTGCTCGGCGAGCCAGCCCTCGTCGCGGGCCATGACGCTCGCGATGCGCAGCGCGTAGCACTTCTTGCCGAGCAGGGCGTTGCCGCCGTAGCCGGAGCCGAAGGACCAGATCGCGCGCTCCTCGGGGAACTGCACGATGTACTTGGTGTCGTTGCACGGCCAGGCGACGTCGGCCTGGCCGTCCTCGAGCGGCATGCCGACGGAGTGGATGCACGGGACGAAGTCGGCCTCGAGCTCGGTCATCCGCTGCAGCACGTGGCTGCCCATCCGGGCCATGACCCGCATGCTGGCCGTGACGTACGCGGAGTCGGTGACCTCGATGCCGAACATCGGATTCTCGGCCTCGAGGTGGCCCATCACGAACGGGATGACGTACATGGTGCGGCCCCGCATGCAGCCGGCGTACAGCCCGCGCATCAGGTCCTTCATCTCCGCGGGGTCCATCCAGTTGTTGGTCGGCCCGCAGTCCTTCTCGTCGACGGAGCAGATGTAGGTGCGGTCCTCGACGCGGGCGACGTCGGTCGGGTCGCTGGCAGCGTGGAAGCTGTTGGGCTTCTTCGCCGGGTCGAGCCGGGTGAAGGTGCCGGTCGCCTCGAGCGCACGGGTGAGGTCGTCCCACTCCTCGTCGGAGCCGGTGCACCAGTGGATCCGGTCGGGCTGGGTGAGCTCGGCGACCTCGTGGACGAAGTCGAGGATCCCCTGATGGGTCGTAGGGGCGCCGGTGGCTGTCGGGGTGCCGATGGTGGCAGTCATGTGGCTGGCCTCTCGCGGTTGCGCGGGTCATCGCACGGCGTCGTCGACGGCGACTGGAGAATTGCGCGGGAGGCTACCGGCGTCCGGCGTACGGACCTATTGGATCGATCTACGGACTGACGCCCGTCGCGTCCGTCCACTCACCCCGTGGAGGCGGAGACCGGGCTGCCTATGCTGCGGGCATGCCTGCAGCACCCTTGCGGATCGCGATCGCCAACGACTACGAGATCGTGGTCGCCGGGATCGCCGGTGTCCTGCAGCGCTTCTCGGACCGGATCGAGGTCGTCGAGCTCGACAGCGGTCTGTCGGTGCGCTCCCACGTGGACCTGGTGCTCTACGACTCCTTCGGCCAGCACCAGGGCTCGGCGCTCGACGTCCCGGCGGTGCTCGGCGAGTCCAGGGCGAAGGTGGTCATCTTCAGCTGGAACACCCAGCCCGAGCTGGTCGAGCAGTCACTCTCCGCGGGCGCGGCCGGCTACATCTCCAAGAGCGCGTCGGCCGAGGAGCTCGTGGAGCTGCTCGAGCGGATCCACGCCGGTGACCTGGTCGTGCCCACGGAGGAGGACGTGGACGGGGCCTTCGGTCACTGGCCCGGTGACGAGCACGGGCTGTCGCCGCGCGAAGCGGAGGTGCTGGCGCTGATCTGCCAGGGGCTCAGCAACCAGCAGATCACCGAGCGCGCCTTCCTGAGCATCAACACCGTCAAGAGCTACGTCCGCACGCTCTACCAGAAGATCGGTGTCGAGAGCCGGACCCAGGCGGTCCTCTGGGGCATCGACCACGGCTTCCGGCCCGATCACGTACGGCACCGGGTCACGCCGGACTCCTGACGCGGAAACACACTTCAGGGGGTGCTGCCCGGTGCTCGCGGGTGGTGTCGTAGGTCGTGCGGTTCCGCGACCGCCGTGTGGGGCGCCCCGCCGGGGGGCTTACGCAGCCCGGCTCGGGGCGGGGCGCCCCGCGCGATCCCCGGGCCCTCGGGCCGATTCGGGTGTCGCACCCGAGGTCGGTTATCCTCGTGCAGTCGCACGGTCGTACGGCCCGACGACGAGCGCCTGTAGCTCAACGGATAGAGCATCTGACTACGGATCAGAAGGTTTGGGGTTCGAATCCCTACAGGCGCGCAGCACGCACCACGGCCCTGAGCAGCGAATCCGCTGATCAGGGCCGTGCGGCGTTCAGGGACGTCCCGCGCCGAACGCTGTCATCGTGCCAACACCGCCGTCCAAGCCCTCTGGCGCGGGGTGGGTGCCCGTGTGCCACGCCCACTCCGCCCACCCAGACACAGGTGGGATCAGTTGCGGCACAGCGTGACCGCCCATAGCCGCGATGAGCTCGGGCTCACGCCCAGAACACGACGTGGTCCTAGGGTGACGGCATGGAGATGATCCGTCGTTTCGGAGCCGATGCCTACGCCCAAGCCTTGGAGTCGTGGAGCTGGCTCGAAGGACTTGCTGGACTGACGCCGGCCCTGACCAATGCGTTCGGCGACGTGTTCCTGCAGGATCACGACGGCTCGTTCTCGTTCCTCGACACCCTCGGAGGGCGGCTGAATCGGGTCTGGTCGGACGCGGCCTCGCTCCAAGCCGACATCAACACTCCGGCTGCACAGGACGAGTACCTCATGAGCGGGTTGGCACAGGCCGCCGAAGCCGCGGGTCTGACGCCTGGCCACGATCAGGTCCTTTCGTTCAAGACTCCGCCGGTTCTCGGCGGAGAGCTCTCGCCAGAGAATCTGGAGATCTCGGACTTCGTCGTGACCGTGAACGTGGCAGGCCAGATTCACGACCAGGTGAGGTCGCTTGCGCCGGGCGCGCCGATCACCGGCATCACCATCGCCTGACGACAGCGGGCCGCCTGAGCCCACACCGCTGCCAGTGCGGCGAGTACCGGACACTCACTCGCGGCACCTGGGAGTCGGAGAAGTCGGCTTCCTCGATCCTTGACCCCGGAAAGCCTGGGGGGAAGCATGAGTGCCGACTTGATGCGCGGGAAGCAGTCTTGGGAGCGGTGCTTCGAGCCGTCGACGGGGGGCAAGGGTCACGATGGTCGGTGGTGGAGTCGAGGGCCGGGTTTCGCTGGAGTACTCGCTCCTGGAGGGTCCGGAGGTCACGGCTGACCTCGCGCTCGGCGAGGCCTGGTCGTTCGGCCGTGACGAGCGTTGCACCGAGACCCTGGTCCTCCCGGCACTGAGCCGGGTCGCGCTCGCGATTCGGCATGTTGAGCCCGCGCTGTGCCGCGTCAGCTCCCGGCAGAGCGGCATGGGGCGCGTGGCCATCGACTCCGACGATCGACGGGAGCGCCACGTCGTGGCCCTGGGTTCCGGGCCGGTGCACTTGTACGGCGGCAACTACACGATCAAGGTGGAGCTCCCCCCGATCGTGCTGCGGCTGGCCGTGGCCATCGGGGCCGAACGGTCGAAGGATCGTGCGGCGCCGTCCAGGGTGGTCTCGCCCCTCACGGCCGCACAACTCACCAGGGTCCCGTGGACACCGGAGGACCCGGGGCCTGACGCTCCCGCGTGGATCTCGGTCGCCGCGCTCGCGGTGGCGCTGCACCGTTATCCGGAGCTGGCGGGAAAGGCCCGCACGAGCGAGTCGCTGCGCCGGCTCTGCGGGCTGTGGTGCGGCCACACCAGCTTCTACTGGGTGAACGAGCGGCTGAAGGAGGCTGTCGAGGCCGCCGACCTGATGGTCCCCGAGGGCGGCGAGCGGCTTGCGCTCACGGTTGCCCACTACGGCGACGTGTTCCCCGCCACCATCATCCGGCGATTGCGCGATTCCGTGCTGGCGCGCCTGAACGGCGTCCCGTGAGCCAGTTCCCGCAGGTAGGGGACACCGTCGGCCGCTACCGAGTGACCGGCGTGCTCGGACACGGCGGGATGGGCATCGTTCTTGCCGCCGTCCACGCAGACCTCGACCGGCCGGTGGCGGTCAAGATGCTCGCTCCGCACGCGGCGCTGGACCCGCGGCTGCGGGAGAGGTTCGGCCGGGAGGCGGCGACACTGGCCCAGATGGACTCGCCGCACATCGTGTACTTCCTCGAGCACGGCGAACACGACGGCTGCCCCTACCTCGTCACCCAGCTGGTTCCCCACGGGGACCTGCGCCGGCATCTCGAGGAGGGCGGGCCGCTCGCACCGCGTCGCGCCGCCGACGTCGTGGCTCAGGTGGCCGCGGGCCTGGAGGAGGCGCACTCCCACGGGGTCGTCCACCGGGACCTCAAGTCGGCGAACGTGCTCCTTCGCATCCTGCCCGACGGTGAGCTCCACGCCTACCTCTGCGACTTCGGCATCGCCCGCGGCGATGGCGATCAGACGACCTCTGGCGGAGGGGTGCTCGGCACCCTGGAGTACATGGCGCCGGAGCGCCAGTCCGGGGCCAAGGCCAGTGTGGCCACGGACATCTACTCGCTCGGCTGCCTGTTGTGGGCCACCCTCACCGGCGCGCCGCCGTACCGAGGAGGCGACGTCGACGTCGCACTCGCGCACCTGCGGGCGCCCGTTCCCCAGCTCCCGGGCGACGACCCGGTGAGCCGTCGCGCGAACGCCATCGTCGCCCGTGCGATGGCCAAGGAGCCCACACGCCGCTACGTGTCCGCGCGCGAGATGCGTGAGGACCTGGTGGCGCTCCGGACGCTTGCGGCCGAGCATGAGCGGGCGTCCTCTCCCGAGCCGCGCCGGCGCCGTCCCACCGCGGTCGCGGCGCTCGCCGGCCTCGCGGCGGTGGCCACGATCGCTGCCCTCGTCCTCGGCCTGCGTGACGGGGAGTCGAGCGTGGACAGGACCTCGGAAACGGACGGCGCCGGCCCCACGCCGAGCGTCCCGTCGCCGGCCTCACGGCAGCGGGTGCGTTGCTGGGACGGAACCGTGGCGGAGCAGCCGCAGGACTGTCCGACGCCTGCGGGGCGGGAAGGGCTGCGGTGGGTCTACCCGAGCTTCGGGACCGACCTGCCCCGCTGCCAGCGCATCCTTCGGACGAAGCGTGCGAACGTGGTGCGCGGCTACTTCTGCCCGTTCACGTTCCGCAACCCCCGGGAAGGGATCCGCTACACCGAGTGGAGCTCGGCCGTCGCGGCGCGCGAGGTCATCTCCCGCGACTTCAACCCCTGGCCGGAGCGGACCGTGGAGCGGGAGGGCTCCACCTGGTCGGTGTGGGTCCGCAAGAGCAAGGACGAGGCGGGGCGATTCTCCGCCGCGATGGCCTACCGGGACTGGCCGTTCTCAGCCGAGTCCGTGTCGAACACGCCGCTGGCCGCGAAGCTGACCTGCAACTTCGTGGAACAGCGCGCATCGGCGACGTTCGAGCCCGTGCAGTCCCTGTGCCGGCCCTCGGAGTGACGCGGGCCCGGGGGTCGTGCGCATGGCTGCCCGACAGCGCTCGGACCACGCCCCTCACGACTGCAGCCTTCGCGGCAGGGGTGTGCGGCACACGGCCCCGTCGCATGCCCGCACCTGCCTCAGCTGCTCACGGAGCATGTCCCGGACGTCCTCGTAGGCGGCACGGGCGGTGAGGTTGTGGTACTGGTCCGGGTCGGCGCGGAGGTCGTAGAGCTCTTCCTCGCCGGTGGCGAGGTCGACGTAGAGATAGCGGTTCGTGCGGATCCCTATGGCCCAGCGGCGGTCCCGGGCTCCCGGGTCATGCACCGAGAGCGGCTCGCCGGCCACGTCCGTCCTCCGCCTCGTCTTGCGAGGGCCGGTGGCGGTCAGCACGGCGCGTGTCCAGCCCTGGTCGCCGTGCCGTGCGACTCCGAGCATGTTGACTCCGTCCACCTCATGGCCCATGGGGGTGCCGGTCGCCCTGGCGATCGTCGGGGCGAAGTCGATCGAGAGGAACGGGTCATGGCGAATCCTTCCCGCCGGAATCCCGGGCCCGCGCATGAGCAGCGGCACCCGGAGCGAGGGATCGTGCGGCAGGACCTTGCCTTGACGGATCCCCTGCTCCCCGAGGAAGAACCCGTTGTCGGAGGTGAAGACCACGAGGGTCCGGCCGAGCTCGCCGGTGGCTGCGAGGGCCCGAACCGTTCGGCTGACCTGACGGTCCACGACCGCGAGCGCCTCGGCTCGCTGTCGCGTCACTGTCCTCAGTGCCCGCCTCTCCGCGGCGTTGAGCGGCGCCCTGTGCTGGAGGTACTCCGGCTTGTTGGTCGCGCGCGAGGGCTTCCAGTCGGCGCCGGGTGCATGCCGGACCACAGCATCGAACCTGCCCCTCACCTTCGGGGGTCGGGCTGGCGTGACGAACCGCTGGGGCTTTCCGTCCCGCCCCCGGACACTCCCTGGATCGTCGGGCTCGATCGGCAGTCCGTGGTGGGGCGCGGAGTACGAGACGTAGAGGAAGAACGGCCGTGAGCGGCTCGCGAGGCGGTGGATGATCCGGGACGAGAGCCGGCCGTAGACGTTCGACTGGTACTGGCCCTTGTAGTTCGCGAAGCGCTTCCCGTCGACGCTGAGGGTGGTGTCGTTGTAGCGGTAGGTGCCACCGTTCGCCCGGTGCGTCCCGGGGAGGCCACCGTCGAGGGATCCCCGCCAGTGCGTCCAGCCGGGCGGGACGTAGCGCACTGACGTGCCTCTCGTCCTCCCGGGTACGGGCATCTTCCCGTAGCCGTTGAGGTACTTCCCGATGTAGCTGGTGGCGTAGCCCTCACGCTTGAGCCAGGTCGCGATCGTGGAGCGGTCCCGGAACGAGGTGAAGCCCCACGGCGCCACGACGTCGTACACACCGTGGTTGTGGGTGTACCGGCCCGTCAGCACCGAGGCTCTCGCCGGACAACACAGGGGATGCGGCGAGAAGGAGTTGGCGAACCGCACCCCCCGGCCACCCACGAGCCGCCGGGTCTTCGGCATGAACCGGAGGTCGTCCTGGCGCATGTCGTCGACCATGATGAACACGACGTTGGATCGCTGCCGCGATGCCGCCTGTTCGAGCACCGTGCCCGGCTCCGAGGGCGTCGAGAGGGCGCCGCCCATGGCGGCCACGAGGAGCACCAACGCTCCCGCGCCGGTGCCGAACCTGGGCCGATCCCCACTCCGGCGGTGCCCGGGACGGTCGTCGTCGACGTTCACGACCGGGTCAGTGCTCACGGTGACACCCCCCGGCAGCTCCGGCCGGCGCCGTCGCGGAGCCCGGGTCGCAGCACGCATCCGTCATGTCCAGCACGCCGTCGTTGCGGTGGCCGCCAAGGGTTGCGGTGGCCGCCACTGGCCGCGCCCGGGGTGGGTGCAGGGGTCGAGGTTCGAGGCACATGGCGGGCTCCTGGCGGCGGGTCGAGCAGGCGCTCAGGCTCCGCATTGGCCCGGACCAGACCACGGATGACGGGCCATCGACCACTCACAACAGAACTCGTTCTGACCGACATGCCAGGCCGGAGTGCGTCAGGGACGAACGGGTGCAGGCGTCTCGTCTCCAAGGCACCCACCCATCCACCTGAGCGAACTGCAGGTTGTTCGCGGGAAGAGCCAGTGGTATCCACCTGCTTCGTCAAGGTGTGAGTGTCGTCCCAGCAAGTCACGCACCGTCGACCCTGCGGGTGGAGCGACGGCAGAACGCGTTCCGATCGGCATCGACAGCTCGTCGTGCTGACGCTTGACTGCAGAGGTCTGATGCGACCGTTCATTGCCAGAGGAGTTGAGAGCGATGTCCGACTCACCCGTGGAGGCACGTCCGCCAAATCTGAGTCGGCGGGTGCTGTTGGCGTCCGCGACGGGCATGACCCCTGTGGCGGCCAGCCTCTGGATGGCGCGGGCCGAGGCGGACCCGGTGGAGGTCGGCAGCTGGTCCGCTCCGTTCGACCTCGGTGGCGTGGCGATCCACGCCACGTTGCTCCATACCGACGACGTGCTGTTCTTCCAGTACGTCGAGGGGAGGCCCAGCCTCGACCGCACGTCGTGGATCGCCACGTGGAACTGGCGGACCCAGCAGACGCTCGAGGCCCCGTTCCCCTACGACCGCGACATCTACTGCTCGGGCCACAACGTGTTGGCCGATGGTCGACTCTTCCTCGCCGGTGGCCACGACCACACCACCGGTAAGCGGCAGGACGTCGCCGCCATCGACCGGTGCGACCTCTACGATCCGGTGGCGCGCACGTGGACCAAGGCGCCGCGCCTCACCCAGAAGCGGTGGTACCCGACCAACGTCGGACTGGGGAATGGGCGCACGCTCGTCTTCGGCGGGCTGGACGGCGACGGCCGACGTTCCAGGACCATCGACGAGTACAACCCGAGGACGAACAGCATGCGGCGCCTGCCGGTCACCGACAGGTATCCCTTGGGGAACTACCCCCGCATGCACCTGATGTCGAACGGGAGGGTGGTGGTGAGTGGCTGGAAAAAGGAGACCGCGTCCTTCAACCCGGACCGGCTCACCTGGCGGCGCCTGAGGTCCTCGCGTCACGGAACTCGCTGGCAGGGCGTGAGCACGCTGCTTCCCGGGGCGCGGCGGGTCCTCATCGTCGGGGGCGGCGATGACAGCCACGACCGCGATCCCACGCGGACGGCCGAGCTCCTCAACCTGGAACGGGACGAGCCCGCGTGGCGCTACACCGGGTCCCTTCGTCACGGGCGGTTCATGCACAACGTCGTCCTGCTGCCGGACGGGAAGGCACTCGCCGTCGGGGGTGGCAAGAAGGCGAGGTTCGAGAATCCGGTCTTCTTCCCCGAGATGTACAACCCGAGGACCGGGGCGTGGTCGGTGATGGCGCCACAACATGCCAGCCGGATGTACCACTCGACGGCCCTCCTCCTGCCCGACGGCCGGGTCTTCTCGGCCGGTCAGACGGACGGCCGGTTCGACCGGTACGGCGAGATCTACTCGCCGCCGTACCTTTTCCGCGGAGCGCGACCAGAGGTGAGCGGCTCGCCCACGAGCGTCCCGCTGGGGGGTCGCCTGCGGTTCCGCAGCGAGGACGCCGCGCGGATCGGCAAGGTGACGTTGATGCGTCCTTCGTCGTGCACGCACGGGCTCGACACCGAACAACGCTCGGTCCCGCTGCCCTTCAGCGTTTCCGGCACCACCGTGACCGCCCGTGTGCCGGAGAACCGCAACCTCCTCCCGCCGGGCTACTACATGCTGTTCGCCGTGAGTCTGGCGGGCGTCCCAGCGGTCGCGCCTTGGGTGCGGATCGTGAAGGGGGCTTGACCCCAGCCGCGGAGCGATGGGCGCCCCCAACGATGTGCCTTCGGCCGGAGCCAGCACTGCCGGACGTGTTCTCGAAAAGAGGCCACCCCTGATGGAGGAGGAAATTCGATGAGCAGTCGACGCCGCAATGCAAGGAACCAGGCTGATAGGTCGCGAGTCTCCAGTGCGAAGACCCAAGGTCGTCGTGCTCGTAGCTCTCGACGCGGGGCCGCGACCCCAACTGCTGCTGCCCTGACACTCTGGACAAGGGGCGCCCTGATGCCAATTCGTGCAGCGACGGCGGCCGTGGCCGTAGTGAGTCTCGGGGCATCCGTCGCCCCCGCACCGAATGTGACCGCCGCATCAGCAACCGTGTCACTGCTGACACCGACTAGCGAGCAGGTAGGCCTGCTCGCCTTCACAGCACCAAATCCGATCTACAACAGGCACGAGATCTACAGCATCCGCACCGATGGATCGCGCCTCGTTCAGTTGACCACGACCGGCGCCTCTGAACCAACCTGGTCCCCCGACGGCGCCCACATCGCATATCGACACGGCGCCAAGGTCTGGCTGATGAACGCCGACGGCGGCGGCCGCCAACCGCTTGCCCGCGGGTCCGAGCCCGCTTGGGCGCCCGACGGCCAGCACCTCTCCTACCGGTGCAACGACGGCGGTGGCCTTTGCGTCATGGAGCTTGCCACACGAGAGGAGACCGTCCAGGTCGCAAGCTCCAACCAATGGCCAGGCGTCGGCAGATCCTCGTGGGCACCGGACGGCTCCACGATCGTGTTCACGCGCTACAGCGTCCACGGCGACGACTACACCAACTACCGCAGTCTGTGGGTCGTCCACCCGGACGGCACCGGTCTCGCCGAGGTCCCGAACTCAGGGAACCAGGCCAACGATCCGGCCTGGTCGCCAGACGGCGACACGATCATCTTCACCGACCGCTATGACGGCCGCGGCGGCGAGGGGTCCGGCAACCTCTTCGCCATCAGCGCCGACGGCACTGGGAAGGTGCAACTCACCACCGAGTACGGCAACGAGGGCCCCGCCGACTGGTCCGCGGATGGCACCCGCATCGTATTGCGCGGTGACGCCGGGTACCGCCGCTACCAGAGCGGTATCTGGACGATGCATCCCGATGGGACCGGGCGCGAGCTCGTCGTCCGCCATGGCCACGAGCCCAGTTGGCACCCGACCTTCAGCGCAGCCGCCGCTGAACCGCTGCCGCCCGCGACTGAGGACGGGCAGCTCATCGCTTACATCGCCGCCACCGACGCCGACTACAACCTCTTCGTCGTCCGTCCCGACGGGACCGGCAACGTGCAGCTCACCAGCGAAGGCGGCGCGCAGCCGGCCTGGTCACCGAATCACCGACGGCTCGCCTATCTCCACAGCGGCCGCCGGGGTAGCAGCATCCGCATTGTCAACATCCGCACCGGGGCGGTGCAGATCGTGGGCGGCGCCGATTCGTCTGGTCTCGACTGGTCACCCAACGGAAAGCAGGTGGTGTGGTCCAACTACGACCGCCTTGCCATCCATAATGTCCGCACCGGCGCACGACACGTGATTCCGATCCCGGGATACGGCGTAACAGACCCCGCCTGGTCGCCGGACGGTCAGTGGATCGCCTACAGCCACGGCGGCTCCGTCAAGTTGGTGCAGCCCACAGGCGGGACCCCCCGGGCAGTGACCGACCTTGCCGGCGCCGAGGTCCAGCCGGCCTGGTCACCCGACGGCAAATGGATCGCGTTCACCCGCGAGAAGGGTGCATGGCAGCGTCCGGAGGCGAGTCTCGCCGTGATCCACCGAAACGGCACCAACAGCTTCAAACTCCTGCGGACCGGAGGTGTCGACGCGTACCCGGCGTGGTCATCGGACGGGAGCCGGCTCGCGGTCTACTCCGACGGATCGAAACCCTTCGGCGCTGCACCACATCCCGGGCTGTGGACCATGGGGAAGTGGGCTGGCCGGGGCAATCGCCAACTGGTCGTTCCCGGACGAGCCATCACCGACGTCGCCTGGTGAGCGACCGCTCACGGGTCGGCACGGAGGACCGTCGTCGACGACATGCTTCGGCCGCGCGCACTCCCTTCCGGCATCACCGCTCAGGCATGAGCGTGCGGCCACGGGAATGCGTGGTGCCAGCGGGTCGTTGCGGCGACACCGACATGGGAGTGTGAGGACGTGCGTGCCGAGCTGGAGCGCAACAAGGACAACGTCAAGGCGTTCGATGACCTGATGTTCAAACCAGTGTCGGCCCCGCGAGGCGATCGAACGTTACGCCGGAGACGACTATCGCCAGCATGATCCGCATGGCGGACGGCGAGGACGCCTCCGTCGACTACTTCGAGCGGATGGCCCAGGAGCACCCGGGAAAGCGCGTCGAGTTTTGTGCGCGCCTTCGCCGAGGGCGACCACGTCCATTGCCACCAGACGTGGCCGAACTCGGAGAACTACGCGGACATCGACATTTTCTGGCTCGACCCGGGTGGGAAGGTGGTCGAGCACTGGCACGTGCTGCAGGTGATCCCGGACGTCCGACGATCGGCAGGGAAGCGCCAGGGGCGCACGGCGGAGATCGGTCATTCCTCCCCGACGTCGTGCGACAGCCCAACCTCAAGCCAGCTTCAGTCGGCGGAGAGCGCCGATGCGAAGGCAGCCCCAAGCCTCATGGACGCTCGTGGGGGCACGATGGGACACACACCTTGCGCGTGATCTCGCGTCAGCATGGCCGGGCCGGATCGCGGCGCGGCTGGGCCGGCTACTGCAGGAGCACCACGCCGTCGAGCTCGACGCGGCCCGAGAGGTCCTTGAGCCTGATGCCGTACGTCTTGGACGGATCGAGGTCGTTGAAGACGATCATCACCAGGCGAGGCCCGACCCCGAGTCCGCTGATCACGCGAGTGCCACAGGTTTCCCGCGCGCCGTCGAGCAGGCAGATCTCAGCGTCGCCGAGGTCAGCGCGCGCGGGCATGATCATGCCCACGCTGCGCGCGGAGAAGTCGAGCGTCACGGTCGAGTCGGTGGTGTCCGTCGGCCTCACGAAGCCCCCGAACGCGTTCGCCTGGGCCAGCCGTCCACCCCAGCCGGAGCTGTAGAGCAACGAGGGGCTGTCTTCCTGGTGGACGATGTCGGCGAAGGTGGGGCCGAGCGCGGGCGGGCTGACGTTGCCGAACTCGTCCCTCGTCTCGACACTGAATCGGTAGCTCTGACCAGGGGTGAGCGTGAGCCCGATCGTCCGGGAGCTCCTCCAGTCGGCGACCAGCTGCGTTGCGCCACCGTTGACGCTCACTGAGAGTCTGTACTTGAGGTTCCCGGTCGGCGTGAGGTCGTCGGTGCCTGCCGGCCAGGCGATACGGACCGGGATGGAGTTGCCGGCGGTGTTCGTCCCGAGCCCGCTGAACCGGACCAGCGATTGAGTCGGCGGTTGGGCGGTCGGGCTGATCGCGTCGGCGCACTGGTAGATCCCGACGTCGTCGACGAACCAACCGGTGTCCCCGAAGGACTGGTCCGAGCCGATGCGGAACCGGAAGCGCACGTTCCTGCCGGCCAGCGAGCTGAGGTCGAGACGACTGGAGTAGTAGCCGTTGCTCTCGTTGACGAAGGCGGCTCTCCCTCTCAAGGGGTTGTCGAAGTCCGGGGAGACCGTGCCCGTGTAGCCGTTGTCGACGAACAGGCTTCCGGCGTCGGTCCATGCCCCCGCTCCCACCTGGTACTCGACGACGCCCCCGTCATAGGTGTTGAACAGGTCGTCCTCGAAGCCGTAGGCGTGATGGAAGCGCAGATAGGCGTGCGCCGGCAGGACGAATCGATCGGCCATCGCCATCGAGTAGTCCGCTGTCGTGTTGAGGTTCTCACCCCAGAGGTTGTGGGTCCCGCTGGTCGCGTAGGTCGAGAAGTCCGGCTGCGGGTAGCGCCAGCCGTTGAGGCCCGCTCCCGTGATCGGCACCCAGTTTCCGCTCGCCGTGTCCTCCAGGTCGTCCCTGAACACGTCGGTCCGCGTGGTCCCCGTCGGGCAGACTCGGGCCTCGGGCACCGAGGCAGCCGGCGGGTCCAGGTTCATCTCGACTGCCGTGACGGCCTTTCGCACCTGCGTGCAGTTCGCCGCGGTGATGCCGCCGGTGCCGACCAGGTTGGCGCACGCCTGCTGAAGTGCGTTGTGGAGGTCGGCGTAGTCGCTCGCCGAGGTCAGCAGGTGGGTTGCGGCCTCGTAGTAGACCCGCGCCGCCTTGGAGAGCCCGATCCCGGTCACGGTCTGGCCGTTGAAGGTCCCACCATCGGTGATCAGGAAGGCGGCCTTGTTGTTCACGCCGCTGTTGTCGTGGACGCCGCCGTTGTCGAACTCGTCGAGGTCCGCTGCGTAGAGCGGGCTGGTCATCCGATCGGGCGAACCGAAGAGCGTGGGATCCTCCATGTCGCGACCGGGTCCGCCCGGCTCGTCCTCGAAGATCTGCCACCTGGTCTCTGCCGTGTCCGTTCCGGCGCCGTTCGTCTGGTCGATGAACTCGCCGAACACGTCGGAGAGGGACTCGTTGATCGCACCGGACTGGTAGTAGTAGAAGAGCCCTGAGGCGTGCTGGGTGACCGCGTGGGTCATCTCGTGCCCGACGAAGTCGTCGGCGTTGGGGACCCCGGCACCGAGGACGATCTGCTCCCGGTTCCAGAACCCGTTGCGCATCGGGCACGCCCCGAAGTCCGGATCGCAGGCGCGCACGGTCGCCACGATCGCGCTGCCGGCGCCGTCGAAGCTGTCGCGGCCGAACCGGGTGTTGAAGAAGTTGTACGTGTTGCCGAGGTATCGATAGGCGAGGTTGACGTCGGCGACCGGACTGGCCGGCCCACCCTCGGTGCGCACCGGCGTCGTGCAGGGGACCTGGGCAGTGCTGTTGTTCGCGTCGCAGATCCGCCGGTTCAGGGCCTCCGCGATCTGGCTGAACTGCAGCGCAACGCTCCCGAGCCTCGCGTCGACGAGCACGAGCTCGTTGACCGAGCCTGCGGTGCCGCCGGAGACCTCGACTCGCCACACGAGCGTCGGACGCCCGAGCCCGGGCCCACCCATCAGCCTGGAGTCGTACACCCAGAGCTTCGGTGTGGAGGCGTGAAGCGCTGCAGCCGACATCTCCTCCTGTCGCCCAACGACGGCTCGAGCCGTCTGGCGGGCCGCCGCCGCACTCACGCTCGGACGTGACGCGAACGAGGTGCTCGTCTCGGCCTCGCCGCTCGCGGAGAGGATGCGCCCACGCGAGTCGAGATTCACGATCAGCTCACCGCCGAGGACCGGAACACCTTCGAGGACCTGTTGGAAGCGCACGGACGAGCGCCCCGCGGTGGCGGGGCGCTCACCCATCAGCTCGAGAGTCGTCGACGTGCCGATCCCGAACGCCCGGCCGCGGGCCGAGAGGAACTCGCGCGCCACTCGCTCGGGCCGTGCGGTGGCGGGGAGCCCGTCCGGCCTCGGGAGCGGCCGACCGGGCTCCGAGCCGATGAACGGCCCCGGGTCCACCCGGGCATCAGCGGCCACGGTCGCGACCTGACCGAGCCCGGGAGAGAGGGGCAGCCTCCCTGGGTCGGACGCACCCGCCAACGGGGGCTGACCCAGCAACAAGGAGGCGCCGAGTGCGACCACGCAGACCCCGACGGCTGGTGTGCCTCTGTTCCACATGTCAGAACCTCGCGTCGTCGGCTCGATGGGTCGCGGACCCACGTGCTCTGACCCGGGACGCGAGCATGACCGCCGCGCGGCTTCTTCAGGCGTGAGTATCGTCTGCGCGGCCTTGGGAATCCTTGGAAGCGAGAGCGACACCTCCGGACACGGCGACCGAGACCGACCTCACGGCGCAGAGCAGGGCGGGGTGCACAGGGCACCCCGGACCAACTCATGCCGCGAAGCGCGTGTGGGGATTCCCCCGGTGACAAGGGCCTGGGTGACATAGCCTCCTCGCTGTGGAATCCGGTGTGTACTTCGCGGTGCTCAGCGTCCTGGCGGCGTGGACGCTCTTCTGGGCGGTTCGCCTCGCCGTCCGGTACGGGACGAGCGACGCCCTTCGGATGAACCGTCAGTGGCTCGCTTCCCAGCACGAGCAGAGGAACCCGTAGCCACACTCACGCCGCCCCCGGGCGGGCCGACCGTCGGGTCGAGCCCGTCGCCGTTGTCCGGAGGAACCGGCCGGGCGCACACTGCATCCATGGGCCTCGGGACGGTGCGAGTGGTGGGGCGGGCGCTGGCGCCGCTCGCGGTGCTGGCCGCGGTCTCCGGGTGCGCCGAGGACCGCGCTGCCTCCCCTGGACCCGCGAGTGCGACGCCCAGTGAGGCGCCGCCTCCGAAGGCCACGCACACGCCCCCGCCGTGCGACGCCGAGTGCCAGATCCAGCGCGACGAGCGTCGCGCCGAGAACGAGAAACGGTGCGCGGCCATGGTCGACAGGGTCGACCTGACCTGGCGGATCACCACGACGCCGACGGACCGCGGCCAGGAGATCGGGTTGCGGATGATCGTGGCAAACCGGTCCGACACCCGCCTGTCCGGTGACACGTGGGGAGTGATGCGTGTCGAGCCCGGTCGCCGCGACAGCGGCATCCGCTGGGGCGGGTCGAGCTCGGATGTCCTGTACCAGCAGCCGTACACCACCTCCGAGCGCGAGGTCTGGCACGAACGTCGTCCCCCGGGGTGGCACCCGGTCGGGGAGCAGGTGACGGCCTTCTCGTACGACGCGTACTCCTACGCGCCCGGTCGCCCGGTCCTGGTGTGCCACCTGCCGGCCACGGTCGCGGCACCTCCGGGACTCGTCGACGGCCACCCGTCGGGACGGTGGACCCTGCAGCCCGAGCCCTGAGGCCCTGCCACCCGTGCACGACCCCGGCGGGCTGACCATCACGCTGACCGGGGTCGCTGACCTGAGATCCGGCACCGTGGGCGGGCCGACCGGCCCGTCGCCGGGGCCATACTGGGCTCGTGCGTGCAGCGGTCCGGACGCGATACGGCGGCCCGGAGGTCGTCCGCTTCGAAGACGTCCCAGAACCGGTGCCCGGCGCCCGCGAGATCCTGGTGCGGGTGTACGCGACCACCGTCAACCGCACCGACTGCGCGTACCGCTCCGGGCACCCGTGGATCAACCGGGCCTTCTGCGGATGGCCGCGGCCCCGGGTCCACATCCTGGGTTCGGAGTACGCCGGGGTCGTCGTCGGCGTCCCGGAGGACGTCACGTCGTACTCCGTCGGTGACAGGGTGTTCGGTTTCGTGGACGGCCGGCCGGGCGCCCATGCCGAGCTGGTCGCCGTGCCCGTCGACGGCCTGGTCGCGCCGGTGCCGACCGGATGGGAGCTGGCCGAGGCGGCGCCGGGCATGGAGGCGGCGCACTACGCCCATGCCTTCCTCCGGGTGACGGGCCTGGGCCCGGGCCACCGGGCCCTGGTCCACGGGGCCACGGGCGGCATCGGCTCGGCCGCCGTGCAGCTGCTCCGTTCCGAGGGCGTCGAGGTGACGGCCGTCTGCGACCGCCTGCCCCCCGGTCAGCCGGACCTGCTGGCCGAGCTGGGGGCCGCGCGCGTCGTCGTGCTGGACGGGGCCTCCGCGCTGGACTCGGTCGGCGGAGGATTCGATGCGGTCCTCGACGCCACCGGGCACACCTCCTTCGCCGCCACGCGCCGACTGCTCCGTCCCGGCGGCAGCTACGTCTCCTCCGACCTGGGACGTGGGGGGCAGAACGTGCTGCTCTCCGCCGTCGGCCCGTTCGCAGGGGCGCTGGGACGCCGGCACGTGCGCTTCCCCCTGCCCCGTGGGGACGCCGCCCTCGGCCGCCACCTGAGCGAGCTCATGCTGCGCGGTGCGTACCATCCCGTGGTCGACCGGACGTTCCGCTTCGAGGAGCTCCGCGATGCCTACGCCTACGTCGACACCGGTCGCAAGATCGGAAACGTCGTGGTCACCATGCCGGCTGGCGGCCAGGACGCGGGCTGAGCGCCGAGGCCGGGAGCATCGTTCTTCCACCGCGTCAGGTCCGGGGTGGGCACCTGTGTGTCACCCAGCGGTGTCGACACGAGGAGGCTGACCGGCGGCCGGGTCCAGCCGGCCACGGATGCTTTTCGTCCCTCGACGCACACCATCCGCCACCGGGCGCCGTCGGAACGGGAGGGCGCCGGCGGAGTCGTACGACCATTGGACAAGTGGCTGCGCCGCGGGCGGCGCTGGACACTGTGAGGGCGGCGCGCAGTAACTACTTCAGAGCGCCCTGGGGCCGCTGGCGCTTTGCGGCACCAGCCCATGCGGCCATCCAGGGGTGAATCTCATGTCACGAAGGACTGGGCGTCTGCTGACGGCGACGCTCGCAGCGGGTCTGGTGCTGTCACTGGGCAGCGCGGCACTTGCCGCGCCGGCCGGCATGCTGAAGCAGTTCAAGGTGCCGACGGCGAACAGCCAGCCGAGGGCGATCACGAACGGCGCCGACGGCAACGTCTGGTTCACCGAGGGCACGGAGTTCACGAACTCGCCCGCCAAGGTCGGGCGAGTCACGCCGGCCGGCGCGATCACCGAGTTCCCCGTGGACTGCAACTTCTGCATCCTGACCGACATCGACCAGGGCCCGGGCAACGTCCTCTACATGACGTCCAACAACCCGATCCTGGTGCGCTTCGACGTCGCCACCCAGACCCAGCTGGAGTCGATCGACATCCCGAACAGCAACGCCGTCGCGGGTGACATGGCCATCGACGGTGACGACATCTGGTTCACCGACTTCAACAACGACAGCCTGTGGCGCTACAACATCACCACCGAGGTGTTCACGGAGTTCCCCGTCGCGCCGATCCAGCCGTCCGACGTCGTCGTCGACAGCGCCGGTGACCCGTGGTTCTCGGCACCGTTCGACAACACGGTCAACCGACTCGACCCCGCGACCGGCACGGTCGAGACGTTCCCCGTCCCGGGCGGGCTCAGCCCGCGGTCGCTCGCCATCGCCACCGACGGGCAGATCTGGTTCACCTCGAGGTTCACTCCGCAGGGCGTCGGCCGCCTCGACCCGACCACCGGTGTGGTGACCACCTTCCCCACTCCGACCAACCCCGGCCCGCAGGGAATCGCCGCCTCGCCGGACGGCAGGGTCTGGTTCACCCAGACCACCAAGGGCAACGTGGCCAGCATCGACAACAGCGGGATCATCACCGAGACCAAGGCCGTCAAGGGCAGCGAGACGTTCGGGATCACCGTTGCGCCCAACGGGGACCCGTGGTTCACGATGCTGGCCGCCAACAAGATCGGCACCGTGCAGCTGCGGTAGGCCGGAGCCGCATCGCGAGATCCGCCGCTCGGGGCAGTGCGTGCCGTGGCCAGCGGTGCCCTGCGCGCACTCGCCCGGGTTCGGTGGGGTCGATGCGCGGGCTCACTGCGAGGCGATCCACGCAGCGAGGATGTTGTCCGGGTGGTCGGAAAGGTGGTCGCGGGCGAGGGCGTCGAGCAGGTCGGCGTCGTCGTCCAGGTGAGCGGCGGCAACAGCGACCAGCTGTCGGTCCCGGGTCGTGGTGGCGTGCTTGGCCGCCCGGGCGAGGAACCGGGCCGGTCCACCGGGCTGATCGCTCACCAGCGCGGCAGCCACGAGCAGCGCCGGGGAATCGGTCGTCCTCGCCCCGTCGAGGATCTCCTCGGGGGCGGTGGGGTCACCGCCGATAAGACGACGGAGCAGGACCTCGATGTCGGGCGGCATGAGCCGACTGTGCTGGTGCGCGCTGACGATCCCCTGACGGGCGAGCTGACGCCGGTCGAGTCGGACGGGCATACGCTCGCCGGGTGCTCACCGTGGCAGTGCTCGGTCCGCTCGAGGTCACCCTCGACGGCCGGCGCGTGATGGTGCCGAGCGGGAAGACATCTGAGCTGGTGGTGCGCCTCGCGCTCGAAGCCGGTGCACCGGTGGACGCGGACCGGCTCGTCGACGACCTGTGGTCAGCCGGTGGGCGCAGCACTCGGCGCAACACGCTCCAGTCGAAGGTCGCCATGCTGCGTCGGGCGTTCGGGGATCCATCGGTGATCGAGAGCCGGGACGGTGGGTACGCGCTCGCCGTCGAGCCGTCCGAGGTCGACGCGATCGCCGCGCTGACCGTGGTGTCCACCGCGACTGCCCTGCTCGAGGCCGAGGACCACCGCAGAGCTGCGGATCTGTGTGGAGTGACGCTGGCGCTGTACCGCGGGGACGTGCTGCAGGCCGCAGGCGGCGGGGAGTGGGTCGACCCGCACCGCACCCGGCTCGAGGAGGCGCGGATGAAGCTCCTGGAGATCGAGCTCACCGCGAGGTCACGGCTCGGAGACGACGTGATCGGTGACCTGGAGTCAGCGGTCGCGACGTATCCGTTCCAGGAGAGCCTGTGGGAGCTGCTGATCACCGCGCTGTACCGTGCCGGCCGCCAGGCGGACGCTCTCGCGACCTACCGGCGGGTCAAGAACCAGCTGGCCGAGGAGCTCGGGCTCGACCCCCGGCCGCAGCTCCAGGAGCTGGAGCAACGAATCCTGGTCCAGGACCCGTCACTCGACCTCGCCTCCCGCCTGCCGGCACAGGTCGAAGCCACCCGCTCGACCGGAAACCTACCCTCGCTCACCACCGCGCTCGTCGGTCGCACGACGGAGCTCGCCGCCGTCTCCGACCTGCTCGCTGACGAGCGGCTGGTCGAGATCGTCGGACCTGGAGGTATTGGGAAGACGGCGGTCGCGATCGCCGCCGGTCGCAGGCTGGCCTCGTCGACCGATGGCGTCTGGCTGGCCAGGCTCGAGAGCGCCACCACGGCCGACGACGTGGTCGACGTGCTGGTCGGCGCCGTCGGAGGTCCCGGCGGCGCCGACGCGCTGCTGGAGCGCTTCAAGGCATCCTCCGCGCTGGTGATCCTCGACAACTGCGAGCACGTCGTCGATGCGGCCGCCGCTCTGGCCGTGCGCCTCCTCGACGCCGCGCCAGGGATGCGGATCCTGTGCACCAGTCAGGTGCCCCTCGACATCGACGGCGAGGTCGTGTTCGAGCTCTCGCCGTTGGCGCTCTCCGACGCGGTCGAGCTGTTCACCCGCCGTGCCACGGCCCCACGCGTGACTGGCACGAGGAGCGCGGCCAGCGACAGCGTGCTCGACCTGTGCCGCTCGCTCGACGGTCTGCCCTTGGCCATCGAGCTGGCTGCGGCGCGGACCAGGACGCTGTCCGTCGGAGAGATCACGCGCCGTCTCGACGACCGGTTCCACGTCCTGAGCGACCCGACCAGCCGCAGACCGGAACGCCGCCGGTCACTCAGGTCGACCATCAGCTGGAGCTACGACCTGCTGTTCCCCGACGACCAACGGGGACTCTGGGCACTGGCCACCTTTGCGGGCGGCGCACCCCTGGCCGCCGTGGAGTTCGTCCTCGAAGCGCTGGATGTCCCGGCAGCGGCAGCGATCGACGTGGTCGGTCGCCTGGCAAGCCGATCACTCGTGATCGTCGATGACGAGGCATCGGCGAGTGCGGTTCGTTACCGGCTCCTCGACAGCATCAGGGCGTACGCGCTCGAGGCACTGGCCGACGCCGGACTGGCCGATCGTGCGCGGGCTGCACACGCCGCCTGGTTCGCGGACGTCGCGACGGTCTCCACCGCGGGGGTGCGCAGCCGACACCAAGCCGAGCACCTGAGCTTCGCCCGCATCGAGCGAGCCAACATCGATACCGCACTGGTGTGGGGCGGCACGCACGATCCGCTGCTCGCGCTCGACATCGTCAACGGCTTCGGGTGGGCCTGGGTCGTCCTCGGCGACAGCAGAGGCGCCCAGCGGATCCTGACCGCACTCGAGTCAGCCGGCGCCGCCGCCCCTGCCCACGACCGGGCCAGCGCGCTCCTCCTCGCGGCCTGGATCGAAGCGTCCACGGGGCATCTCGAGCCCGCTCGCAACCACATCGCCGCGGCGGCGAGCGTGGCCGACGAGACACGCGACCCGGATCTGCAGGCCCGCTGCTCCTACTACCTCGCCTATGTCGTCTCGCATCACGGCGAGTTCCGTCGAGCCCTGGACCTCACCGACCGCAGCCGGGCGATCTACGACACGCTGGACCGACCGTGGGACCAGGCAGCAAGCTGGCTCTTCGCAGCCCGAGCGGCGATCTCCGCGGGTGACGAGACGCGCAGCGTCGAGTGCGCCGAACAGGTCCGACGCTGGCTACGGGAGGTGGACGACCCGTGGCTGGAGGTCCGCGGAGACGCGATGCTCGGCGACCTGGCCCGGATCCAGCGGCGCTTCGACGATGCCGTCGAACACATCGGTCGCGCCGCGCAACGATCCCGACAGCTCGGCTTCCAGCAGACCGAGGCCTACCAGGTCATGAGCCTCGGACGTGCGCAGGGCCAGGCGGGCGACTACCAGGCGAGCTCCACAACCCTGCGACTCGCGATCGAGAAGGCCCAGGCCACCGGCGACGTGCGGCTCGTTGCGCTGGCCCGGGTGAACCTGGGTCGGGTCATGCGGACCCTCGGCGAGATCCCGGCGGCACGCGCCGCGCTCGAAGCAGCGGCCGCCTGGCACAGAGAGGCCGGCGGCGGGGAACAGGCCGCGCTCGGCGAATGCCTGCTGGCCGCCATCGACGCGGTCGACCAGGTGCCGGACGCCGAGGAGCGTCTGGAGGCGATCCTCGAGGAAGCCCGACGCGCAGACGACGCGCCTGTCGAGGTCCTCGCCCTCGATGCGTTGGCGCGCATCGCGGCCGACATCGGCGACGCCGGCACGGCCCGCGCGCTCGGCGCGGCGGCGGATCGGCGTCTGGAAGCCGCTGGCCACGTCATCAGCGACCTCGACCGAACCGACGCACACGCGGTGCGGGCCGTCCTGCCGGGGGTTCGGGGGGACCGGTCGGCAGCACCGCCGGACCTGATGCCTCGCTCGTCGCGATGACGGCCTCGCCCGGGTCCGTACGCCGTCGCCGGCCGCGTTCGTTCAGCACCAGGAACCCGAGCAGACCACCCATGACGACAGCGATCCCCATGACCTGCCAGGGACGAACCCTCTCGCCCAGCAACAGGAAGGACCAGACGACGGCCAGGGCAGGCTGAGCCACCTGGGCGATCCCGATCGTGCCGATCTGGATCGTCCTCTGGGCGAACACCAGGAGGCCGTGGGCAGCGACACCGGTGAGGAACGTCAGGAGGAGCGTGTAGGCCCAGCCGGTGCGGCTCATCCCGAACATGTCCCCGTTCGCGATCGCCAGCGGAAGGACGGCGACAGCCGCGATCGGACTGATGGTGGCCATGAAGGTGGCGACATCCATGTCCCGGCGGAAGTGGCGCGTACTGACCACGTAGCCCACCCACAGCAGCATCGCCAGCATCCCGAAGACGTTCCCGCGGAGCGACGCGTCGCCGTTTGCCGGCGCGCTCAGGAGGACCATGACCGTTCCGCCGAAGGCGAGGACCGCGAACAGCAAGGCCCGCGGATGGTTGTACTCGTGGAAGAGCCTGGCGCCGATCGGCACGATCAGGAACGGTGAGAGCGAACCGATCAGCGCCGCGTTGGCCACGCTGTTGTTGGTCGCCCCCACGAAGAACGTCGCGAGGTTCACCCCGAAGAACACCCCCGGGATGAACGCTTGCCGGACGTGACGCAGGGTGACGCGGCGGCCCGTGGCGCGGAGGTAGACGTTCCAAAGGATGCTGACCGTCGCCAACCGCCAGAACGCGACGAGCACCCCCGGGGACTCCGCGCTCTTCACCAGCGTCGAGCTCAGCGAGAAGGCGACGACCAGGCCGACCACGGCGAGCGCCCCCCACGCCCTGCGGCTGAGTGCCCGGGGTTGGTTCGACGAAGGCGGGGACGTCATGAGGGTGGCCAGAGTCTCACGAAGGATGCCGGGTCGTAAGCCTGCGCGACGGCGCGACGCGTCAGTGACGTTCCGGACCCGGCCGCCGTCAGCGGATCGTCAGGGGCGGCGCCCACGCTGACGTCATGACTCGAAACGAACAATCCCGACCCACGTTCACCCGTTCCTGGTTGCTCTGGACCGCTGGCTTCCTGGCCTTCCCGATCGCCGGCGTTGCCGGTGGCGCGGTGGTCGGCCGTGTCGACAGCCCGACCGCCGCGCTGCTCGGGGGCGCGATCTCCGGGCTCGTGCTGGGCGCCGGGCAGGCACTGGCGAGCCGACGTCGCCTCGACCCTCGCCGGTGGATCCCGGCGACCGGTGCCGGCATGGGGATCGGGCTCCTCCTCGGGGCCTCGGTCGTCGACTTCGGCACCTCTCTGGCCGACCTGGCCCTGATGGGCGCTCTCACCGGACTCGTCCTCGGTCCCGCGCAGGCTTGGGCCCTTCCGCGACGGTCCCGTCCACGTTGGGTCTGGGCCGCCGCGATGCCGGCCCTGTGGGCACTCGGCTGGTCCGTCACCACCCTCGGCCAGATCCACGTCGAGCAGCAGTTCACCATCTTCGGTGCCTACGGGGCGCTGACCTTCTCCGCGCTGTCCGGCCTCCTCCTCCACGCCCTGCTCCCCGCCCGCGCGGCTGCCGACCAGCCCTCCGAGCGCACCCGGGTCGAGGCGACATCATGACCACCGCCGAGCACGTCATCTTCGGGACCGGGGCGGTCGGCCTCGCGACGTACGAGGCACTGCGCCGCCGCGGGGAGACGGTCCGCCTCGTGAACCGCTCCGGCCACGCACCGGTCCCCGATGACATCGAGGTCCTGGGAGGCGACGCCCGGGATCCGCGCTTCACCTCCGCAGCTGCCCGCGGCGCCCGTGTGGTCTACCAGACGCTCAACCCGCCCTACACCGAGTGGACCTCGCAGTTCCCCGCCCTCCAGGCCGGGGTGCTGGCCGCCGCCCAAGCGACCGGTGCTCGCCTGGTCAGCATGGAGAACGTCTACATGTACGGGCGCCCGGCCGGGCACCCGCTCACCGAGGACCGCTCGTACGACGCCCACACCACGAAGGGCCAGCTCCGGGGACGGATGGCCCGCGAGCTCCTCGCAGCCCACCAGGACGGCCGCGTGGAAGTCACCATCGGCCGCGCCTCGGACTACTTCGGACCGCGTGGCGGCGCCCAGTCGAACTTGGGTGACCGCGTGTTCACCGCCGCCCTGGCCGGCAAGACCGCCAGCGTGCTCGGCGACCTCGACCAGCCGCACACGTACAGCTACATCCCCGACATCGGTGAGGGGCTCGCCGTGCTCGGTGAACATCCCGATGCCGCCGGACAGGTGTGGCACCTTCCCAACGACCCGAACACCCTCACCACCCGTCAGCTCGTCGACCTCGTCTACCGGCACGCCGGTCGATCGAGGACGAAGGTCCGCATGATGCCTCCCCTGGTGCTGCGCGGCGTCGGACTCTTCAACCCGACCGTGCGGGAGCTCCTCGAGATGGGATACCAGTACGACGAACCGTTCATCGTGGACAGCAGCAAGATCACCGCCAAGCTCGGTGTTCACGCCACCCCCATCGACCGAGCCCTCGCCGAGACCCTCTCGACGTACTCTCGAGCCTCATGGTGAAGAACTCCATGGCCGGCCGCACCGTCCTCGTCACCGGCGGCACCGGCGGCATCGGCAAGGCGACCGCCCTGGGGCTGGCCGCGATGGGCGCACGCGTCGCCGTCACCGGGCGCGAGCATGCTCGGGCGCACGCGGCCGCACGCGAGATCCGCGCCGCCCATGGCGGCCAGGTGGAGTCTTTCGTCGCGGACCTCTCCTCGCAGGCCGAGGTGCGCCGGCTGGCTGAGGAGGTCCAGCACTCGCTGCGCCGGATCGACGTGCTGATCAACAACGTCGGCGGCTACTGGAACACGAGGCGGGTCACTGTCGACGGTCTCGAGCACACCTTCGCCCTGAACCATCTGGCCCCGTTCCTGCTCACCGGACTGCTCCTCGAGCGGCTGAAGCAGAGCGGCCATGCCCGCGTGGTCACGGTCGCATCGCACGCCCACGCCCAGGGACGCATCGACTTCGACGATCTCCAGGGGGAGCGCTCCTACTCCGGTGCGCGGGCCTACAACCAGTCCAAGCTCGCCAACGTCCTGTTCACCTACGAGCTCGCCAGACGGCTCGACTCCACGGGTGTCACCGCGAACACCCTGCATCCGGGAGTGGTCAGCACCGCCTTCGGTGCCGAGGATCCCGCAGCCGTGCAGCGATGGCTCGTGCCGATCCTGCGCCCCTTCATGAAGTCGCCGGCCCAGGGCGGGGCAACGTCCATCCACCTGGCTGCAGCGCCTGAGCTGCAACGAGTGACAGGCGAGTACTTCGCCGGCGCCAGGGTCAGGCAGTCCTCGCTCCGCAGCCACGACAAGTCCACAGCGGCGCGGCTGTGGCGGGTGAGCAACCACCTGGTCGGCCTGGGCGAGACCGTCTGAGCCCGGAGACCACGCATTTCGTGACGGGGTCACGAGATGCGCCGCGGGCATCCGGGTCCTCAGGTCGTGCCGACGCCGAGGACAATGCGCTATTGCATTAGATACTACGATATCGTAATATCTCCTCATGACCTCTCCTCCCCCGTCCGATGGCCCCATGTCGTTGCTCTTCGACGTCTGGTTGGTCACAGGTCTGACCGCAGGGCTGCTCGACGAGGTGCTGGCGGGCACCGAGCTCAACGGTGACGACTACGGGATGTACTCGTTGCTGCGCAGGTTCGGTCCCACCACGCCGACCCAGCTCCGACGGTGGACCGGTCTTCCTCCCACCACGATCTCTGCGCACCTGAAGCGGCTGGACGGGCGGGGCCACATCACCCGGCTGCCGAACCCGGCGGACGGCCGGTCCTACCGCGTGGGTCTGAGCCAGGACGGCGAGCGAGCGCACGACCTGGCGACGGAGCCGTTCCTGGCCGCCATGCACCAGCTCCGCGCACAGTTCGTCCCTGACACCGTCCGGGAGCGGCTGGTGCTGCAACACATCGACTCCGTGCTGCGCGACGCGGCCGGTCTCGACCCACGCCCGTACCACGTGGTCCTGGAGGACGACACCGGCGAGCGCACCGACGCTCCGCTGCTGGCGTACGAGGGCGAACCCCTCTCGGCGGCCGAGGAGCACCAGGTCCGCCTCTACATCGACTTCCTGAGGACGCACGCCCCCCACAGAGCTGACCCGACGAGCGTCGGATCCCATCCCGAGAGGAAACCTTCATGACCATCATCGGCAGTGCGCCTGCCCTTCACGAGGTCGGGCGTGGCGCGGCACCCGTGGTGGGCGCAGTCGGAAGACCCGCGCCCCCGCCCTCCGGCTTCCGGGGGTTGGCCGCCCGCCAACCGGTCGGGTGCTTCCTCCTCCTGGCGTTCGCCGTGGGCTATCCGGTGATGTTCCTGCCGGTCCTGGCCGACCACGGGGTCATCTCCGACGCCTGGATGCCCGTCGTCGCCGGGGTCGACACCGAGCGGGTCGCGTCGGTGCTGCTCGTCTTCGCCGCGCTGCTGCCCGCGGTCCTGTGGGTGACGTGGGCCGCCGAAGGCCGCGAGGGCCTGCGGGCCCTGGCTCGGCGCATGGTGCAGTGGCGGATCGGGATCGGGTGGTGGCTCGTGCTCCTGGCGGGCGTGCCGGCCGTGACCCTGGGGCTCGCGGTCGCGTTCGGCGACACGGTCAGCCAGGTCGACCTCGCCCCCTTCCTCGTGGCGCAGGTGGTCGGCCTGTTCGTCAACCTGCTCGTGATCAACATGTGGGAGGAGACGGCATGGGCTGGCCTCGTCCAGACCCGGCTCGAGCAGCGCTTCGGACTGGTCAGGGCGGCGCTGCTGACGGCCGTGCCGTTCGCGCTGATCCACCTGCCGCTGCACTTCATCGGAGACTTCACAATCGGCTCGCTGCTCGGCGCGCTGGTCGCGTTGCTGATCATCTCCGCCCTGGTGCGGTTGATGTTGGGAGCCGGCCTGAGGGCAACCGGTGGCAGCATCCTCGCGGCGGCGGTGATGCACACCATGTTCAACCGCAGCAACAACGACGAGGGAATCGTGGCCGGGCTCGTCGACGGAGATGGTCGGAAGCTGGCGGGGCTGCTGGCGGTCATCGTGGTGGCCGGCGCCATCACCGCCCTGAACCGACGCACGAGCACGAGGGAGGTCGTGTCGTGAAGACCGTCACGTCGGTCCCGAGCGGTGCCGGATCCGGACAGAACGTCGACCAGGCGCTCCGCCTGGTGTCGACAGCGATCGCCCGGGCCAGGATTCCCGCGATGTCGGTGGCGGTGTCCGGCCCTGAGGGGGTCCTCTTCGCCGGTGCCGTCGGCAGCGCCGAGCTGTCGGAGCCGCGTCCCGCGAACGTGGAGGACCAGTACCCCTGGTTCTCGATGACCAAGATCGCCACTGCGACCGCCGCCATGCGAATGCACGCCGCCGGTGTCCTCGACCTCGACGCTCCGATCGGCGAGATCCTGCCGGACTACCGGCCGGATCCGCCGCACGGCCACCCCACGACTCGCCACCTGCTCACCCACAGCGCCGGCCTGCCGAACCCGATGCCCGTCCGATGGGTCCGGCCCGACGACCAGGACGAGGATCCCGCGGCGCGCCAGCGCCTCCTCGTGAAGTACGGGACCCCCCGCAGGGCCGTCGGGCAGCGCGCGGCGTACTCCAACATCGGATACCTGCTGGCCGGAGAGGTGATCGAGACGGTGAGCGGGACGTCCGTGGAGGACTGCGTCCGAGCGACGGTCCTCGAGCCACTGGGCATGTCCTCGACGGACTATCGCTACGCCGCGGCCGGGTCACGGGCGGTCGGCTACGTGCGCATGCCCGGAGTGCTCACCCCGGCGCTCCGGATCCTCCTCCCCGCCGGCATCGTGGGACCCCGGACGCACGGCTACACCGCCCTGCGACCCTTCCTGGTCAACGGCGCCGCCTACGGCGGGCTGGTCGGCACGGTGACGGATGCAGTCAAGCTCGCCGCAGCGCACCTGCCAGTGACGTCAGGGGCATCGCCACTGCTGGCGTACGACGACGTCGCCCAGATGCAGCGCATCACCGCCACGGGCAAGCGGTTCGACCACGGCATCGGGTGGTTCCGTCGCCCGGCCGACGCCTCGGCCCAGCCGACGTTCGTCGAGCACTACGGCACCGGGGGCGGCTTCTGGAACGCCATGCGCATCTACCCCACCGCCGGACTCGCGATGACGGCGATGACGAACACCACCTCCGCGTGGGACGTGCACTCCCTCTTCAACCAGCTCAGGAGCCTGTCATGGAACTGACCCACGCCTTCGACATCGAGCGCGCTCGGCACGACACCCCGGGTGTCGACCACGTCACGCACCTCAACAACGCGGGCGCCGCGTTGCCGCCGATGCAGGTCACCGACGCCGTCGTCGCCCATCTCCGCAAGGAGGCGGAGATCGGCGGCTACGAGGCGGCCGCCTTCGCAGCGGCCCAGGTCGAGAACACCTACACAGCGATCAGCCGGCTCATCGGGTGTCGCCCCAGCGAGGTCGCCGTCATCGAGAACGCCACCCGCGCCTGGGACATGGCCTTCTACGGCCTCACCTTCGCTGCCGGAGACAGGATCCTCACCTCGAGGGCGGAGTACGCCAGCAACGTGATCGCGTTCCTGCAGGTCGCGGCTCGTACGGGCGCGACCATCGAGATCGTCGACGACGACGCGACCGGACAGCTGTCCCTGGACGACCTCCGGCGTCGCCTGCACGACGGCGGCGCACCGGTCCGGCTGGTGGCGATCACCCACGTGCCGACCCAGGGAGGGCTCGTGAACCCCGCAGAACGCGTCGGCGAGCTGACTCGAGAGGCAGGAGTGCCTTATCTCCTCGACGCCTGCCAGTCCGCGGGCCAGGTGCTGATCGACGTCGAGCAGATCGGCTGCGACATGCTCTCCGCTACTGGTCGCAAGTACCTGCGGGGCCCTCGGGGCACCGGCTTCCTCTACGTCCGCGAAGGCTTCCTCGACCAGATCGAGCCGCCCTTCCTCGACCTCCATGCCGCCACCTGGACGGCCCCCGACCGCTACGAGATCAGGCCCGACGCGCGGCGCTTCGAGAACTGGGAGACCAACTATGCCGCCAAGATCGGGCTCGGCGTCGCGATCGACTACGCCCTCGAGTGGGGCCTCCCGGCGATCGAGGAGCGCGTCACCGCGCTCGCCGAGCAGCTGCGGGAGCTGCTGGCCGGCGTGCCCGGCGTTCGCGTGCACGATCAAGGACGACGACGCTGCGGCATCGTCACCTTCACCATGGACGGGGTGCCGGCGCAGACCGTCCACGAAGCTCTCGCCCGTCAGGGCATCAACGTCAGCGTCTCCCTGGTCGACTACGCACGCCTCGATCTCTCGGCTAGAGACCTGCCCGACCTCGTCCGCGCGTCGGTCCACTACTACAACACCGAGGAGGAGCTCGACCGCCTCGTCAGCGCCCTCCCCAACCGTCCCTGACCCACCCGATCCGCCGCGCACGGCAACGGTCAGCCAACCGCGCACCGCGAGGCATGCTGCCGAGCCGGCTGGGCCGGGTCAGGACGGGGGCAACGGCGAGATCGCGGCATACAACAGTGAGTCCTCCCAGCGGCCCCGGATGCAGACGTGGTCGCGCAGACGTCCCTCGCGCTCCATGCCGATCCGCTCCAGGACGCGAGCGGACGCGCGGTTGCGCGGTCTGCAGGCGGCCCAGATGCGGTGCAGACCGAGCTCTGCGAATCCGAAGCGGAGAACTGCCTCAGCGGCCTCCGTGGCGAAGCCGGATCCCCAGCGCGCTGGACTGATCACGAAGCCGATCTCCGCGGCGGCGGCACCACTCCTGTAGATCCCTACCGACCCGAACGGCTCGCTCCCCGACTCGGTCACGGCCAGCGAGTAGCGCGTCCGCGGTGACTCGGCCTGCTCCGCCAGGCACTCCTCCAGGAAGGCTCGGGTGTCCCGGGGACTGTTCGGCCCCCATTCCACGAACCTGGCTACCTGCGGGTCCGCGGCGAACCGGTGTACCGCCTCGAGATCCGTTGCCGCGTACTCACGAAGCACCAGCCGCTTGGTGACGAGCTCCATCGCCCCAGAGTCCCAGGTCGCCGGGAGACGGCAACCCGCACGCGCGCGGGCACCACGGCCACCTCGATGGGTCCGATGCCGCGCCACACGATGCCGGCCCCGCTGCCGTGGCCACCGGGCATGAGGCGGGCGGATTCTGGGTACTCAACTCCTCCATGAGGCCCATTCCCGAGACGCTGCAGGCGATCGCCGAGCTGGAGCCGTCCCTCGATGACGGGACCTTCCTGGAGCGGCTGCTCAGCATGGGCTCGAGCGCGGAGACCATCGCGCCGGACTGCGTCGGTGTGAGCGTGGCGCTCCGGTTGCACGGTGTGACGTTCACCCTGGTGTCGACCACGGACGAGGTGGCCGCGCTCGACGCAGTGCAGTACCTGTCCAGTGGTCCGTGCGTGCAGGCGGTGGACGACGAGCACGGAATCGCAGCCTCCAGCGAGGACCTCCTGGACGAGCCGGGATGGCGGGCCTTCGCTCAAGCCACGGCCGCTGCGGGAGTGCGCAGCACGCTGACCTTCCCCATCGTCGAGGGCGGGATGGCCGTGGGCAGCGTCAATCTCTACGGCAGCTCCGACGGTGCATTCGACGGCAAGCACCACCAGCTCGCCGAGGTGTTCGGCGCGTGGGCGCCCGGAGGTGTGAGCAACGCGGACCTGACCTTCTCGACCCGCGAGGACGCGGTGCTGGCGCCCGCGCAGCTCCGGGACGAGGCGCGGGTGGACGTGGCCACCGGGATCGTCGCTGCACTGAGGGACGTCGACGTGCCGACAGCGGCCGGGCTCATGCTGGACGCGGCCCGTCGTGCCGGGGTTCCGCTGGTCAAGCTGGCCGAGGTCATCATCCACCTGCGCGGCTCCTGAGCCCTCGGCGCTCCACGCCGACTCATCCGCGGGGGATGCCGACAAGTCCGGCTGGGGTGGTGCACCTCACCGTTGCGTCACGCGCTCGTTCCCCGGCCGAGTGAGGAGTGCTCGGCGGCGCGGAGTGACCGACCCCGGTCGCGAGAACGCTCCGCGCCTCGTGGGCATCGATCCACCATCTGTAACAAATCTCGTCTGCCAGGTTTGCCCGCTCGTTCACGGGGAACTTCCCGTCGAGGCGCCATGGCGCGTCGGGAGCGGGGCCTGTCGCTGTTGCGGGGGCACAGCGACATGCCCGTCTCGGCTCAGGTGTCCGGCCGGTCGCAGCAGGTGCGCGGTCAGCACGCCCGGTGGCGCCGGCGAGGGTGCAGCCTGTCGTGCGCCAGTGCCGCGCGAGCCGCGTTCATGCCCGGTGCGCCGTGGACTCCGCCGCCGGGGTGGGCCGACGCCGAGCCGAGGTACAGGCGCCTGACGGGTGTCTCGGCGCGGCCGAGTCCGGGAACGGGTCGGAGCACGAGCTGCTGGTGCAGCTGGGCCGTGCCACCGTTGATGGCGCCGCCCTGCAGGTTGGCGTCCATGGCCTCCAGCTCCCGGGGTCCGAGGACGCGGCGGGCGACCACGCGTTCGCCGAAGCCCGGCGCCAGGCGTTCGAGACGCGACTGCATCCGGTCGGCCATGCGTTCGCAGTCGTCGCGGTCCCAGCTCCCGCGGATCCCCCCGTCGCCGGCGTCGCGCTCGACGTGCTGCGGGACGTGGGTGTAGGCCCACATCGACTCCGTCCCCGCAGGCGATCGGCTCGGGTCCGCCGTGGTCATCTGCCCGGCGAGCAGGAAGGGGTCGGCCGGGACGGCGCCGGCCGCGACCTGGCTGAGGGACAGCGACATCTCGTTGACCGAGTCGGCGACGTGGAGCGTCCCCGGCGGGTGTGCCGGCGGCGTCGCCCACGGGACCGGTCGGTCCAGCGCCCAGTCGACCTTGATCGTGGCCGCGTCGAGCCGGAAGTGCTGCATGGACCTGAGGAGGCGGGTGGGGAGGTCGGCGGCGGGGACGAGGTCGCCGTAGAGGCGGGTGGCGATGACGTCGGCGACCACCGCGCGGCCGGCGGCGACGCGCTCACCCCCTGCGACCTCGACCCCTGTGGCCCGGCCGGAGTCGACGAGGACCCGGGTCACGGGGGCGTCGCAGCGGATCTCGCCACCGGCGGCGCGCACTCGGCGTGCCAGGGCGTGGGCGAGCTGGCCGGCGCCACCCTCGGGCACCGGGAACCCGACGGTCTGGCCGAGCATGCACAGCAGGAGTCCCATGAGCCCGGACCCCGAGCCGTCCAGGGGGATGTCCGCGTGCCCGGCGTTGCCGGCGAGCAGGAGGCGGGGTGCGTCACCCCGGAAGCGACTCCGTCCGAGCTCGGTGGCCGGAGCGAGCACGGTGCGGAGGAACTCCAGCCCTCCGACCGAGCGCAGTCGGGCGAGGAGTCCGAGACCGTGGCGTACGGGCGGGAACGGCGTGAGGAGGGCGCCGACGAGGTGAGGACCGATGCGGTCCCACTCCCCGCACAGGTCGAGCCACGCGTCTCCGTCCCCGGGTGCGTCGTCCTCCATCAGCTGCGCCGTGACCTGGCGGTCGCGGTGCATCAGGGCCCACGAGCCGTCGGGCCGCGGATGGCCGAGCACGGCAGGTGCATGGGTCCAGCGCAGACCGTGCTCCTCGAGGCCGAACGACCGGATCGTGGGGGAGGTGGCGGCGAGCGGGTAGAACGCGCTGAACGTGTCGTGGACGAAGTCGGGGTGGACGGCGCGGTCGCTGCGGACCGCACCGCCGACCACGGGCTGGGCCTCGAGGACCAGGACCGACCATCCGGCGTCGAGCAGGTGGTTCGCGGCGACCAGCCCGTTGGGCCCCGCGCCGATCACCACCGCGTCGTACGTCATCAGTGGTGGCGTCGCTCGGCGATCGCGGCCAGGCGGCCCAGGGCCTCGATGTTGCGGACGTGCAGCATCGGCTGCCGCAGCGGCGAGGGCACCAGCCTGCCCGGTCCGGACACGGCGTCCTCGCGCAGCTCCACCACGGTGCTGGCGCCCTGCGGCCTCAGCGTGATCTCGACCTCGGCCGCGCCCGCGGGCCAGCCCCGGGCGCGCAGCCGCAGCATGCGGCCCGGCGATTCCTCGAGCACCTCGGTGGAGTCGTCGATCACCAGCGGCCACACCCCGGCCGAGTGGTGGAGCTTGGCGCCGGGGGAGGGCCAGTGGTCGTCGACCTCGCGCATGCGGGTGGCGCCGACGACCCACAGCGGGTAGAGCCAGCCGTCGGAGAGCACCTCCCAGACCGTGTCGGGGGTGGCCTCGATGGTTCGTGTGGTCAGACTCATGGTGGCTGCGTACCCTCCGGGCTCCGGTTGACGCGTGATGGGCGTGAGGTCAATCCCACACCCGGGCCGGCGACTCCGCACCCGTCCTCGTCCAGACGTGGACAGACGTTGCCCGGGCAGTCGCGCTGATCCGATCGGTCCGGAGCATGCATGACCTCGACGACTGGCGGGCACGACCGTGCGGAAGACACCTGAGGAGGAGCGCCATGAGCCAGCCCGCCCAGCAGCAGGAGGTGCCCGGCACCCAGTCCCGCATGCGACCGGAGCCCGACTGCGGTGAGGAGTCCTACGTCGGCGCCGGCAAGCTGGCAGGCAAGGTCGCCGTCATCACCGGTGGCGACAGCGGGATCGGCCGGGCCGTTGCGATCGCGTACGCCCGCGAGGGCGCCGACGTCCTCCTCAGCTACCTGTCCGAGCACGAGGACGCCGAGGACACCGCCGAGTGGGTGCGCAAGGCCGGTCGCAGGGCAGTCACCGTGGCCGGCGACGTCTCCGACCCGGCCCACTGCCGGGACATCGTCCGGCGCGCGGTCGAGGACCTCGGCCGGATCGACGTCCTGGTCAACAACGCCGCGTTCCAGATGAACCACAGCGACCTGGAGGAGATCTCCGACGAGGAGTGGCAGCACACGTTCGCCACCAACGTGTCGGCGATGTTCTACCTGGTGAAGGCGGCGCTGCCGCACCTGGGACCGGGGTCGTCGATCATCGGCAGCACCTCGGTCAACTCCGACATGCCCTCGCCGGACCTCGCACCGTACGCCGCCACCAAGGCGGCGATCGCCAACTTCTGCGCCAGTCTCGCCCAGATGCTCGGGCCGCGCGGGATCCGGGTCAACAGCGTGGCCCCCGGCCCGATCTGGACGCCGCTGATCCCGGCGACCATGCCCCCGGAGAAGGTCGAGCACTTCGGTGAGGACACGCCGCTGGGGCGGCCCGGACAGCCTGCCGAGCTCGCCGGGGCGTACGTGCTGCTCGCCTCCGAGGAGGGCAGCTACATGTCCGGAGCCCGCGTGGCCGTGACCGGCGGACGACCCATCCTGTGACCAGGGGACGTCGTCGATGAGCGCGGGCCGGTGGGACGAGACCGAACGCACGTACGAGGTCGAGGGGACCACCCGGCTGCCGGAGCTGGACGGCGTCCACTCGGTGGCCCGCGTGGGCCGACCGGTCGAGCAGTCGCTGGAGGCGGTCTACTTCGACACCGCCGGGCTGGACCTCGCCCGGCACGACGTCACCCTGCGCCGACGCTCAGGCGGAGGGGACGCCGGCTGGCACCTCAAGCTCCCCCGGGGCGGCGACACACGGACCGAGCTGCGTGAGCCCCTGGGTCGTGACACCAGGACGGTGCCGAACGCGCTGCTCCCGCCCGTGCTCGCCCAGGTCCGGGACCGGGAGCTGGCGCCGATCGCAAGGATCAGCACCCGGCGTCTCCAGTACGCGTTGCTGGGCGACGACGACACCGTCCTGGCACACGTCTGCGAC
This sequence comes from uncultured Actinomycetota bacterium, assembly GCA_963723945.1. GTDB lineage: Bacteria > Actinomycetota > Actinomycetes > Propionibacteriales > Nocardioidaceae > Nocardioides. The sequence goes on from CAVRSW010000046.1 coordinate 181,763, forward strand.
GACCAGGTCCACGCCGAACGACTCCACGGTGGCCTGTACGTCAGCCAGTGGCGCGAGTGGGAGGTGGAGCTCGCCGACGCCGGGGACGCGGGGCTGCTCGATGCGCTGGAGGACGTCCTGTCGGGTGCGGGTGCGACACGTTCGTCCACCACGTCCAAGCTCCTCCGCACCCTGGGCGACGCGGTCCCCCAAGCCCCGGCCGTCCCCTCGCGCAAGGAGCTCGAGCGCGGCAGCGCCACGGAGGCCGCGATCGCCCACCTGACGAAGCAGGTCGGCACGCTCCACGAGCAGGACGCCCGGCTGCGGGCGGGTCGCCCCGGGTCGGTCCACAAGCTGCGCATCGCGGCCAGACGACTGCGCTCCGCCCTGAGGACGTACGGCCCGGTGCTGGATCGCCAGCACGTCGGTGGGTTGACCGAGGAGCTGCGCTGGCTGGGAAGGAGCCTGAGTGACGCACGCGACGCCCAGGTGCTGCGCGAGCGTCTGCACCAGCTGGTGGCCACCCAGCCCGTCGAGCTGGTCCTCGGTCCGGTGAAGACCCGGATCGACGACGAGCTGCGCGAGGCCGAGCGCGAGGGCATGGAGCAGGCGCTGCAGGCGCTCGAGAGCGAGCGGTACTTCCGGCTGCTCGATGCCCTGGACGAGCTCGTGCGCCCCACCACCTTCACCTCCGCCGGGGATGCGTCGGCCGGCGAGGTCCTTCCCCGCCTGCTGCAACGGGACGCCAAGCGGCTCCGTCGTGCGGTCAAGGCGATCGCTGAGGCCCAGAGCGGGCACGAGCGCGACCTCGCGCTCCACGAGGCGCGCAAGAAGGCGAAGCGGCTGCGCTACGCGGCGGAGTCGACCGTGCCGGTCCTCGGGAAGCGGGCCGAGCGACTGGCCACCTCGGTCAAGAAGGTGCAGCAGGCACTCGGGGCTCACCAGGACACCGTGATGACGCGTCAGGTGTTGCGTGAGTACGGCGTGAGGGCGTACCTGAGCGGGGAGAACGGGTTCACGTTCGGTCGGCTCCACGCGCTGGAGGAGGCGCGCGCCGAGTCGGCACGACGCGACTTCGAGGCCGCGTGGGAGGACGTGCCCCGGAAGAACCTGCGGCGTTGGGCCGCCGCGTAGTCGCCGTGGCCGGGTCGGGCGCCCGGACTCCCGACGGGACTACGGTACGGGGCAGGCGTCAGCGTGAGAGGAACCGCGATGGACTTCAGCCCCGCGAACAAGATGTGTTCCTTCTGCGGCAAGCAGGGCACCCAGGACACGAGATTCATCGGGGGGCTCGGGGCCATGATGTGCGTCGAGTGCCTCGAGCACTACCACGCGCAGCTCCAGACGCCGGCGAGCAGGCAGGCGCTCCGCCGGCCCCCGTGGGAGACGATGACGGACGTCGAGGTGCTCGACGTGCTTCCGCAGATCCTGCGCTCGGCCGAGCAGGTCACCGGATTCGCCGCGGAGTGGGTGGGCCTCCTGCGGGAGCGCAAGATCTCCTGGAGCGCCATCGGCAACGTCCTCGGTGTGAGTCGGCAGGCGGCCTGGGAGCGCTTCGAAGGGCCCTCGGCCCGGCGGAGGGGCGCGCTCGGCTCGGGCAGCATCGGCGGAGCCTGCTAGGGGTCCTGCTCGGAGACGTCGATCAGTCGCGCGTCAGCGCAGCAGTCCTGCGTACGACTGCGGCGGCGCGGTGCGCCCTCCGGAGGCGTGTCAGGACGGCCTTGACGAGATCTTCGGTTTGTGGAGATGCTGTGGCCGCGCCAGGGATCGCGTCGATGCGGGGATCGTGCGACCCCTGGCGCACCACGCCCTCCTCGGTGGGCTCCGGCCGACGTCCGCAGCCGGACCAGACCACCCGGCGGTTGTTCACCGGCGCGTCATCTGCCCGGGCTAGCGTCGCGGCTCACGCCTCTCCCACAGGAAAGCCCATGCTCCGCGTCACGCTCCACCACCACGGCCCCGCGGGTGTCGTCGAGATCGACGGCACCCTCGACATCGTGGCCGGGTACGACCTGCGCCGCGTCTTCGGGCACGCCCTCCGTTCCACGACCGGCGTGCTCTCGCTCGACCTGTCCAGGGTCTCCGCGGCCGACGACGACGGCGTGGCGGCCCTGCGCTGGTGCTCCGAGCAGGCGATCGCCGAGCGGCGGGTCCTGATGTGGGCGACCTGCAGCCGGCCGCTGGCCCGCGACCTCCGCGCGCAGGTGGCGACGGTCCGCGCCCCCCGGAGGCCGGCTCATCACCCCGCGTACGAAGACGGCTCCCGCTCGCCGTCAAGCGAGCGGGAGCCCACTCCCGCTGACCGCGGGCGAGGTCTTGGCGCTCCCGCCAGCAGAAGCCGGGAGAATGCCTAGGTCCAAGCTCCCGTTGCCTCGTGACGGAGTGAAGCGATCACCCATCACCATTTCAGGCTAGAGGCCGTGACCGGTTCGCGCCTCACCCGGTTGGTGGCGCTGGGCGCCGCCCCTCGCCAGCAGCGATGTCCTTCGACGAGGGACGGCTGCCCGGGAGCGTAGGCACCCTCGGGACGACTCGCCCATTCCGTCACACCAAAGTGTGTAGTCGGGGGTTTGCGGGTCGCCGCGCCCGGGTAAGGCCACTGTGTCGGGAGTGTCGCTCGGGCGGCGGATGGTCCGGTTGGTCGTGGAGAGGAACGGCGTGGCGGCACGGAACGCGGTGGACCGCAACTGGGACGAGCTGCTCCAGGAGCTCAGGGTCACCCAGACCGGTCTGCAGATCCTGACCGGCTTCCTGGTCTCGATCCCCTTCCAGCAGCGCTTCACCGTGTTGACCGACTTCCAGGAGGGGTTGTTCCTCTCGGCGCTGTCGGTGGCTCTCGTCGCCACCATGACCGTGCTCGCTCCGCCGACCTTCCATCGGCTGCTCTTCCGGCAGCAGGAGAAGGAGTGGCTGGTCCGGGTCGGCAACGTGTTCGCCCGCCTCGGACTGCTGCTGGCAGCGACCGCCATGTCGCTGGTGGCGTGGCTGATCTTCGGGGTGGTCATCGGACCCACCGCCGGGGTGGCCGCCCTGGTGGCCGCAGTGGCGGCGTTCCTCCTCATCTGGTCCGGGGTGCCGCTGGTGGCCCGGCGTCGGGCGACGATGGCCTCCACGCCGAGACACTCTCCCCGCGACTGACCGGGGCCGGGCGCGGGGCTCACGAGCCGCTCGAGGCCTTGCCCCCCTTGCGACCGGCCTTCTTCTTCTGGGCCGTGGTCCCGCCCTGGCTGCTGTCACCGCCAGAGCCGCTCTGCTTGCCACCCCGCTCGGAAGCGCCGGGGCTGTTGGCGATCCGGGCGGCGCGCTCCTTGGACATGCCCTTGTCCTTGAGGGCCTCGTACTGGTCCTCGTTCTTCACGTTGGCAGACTTGCTGGGCATCGTTCCTCTCCCTTCCTGGTCCTCCCGAAAGTCGTACCCGAGAGCCCGGGGAGCATGCCCGGACGCCGGCCGGGTACGCCGAACCCGTGACGACCATGACCACGACGACCTTCGGCGGCCTCACCATCCGCCACGACGAACGGGTGCTGGAGCCGCGGCCGTGGACGCAGGCGCAGTCCCGGTGGGCGGCCCACCTCGTGGCACAGGCACCGGAGCAGAGCGCGCTCGAGCTGTGCACCGGTGCCGGACACATCGGCCTGCTCCTCGCCGCCCTGAGCGGCGTACGGGTGGTCGCGGTCGACGTGGACCCGGTGGCCGGTGAGTTCGCGCGGGCCAATGCCGAGGAGGCGGGCCTGGCCGAGCACTTCGAGGTCCGGGTCGGGCCGATGGACCGGGTGCTGGGTGACGACGAGCTGTTCGGCGTGGTCGTCGCCGACCCGCCCTGGGTCCCGCGCGGCGAGACCGGGCGATTCCCCGAGGATCCGCTGCTGGCCATCGACGGCGGGGACGACGGACTGGACCTGGCCCGGCTGTGCCTCGACGTGTCCGCCCGGCACCTGCTGCCCGGCGGCCACCTCGTGCTCCAGCTCGGCTCCGAGGCGCAGGCCGAAGCGCTCTGTGCGGACCTGCCGGACGACCTGAGCCGTCAGGAGGTGCGGACCTGCGAGGGCGGCGTGCTCGTCCACGTCAGGTCCGACTGACCTCCGGGGTCAGTGTGGCCCGGACCGGCGCAGCGCCTTGTGCGTCGAGTCGCACCACGGGGGCCGGGAGGTCTTGCCGCAGGCGCAGACCGCCACGACGGGCCGGGTCACCGGGTGCTCGACTCCGTCGGCGTCGCGGACGGTGTCGGCGCCCCGGACCAGCAGCGGCCCGTCCGGGCAGAGCTCGACGCGGACCTCGCCGCTCATGACGCGGCCCCCAGCCCGTCCGCAGCCCACGACGCCAGCAGCTCCTCACCCGCCACCTCGTCGAGCGCCAGGCAGGCGGCCGCGCCGAAGAGCACGTCACCGGCGAGCTCCGGCCCGGCCGCGACCAGGGACCCGCAGATGTCACGCAGGGCGACCTGTTCGTGCACGGCGTCGGCCTCGACGTGCTCGTGGAAGTAGGCGGCCACGACGTCGGGCAGCCCGACCCGCTCGATGCCGGCCGCGATCCGGCGGCACGGCACGGAGCTGGTCGTCTCGAAGGCCGCGAGGTGCCCGAGCGCTGCCCCGCGCAGCCTGCGGTGCAGGCCGAACAGCGACATCAGGTTGTTGACCGCGAGCGTCGTCGCCGGGGTCTCGTCGACGTACGCGCCGTAGGCGGGATCCAGGCCGGCTCCCGCGAGCGCGTCCGCGAACAGCTTGCTGTGGAGGGCGTCGGGCCGGCCCGCGCCGAACTCGTCGTAGAGCAGCTCGGCGAGGGCAACCTTGGCCCGCCCGCCGACCCGCGGCACGACGAACGCATGGGGGTCGGACTCCTTCAGGTGGTAGAGGCTGCGCTGGCGCAGGAACTGGAGCACCTGCTCCCGGTCCGCGTGCCGGTGGAGATGAGCCGCGAGGGGTGGTCCGGCAGCGGTCTCGATGACCTCGCGGAGCTGGGTCGGGAAGTCGCGACGGTCGTCGACGGACGGGGTCGGGACCAGCTGTCGCAGCTCGGCCTCGAAGACCTGCTCCAGCTCGTGCCGCAGGCGGAGCACGTCGGGGTCCCACTCGCGCTCGTCGGCCACGTCGTCGAAACCGCGGTAGTGCAGCTCGTACGCCACCCACAGCGAGAGCTGGACGTCGTCGGAGGCCAGCACGTCGCCGCGCGTCGCCCGGTCGGCGAGTGAGGGGTCCACCGCGAACGCGCCGGGGGAGGTGAGTCCGGAGCACACCGCCTCGCTCAGCGGGCCGCGCGGGGTCGGCAGCAGCATGCTCAACCTGCCGGGTAGGGCTCGGACGCGAGCAGCCGCGCCAGGTGGACGGCATTCCGGGCCGCCATCCGGGTGGCGTTGGCGGTCTCCTCCGGGGTCTCCTCGAGGTACTGGTAGTCCGTGCCCTGCATGGCCTGGCCGACCCAGTAGGTCACCGCGTTGGGCGCCAGCGAGAAGCCGGTGTCGTTCAGCGCCTGGTAGACCTCTGCGCTCACGTGGTGGGCGCCGTCCTCGTTGCCGACCACGGCCACCAGCCCCACCTTGTCGTAGGTGGTCATGCGTCCCTGCCCGTCGGTCTCCGACAGCTCGGTGCTCGACGACTTCGGTGACGGAGTCAGCGTGCAGTTCAGGACGAGCGTCTTCAGTTCGGTCACGGGCCGCCCCGTGCCCAGTCGAGCGGGATTCGATGCATGCCAGACCGCGGACGGCAAGCCCCTCGCGTCACTAGGGCGTCGACGACGACGGCGATGACGGCGACGACGGCGACGACGTGGTGGGGGCAGGGCTGGGTGGGGGAGAGGCAGGTGCCGTCGTGGACCCCGACGGTGGTGGCGCGGTCGGCTCGCTGGTCGCACCACTGGGACTGGGCGCGCTCGTGGGCGACGACGAGGGGGCGCCGGTCGGTGACGGGGAGGCGGAGCCGGAGGGGGTGGTCGGGGACGGTTTGGTGTCGGTGTCGGGCGCTCCGGTGGGGGATGGGTTGGGGGTGGTGGTGGGGGTGGGGGGCAGGGGTGGTGCGGAGTGGAGGATGGTCTGGATCTGGTTCTCGATGTCGTTGAGCTGGTCGGTGATCTGGGCGAGGGTGTAGGTGGTGATGTTCTGGCCGAACTGGGTGAGTTGGTCCCAGACCTCGCCGAGGGCGAGGAGCTGTTCCTGGCCGGGGGTGTGGGAGACCGTGAGCACCAGCTGGTTGGCGATGGCGGCGGTGATGCAGCGGTAGCACTGGTAGTTGGCGGCGACTGCGAGGTTCTGTGGGACCACCACTTGGGCGTCGTCCATGATGAGGACCACCTGGAAGGCGACGGCGACGGTGACGCAGCGTGAGCAGGAGGCGTAGGCGTGGGCCTCGTTGACGTTGAGCACCTCGTTGCCGGTGGCCCAGACCAGGGCGAAGGCGACGTCGTAGGTGAGGGAGTCGTCGGTGGTGTTGTAGGCGGCCGCCTGGTTGTCGCCGTCCTCGGGTGGGAGGGGCTGGTCGAAGGGGAAGACCCACGGCTCGTCGGTCCCGTCCGGCTCGTCGGTCCCGTCCGTCGGGGTCGTCGGGGTCGGCTGGGTCGGTTGCTCGGGTGTGGGGGTGGTGTCCTGGTTGGGGACCAGCACCAGGGCCAGCTGCGGGTCGGCCTTGGTCGGCAGGGCCTTCCGGCCGGGGAAGGTGGCCTGTAGCGGGGTCTGGTCGGCCAGGCGGCGTTGGGCGGCCTGGCCCACCGGCAGGGACCGGTGGCCCGGCAGGACCGCGGCGCCGTCCAGGGAGGTGGGCAGCGCGCCGGGGGCGCTGCGGGCGGTGGGGAGCAGGGAGGTGAACAGGTTCTGCTCGCCGGGCAGGATCGGGCGGTAGTTGCCGGGATAGGGCCACCAGGCCCAGGCCAGTGCGGTGACCAGGGTGGCGCTGAGCACGGCGGCGGTGACCCGTTTGAGTCCGGATCCGCGGCTCCAGCGGGCGAGTCCTTGGAACCAGCGCAGTCCGATGCGGCCGAGGATCAGGCCGCAGGCGATCACGGGGAGCACGACCGCCAGCATCTGCAGGGTGTGGGCGGCGATGTCGATCGGGCCGCCGCTGCGCCAGGCCTGGGCCACGCCGGCGGCGTCCTGCTGCACCACCGACCAGCCGGTGCCGAGCAGCCGGGGCACGGCCGCGACCAGGGCCAGCAGCATCAGCGCCATCATCGGGACCGTGATCAGCACCCACAGCGTGATCACCGCGCGTGCCCCCGGCTTCAGCAGCCGGTTGTCGGGGTCGTTCCAGCGGTGTGGCAGCAGCCCGAGCAGGGTGGGGCGGATCCGGTGGTAGAGGTCGGGGACCCCGGCCAGGTCGGCGAGCAGGTGGTAGCCGTCGAAGCGCAGCAGCGGGAGCAGCTGTTGCACCATCTGCAGCACCTGGGTCGCGACCAGCAGCAGCAGCGCGTCCCACCGGGTGGCGTACCACCAGCCGAAGGTGAGCACCACGACCAGGGCGTTGAAGTACAGCCCGCCCAGGTCGGTGCGGATCCGGCCACCGCGTCCGAGCCGGTAGCTGTCGGTGACGTCGGTGTAGAACGCGGGCCACACCAGGTAGAGGCCGGCTCCCATGACGCCGGGTTCGGCGCCGCTGTACCGTGCCGCCGCGGCGTGCCCGAACTCGTGGAACCCCCCGGAGAGCACGGTCACCGCGAACACCAGCAGCAGCAGCTGGGGACGCTGGAAGGCGTCGTAGGCGGCCGGGGCCAGGCCCTGCTCGAAGAAGACCCACCAGGTCACCGCCAGGAAGCCCGCGGCCACCACCGTGGCCAGGACGGGTCGGAACAGGAACCGGAACGGGTCGGTGAGCCGGTGGGTGGTGCGCGGGTCGGTGACCGAGAACTTGAGCTTGAGCCCCAGCAGCGGGTTGGACCGCTTCAGCGGCGGGTCGGAGCCGTCGGCGAGCCTGACCAGTCCCAGGGTGCGCAGGTGCTCCTCGACCAGGCCTGCGACCATCTCGGGGGAGATGCCCCGGCGCATCGCCCGGCTGACGCGGTCCGCGATCTGCGCGCACGTGCGCTGCCCATCGATCGACTCCAGCACCAGGTAGAGCATGGGGGAGAGCTGCAGCGTCTGCCCGTCGCCGCGACGCACCAGGGCCGGTGGGGTCCGGTAGCCGGACCCCACCATCGACCCGAGCAGCTGGACGCCATCGACGCGCGACGGCGCGTCGACGAGGATGGTCACTGCTGCGACGAGTCCGTGGTCGGCTCGGTCGTCGCGCCGACGCTCGACGGCTCGTCCTCGTGCGCGACAGGTGTCACGGTGGCCGCGAGGGGCTCCTCGGCGACCGGAGCCGGGGCCGGTGCCGGTGCCGGGCCGGTGCCGGTGCCGGTGCGGGGGCCGGTGCGGGCTCGTCGTCGTCCGCGGAGGCGGTGTCGGTGTCGGGCGGCTCGACCGAGGCCTGGTCGATGCTCGAGGTCTGGTCGGAGGTGGCCTCGGCGGTCCCGGTGATGTTCTGGGTGATGATCGCGTCCTGCTGGGCCAGCGCCGCCGCGTGTGAGTCGTCGGAGAGGATGTTGGCCGCCACCGAGGCGTCGATCGGCGCCGCCACGTTGGCATTGGCCGCGACCGCGCCGTTGATCGGGGCCGCGAGGTCGGCGTCGAGGTCGACGTTGACGTCCACGTTGAGCAGGTCGCCCTTGAGCAGGTCCCCGGTGTCGAGCGCGCCGACGGTGTCGGTGACGTCGTCGACGATGTCGCCGACGGTCCCCACGAGGTTGCCCGCCGCGTCCAGCACCTGCCCGGTCAGCGGGTCCAGGGCGCCGATCACGTTGCCGGCGGAGTCCACGACGTTGCCGGTCGCACCATCCAGGGTGCCCACCACGTTGCCGGCCGAGTCGAGCACCGTGGTGCCGTCGACCAGGTCGGTCACGCTGCCCAGCACGTCCCCGACCGTGTTCAGGACCTGCCCGGTCAACGGGTCCAGCGCCCCGACCACGTTGCCCGAGGCGTCGCTCACGGTGCCGGTGGCACCGTCCAGGACACCGATCACGTTGCCCGCGGCGTCGGCGACCGTCGCCCCGTCGACCAGGTTGGTCACCGAACCCACGATCGCGCCGGCCGAGTCGACCACCAGCCCGGTGGTCTCATTCAGCGTGCCCACGATGGCGCCCGTCGAGTCGACCACCGTCCCGCTCGCCTCATCCAGGGTGCCCACGATGGCGCCGGTGGAGTCCACCACCACCGCACCGTCGACCGGCTCCGCCGCCGCAGCCCCAGCCACCGCGTCCGCGGCAGCCGCGGCATCCGCGGCATCCCCGGCGCCGGCCGACGCGGCCATCATCGCCTGCTCGCCACCCGCACCGGCCGCCGGCGCCGCACCGGACCCGTCGGTGACCGTGTCGGACTGGTCGATCGTGCTGTCCTGGATCCCGGTCGCGATCGCGTCCGCGTCCACGGTCTGGGTCACCGCGACCCCCTGATCGGCCACCGCCTGGCTGGTCGAACCATCCGAGAGCAGGTTCGCGCTCACCGCCGCATCGATCGGCGCCACCACATTCGCGTTGAGCGCGATCGCCAGATCGATCGGCGCCGCACCATCGATCGCGAGGTCGATGTCCGCCGCGAGATCGAGGATCGAGACGACCTCCTTGTCCGGAAGCGCAGTCACCCCCTCCGCAGCCAGCTCCTCGGACGTCATCGGTACGAAATCATCGCTACTCAACGGGTTTCCCTCCCTGACACCCGACAGGTCGTGCCGGGTGTGTTTCTCGCGGCCCGCGCATCGGTGCGACGGACCGGCCCCCGCTGTGGACCGGGATTCATGGCCCCGGCACCACTTCGACTATAGGACGTTCCGGACGTTCCCCGCATCCTCCCTCTGGGCGTGACGGCGGGGCCCGGGCTCCCTCACCGGTGCCGTCGCACCCCTCGAGGAGCGCCACGGCAAGGCGTCCTCCCGGTCGTAAGTGGCCCGGTCGGACCGGTCGGGATGCGGCAGATCCCGCTGCGGGGCCTCAGGAGTCGGCGTCGCGCGGGCCGGTGCGCCACAGGTCGGGGTTGTCGGTCATCCACTGCTTCGCGTCCCGCTCTCCCAGGGCCGCCGCCTCGGTGAAGAAGTCGGGGTCGAAGAGCAGGTAGGACAGCAGCTCGCCCTGCAGCGGGCTGTCGCTGCCGAGGAGCCGGTGGACCATCTGCAGGTCCGGGTCGAGGGTGGGGCGGAGCCGCCCGTGGTTGGCCCGGAAGACCTCCATGGCCGTGCTCCCGAGCTCGTCGTAGGTCTGGGGAGCGATGCCCACGTACGGGGTGACCCGGAACGGCGGCCGCCCGATCTCGGCCCGGTGCCGGTTGAGGTGGGGGGCGACCTCGTCGTTGCCGGCGAGGGCGTTGACCGACGTCAGCATCCGCAGGTCGTGGCGCAGCGGGTCGTCCATCACGGCTCCCAGCAGGGTGGCCCCGCCGTCGCCGAGGTCGACCGCGGCCTGGTCCTGCTCCGGGTCGGGGTCGGCGGGACGCAGGCTGCCGGTGCCCACGATCACGACGCGGTCGGCGCCGAGCTCGAGGGCGGGGGCGAGCGGCACCCGGCGCCGGGTGGCGCCGTCGACGTACCAGCCGGCCGCCGACTCGGGCTCGGTCACCTTGATCGACGGGAACAGCACGGGGATGGCCGAGGACGCCATCAGGTGCTCCACGCCCAGCCGGGTCTCGGCGTAGCACCGGTGGTGCTCCCTCGGCGGGTCCGGGAGGTCGCCGTACGCAGCCGTCGCCTCCGCGAACATGGTGACCCAGCCGGTGCGGACCGACGTCGCCGTCACCGCGGAGACCTCCACCACGCCGTCCTCGACGTTGCGGTGGAGCCGGTCCCAGTCGATCGAACGCTCCAGGGTCCGGGCCAGCGGACCGGTGCCCATCAGTCCTCGCAGCCGGAACCCGGACGCACCTACGGTCTCGGAGGCGTAGCGCGCGATGACCATCGGCGCCTGCCGCCAGAGCGGTTGCATCACGTTCTTCTTGGTCGCGCCGAGCAGCACGTCGAGCAGTCGGGTGGCCTGCTCGTCGGGCTCGAGGTGGGCGGTCGCCGTCAGGGCACCCGAGAGCAGCGCCCCGGCGCTGGTGCCGACCAGGATGCTGGGGCGTGGGCCGCGGGCAGCGATCGCGGGCAGCAGCACCGCGAGCGCGCCGACCTGGTAGGCCGAGCGGGCGCCGCCGGCGTCGAGGACGAGGGCGATGCGCTCGTCGGGGCTGGTGGCAGTGGTCACCTGCCGAGGCTACTGAGCCGGGTTCCCCGGGGACAGGGTTCCGCCCGGCATGATGAGGCCGTGCGCGTAGTACGGGGAGCGAGAGCCGCCGGGGGCGCGGTGGTCGCCGCTGTCGTGCTCGCGGCGTGCTCCGGCGGGTCCGCCCAGCAGCCGCCGTCCGCGCCGGAGCCAGAGGTGGCACTCGGGTTCACCCAGCTGCTCCCCGACGAGGGCACCCGCCACGCGCTGCTCCGGGTCGAGAACGTCTCCGACCAGCCGCTGACCGTCACCGCCGCCGGGCTCGACTGGCCCGGGTACGGCGCGTTCGCGACCCCGCAGGACGCGACCCTGGCCGGTGGTCAGACCCTGGACCTGCAGGTGCTGCTCCCGGTGCCGGATTGCGAGGCCGGCGACGGGCTGGACGACCCGGTGCAGGGGATCGTCCGGACCGCGGAGAGCGAGGTCGTACAGCCGCTCGAGGACAGCGGCCAGGTGTTCGTACGCCGGCTCCACGACACCTGGTGCGCCGACCGGCTGGTGGCCGAGAATGTCGCGATCGACTACGCCGACGACTGGCAGGTCGTCGACGACGAGCGCAACGGTGAGCCGGCCGCGGTCGGCACGCTGGTGCTGACCCGGCAGGGCGGCACGGAGCCGGTCGAGGTGACGGCCGCCGACGGCACCGTCCTGTACGACCTCGGCGTCCGTACCCCCGTGGCGGTCCCGGCGTCGCAGCCGGAGGTGGGCGTCCGTGCCGCGATCCTCCCCGGCAACCGCTGCGACGAGCACGCCCGCGGCCAGGCCACCGCGCCGTGGACGCTCGCCCTCACGCTGCGGGTCGGGGAACGCCCGGACGCCCGGGACGCGCGGGTGCTGGTGGAACCGCCCGCCCCGGTCCGGAAGCTCGCCACCCGAGCGCTCGACGAGGCGTGCGTGCTCCGCGGTGACGGATGAGGCTCAGCCCCGCGCCGTCACCGGGGCGCCGCCGTCGGCCAGTCGGACGCCGGTGAGGGCCCATCGGGACCGGTGCGGGAAGAAGTTGCGGTAGGTCGCGCGGGCGTGCCCCGGCGGGGTCAGGGCGCACCCGCCCCGCAGCACCATCTGGTTGGACATGAACTTCCCGTTGTACTCGCCGATCGCACCCTCGGGCGCGCGGAAGCCGGGGTAGGGGTGGTAGGCCGACTGCGTCCACTCCCAGCAGTCGCCGTAGAGCTGCCGCAGCCGCGAGCCCCGGGGCGCCGGTGCCGCGGGGCGCGGGTGGTAGGTCTCGCCGTCCGCCAGGTTGCCGGCGACGTCGGTCTCCTGGCCGTCGACGACGACGGCGTACTCCCACTCGCTCTCGGTCGGCAGCCGCTTGCCGGCCCAGGAGGCGAACGCGTCGGCCTCGTAGAAGCTGACGTGGCTGACCGGCAGCCCCGGGTCGACCGGCCACGTGCCGTGGAGGGTGTGCTCGAGCCAGACGCCGTCGTGCTCGGTCCAGTAGAAGGGTGCGCGCCAGTCCTCCTGCTGGACCTGCGCCCAGCCGTCGGAGAGCCACAGCTCCGGCCGCTCGTAGCCGCGGTCGGCCATGAACTCCAGCCACTCGCCGTTGGTGACGAGCCGGTCGGCGATCCGGTACGGCTCCAGCCACTGCTGGTGTCGGGGGAGCTCGTTGTCGAAGGAGAAGCCCGCGCCGGAGTGACCGATCTCGACCAGCCCCCCGGCCACGTCGAACCAGCCCATCTCGCCGGGCTCGCTCGGCGTCAGCCGGGCGCCGGCGTAGACCGGCTGCAGCGGGTTGCGCGACAGCACGTGCTTGACGTCCATCAGCAGCAGCTCCTGGTGCTGCTGCTCGTGGTGGAAGCCGAGCTCGATGGTGGCGCTGACACGCTCCAGCACACCCGGGTCGAGGCTCGCGACCAGGTCGCGGACCCGGTCGTCGACGTTGTCGCGGTAGACGCCCACGTCGTGGGCCCCGGGCCGGGTGATCAGCCCGCGGTCGGGCCGGGAGTAGCGCGGGCCGATCGCCTCGTAGTAGCTGTTGAAGAGGAACCAGTAGGAGTCCTGGAAGGGCGCGAACCGCGGCTCGTGCTCGGCCAGCAGGAACGTCTCGAAGAACCAGGTGACGTGGGCCCGGTGCCACTTGGTGGGCGAGACGTCCGGCATCGACTGGACGGTCTGGTCCTCCGGCGACAGCGGCGCGGCGAGGGACTCGGTGTGGGCGCGGACCTCGTCGAACCGGGCCAGCAGGCTCTCGGCGTCCCACGCGGTGGTGCCGGGTCTGGCGGGGGCGTGACCCGCCTCGCCGAGGTGGCCCTCGGCGGTGTCAGGACGGGATGTCGTCGAGGTGGCGTTCATGTCGGCTTCCTCCCCTGGGGAAACGGCGTACGACGTCGGCGCTCGTCCCTAGCCTTGCGCAGCGGGCACGGTGTGTCACCACCCTGACGGACCGGTCTGACCGTGCGGACCTCGTCACCGCAGGACCAGCCACACCCCCACGACGGCAGGCAGCAACCCGATGGCCAGCCACGGCGACACCAGCGGCTTGCGGTGGATGGCCCGCGCGATCACGGCCGCCATCACGCCGAACGCGCCGGCGACCACGCACAGGCCGACCCGGGCGACGGTGTCGTCCTCGTCGACGAACAGCGCGGCGATCACCAGGCCGACGCAGAGGTGGAAGATCGTCGTCACCGCGAGCGCCGACATCACCCACTGCTGGACGCGTGCCAGCCGTGCCTCCGCCTCGGGGTCGCGGGGTGGTGGCGGCGCCGTGGGGTCGATCAGGTGCCGGGCCCGGCGCGGCGGCTGCGGGTCGCTGCTCATCGGCCCACGTCGACCGGGAGCCGCCGCTCGGGGCCGTCGGTGTCGAGCAGGACGGACAGCTCGTCGAGGTGCGCGACGTACAGCCGGAGCCGGGCGTCACCGCTGACCCTGGCGGCGTCCCACGGCCCGATCCCCTGGGCGGCGCTCTGCTCCGAGTAGACGGCGATGCGGTCGCCCAGCTCGGCCGCCGGGCACTCGGCCGCCCGGCCGCGGCCGTAGAAGGCGGTGCCGTGGCCCGGCTCCACGCCGGAGTCGAAGACGGTCGCGGCCACGCGCGGCTCCGCGGCCAGCGCCTGCGAGTGCCGCGACTCCGGCGGCGAGACCCACAGCAGGGTGTCGAGGCCGTCGTGGGCGAACCAGACCGGGGTCGCCCACGGTTCGCCCTGCGCGTCGACGGTGGCGAGCACGACGTAGCGGTTCGCCTCGAGAATGCGGCGGGCGGCATCGGCGGGATCGCTCACGCGTCCAGTCTGGCCCACGTCGTCCATGATGGGCCTCCGACCCCCAGGAGGCCGCCCGTGCACCGTCCCGCCCTCGCGCTCGTCGTGACCGCTCTCGTCCTCACCGCCGCCCCCGCGGCGACCGGTGCCGACCGGCCACCCCGCTACGTCGCGATGGGCGACTCCTACAGCGCGGCCTCGGGGGTGCTGCCGCCCGATCCGGCGGCACCACCGCAGTGCCTGCGCTCGACCCTCAACTACCCGCACGTGATCGCCTCCCGGGTCGACGTGCGGCTGCGGGACGTCACCTGCGGCGCTGCCGAGACCGGCGACTACTTCGAGGAGCAGTACGACGGCGTCGCGCCGCAGCTCGACGCGCTCACCCGGCGCACCCGGCTGGTGACGATGACCATCGGCGGCAACAACCAGGGCGTGTTCATCGGCGCCATCCTGAAGTGCGGCACCGCCGGTGCGACGACCCTGGGGCAGGGGAGCCCGTGCCGGGACGAGTACGGCCGCTCGTTCGTCCGGACCATCCGCCAGCAGACCGCACCCGCCCTGGTGAGGGCGCTGCGTGCCGTCCACCGCCGTGCGCCCCGCGCCGAGGTGGCGATCCTCGGCTACCCGTGGATCGTCCCGGAGGAGACGGGCTGCTTCGACCGGATGCCGATCGCCGAGGGCGACGTGCCCTACCTGCGCAACATCCAGCGGGTGCTCAACGTCGCCGTGGAGCGAGCGGCCGACGCCACGTCCTCCACGTACGTGGAGGTCGGCCGGGCCTCGGAAGGCCACGACGCCTGCCAGGATCCCGGGGTGCGCTGGATCGAGCCGGTGCTGCAGGGCACCAACCCCGTCGTGGTCCACCCCAACGCGCTCGGCGAGCGGAGGATGGCCCGCCGCACGATCCGGGTCCTCGACCTGCCCGTCACCTCCGGCGGGGGACCGCTCCTGCCGTAGCCCGTGCCCCGGGTCGGGAAGCCAACGCCGCTCCCCGGTGTTGCGCCTGCGTGGAGCTCCGGACCGAACGACTGGTGGTCCGCCCCTGGCGGGCCGACGATGCAGAGGACGCCGTGCGCGTCTACGGCGACGAGGACGTCGCCCGGTGGCTGAGCCCGGCGATGCAGCAGGTCGAGGACCTGCCGCAGATGCGGGAGCTGTTGGCCGAGTGGGATCGGCAGGCGGAGGAGCTGGTCCCGCCCGCCGGCCGATGGGCGGTCGAACGTACCTCCGACGGCCGGGTCGTCGGCGGCATCGCCCTGATGGTGATCCCGCCCTGGGAGCAGGACCTCGAGTTCGCGTGGCAGCTGGCGCCGGACGCGCGGGGCCAGGGGTACGCCGTCGAGGCCGCCCACGCCCTGGCCCGCTGGGCGTTCGGCCACCCCGGGACCGACGAGGTCTTCGCCGTCATGCACACCACCAACCGGGGCGGCATCGCGATGGCGCGGCGGCTCGGCATGGAGTGGGTGGGCGAGACGGAGAAGTACTACGACCGGACGCTGCAGGTCTACCGGCTGCGCAGCGCCGACCTCGGCGCCTGAGCCGGCGCCGTACGTGCCGAGCGGCCGGCAGGACGCGAGTCCCGCCGGCCGCCCGTGGTGCCGAGGTGGGTCAGACCCCGGCGAGGGCGCCCTCGCGCTGCTCCAGCGCCCGCGCCTTCCGCTCCATGCGGACGGCCCAGACGATGCCGGCGATCCATGCGACGCCGAGCACAGCTGCGATGACACCGACCTGGCCGAGCGACGCCCCGAGCGCCTCGGCGATGGTCTTGGTGTTGGTGAGGACGATCAGGCCACCCGCGGCGATGCCGAGGACCCGGGCCGGCATGTGCTTGACCAGCCAGGCGGCGATCGGGGCGGCGATCACGCCACCGGCCAGCAGCGCCAGCGCGTAGGACCACAGGATGCCCTCGCTGCCCAGCGCCATCAGGAAGCCCAGCGAGCCGCCCACGGCGACGACGAACTCGGAGGTGTCGATGGAGCCGACGACCTTGCGGGGCTCGAGGCGGCCCGAGGAGAGCAGCGTCGTGGTGCCGACGGGGCCCCAGCCACCGCCACCGATCGAGTCGAGCGTGCCGCCGACCAGGCCCATCGGCACCAGGAACACCGGGCCGGGGCGGGCCTTGAAGGTGGGGCGACGGCCGCCGAGGACCAGGAAGCGGTAGATCACGTAGAGGCCCAGCGCCAGGAGCAGGCCCGCGACCCACGGCTTGGCGTCGTCGGCCGGGAGGCTGGAGAGGAACGTCGCGCCGGCGTAGGCGCCGACGAAGCCCGGGATCGCGAGGATCGAGACGGTCTTCCAGTCGACGTTGCCGAGCTTGTGGTGGGAGAACCCGGAGACCAGCGAGGTGCCGATCTCGGAGAAGTGGACGGCGGCCGAGGCGGCGGCCGGTGCGATGCCGGTGGCGAGCAGCAGCGTCGAGGAGGTGACGCCGTACGCCATGCCGAGGGAGCCGTCGATCAGCTGGGCGATGAGCCCCACGAATCCGAGCACGATGAGCTTGCGCATGATGTTGACCCGTTTCTTGATTGCTTGTGCTATTACTACTGAACTACTCGAAATTATGAGCATAGTGGTCCGGGTAGGTCAACTCGGCGGCGTGTCGGGTTCGGGCAGGATGTGTCCATGACCGGTCTCTCGAACTGGCTGGAGGGCCTCAGCACGCTGCAGGTGCTGCTGCTGGTGATCGCCGTCCTGCTCGGCGGATCGGTGCTCGCGGTGCTGATCGGCGCGGTCCTGGTGCGGATGGGCATGAAGCGCCCGGCGGTCGTCGAACGAGCCTCCGGGCTCGCCGAGTGGGCGCTGGGGGTGGTGAAGCGGCCGCTGACGATCGTGGTCCTCGACGAGGTGGCGGCGGTGATCCAGACGGGTCACTACACCAAGAACATCTCCGACGCCCTCAAGGAGAACCACGACGAGCTGAAGGCGCTGGTCGCCGAGAAGGTGCGCCAGGACCCCAACGTCAGGCTGATCGGCCGACTGCCCGGCTACGACACGATCGTCAGCGAGGTCAGCGAGACGACGCTCCGGGTGATCATCGACATGCTGCAGGACCCGCGGATGGACGAGCTGGTCAACGACCTGCTGCGCAACAACATCACCCAGATCAAGCAGGCGGTGCGGCTGCGGGCGCACGAGGACCTACCGGCCCCGGCCCCGCCCGACCCCGTCCCGCCGCGGATCGGGAACCGGCCGTGACCCGACGCCGGCTGCCGCGGCGCCACGACCTCGCACCGCTGGTCCGGTTCCGGCGGCCGGTGTGGTCGGCGACCGAGCGGCGGCTGGCCGCCGCACTGACCATCGAGGACCTGCGACGAGTCGCGCGGAGGCGTACGCCCCGGGCGGCGTTCGACTACACCGACGGGGCTGCCGACGGCGAGGTCTCGCTCGCCCGCGCCCGGCAGGCGTTCGCCGACGTGGAGTTCCACCCCGCCGTGCTCCGCGACGTCTCGTCCGTCGACACCTCGCGCGAGGTGCTGGGCCGGCGATCGGCCCTGCCGTTCGGGATCGCGCCCACGGGTTTCACCCGGATGATGCACACCGAGGGCGAGGTCGCCGGCGTCACTGCCGCCGCCGCGGCCGGCATCCCGTACGCCCTCTCGACGATGGGCACCACCTCGATCGAGGACGTCCGGGCTGCGGCTCCCGACGCGCGCACCTGGTTCCAGCTCTACATGTGGAAGGACCGCGACCGGTCGATGGCGCTGGTCGAGCGAGCGGCCCGCGCGGGCTACGACACGCTGGTGGTGACCGTCGACGTCCCGGTCGCGGGTGCCCGGCTGCGCGACGTGCGCAACGGGATGACGATCCCGCCGACGCTCACGGCCCGCACGGTGCTCAACGCGATCCCGCGACCCGCGTGGTGGTTCGACTTCCTCACCACCGAGCCGCTCGCGTTCGCCTCGCTGGACGCGTGGTCGGGCACGGTCGCCGACCTGCTCGACACCATGTTCGACCCGACCGTGACCTATGACGACCTCGCCTGGATCCGGGAGCAGTGGCCCGGTCGCGTCGTGGTGAAGGGGGTGCAGACGGTCGCGGACGCGCAGCGGCTCGCCGACGCGGGTGTCGACGCGGTGCTGCTCTCCAACCACGGCGGCCGGCAGCTGGACCGGGCGCCGGTGCCGTTCCACCTGCTGCCCGACGTGGTGTCCGCCGTCGGCGACTCCGTCGAGGTGCACGTCGACACCGGGATCATGGCGGGCCAGGACGTCGTCGCCGCGATCGCCCACGGGGCGACGTTCACGCTCGTCGGGCGGGCCTACCTCTACGGACTGATGGCCGGTGGCCGGGCGGGGGTCGACAGGGCCATCGCGATCCTGCGCGACCAGGTCGAGCGGACGATGCGGCTGCTCGGGGTCGCCACCCTCGACGAGCTCGAGCCCGGGCACGTGACCCAGCTGGTGCGGCTCCGGCCCAGGCCGCGGTGAGCGCCGGCACGGTCGTGCGCGATGCGGTGCCGGACGGGCGGCACGCCGTACGCCAGCTGGTGCTGGTGTCCGTGGTGCAGGTGCTGGCGGTGTCGACGTGGTTCGCCGCGTCCGCCGCCGCGCCCGCGTTGCGTACGGAGTGGGAGATCGGGCGGGTCGGCGAGGCACTGCTGACGATCGGGGTCCAGCTCGGGTTCGTGACCGGCGCGCTGGTCTCGGCGGTGACCACCCTGCCTGACCGGGTCCATCCGCCACGGTTGATGGGGATCGGCGCGGCGGTCGCCTCACTCGCGACCCTGGCCACGGCCACCGTGGTCGGCGGCCCGGCAGCGGCCGTGCTGCTGCGCGTGGTGACCGGGATGGCGCTGGCGCTGGTCTACCCGGTGGGGATGAAGCTGGTCGTGAGCTGGTTCGCGGATCGGCGGGGGCTGGCCGTGAGCGTCATGGTGGGGGCGCTCACCCTCGGCAGCATCCTCCCGCAGCTGATCTCGGGCAGCCTCGACGAGGAGTGGCGCACGGCCCTCGTCGTGACGTCCGGCCTCGCGATGGTGGCCGCCGTCCTGCAGCGGTGGATCCGGGTCGGTCCGCTGGTGGCGCCCACTCAGGGCTTCCGTCCCGGAGCCGCGCTGGACGTCTGGCGGGCGCGGGCGCCCCGGCTGGCCAACCTCGGCTACCTCGGCCACATGTGGGAGCTCTACGCCGTGTGGGCGTGGGCGCCGGCGTACCTCGCGGCGAGCCTGGCCGCCCGGGGCGAGCCCGCCTCGCGAGGGACGGTGGGGCTGGTGGCCTTCGTCGCGTTCGGGCTGTGCGGGGCGCTCGGGTGCTTCGTCGCCGGCTGGCTGGGCGACCGGGTCGGCCGGGCCCGCGCGGCGACCGGCGCCATGCTGGTGAGTGGTGCGTGCTGCCTGCTCGCCGCGATCGCGTACGGCGGCCCGCTGTGGCTGCTGGTGCCGCTGCTCATGGTCTGGGGCGCGTCGGTGATCGCCGACTCGGCGATGTTCTCGGCCTGCCTCGGGACGGTCGTCGACCCGCGCTACGTCGGCACCGCGCTGACCCTCCAGACCGCCTTCGGCTTCCTGCTGACCGTCGTCACGATCCAGCTGGTGCCGGTCGTGGCGGGTGCGGCCGGCTGGCCGGCGGCCGTGGCGATGCTGTCGGTCGGACCGCTGCTGGGGTCGCTCGCGATGGTGCGGCTCACGCCGCTGCTGCCGGCGCGTACGTGAGCTGCCGGTGCGTACCTGAGGGCGCTCGACCGCGGGGCGTGCCGTACGACTGGCGATGTGTGGCTGTCCGGGCGGCGGGGTGTCGGACGTCGAACGGCGGGTGTCAGACGTCGAGGTTCGTCCGCGAGTCTCGGGGTTTGTGGCGCAAGCCTGCGGCACGAACCCAGGGTTTCCCCGGCCGGCCGGAAACCACACGGCCCACCCCGGCCCACCACCACCCCTCAGTCCACCTCGAGCGCCGAGGCCACCCGCCGGTGCGCCTCCCAGATCTCCTCGGGGAGGTCGGCGAACTGGCGCAGGTGCTCCTCGCGGAAGCCCATCTCCTCGCGCCACCGGTCGGTGTCGATCGTGAGCACGCGGTCCAGGTCCCGCTGCGGGACGTCCATGCCGGTGAGGTCGAGCTCCTCCTGCGTGGGCAGGATGCCGACGGGTGTGGGCCGGCCGGTCACCTCGCCGTCCTTGAGCCGCATCAGCCACAGCAGCGGTCGCAGGTTGTCGCGGTAGCCGGGCCAGACGAAGTGGCCGTCGTCGGGGTCCTTCTGGAACCAGTTGACGTGGGCGAAGATCGGCTGCTCGGTCGCGGCGCCCACGATCCGCAGCCAGTGGGCCGCGTACTCGCCCTCGGCGTAGGACATGAAGGGCCGCATCGACATCGGGTCGTAGCGCAGCTGCCCCTCGACGCCCTCGGCGGCGTACGTCGCCTCGGCGCCGAGCGTGAGCCCGTCGTAGACGCCTTCGGCGAGGTCGGTGATCGCCCGGATCAGCGGCTCGCGGTCGCTGGTGCGACCGCCGAAGATGATGCCGTCGATCGGGACGCCCTGCGGGTCCTCGAAGTCCTCGGCGACGTTGGGGACGTTGGCCAGCGTGGTCGTGAACCGGCTGTTGGGGTGGGCCCAGGGCGAGTCGTCCCGCGAGGAGCGGTCGGCGATCTTCTCGCCCTTCCAGTCGTGCCAGCCGATGAGGTCGGCCGGCGGCGCGGGCGTCTTGCCCTCCCACCACACCTCGTGGGTGGCGGAGTTGTACGCGACGTTGGTGAACAGCACCCGGGTGCCCTCGGCGACCGAATGCAGCGCCGTGGGGTTGGTGCGCTCGTTGGTGTCCTTGGCGACGCCGAAGACGCCGAACTCGGGGTTCATGCCGTAGAGCCGGCCGTCGTCCCCGACCCACAGCCACGCGATGTCGTCGCCGTAGAACTCCACGTGGTAGCGGTCCCCCAGTCCGTCGGGCGACAGCATCATCGCGAGGTTGGTCTTGCCGGACGCGCTGGGGAACCCGCCGCACACGTGCCACTTCTTGCCGGTCTCGCGATCGGTGATGCCGATCAGCATGAACTGCTCGGAGAGGAACTCCCGCGACGCCCAGCCGTCGTACGCCGCCTGCCGCAGGCCGTGGGCGATCTTGCCGAGCAGTGCGTTGCCGCCGTACGACGACCCGAAGTGCAGGATCGTCCGCTCGTCGGCGACCGTGACGAACCAGCGCTGGTCGTCGTCGGTGCCCTGCCCGAGGTGCTCGAGGTCGCCGGTCACGTGGACCGCGCGGACGAAGGTGTCGGGGTCCTCGAGCTCGTTGATCAGGTCGATGCCGACCCGGGCCATCCGGATCATGTGGAGCACGACGGTGCGGTTGTCGGTGAGCTCGACGCCGGCGGCCCACTTCTCCAGCGGGGAGCCGGGGGGCGACATCAGGTAGGGGATGACGTACATGGTCTTGCCGGCGAGCTGGCCACGCATCTTGCCCTCGAGCAGCGGCTTCATCTCCGACGACGGGCGCCAGTTGTTGTAGACGCCCCGGTCGGAGGGGTTGCTCGTGGCGACGACCGTCCGCTCCTCGGAGCGGGCGGTGTCCTTGTAGTAGCTGCGGGAGTAGTAGCGGCCCTCGCCCGCCGGCTCGATCTCGCCGGCGTCGACCGCCTCCTGGAGCAGCCGGGCGTCGTCGGCCGCGCTGACGACCTCGATCCGCTCGGCACCGGTGATCTCCGCCCAGTGGGCCACGTAGTCCCGGACCGCCTGGTTGTGCAGCCCCGCCGCGTCGAGGGCGTCCGCCACGTCGGCCATCTCGCTCCACCTCTCCCCGCCGCCAGCAGCGCGGCACCGTCTCGACATGTGGGAGGCACCGTACAAGCCCGGGACGGCTGCAGGACAGCGGGTGAGGCCGCGTGCGCCCTCAGAGGCCGCGCGCGAGGACGCGCGGCAGCACCGTCACCAGGAACGCTGCCAGCAGTCCCACGACCACGCCACGGCCACCACGGCCGCGGACGTACGCCCGACGACCACGTCGACGATGAAGGTGAGCATGCCGACCACCAGCACGGCCACCCCGGCGACCGCGAAGCGCAGCGCCACGGCGCCGACGGCCACGACCTTGTCCTTGACCTGGTGACCGGTCAGCCGCCGGTGGACCGAGATCGCGGTGATGACCGGACAGCGTGGTCAGCGCGGCCGTCGTCATCAGGCCGAGGAAGATCCCCCGCTGCACCCCGTCGAGCTCGTCGAACGTCGGCTGGAAGGGGAGCGTCAGCAGGAATCCGGCCAGCAGCTGCACCCCGGTCTGCATCACCCGCAGCTCCTGGAGCTGGTCGACCCAGAGCCGGTCGAGCCGCTCGTGCGGCGTCTCGTTGGGACCGTTGTGCTCCACCACGACGGGAGATCGTAGTCCCGCCCGCAAGGTCCGGCGCCGCTCCGGAGGCCGTTCACCTGAACGGGTGTTGGGCGGGTGTGACGCCGGTGGGAGGTTTGTCCCGGCCGCCGAGCGGCGGCCGAGAGAGGGGAGGGCAGATGGAACTGATTCTCTGGATCCTCGCCGTGATCCTCGTGATCAGCGGCGTCGTGTCGCTGATCCGTGGAGCGGTGCTGATGGGGATCGTGCTGATCGTCGTGGGGCTGCTGGTCGGTCCGGGCGGCGTCAGCGTCTTCACCTGACGGCTCACACCCGACTGTCGGCGGCGGGCCCTATCTTGGGGCCCGTCGCCGCACTGTTTCCGGGAGAGCGAGGTGAGCGGGAGTGACGCTGGTCCTCCATCGCGCGCCGCGCGCCGACTTGCTCGCCGACGGCCTCGGGGACCTGCTCGCCGACCCGCTCCCGGACCCGTTCGCCAGCGAGGTCGTGGTCGTCCCCGCCCGCGGTGTCGAGCGGTGGCTCTCGCAGCGGCTGTCCCACCGCCTCGGGGTCGGTGACGGAGCCGACGGCGTCTGCGCCGGGGTGCGGTTCCTCAGTCCCCACTCGCTGGTGTCGTTGCTGCTCGGGCGCGAGCGCGACGACGCCTGGGACCCCGACCGACTGGTCTGGCCGCTGCTCCGCGTCATCGACGCCCATCTCGATGAGCCGTGGGCGGCGACGCTTGCCCGCCACCTGGGACACGGGGTCGAGGGCCCGGAGTCCGAGCTGCGACGGGCCCGCCGCTGGTCGGTCGCGCGGCGGCTGGCGGGCATCTTCGCGTCGTACGCCAGGCAGCGGCCGCAGTTGGTGACCGACTGGCGCGAGGGCCGCGACACCGACGGCGCGGGCGGGGGTCTCGCCGACGACCTGAGCTGGCAGCCCGAGCTCTGGCGCCGGCTCCTCGACGAGGTCCCGGAGCCGCCACCCGACGTCCGTCACGCCGAGACCGTGTCCCGGCTGCGAGCCGGCGACCCCGGGCTGGAGCTGCCCGGGCGGCTCTCGCTGTTCGGGCACACCCGGCTGCCGGTGACCGAGGTGGAGCTGCTGGCCGCGCTGGGCGACCACCGCGACGTCCATCTCTGGCTCCCGCAGCCCTCGCCTGCGCTGTGGGACGCGCTCGCGGGCCTCGGTGGGGTGGTCGCACGGGCCGACGACGACTCCGCCGACAGGGTCGGCCATCCGCTGCTGGCCTCGCTCGGCCGCGACTCCCGCGAGCTGGCGCGGATGCTCGACGGGGTCGGCCTGGTGGCGCCCCCGGCGCCGGTGCTGGACGGGAGCCCGACGCTGCTCGGGTGGCTCCAGGCCGACCTGCGCGCCAACAGCGCTCCCGCGCCGGAGGTCCGGGCGGGGCGGACCCCCGCCGTCGACGACCTCAGCCTGCAGGTCCACGCCTGCCACGGCCCGGCCCGGCAGGTCGACGTGCTGCGCGAGGTGCTGGTCGGGCTGCTCGCCGACGACCCGACCCTCGAGCCGCGCGACGTCCTCGTGATGTGCCCCGACATCGAGACCTACGCCCCGCTGATCGCGGCCGGGTTCGGGCTCGAGGGAGTTGTCGACGGCGGCCACCCCGCCCACCGGCTCCGGGTACGGCTCGCCGACCGGGCGTTGTCCTCGACCAACCCGCTGCTGGCGGTGGCAGCTAGGCTGGTCGAGCTGGCCGGCGGCCGGGTCACCGCGAGCGAGGTGCTCGACCTCGCCGGCACCGACGTCGTACGCCGCCGCTTCGGTCTCGACGACGACGACCTCGAGCGGATCACCGACTGGGTGGGCGCCGCCGGCATCCGGTGGGGGATCGACGCGGGATCCCGTGCGGGCTTCCGGATGGAGCAGTTCGGCCACAACACGTGGCGGGCCGGCCTCGACCGGGTGCTGCTGGGCGCGGCGGTCAGCGCCGACGACCACGTCCACGTCGGCCGCGGGCTGCCGCTCGACGACGTCAGCAGTGGCGACCTCGACCTGCTCGGCAGCCTCGCCGAGATGCTCCACCGGCTGCAGCGGACCCTCGAGGCGCTGGACCGCGCCGGCTCGGTCGCCGAGTGGATGGCGGCGCTGCGCGAGGGCGTCCTCGGTCTTGCCGAGGTCGACCCCGAGCTCGGCTGGCAGGTGACCCAGCTCGAGGGCGAGCTCGCCCGCGCCGCCGACGCGGCCGGCGACGGCGACGAGGTGGCGCTGCGGCTGCCCGACGTCCGCGCCCTGCTCCAGTCCCGACTGGGTGGGCGCCCCACGCGCGCCAACTTCCGCACCGGCACCCTCACCGTCTGCACGATGGTGCCGATGCGCTCGGTGCCCCACCGGGTCGTCTGCCTGGTCGGGCTCGACGACGCCGTCTTCCCCAGGGTCAGCGCGGTCGACGGCGACGACGCCCTCCTCCGGCGCCCGATCACCGGCGAGCGCGACGTCCGCAGCGAGGACCGCCAGCTGCTGCTCGACGCCGTGCTGGCCGCGCGCGAGACCCTTGTGGTCACCTACACCGGCGCCAACGAGCACACCGGACAGCAGCGCCCGCCCGCCGTCCCCCTCGGGGAGCTCCTCGACGCCGCCGACCGGACGGCCGCGACGCCGGTGCGCGAGCGGGTGCTGGTCCGCCACCCGCTCCAGCCCTACGACGAGCGCAACCTGCGGCCGGGGGCCCTGGTGGGAGACCGCCCGTTCAGCTTCGACGCTGCTGCGCTGGCGGGGGCGCAGGCAGCGTGGGGCGAGCGCCGCCCGGTTCCGCCGTTCCTGGTGGGGTCACTGCCCGCCCGGGAGGCCGCCGACGTCAACCTCGCCGACCTTCGCGACTTCTTCAGCCACCCCGTCCGCGCGTTCCTGCGCCGCCGGCTCGACGTGGCGGGGCCGCTCGACGGCGACGACGTACGCGACGCGATCCCCGTCGACCTCGACGCCCTGGAGCAGTGGTCGATCGGTGACCGGCTGCTGCGCGAGGTGCTGGGCGGGGTCGACCCGTCCGCAGTCCTGACGGCGGAGCTGCTCAGCGGCACCCTGCCGCCCGGCGGCCTGGGCGAGCGTGCCCTGCACGGCGTGGCCGGCGAGGCCCAGCGGCTGTTCGCCCGCACCGCAGACCTCCGCACCGGCGAGGCCCGCAGCGTCGACGTCGACGTGGACCTCGGGGATGGCCGGCGGCTGACCGGCACGGTCGCCGGCGTCTTCGGCGCCCGGCTGCTCACGCTCGGCTACTCGCGGCTCAAGCCCCGGCAGAGGCTGCACACCTGGATCGACCTGCTGGCCCTCAGCGCCGCCCACCCCGACCAGCACTTCACCGGGCATGCCGTCGGCCGCTCCCGGGCCGGCCCGCAGCGCGCGCTCTCCGGCCCGCTCGACGACCGGGCGACCGAGTGGCTGCGCCAGCTGGTCGAGCTCCGCGACCTCGGCCTGTGCCGACCGCTCCCGGTGCCGATCGCGACCGGCTGCGCCTGGGCCGAGGCCCACGTCAAGGAGCTGATGGGGGCCGACATCGACGCGGCGGCCGCCGCCGAGCGGGAGTGGCGCACCGATGCCGACAACCGCTTCGGCATCCGCGGCGAGGACGCCGACGCGTCCCACATCCGTGTCTACGGCCGTCGGGCGCCGCTCGACCGGCTGCTCGCCGACGGGCTTGCCGACCACGCCTGGACCGTGTGGGAGCCGCTGCTCACGGGCGGGGAGCGGGTGGCAGCGCTGTGACCTCCCCTGCGACCACGCCCCGGCCCTTCGACATCTGTGGCGAGCTGCCCACCGGCACCACGCTGCTGGAGGCGAGCGCCGGCACCGGCAAGACCTGGACCATCGGCGCCCTCGTCACCCGCTACGTCGCCGAGGGGGTCGCCCGGCTCGACGAGATGCTCGTCGTCACGTTCGGCCGGGCCGCGAGCCAGGAGCTGCGCGAACGGGTGCGTGCCCAGCTGGTCGAGGCCGAACGCGCGCTCGGCGACGACGGGCCCGGTGACGACCCTTCCGACCTGGTGCGGCTGCTCTGCGACCGCGGCGACGAGGAGCGACGGGCGGCCCACCGCAACATCGTCGAGGCGCTCGCCTCCTTCGACGCCGCGACCATCGCGACCACCCACCAGTTCTGCTCGATGGTCCTGGGATCCCTGGGCGTCGCCGGAGACACGGACGCCCGGGCCCGGCTGGTCGAGGACCTCGACGAGCTGCTCGCCGAGGTGGTCTCCGACCTCTACCTGCGGGCCTTCGCCTACGGCGAGGGCGAGCCGGCCTTCTCCTACGCTGAGGCGCTGTCCATCGCGCGGCAGACCGCGATCGCCGACCCGCAGGCCCGCATCGAGCCCGCCGACGCCGGGCGGGAGACCCCCCACGGCCTGCGGGTCTCGTTCGCCGAGGCGGTCCGTGCCGAGCTCGAGCGCCGCAAGCGGCAGCTGGGGATCCTCTCCTACGACGACCTGCTCAGCCAGCTCGCCCACGCCCTCCTCGACGACGACGCCCCCGCCCGGGCGCGGATGCGCCAGCGCTGGCGGATCGTGCTGGTCGACGAGTTCCAGGACACCGACCCCGTGCAGTGGCAGGTCCTCGACCGGGCGTTCCGGGGCCACGCGACGATGGTCCTGATCGGCGACCCCAAGCAGGCGATCTACGCCTTCCGGGGCGGCGACGTGGTCACCTATCTCGACGCCGCCGACACCTCGCTCACCCAGCAGACGCTCGCGGTCAACTGGCGCAGCGACGCCGACCTGCTCACCTCGTTCCAGACCGTGCTCCGGGGCGCCGCCCTCGGGGACCCGCGCATCGTGGTCCACGACGTGACCGCCCACCACCAGGGCCGGCGGCTGGCGGGTGCGCCGCGGGACGCGCCGTTCCGGCTGCGGGTGGTCCGCCGCGACCAGTTCCGCCGGCGCGGCACCAAGCCGCTCACCGTCGGGCAGGTCCGGCCCCACGTGGCCCGCGACCTGGCCCACGACGTGCACGCCCTGCTCGCCAGCGACGCCACCTGGGACGACCGGCCCCTCGAGCCCCGCGACGTCGCCGTGATCGCCTACCGCCACGCCGACCTCGCGGCGGCCCAGGCTGCGCTGCGGGAGGTCGGGGTTCCCGCCGTGATCGCCGGCGGCGGCAGCGTCTTCGCCACCGAGGCGGCCGACGAGTGGCTGCTGCTGCTCGAGGGGCTGGAGCAGCCCCACCGCAGCGCACGGGTGCGTGCGGCGGCGCTGAGCTGCTTCGTCGGCCGCACCGCCGAGGAGCTCGACCGGGGCGGAGACGAGCTCACGGACGAGGTCGCCGAGACGCTGCGCTCGTGGGCCGAGGTCTTCGGGAGCCGTGGTGTCGCGGCGGTGCTGGAGGCCGCGACCGCGCAGGGCCTGCCGGGCCGCGTGCTGTCCCGCGTCGGCGGAGAGCGGCTGCTCACCGACCTGCGCCACATCGGCGAGGCGCTCCACGAGGTGGCCCTGACCGAGCGGCTCGGGCTGGTGTCGATGCTCGCGTGGCTGCGCGACCAGGTCGCGGAGGGCCGCAGCGGACGCAGTGCCGAGCGCACCCGCCGCCTCGACTCCGACGCGGCCGCGGTCCAGCTCGTGACGATCCACGCCAGCAAGGGCCTGCAATACCCGGTCGTCTACCTCCCGGCGCTCGCCGACCGCAACGTCCCCAAGCCGTCGACGCCGCTCTACCACGACGCCGAGCGCCGCCGCTGCGTCGACGTCGGCGGCACGACCGGCGACGACTGGGGTGACCACGTGGCGCGCTGGGCCCACGAGGAGTCGGGCGAGTGGCTGCGCCTCCTCTACGTCGCCCTGACCCGGGCCCAGTCGCAGGTGGTGGCGTGGTGGTCGCCCACCCGCAACACGCCCGCGTCGCCGCTCCACCGGGTGCTGCAGGGGCGTCGGCCCGGCATGGCCGAGGTGCCCGACAGCTTCGGTGACCGCACCGATGACGAGGCCGCCGAGGTCTTCGCCCGCTGGGCCGAGCTCGGGGGTCCGGTGCCCGAGCCGGCCGAGCCCGGCGGGCTCGGCGGCGAGGTGGCGCTCCCGGTCCCCGAGGGCCTCGCGGTCCGCCGCTTCGACCGTACGGTCGACACCGAGTGGCGCCGTACGTCCTACTCCTCGCTCGTCCACGTCGAGGCCGTGGTTGCGGCGCCCGTCAGCAGCGAGCCCGAGGAGCCACCGCGCGACGACGAGGAGCCGCTGCCGCTGCCCGACGACGGCACGCCCGAGTCCGGCACCCCCTCGCCCATGGCCGGGCTCCCGGTCGGGGCGACCTTCGGCTCCCTGGTCCACGGGGTCCTCGAGCACACCGACCCCGACACCCCCGACCTGCGTGCCGAGCTGGCCGCCCGGCTGGCCGACCAGCTGGTCCGGTGGCCGGTCGAGCTCGACCGCGACGCGCTCGTCGAGGCCCTGGTCGCCGTGTGCGACACCTCGCTCGGGGGGCTGGCCGACCACCGGACGCTCCGCGAGGTCTCGCTGGCCGACCGGCTGCGGGAGCTCGACTTCGAGCTCCCGCTCGCGGGCGGCGACCTGGGCCTGACCGGTGAGGTCACGCTCGGAGACCTGGCGCCGCTGCTCCGGCGCCACCTCCCGGAGGGCGACCCGGTGCGCGGCTTCGCCGACGCGCTCGGTGACCCCGTGCTCGGCGGCCAGTCGCTGCGTGGCTACCTCACGGGGTCGGTCGACGTGGTGCTGCGGCTGCCCGGGCCCCGCTACCTGGTCGTCGACTACAAGACCAACTGGCTGGGCCCCCGCGACGCCGACCTGACCGCGGAGGCCTACCGGCCGGAGGCGCTCGCCGAGGCGATGGGCCACTCCGACTACCCGCTGCAGGCCCTGCTCTACGCCGTGGTGCTCCACCGTTACCTCCGGTGGCGCCAGCCGGGTTACGACCCGGCGACCCACCTGGGCGGGGTGCTCTACCTCTACCTCCGGGGCATGTGCGGCCCCGCGACCCCGCTCGTCGACGGCGAACCCTGCGGGGTGTTCGCCTGGCGGCCACCGGTGGCGCTGGTCCGCGAGCTGTCCGACCTGCTCGACGGGAGGGTGTCGTGACCGAGCTGTTCGAGCCGACCGGCGACGCGGATCCCCGGCTGGTCGCGGGGATCGGCGGCCGGCTGGGCGAGATGAACCGCGCCGGGGTCCTCACCGCGGCCGACGTCCACGTGGCCCTCCGAACGGCCGACCTGGCGGGGGAGCGCGACCACGACGTGGTGCTGGCGACGGCGCTGGCGGTGCGCGCGCTGCGCCACGGCTCGGTCGGCGTCGACCTGGGCACGATCGCCGAGGTCGCGCCCGACCTGGGGTGGCCCGACGCTCCCGCGTGGGCGGAGGCGGTGACGGGCTCCGCGCTGGCCGCCCAGGGCGTGATCCGCCACGACCTGGGACTGGTCTACCTCGACCGCTACCACCGCCTCGAGCGGCAGGTGGCCGACGACCTGCTGGCGCGGGCGGCCCAGCCGCCGCCCGAGGTCGACGAGTCGCGGCTCGACGAGGCGCTCGCCCGGGTCCGAGAGGCCGACCGCCGGGTCGGGCGCGAGAGCCACTTCAGCGAGCAGCAGCAGGCCGCCGCGGTGGCGGCCTGCCGGCAGTGGACCACGGTGATCACCGGCGGTCCCGGCACCGGCAAGACCACCACGGTCGCGCGGCTGCTGGCGGTGCTCGCTGCGCAGCGCGACCGGCCGCTGTCGGTCGCGCTCAGCGCACCCACCGGCAAGGCCGCCGCCCGCCTCCAGGAGGCCGTCGCCGAGGAGCTCCCCGCAGGCTTCGAACGGGCCGTCGGCACGCCGGAGGCGATGACCCTCCACCGGCTGCTCGGGTGGCGGCCCGACAACGCCACCCGGTTCCGCCACGACCGCACCAACCGCCTCAAGTACGACCTCGTGGTGCTCGACGAGTCCTCGATGGTCGACCTCACGCTGATGGCCCGGTTGCTCGAGGCGCTCCGACCGCAGACCCGGCTGGTGCTGGTCGGCGACCCGCGCCAGCTGACGTCGGTCGCGGCGGGCGCCGTGCTGTCCGACCTGGTCCGCGGCTACGAGGGGCGGCCCGACTCCCCGGTCCAGGAGCTCACCCACAACTACCGCGCCGTCGCCGGCATCCGGGCAGTCGGCGAGGCGCTGCGCGCGGGCGACGCCGACGCCGTCCTGGCGGCGCTGCGCTCCGGCGCCGCCGGGGTCGACTACGTCGAGACCGACGACCCCGCCTCCGCCCTGCGGGAGCCGCTGCTGCGCCAGGCACTGCGGATCCGGGAGGCGGCGCTGGCCGGCGACGCCGAGACCGCGGTGTCGGTCCTCGACGACTTCCGGCTGCTCTGCGCCCACCGCGAGGGACCGGCCGGCGTACGCCACTGGAACCGGTTGGTCGAGGAGTGGCTCGGCGAGGCGACCGGCCAGCCGATCCACTCCCTCTGGTACCCCGGCCGGCCGCTGCTCGTCACCGCCAACGACTACGCCCTCGACGTCTACAACGGCGAGACCGGGGTGGCCGTGCTGTCCGGCGCCCGACTCCGGGCCCGGATCCGGGGCGCCGCCCAGCTCGCCGACCTCGCGCCGGGGCGGCTCGACACGGTCGAGACCATGCACGCGCTCACCATCCACAAGAGCCAGGGCAGCCAGGCGACCGAGGTCGCGGTGCTGCTGCCCGAGGAGGGCTCGCGGCTGCTCACCCGCGAGCTCTTCTACACCGCGGTCACCCGGGCCCGGCAGCGGCTGCGCGTGGTCGGACCCGAGGCCGCGGTCCGTGCCGCCGTGGCCACGCGGGCGCACCGCGCGACCGGCCTCTGGCAGCGGTTGCAGGCCCGTTCCTGACGCGGGTCCACGGTGCGTACGCCGACACGTCGGGGCAACACGGCCCGGCTAACCTCGGGGGGTGCCGTACCTGCTCCGTGTCTGCCTCCCCGACGTCCCCGGGTCGTTGGGGCGGCTGGCGTCCGCGATCGGTGAGGCCGGTGGTGACATCGAGGCGATCGAGATCGTCGAGAAGCGCTACGACGGCACGGCCGTCGACGACGTCTTCCTCGAGATGGTCGACGGCACGATGCCCGACTCGATCGTCTCGGCCTGCGTCCAGCTGGACGGGGTCCAGGTGCTGTGGATCAACCGCTACGCCGCCGGCGGCAACGTGTTCCTCGACCTCGAGGCGGTCGAGGACCTCACCACCCACCCCGGCCGCGCCCCCGACCGGCTGGTCGACCTGCTGCCGGTGGTCTTCCGCTCCGACTGGGGCGCGCGGGTCCATCGGGACCGCGGGGTGCTGCGGGCCACCGAGGCCGCGCCCGACGGCCTGGGCTGGAACGAGGTCAGCGGGCCGGGGCTGGTCGCGGGCCCCGACGAGGACCTGGTCGTCGCCTGCCCGCTCGGCCCGGACGAGGTGCTGCTGATCGGCCGCCGCGGCGGTCCGCAGTTCCTCGACTCCGAGCTGGCGCGGCTCGAGCACCTCGCCAACCTGGCCCGCTCGATCGCCTCCTGACCGCCCCCGTGGCGACGGCTCAGCCGACGCGCTCCAGCAGGAAGAGCGGGATCAGCCGCTCCGTCTTCTTCTGGTACTCGCCGTACGTCGACCAGGTCTCGACCGCCCGCTGCCACCACTCGTCCCGCTCGGGACCGTCGGGCAGCTCGCGCACCGTGTAGGTGGCCTTGTCGGCCCCGTCCTGCAGGTCGACCTCCGGGTGGGCGCGGAAGTTGTGGGCCCAGACGGGGTCGTCGTCAGAGCCACCCTTGGACGCCACGGCGAGGTAGCTGCCGTCGTGCTCGACCCGCATCACGGGGTTCTTGCGCAGCTTGCCGCTGCGGACGCCGAGCGAGGTGATGACGACGATCGGGTCGCCGGTGCGCGCCAGGATGTTGGCCCGCTGGCCGTCGCTCGCCTCGAACTCCGCGACCTGGTCGCGGACCCACTGCGCGGGGCTGGGCTCGTACTCTCCGGTGAGTGCCATGTCTCACACAACACCACGCGTCCGGCCCGGATTCCAGCGCTCGGTAGCGTCGGGCCCCAGGAGGCAGGCATGCGCGACGTCTACACCCACGGTCACGACGCGAGCGTGCTCCGCGCCCACGACGTACGGACGGTCGCCAACTCGGCCGCCTACCTGGTGCCCGACCTGCGGCCCGGCGCCCGCGTGCTCGACGTCGGCTGCGGGGTCGGGAGCATCACGGCCGACCTCGCCCAGCGGGTCACGCCGGGGCTGGTCGTGGGGATCGACCCGGCCCCCGCGGCGGCGACCTCGACCCGCGAGCGCTCCGCTGCCGTCCGGGTCGCGGTGGGGAGCGGCTACCGGCTGCCGTTCGGCGACGACGCCTTCGACGTCGTCCACGCCCACCAGGTGCTGCAGCACCTGAGCGACCCGGTCGCGGCGCTGCGGGAGATGCGGCGGGTCTGTCGGCCGGGCGGTGTGGTCGCCGTACGCGACGCCGACTACGCCGCCATGACCTGGTGGCCCGAGGTCGACGGCCTCGACGACTGGCTGGCGCTCTACCGCGCGGTCGCCCACGGCAACGACGCCGAGCCGGACGCCGGCCGGCGGCTGCGGGCGTGGTGCCGCGCGGCCGGCTTCACCGACCTCGACTGCACCGCGAGCGTGTGGACCTACGCCGACGCCGACGAGCGCCGGTGGTGGGGACGCCAGTGGGCCGAGCGCAGCGTCGGATCGGCGTTCGCCCGCCAGGCGGTCGAGCGCGGCCTCGCCACCGACGACGAGCTCGCCCGGATCGCCGACGCGTGGCGAGCGTGGGCCGACGACGAGGACGGCTGGTTCCTCGTTCCTCACGGCGAGGTGCGCTGCCGGGCGTGAGGTGCGCAGTCGGTAGCGTGCCCGACATGAGCGCGATCGACGGGGTGTCGGAGACCTTCGACCCCGAGCAGTGGGACGTCGTCCCCGGCTTCGAGGACCTGACCGACCTCACCTACCACCGGGCCCACGCCCACGGGACGGTCCGGATCGCGTTCGACCGGCCCGACGTCCTCAATGCGTTCCGCCCCCACACCGTCGACGAGCTGCTCGGCGTCCTCGAGCACGCGCGCACCAGCTCCGACGTCGGCTGCGTGCTGCTGACCGGCAACGGACCGGGTCCCGGCCACGGGAAGCGTGCCTTCTGCTCCGGCGGCGACCAGCGGATCCGCGGCCGCGCCGGCTACCAGTACGCCGACGGGGAGACCGCCGACACGGTGGACAGGGCGAAGCTGGGACGGCTCCACATCCTGGAGTGCCAGCGGCTGATCCGGTTCATGCCGAAGGTCGTCGTCTGCGTGGTCAACGGCTGGGCTGCCGGTGGCGGCCACAGCCTCCACGTCGTCTCCGACCTGACCCTCGCCAGCGCCGAGCATGCGCGGTTCAAGCAGACCGACGCCGACGTCGGGTCCTTCGACGGCGGGTTCGGGTCGGCGTACCTCGCCCGGCAGGTGGGGCAGAAGATCGCCCGCGAGATCTTCTTCCTCGGCGACGAGTACGACGCCGAGGACGCGCACCGGATGGGCATGGTCAACCGGGTCGTGCCGCACGCCGAGCTGGAGGCCGAGGCGATGGAGTGGGGCCGCAAGATCAACGGCAAGAGCCCGACCGCGCAGCGGATGCTGAAGTACTCGTTCAACCTGATCGACGACGGCCTCGTCGGCCAGCAGCTGTTCGCGGGGGAGACCACGCGGCTGGCGTACATGACCGACGAGGCGCAGGAGGGCCGCGACCAGTTCCTGGAGAAGCGTGATCCCGACTGGTCGCCCTTCCCCTGGTACTACTGAGCTCCTGCCCCCGCCGAACCCGCTTCCGAGGAACCCCGATGAAGACGCTGGTCCTGACCACGGTGCTCCTGCTCGCCGGCTGCAGTGCGGAGGTGAGCGTCGGCGACCAGCCGTCGCAGCCCTCCGAGCAGGCCACGGTCGCCCGGGCGGAGCTCGAGCGGGAGGTCAGCGACCAGCTCGAGCGCGAGGTCGGGCAGGCGCCGGACCGGATCGACTGCCCCGGCGACCTCACCGGCGAGGTCGGCACCGAGATGCGCTGCGTCCTGCACGCCGGCCCGGACCGGCTCGGCGTCACGATCACCGTCACGGGCGTCGACGGTGAGCAGGTCGACTTCGACATCGAGGTCGACGAGGAGATGATGCAGTGACGCCCGGGCGGATCGTCGTCCTCACCGGTGCCGGCATCTCCGCCGAGAGCGGGCTGCCGACCTTCCGGGACGCCGACGGGCTGTGGGAGGGCCACGACCCGATGGTGGTCGCGACGCCCGAGGCGTACGCCGCCGACCCCGACCTGGTCCACCGGTTCTACGACGAGCGCCGTGCCGCCCTCGCCCGGGTCGACCCGAACCCCGCCCACCTGGCGCTGGCACGGCTGGAGGACGCGCTCGGTCGCGACCTGCTGGTGGTCACCCAGAACATCGACGACCTCCACGAGCGGGCCGGGTCGCGCAACGTCCTGCACATGCACGGCCGGCTCCGCTCGGCGTGGTGCACCTGCTGCGACGTCCGGCACCCGTGGACCGGGCCGCTCGGCGCCCGACCGCCGTGCCCGTCGTGCGGCCGGGCGGAGCTGCGGCCCGACGTGGTGTGGTTCGGAGAGATCCCGCACGGCATGGACGACATCGAGCAGGCCCTGTGGGCGGCCGACCTCTTCGTGTCGATCGGCACCTCCGGGCTGGTCTACCCCGCCGCCGCGTTCGTGCAGTACGCCGCCGCGCGCGGCACCCCCACGCTGGAGCTCAATCTCGACGCCAGCGACTCCAGCGGCGACTTCGACGAGTCACGCCGCGGCCCGGCGTCCCTGCTCGTCCCGGCGTGGGTCGAGGAGCTGATCGGCTGACCGGCCTCAGGAGCGGGCCTCAGGAGTGGGAGGGGGCCGGCGGCGCCCCCGGTCGCTCGAAGACCACCTCGTCGACGTAGCACCAGAACCACTCCTCGTCCGGCTCGAACGAGCGGACCAGCGGATGCCCGGTGTCGTGGACGTGGGCGGTCGCGTGCCGCCGGGGCGAGGAGTCGCAGCAGCCGACGTGGCCGCAGGACTGGCACATCCGGAGGTGCACCCAGCGGTCCCCGGTCCGCAGGCAGTCCTCGCAGCCGTCCGCGCTCGGCTGGGCGGATTCGTCGATGGTGTCGAGGTGCGCACAGGGGTCGGCCATGCCCCATTGCACACCCGCCCGACGCCGGCCGCCAGAGGCACGGGGCCGGGCCGGAGGCCGGTTTCTGCTGACAGCGAACC
Organism: uncultured Actinomycetota bacterium; assembly: GCA_963723945.1. GTDB lineage: Bacteria > Actinomycetota > Actinomycetes > Propionibacteriales > Nocardioidaceae > Nocardioides. Next base: position 217,566 of record CAVRSW010000046.1, read on the forward strand.
GGGGGCCCCGCCGGAACACGGAGGCCCCGCCGGGAGTTGAGTCGGCATCTGTCAACTCTCCCAGGTGGGTGCCCGATGACCGAGTCGCTGCGACTCCCCGTGCTGTTCCTCTCCGACTCCGTGCTGCTGCCGGGCATGGTGGTCCCGATCGAGCTCGACGAGGCCGCCCAGGCGGCCGTCGACGCCGCCCGCAGCGAGGGCGGCGAACAGCTGCTGGTCGCGCCCCGCCGCGAGGACCGCTACCCGTCGTACGGCGTGGTGGCCACGATCGAGAGGGTCGGCCGGTTCCGCGGCGGTGCGGCCGCCGCGGTGCTCCGGGCGGGTCGACGGGCGCTGATCGGCAGCGGGGTCACCGGCCCGGGCGCCGCGCTGTGGGTGGAGACCACCCCGGTGCCGGACGAGCCGGCGAGCGAGCGCGCCGCCGACCTGGCCGCCGACTACAAGGCGCTGGTCGTGGCCGTGCTCCAGCACCGCGAGGCGTGGCAGATCGTCGACTCGTTCAGCAGCCTGACCGACCCGTCGGTCATCGCCGACACGGCGGGCTACGCGCCGTACCTCCCGGTGGAGCGCAAGTGGCAGCTGCTCGAGACGCCGGCGGCGGTCGAGCGCCTCGAGCTGCTCGTGGGGTGGACCCAGGACTACCTGGCCGAGCTCGAGGTCAGCGAGAAGATCGGTGAGGACGTCCGCCAGAGCGTGGACCGCACCCAGCGCGAGTTCCTGCTGCGCCAGCAGCTCGCGGCCATCCGCAAGGAGCTCGGCGAGGGCGAGCCCGACGGGTCCGACGACTACCGGGCCCGGGCCGAGGCCGCCGACGTCCCGGACGCGGTGCGCGAGGCACTGCTGCGCGAGGTCGACAAGCTGGAGCGGGCCAGCGAGCAGAACCCCGAGGCGCAGTGGATCCGGACCTGGCTGGACACCGTGCTCGAGCTGCCGTGGCACGTCACGACCGCGGACGCCACCAACCTCGACGCCGCCCGTGCGGTCCTCGACGCCGACCACCACGGGCTGGACGACGTCAAGGAGCGGATCGTCGAGCACCTCGCCGTACGCTCACGCCGCGCCGAGCGCGGCCTCGAGGTCGTCGGCGGCCGCGGCAGCGGCGCCGTGATCCTGCTGGTCGGACCTCCGGGGGTCGGCAAGACCTCCCTCGGCGAGTCCGTCGCCCGCACCCTCGGCCGGAAGTTCGTACGCGTCGCCCTCGGTGGCGTCCGCGACGAGGCCGAGATCCGGGGCCACCGCCGGACCTACGTGGGCGCCCTGCCCGGCCGAATCGTCCGCGCGATCAAGGAGGCCGGGTCGATGAATCCTGTGGTGCTCCTCGACGAGGTCGACAAGGTCGGCTCCGACTATCGCGGCGACCCGGCGGCCGCGCTGCTGGAGGTCCTGGACCCCGCCCAGAACCACACCTTCCGCGACCACTACCTCGAGCTCGACCTTGACCTGTCCGACGTGCTCTTCATCGCCACCGCCAACGTGGTCGAGCAGATCCCCGGCCCGCTCCTGGACCGGATGGAGCTGGTGACCCTCGACGGCTACACCGAGGACGACAAGGTCGCGATCGCCCGGGACTTCCTGGTGCCGCGGCAACGGGAGCGGGCCGCGCTCCGCGACGACGAGGTCAGCATCACCGACGCCGCGCTCCGCGAGATCGCCGCCCACCACACCCGCGAGGCCGGGGTGCGGCAGCTCGAGCGGGTCGTCGCCAAGGCGTTCCGCAAGGTCGCCACCCGGCTGGCCTCCGGGACCGCGCCGCCCGTCGAGGTCGACGAGTCGTTGCTCACCGAGCTCATCGGCCGGCCCCGGTTCACGCCCGACACCCACGAGCGGACCGAGCTGCCGGGGGTGGCGACCGGGCTGGCGGTGACCGGCCTGGGGGGTGACGTCCTGTACGTCGAGGCCTCCGTGCTCCCCGAGGGCGAGGCTGGCCTGCGGCTCACGGGTCAGCTGGGCGAGGTGATGAAGGAGTCGGCCCAGATCGCGCTCAGCTACGTGCGGTCGCACGCCGCCGAGCTCGGCGTCGACCCGGCGGCGCTCGACCGGCCGGTGCACGTGCACGTCCCGGCCGGGGCGGTGCCCAAGGACGGCCCGTCGGCGGGCGTCACGATGACCACCGCCCTCGTGTCGCTGGCGACCGGACGACCGGTCCGCGGCGTCGTGGGGATGACCGGCGAGGTGTCGCTGACCGGCCGGGTGCTGCCCATCGGCGGCCTCAAGCAGAAGCTGCTTGCCGCCCAGCGCGCCGGCCTGACCGAGGTGTTCGTGCCGCAGCGCAACGCACCCGACCTCGACGACGTCCCGGCGGACGTGCTCGAGGCGCTGACCGTCCACCTCGTCTCCGACGTGCGGGAGGTGGTCGACCGGGCACTGGAGGGCGGCGCCGCGGGGGTCGCCGCCGCCTGACCCGGACGAGGGTGTCGGGTCAGCGGGCGAGCTCGGCGAGCAGCAGCGCCTGGTAGCGGCCGTCGGCGTCGTCGGCGCCGAGCCGGGGGAGCCACTCGCCGAGCATCGAGGCGAACAGCGTCCCGCTGTCGATGACGCGCGGGTCCATGTGGCCGAAGACCTCGAGCGTCACCGTGCCGTAGAGCGTGGCCCAGGCGCGCATGAAGATCCACAGCAGCCCGACGTGCCCCTCCGGGATCACGTCCATGTCGACCGGGAACAGCGGCTCGCGCAACGCCTCGGCCACCACCGGGTCGAGGTCGGCGAGGTCGGGGTGGTCGAAGTGGGTCTCGTGCCACACCTCGACCAGCAGCTCGTGGAAGTAGAGCCCGGAGGTCCACGCGGTGATCACCTCGGGGCGGCGGTGGCAGTGGGACTCGGCAACCGGGTTGGCGAAGACCAGCGAGAACTCCGCGGTGTCGCGGAGCGCCCAGCGCCGGAAGGCGACCGCGGCGCTGACCAGCTGCGCCAGCGGGTCGCCCGCGGGCTGCTCGGCGGCCGCCGCCCGGAACTCGTCGGTGGCTGCCTTGTCGATCTCGAAGGCGACCAGGTCGACCAGCTCCTGGTAGCTCCCGACGTAGCGGTAGAGCGCCGGGGCGGTCATCCCCATCCGCGCCGCCACCGCCCGCAGCGACAGGTCGCTGCCCTCGCGGAGCAGCGCGCGGGCGGACCCGACGATCTCGTCGTACGTCGCCTCCCGCTGCCGCTCGCGTCGGGTCTGGGCCTGCGCGGTCGTCTGGGTCACCCGGGGTCCTCCGGCTTCAGGGGGATTGCTCTTGACGGGGGCAGTTTACACCGTTTACGGTTTACACCGTAAACTTTCCTGAAGGGTGTGAGTCCCATGCTGGATCGCTGGAGCGGGCTGCTGGTCCGCCGTCCGCTCGCCGTGCTGCTCGCCGGCCTCGCCCTGGCCCTCGCGGCAGGAGCGTACGGCGCGGGCGTCTTCGGCTCGCTCTCCCAGGGTGGCTTCGCCGACCCGGAGTCCGAGTCGGCGCAGGCGCTCAGCCGGGAGCAGGAGACGGTCGGCAACCACGGGGTCGACGTCGTCGCCGTCTACTCCAGCGACGAGCTCCGGGTGCAGGACCGTGAGTTCCGGCAGCGGGTCGAGGAGGCGCTCTCCGGCATCCCCGACGGGACCACGACCGAGGTCGTGACCTGGTACGACACCCGCTCCCCGGACCTGGTCAGCTCGAACGGCCACAGCACCCAGGTGCTGATCTCGCTCGAGGGGGAGACCCAGGACGACGACCTCGCCAGCTACGACGAGATCGAGCCGACCCTCCACGCCGCGGGGCTCGAGACCGACCTCGCCGGCACCTACGCCGTCTTCGCCGACGTCAACGAGCGCACCGAGCAGGACCTGCGCCGCGCCGAGACGATCTCGCTGCCCGTGGTCGCGATCCTGGCCGTGCTGATCTTCGGCAGCCTGGTCGCCGCGTCGATGCCGGTGCTCGTCGGCGCCCTGGCCGTGGTCGGCGCGATGGCGGTGATCCGGTTGCTGACCCTGTTCACCGACGTGTCGATCTTCTCCATCAACGTGATCACGCTGCTCGGGATGGGGCTGGCGATCGACTACGCCCTCTTCGTCGTGAGCCGGTTCCGCGAGGAGCTGGCGCGGCGTCCGGTGGACGACCCCGCGTCGGTCGGGGACGCGTTGCGCACCACCATGCAGACCGCCGGCCGGACCGTGCTGTTCTCCGGGCTGACCGTCGCGGCTGCGATGTCCTCGCTGCTGGTCTTCCCGCAGGCCTTCCTGCGCTCGATGGGCTACGGCGGGATCGCCGCGGTGCTGGTGGCGATGCTGGCGGCGCTCACCGTGCTGCCCGCGACGCTGCGGCTGCTCGGCCGACGGATCGACAAGGGCCGGGTGCTGCGGCGCCGGCGTACGGAGGACGAGCACGGCGTGTGGGCACGGATCGCCGCCGGGGTGATGCGGCGGCCGGTGTTCGTCCTGGTCGCGGTGACCGCCGGGCTGCTGGTGCTCGCCTCTCCGTTCCTCGGCGTCAAGTGGGGCTCGGTCGACCACCGGATCCTGCCCCACGACGCCCCGTCGTACGTCGCCACGGAGAAGCTCGCCGACGAGTTCGGCTCCGAGGCGTCCAGCGCCACGGTGCTGCTCGACGGCACCGACCCGGCCGATGCCCGCGCCCACACCCGCGACCTCGAGGAGGTCGACGGGGTGACGGCGGTGCAGCCGGTCGCCGAGGACGGTGACGTCACGCTGCTGCGGGCCTCGTGGGACGGGAGCTCGCAGACCGAGGCTTCCCAGGACCTGGTCGGCGAGATCCGTGCGGTCGCGCCGGCGAGCGGCGAGGCGCTGGTCGGCGGTCCGACCGCCGAGACGATCGACCTCGAGGGCTCGGTCGCCGCCCACCTGCTCTGGATGGCGCTGGTCGTGCTGGTCGTGATGGTGGTGCTGCTGTTCCTCGCCTTCGGCTCGCTGGTGCTGCCGCTCAAGGCGGTGCTGATGAACGTCTTGTCGATCACCGCGTCGTTCGGCGTCGTCACGTGGATCTTCAGCGACGGCAACCTGGAGGGGCCGCTCGACTTCACCTCGCAGGGCTTCCTTGACCTCACCAACCCGATCCTGATGCTGGCGATCCTGTTCGGGCTGTCGATGGACTACGAGGTGTTCCTGATCTCGCGGATCCGCGAGCAGTGGGACGCCACCCACGACAACGACCTCGCCGTGGCGACCGGCGTCCAGAAGACGGGCGGGATCATCACTTCGGCCGCGCTGCTGCTGATGGTGGTGATCGGGGCCTTCTCCTTCAGCGACGTGCTGTTCATGAAGATGATCGGCGTCGGCATGCTGGTCGCGATCGCGGTGGACGCGACGGTGGTCCGGGCGCTGCTGGTCCCCGCGACGATGAAGCTGCTCGGTGACTGGAACTGGTGGGCGCCCGGGCCGATGCTCCGCTGGTGGGAGCGCCACGGCTTCCGCGAGGGCGGATCAGCCAAGGTCGGGCCGGAGCAGGACCCCGGCGTGGGCCGGGAGCTGCAGTCGACCGGACACCCCTGACCCGACGGCCGCACCGGCGCCCGGGGTGGCGAACGCGACGACGTACGACACCCCGCTGGTGGGTCCACCCGCCAGCGGCACCTCGACCTCGTGGTCGGAGAAGTTGCCGACGACCACCACTGCGTCGGCCCCCCGGCCGCGCCGCACCACGAGCCAGCGCGCCTCCTCGTCGACCTCGGTCGAGGTGGCCGCGAGGTCCGGGTCGGTGAGCGCGGGGAGCTCACGACGCAGCCGTCCGAGGTCGCGGTAGGCGGCCAGCAGCGTCCGCCCCCGGGGCGACTCCCGCTCCGACCAGTCGAGGACCGAGCGCGCGAAGGTCTGCCGGTCCTGCGGGTCGGGGACGGTCGCGGTGTCCCAGGCCATCCGTTCGAACTCCCGGGCCCGGCCCTCGGACACCGCCCGGCCGAGGTCCGCCTCGGGGTGGTCGGTGAAGAAGGTGAACGGTGTCGACGCGCCCCACTCCTCGCCCATGAACAGCATCGGGGTGTACGGCGAGGTCAGCGTGACCAGCGCCGCCAGCACCAGCTGGTCGTCGTCGAGCTGCTCGGTCAGCCGGTCGCCACGGGCCCGGTTGCCGACCTGGTCGTGGTTCTGGCCGGCCACCACCAGTCGCCACCCGGGGGTGCGCGGGTCGAGCGGCCGACCGTGGTCGCGTCCGCGGAACGACGACCAGGTGCCGTCGTGGAAGAACCCCCGCTCGAGGACCTTGCCCAGCGCGCCGAGCGGCTCGAAGTCGGCGTAGTAGCCCTGGGTCTCGCCGGTCAGCGCGACGTGGAGGGCATGGTGGAAGTCGTCGCTCCACTGGGCGTCGATGCCGAGGCCGCCGGACTCGCGGGGGGTGATCACGTGGGGGTCGTTGAGGTCGGACTCCGCCACCAGGAACAACGGCTTGCCGAGGTGGGCCGCGGTCGTGGCGACCTCGGTGGCCATCTCCGCGAGCAGGTGCGGCTCGGACTGGTCGACGAGCGCGTGGACGGCATCGAGCCGGAGCCCGTCGACGTGGAAGTCGGTGAACCAGCCGCGGACCGAGTCCAGGATGAGCCGCCGCACCTCGTGCGAGCCGTCCTGGTCGAGGTTGACCTGGTCTCCCCAGGGGGTGTCGCCCGCGACCAGGTAGGGGCCGAACATCGGCAGGTAGTTGCCCGACGGTCCGAGGTGGTTGTGCACGACGTCCTGGATGACGCCGAGGCCCCGGGCGTGGCAGGCGTCGACGAAGCGCTGGTAGGCGGCCGGGCCGCCGTACGGCTCGTGGACCGCGGACCAGAGGACGCCGTCGTAGCCCCAGCCGTGCTCGCCGTTGAAGGCGTTGACGGGCATGAGCTCGACGAACCCGACGCCGATCTCGACGAGGTGGTCGAGCCGGTCGATCGCGGCGTCGAGCGTGCCGTCGGGGGTGAACGTCCCGAGGTGCAGCTCGTAGATGGTCGCGCCGGCGAGCGGCCGGCCGCGCCAGGTGTCGTCGGACCACGGGAAGGCGTCGACGTCGAAGGTGCGCGACCACGCGTGGACGGTCCAGTGCTGACGGCGTGAGCGGGGGTCGGGCACGGGATCCGGGTGGTCGTCCACGAGGTAGCCGTAGTGGCAGTCGTCCGCGCGCGCCCGGGGCGGCAGCGTGCCGGCGGGGCGCCACCAGTCGCCCGGCCCGCGCACCATGTCGACGATCCCGCCGCCGTCACCGTCGACGACCAGCCGCAGCCGCTGGGGGTGTGGTGCCCAGACCTCGAACGGTCCCCGCCGGCGCGGCTGCTCCGGCAGCGCCTCGAGCAGTGCGACCGGCCCGGTGGCGAGGAGCTCCGCGACCGCGATGCTGCCGTCGCTGGCGACCACTCTCTCGGTGAGCAGGTCGCGCCATCGCCCGGCGGGCAGCGCGAGGGTGGTGTCGCCCCACCCGCCGCGGGCGGCCAGCCCGTGCGGGAGCCGGGTGACGACGGTGACGGTGCCGCCGCGGTCGAAGGCGACGACGTGGCCGGCCGCCACGCCTGACGCGGGCACGGGGGCGTACGACGTGAAGAGCTCGGGGCGGTCGCGTCGGAGCCGGAGCGCCTCGCGGACCAGCCGCAGCTTGGGGTGGCCGGGTCGCTCCTCGGCGACCATACGGGCGCGGGCCTCGAAGTCGACCGGCCGACGGTTGTCGGGATCGACCAGGCTGTCCTCCCGCAGCTCGGAGCCCTGGTAGACGTCCGGGACACCCGGGATGGTGAGGCCGAGCAGCTTGGCCGACAGCGCGTTGCTCCGTCCGGCGTCCCCGACGGCCAGCAGCACCTCGTCGAGCACGCCGCGGACCCGCTCGTCGTCGAAGGCGGCGTCGATCGCGGCGTGGACGGCCCGCTCGTACGCCTCGTCGGGAGCGGTCCAGGTGGTGCGGTCGCCGGCTTCGCGCATCGCCTTCTCGGCGTACGCGTGGAGCCGGTCGCGCAGCGCCGAGTCGTCGGACCAGGCGCCGACGACGGCCTGCCACAGCAGGTTGCCGAAACCCGGATCGGGCAGCGGTGCGAGCTCGAGCAGCCGGTCGAGGGCGCGCTCCCAGACGTCGGGCACCTCGGCCAGCACGGCGATGCGCGCCCGGACGTCCTCGGCCCGCTTGGTGTCGTGGGTGGACGCCGCGGTCATCGCGTGCGGGCGCTCGGCCTGCCGGGTGGCCATCGCGTCGTGGAAGGCGACGGGGTCGACCGCGAAGACCGACGGGTCGCCGCCGACCTCGTTGAGGGAGGTCAGGCGCGACCAGCGGTAGAAGGCGCAGTCCTCGACCCCCTTCGCCATCACCATCCCGCTGGTCTGCTGGAACCGCTGGCTGGCGCCGGCCGACCCGTCGCCCAGCACGGGCGCGACGGCGTCGAACACGCCGGCCAGGTCCGGTCGGTGTTTCCGGGCGAGCGCGAACGCCTGGTCGAGGTGGTCGCGACCCTCGGGCAGGTAGGACCGGTAGACGGGGAAGCAGGCCAGCAGCTCGGCCACCGCGTCGACCAGGGCCTCCTGCTCCGGCGGTTCCTCCAGCAGCGGCCGCAGCTCGCGGGCGATCCGCCTGGTCTCGGCGAGCAGCGTGACCTCGGCGACGTGGCGCTTGGTGCCGTGGATCATCGCCGGCCAGTCGACGGTGGTGCCGCGCAGCCGGTCCTCCAGTGCCCCGAGCGGTGCCTCGCCGGCGGGATCGGTCAGCACCCGGTCGACGAGTGCGAGCGCGTCGTACCCGGTCGTCCCCGCGGTCGCCCAGGAGTCGGGCAGCTGCTCGCCCGGCTCCAGGATCTTCTCGACGAGCACATACGCCCCGCCGGTGAGCTCGGCGAGGTCGTCGAGGTACTTCGCGGGATCGCGCAGGCCGTCGGGGTGGTCGATGCGCAGCCCGTCCACGAGCTCGTCGGCGAACCAGCGCCCGATCTCCTCGTGGGACCGCTCGAACCACTCGGCCTCCTCGACCCGGATCGCCGCCAGGGTGTTGACCGAGAAGAAGCGTCGGTAGTTGAGCTCGGAGTCGCCGCGACGCCAGTGGACCAGCTCGTAGTGCTGCCGGGCGTGCACGGCGTCGGGGTCGTCGGCAGCCTCGGCGTCGGTGGTTCCGGGCGCCAGCGGGAAGCGCTGGTCGTGGTAGTGCAGCTCGCCCGCGAGCACGCGCAGGTGGCCGATCCGACCGTCGTCCCCGAGGTCGTCGTCACCGACGACGGGGATCAGCACCCGGCCTCCGCCGGCCTCCCAGTCGATGTCGAACGCGCCGGCGTACGGCGACTCCTGGCCGTGGGTCAGCACGTGCCACCACCAGGCGTTCTCCCAGGGCCGGGCGATGCCGACGTGGTTGGGGACGATGTCGACGAGCACGCCCATCCCGAGCCGGCGCGCCTCGCTCGACAGTGCGGCCAGCCCTGCTCCCCGCCCGCGGGAGGCGTCGATCGCCGAGTGGTCGGACACGTCGTACCCGTGGTCGCTGCCCGACTCGGCCGCCAGCACGGGCGAC
>CAVRSW010000047.1:0-91262 GCA_963723945.1 uncultured Actinomycetota bacterium
GCCGGACGAGGGAGGAGCTGTCGTGAGTGTCCCGGAGACCTTCGCGGGGCTGCCGCTCGCGGGTGGCGGTTTCCCCGCTCTACGCGGGGAAACCTGAACTTCGTGGGGAAGATTTCCCCCAGAAGATTCCATCTCCCCGCCTAGGCGGGGAAACCGACAGCAGCCCTGGACCAGTCCCGAGGGCATCGACGTCCAGCCGTACTACGGGCCGGAGCACCTCGAGGGGCTGGACGCGCTCGACACCTGGCCGGGGCTGAGCCCGTTCCTGCGCGGTCCCTACCCGACGATGTACACCACCCAGCCGTGGACCATCCGGCAGTACGCCGGGTTCTCCACCGCCGAGGAGTCCAACGCGTTCTACCGCCGCAACCTGGCGGCGGGCCAGAAGGGGCTCAGCGTCGCGTTCGACCTCGCGACCCACCGCGGCTACGACTCCGACCACCCGCGCGTGCGCGGAGACGTCGGGATGGCGGGGGTGGCGATCGACTCGATCTACGACGCCCGCACCCTGTTCGACGGCATCCCGCTGGGGGAGATGTCGGTCTCGATGACCATGAACGGCGCCGTGCTGCCGGTGATGGCGCTCTACATCGCCGCCGCCGAGGAGCAGGGCGTGGACCCGGCGAGGCTCACCGGGACCATCCAGAACGACATCCTCAAGGAGTTCATGGTCCGCAACACCTACATCTACCCGCCGGCGCCGAGCATGCGGATCATCTCCGACATCTTCTCGTTCACCGCCGAGCGGATGCCGCGGTTCAACTCGATCTCGATCTCCGGCTACCACATGCAGGAGGCCGGGGCGACCGCCGACCTCGAGCTGGCGTACACCCTCGCCGACGGGGTCGAGTACCTCCGCGCCGGCCTCGACGCGGGCCTCGACATCGACCGGTTCGCGCCACGGCTCTCCTTCTTCTGGGCGATCGGGATGAACTTCTTCATGGAGGTCGCCAAGATGCGGGCGGCCCGCGCGCTGTGGGCGCGACTGGTGCGCCAGTTCGACCCGCAGGACCCCAAGTCGCTCAGCCTCCGGACCCACTGCCAGACCAGCGGCTGGTCGCTGACGGCGCAGGACGTCTTCAACAACGTCGGCCGCACCTGCATCGAGGCGATGGCCGCCACCCAGGGGCACACCCAGAGCCTGCACACCAACGCCCTGGACGAGGCGATCGCGCTGCCGAGCGACTTCTCGGCACGGATCGCCCGCAACACCCAGCTGCTGCTCCAGCAGGAGTCGGGCACCACGTCGACGATCGACCCGTGGGCCGGCTCCTACTACGTCGAGCGGCTCACCCACGACCTCGCCGAGCGCGCGTGGGGCCACATCCAGGAGGCCGAGCGGGCCGGCGGCATGGCCGCGGCGATCGAGCAGGGCATCCCCAAGATGCGGATCGAGGAGGCGGCCGCCCGGACCCAGGCGCGGATCGACTCCGGCGCCCAGCAGGTGATCGGCGTCAACACCTTCCGGCCGCCGCAGGAGGACCGGCTCGACGTGCTGCGCGTCGACAACGACGACGTCCACCGCCAGCAGGTCGCCAAGCTGGAGCGGCTGCGCGCCGAGCGCGACGACCGCGAGGTCGACCGGGCGCTCGAGGCGCTGACCCGCGCGGGCGAGAGCGACCCGGGTCCGGGGCTGGAGGGCAACCTGCTCGCGCTCGCGGTCGACGCCGCGCGCGCCAAGGCCACGGTCGGCGAGATCTCCGGCGCCCTGGAGAAGGTGTACGGCCGCCACCAGGCGGTGATCCGTACGATCAGCGGCGTGTACCGCGACGAGTCCGGCGACGACGGCGACGGCCCGGTCGAGCGGGTCGTGGCGGCGGCCGGGGAGTTCGAGGAGCACGAGGGCCGCCGACCCCGGATCCTGGTCGCCAAGATGGGCCAGGACGGCCACGACCGCGGCCAGAAGGTGGTCGTCACCGCCTTCGCCGACATGGGCTTCGACGTCGACGTGGGGCCGCTGTTCTCCACGCCCGAGGAGGTCGCGCAGCAGGCGGTCGACGCCGACGTCCACATCGTCGGGGTCTCCTCGCTGGCCGCCGGCCACCTCGCCCTGGTCCCGCAGCTGCGGACGGCGCTGGCCGACCAGGGCCGCGACGACATCATGGTCGTGGTCGGCGGCGTGATCCCTCCCGACGACGTCCCGCGGCTGGTCGAGATGGGCGCGGCCGCGGTGTTCCTGCCCGGCACGGTCATCGCCGAGTCCGCGCTCGACCTGCTCGGCCGGCTCTCCGACCAGCTCGGCCACGACTAGATGGGCGTGCGCTCGATGCCGGTCGACGTCGACCAGCTGGCCGACGGCGTCCGGGAGGGGCGGCGGGCCGCCGTCTCGCGGGCGATCACGCTCGTCGAGTCGACCCGGGCCGACCACCGGGTGGCCGCGCGCGAGCTGCTCGGACGGCTGGAGGCCGGCGGGGCCGTCCGCGTCGGCATCTCCGGCGTGCCCGGCGTCGGCAAGTCGACCTTCATCGAGACCCTCGGCACCCGGCTCACCGCCGAGGGCAGCCGGGTGGGCGTCCTGGCGGTCGACCCCTCCAGCGTCCGCACCGGCGGCTCCGTGCTGGGCGACAAGACCCGGATGGGGGCGCTGGCGCACGACCCGCTGGCCTACGTACGACCCTCGCCCGCCGCCGGCACCCTCGGCGGCGTCGCCCGCGCGACGGTCCAGGCGATGGCGGTGCTGGAGGCGGCCGGCTACGACGTGGTGCTGGTGGAGACCGTCGGCGTCGGCCAGTCCGAGATCACCGTGGCCGGGATGGTCGACACCTTCCTCTTCCTCACCCTCGCCCGCACCGGCGACCAGCTGCAGGGCATCAAGAAGGGGATCCTCGAGATCGCCGACGTCATCGCGGTCAACAAGGCGGACGCCAGGACGCGACGAGGGGGAGGCCCGGGTGGCGGCCCGGGACCTCGCCGGCGCGCTGCGGATGGTGGGCGGCCGCGGCGAGTGGGCGGCTCCGGTCGTGACCTGCTCCGGCCTCACCGGCGACGGCGTCGCCGGGGTGTGGGAGCAGGTGCTGGCCCACCGCGACCACCTCGGCGCCGACGGGCTGGCCCGCAAGCGGGCCGAGCAGCAGCTCGACTTCACCTGGGCGCTGGTGCGCGACGAGCTGGCGGACCGGCTGCGGCGCTCGCCCGGGGTCGCTGCGGTCCGGGACGACGTACGCCGCCGGGTGCTCGACGGCGAGCTGACCGCGCCGGTGGCCGCCGACCTCGTGCTGGAGGCCTACGACGCCGGTGACGTCACCCGCTGACACGGATTGCGGCTGGTCCTCGCCGGTGAACTAACCTCTAGGGGCGATGCCGACCCCCACCAGCGAGACCTCCACGACCATCGACGACGTCGTCGACAAGCACACCGACGACCTGCTCGAGCTGCGTCGCGACCTCCACGCCCACCCCGAGCTCTCCTGGAACGAGCACCGCACGACCGAGCAGGTCGCCGAGCGGCTCGGCGAGGCCGGCATCTCCGTCACCCGGATCCCGGGCACCGGGCTGCTCGCCGACATCGGCGACTCCGGCCCGCTGATCGGGCTCCGCGCCGACCTCGACGCGCTGCCGGTGGAGGACACCTCGGGCACGCCGTGGGCCAGCACCAACCCGGGCGTGGCCCACGCGTGCGGCCACGACGTCCACACCGCCGGCCTGGTGGGCGCCGGTCTGGCGCTCGCCGAGCTCCACGCCCGCGGCCAGCTCCCGGGCCGGGCGCGGCTGCTGTTCCAGCCCGCCGAGGAGGTCATGCCGGGCGGTGCGCTGTTCCTGATGGACCAGGGCGCGCTCACCGACCTCGACCGGATCTTCATGCTCCACTGCGACCCCACGCTCGACGTCGGCCAGGTCGGCGTACGCACGGGCGCGCTGACCGGTGCCGCGGACGCGCTGTCGGTCCGGCTCTCCGGTCGCGGCGGCCACACCTCGCGCCCCCACCTCACCGAGGACCTGACGTACGCCCTCGGCAAGCTCGTCACCGAGCTGCCGTCGGTGGTCTCGCGCCGGCTCGACCCCCGCGCCGGGGTGAGCGTGGTCTGGGGCATGGTCCGCGCCGGGGCCGCCCACAACGTCATCCCCGAGAGCGGCCACGCCGCCGGCACCATCCGGATGCTCGACCCGCTCGCCTGGGCCGAGGCCGAGGGCCTGGTCCGGGTGCTGATCGACGAGATCGTCGCTCCCTACGGCGTCACCGCCGAGGTCGACTACCGCCGCGGCGTCCCGCCGGTCGTCAACGAGCACCGCTCCTCCGAGCTGCTCGCCTCGGCCGTGCGCCGGGTGGTCGGCGACGGCCGGCCAGGTCGCGACCACGCAGAGCCTCGGCGGCGAGGACTTCGGCTGGTACCTCGAGCGGGTCCCGGGCGCGATGGGCCGGCTCGGCACCCGGACCCCCGGCGGACCCCGCTACGACCTCCACCAGGGCAACATCGTGGTCGACGAGGCCGCCACCGCGGTCGCCGCGCGGGTGCTCGCCGAGGTGGCCGTCACGGCCATGTCGGCCTGAGCGGCATCACAGCCCCGGACGTCCTGCGTCGGCCGAGGTAACAACCTCATATCTTCCGGCCGTGATCCCTCGCCGCGGGAACGTCCGAGACTAGGGTGACGCCGAACGTGCGCCCGTCCGTGGGCGACGACGAGGCAACACTGCAGGAGTGCACTGTGAAGAAAACCGTAGGGATGACGGCGGTCGCCGTGCTGGCGCTGTCGCTGGCCGCGTGCGGTGAGCGGTCCGAGAACGCCCCGCAGGACCGAGGAGATCGACTTCAAGGCCTGCATGGTGTCGGACTCTGGCGGGTTCGACGACAAGTCGTTCAACCAGACCTCCCTGGCCGGCCTGACGGCCGCCGAGGACGACCTGGGCGTGCAGACCGCGACCATCGAGTCCGCGAGCGACGCCGAGTACGCCGACAACCTGCAGAGCCTCGCCGACGAGGGCTGCAACCAGATCACCACCGTGGGCTTCCTGCTCGGTGACGCGACCCGCGAGGCCGCGGAGGCGAACCCCGACATCGACTACGCGATCGTCGACTTCGAGTTCACCGACCCGAAGACCTTCGAGCCCAACCCGCCCGACAACGCCAAGGGCCTGACCTTCGACACCGGCCAGCCGTCGTTCCTCGCCGGCTACACCGCTGCCGCGACCTCCGAGTCCGGCAAGGTCGGCACCTTCGGTGGCCTCAACATCCCGACGGTCACGATCTTCATGACCGGCTTCCTGCAGGGTGTCGAGTACTACAACGAGGAGAACGGCGAGAACGTCGAGGTCATCGGCTGGGACGGCAAGGACGGCTCGTTCACCGAGGACTTCGAGGACCAGGCCAAGGGCCAGCAGGTCGCCGAGCAGATGATCCAGCAGGGCGCCGACGTGATCTTCCCGGTCGCCGGTCCCGCCGGCCTCGGTGGCCTCAAGGCCGCCCAGGACAACGACGCCTGGGGCATCTGGGTCGACACCGACGGCTGCGAGTCGGCCGCCGAGTACTGCGACATCCTGCTGACCTCGGTCGTCAAGGGCATGGACGTCGCCGTGGAGCAGGCCATCGAGGACTCGGTCAACGACGAGTTCACCAACGAGGTCTACCGCGGCACCCTCGAGAACGACGGCGTCGGCCTCGCCGACTTCGGTGACGACGTCGACTCCGAGACCGCCGACAAGGTCGAGGAGCTCCGTCAGATGATCATCGACGGGGACATCAAGGTCGGCTGAACCAGCGACGTACCACGGCCTCGGGCCGGGGCGGGGAGTCTCCCGCCCCGGCCCGCGCCGCGTCTGGGATAGTGAGAGGCGATTTTCGTCGCGCCCCCGGGCGCGGGAGGGAGTGGGATGAAGCTCGAGATCAAGGGGCTCACCAAGCGGTTCGGGTCGTTCACCGCCAACGACAAGATCGATCTCACCGTCGAGCCCGGTGAGATCCACTGCCTCCTCGGGGAGAACGGCGCCGGCAAGTCGACGCTGATGAACATGCTCTACGGGCTGCTCGACCCCACCGAGGGCGAGATCCTGCTCGACGGCAAGCCGGTCACCTTCGCCTCGCCCGGTGACGCCATGGCGTCCGGCATCGGCATGGTGCACCAGCACTTCATGCTGATCCCCGTCTTCTCCGTCGCCGAGAACGTGATGCTGGGCCGCGAGCAGACCCGGGCCGGTGGCGTCCTCAACCGGCACGCCGCCTCGCAGCGTGTGCGCGAGCTCTCCGACCGCTACAAGCTGGCGGTCGACCCGGACGCGATGATCGAGGACATCCCGGTCGGCGTCCAGCAGCGGGTCGAGATCATCAAGGCGCTCGCCAACGAGGCGCAGGTGCTGATCCTCGACGAGCCCACCGCGGTGCTCACCCCGCAGGAGATCGACGAGCTGATGGAGATCATGCGCGCCCTCAAGGAGCGCGGCACCTCGATCATCTTCATCACCCACAAGCTGCGCGAGGTCAAGGCGATCGGCGACCGGATCAGCGTGATCCGGCGCGGCAAGGTCGTCGGCACCGCCCCGCCGACCGCGTCCGAGGCCGAGCTCGCCGAGATGATGGTCGGCCGCTCGGTGAAGCTGCGCGTCGACAAGCCGCCCGCCGACGTCGGCAAGCCGGTGCTCGAGGCGCGCGGGGTCAGCGTGGTCGACTCCCGCGGCGTGCCCGTCGTACGTGACGTCAGCTTCGAGGCACGGGCCGGCGAGGTGCTGGCCGTCGCCGGTGTCCAGGGCAACGGGCAGACCGAGCTGATCAAGGCGCTGCTCGGGCTGATCAGGCCCTCGGCGGGCGAGATCTGGCTCGACGGCGACAACATCAGCAAGCACGGGCCGCGGCAGAGCCTCGAGGACGGCATCGGCTACATCCCCGAGGACCGCTCCCACGACGGGTACGTCGGCGCGTTCAGCGTCCGTGAGAACCTCGTCCTCGACCTCTACCGGCACGACGAGTTCTCCCGAGGGCTCGCGCTCAACCGCGAGGCGATCGCCGCCAACGCCGACTCCCGGATCAAGGAGTTCGACATCCGCACCGAGACCCGCGAGAGCCCGGTCAGCTCGCTCTCGGGCGGCAACCAGCAGAAGGTCGTCGTGGCGCGGGAGTTCTCCCGTTCGCTCAAGGTGCTCATCGCCTCCCAGCCGACGCGTGGCGTCGACGTGGGCTCGATCGAGTTCATCCACAAGCGGATCATCGAGGAGCGCGACCGCGGCACCGCCGTGATCATCGTGTCGACCGAGCTCGACGAGGTCTTCGCCCTCGCCGACCGGATCGCCGTCATGTACGACGGCCGGATCGTGGGCACGGTCAGCCCCGACATCGCCCGCGAGGACATCGGCCTGATGATGGCCGGTGCCCACGAGCCCGAGGAGGCCTCGGCATGAGCACCCACCGGAACCGCGGGCTTCCCCCGTCGTGCTCCTCCTCCCCACGGTTCCGCGGGGACCCCGCATGAGCGGCGAGGAGGGCTCCGACGGGACGGCCGCGACGAGCGGGGTGACCGAGCCCGCGCCGGGCTCGGTGGACAAGCCACCGCTCGACGCCCCGGAGCCCGAGCGCAACGAGCCTCCCGGGGCGGCCTGGCTGCCGGACGTGGTCACGACGCTGCTGGCGATCGTGCTCGCGCTCATCGTCGGCGCCGTGCTGGTCGCGCTGAGCGACGAGGACTCCGTCCAGTCGCTCAGCTACGTGTTCAGCTACCCCGCGGACTTCTTCTCCTTCGCCGGTGAGGCGATCTGGGCGTCGTACTCGTCGCTGGTCACCGGGTCGGTGGGCAGCATGGGGGCGATCGGCACCACCCTGGTCCGGGCCGCGCCGCTGATCTGCGCCGGGCTCGGCGTGACGCTGGCCTTCCGGGCCGGCCTGTTCAACATCGGTGCGCAGGGCCAGCTCGTCGTCGGGTCGCTGACGGCCGGCTACGTCGGCTTCACCTGGGACCTGCCGCCCGGCGTCCACCTGGTCGCCGCGATCCTCGCGGGCATGATCGGTGGTGCGATCTGGGGTGGCATCGCCGGCGTGCTGAAGGCCCGCACCGGGGCCCACGAGGTGATCACGACGATCATGCTCAACTACCTCGCGACCAGCTTCCTGCTCAACTACCTGCTCTCCAAGGACGCCTTCCAGCGCGCCGGCAGCGACAACTCGCAGTCGCCGCCGCCGGCCGACTCCGCGATGTACCCCGGGCTCGGCAACATCCACCTCGGCGTCTTCGTCGCGGTCGCGGCCGCCATCGTCGTGTGGTGGCTGATCGAGCGGAGCACGTTCGGCTTCGAGCTGCGGGCCGTGGGCGCCAACCCGGCCGCCGCCCGCACCGCCGGCATGAGCGTCGCGCGGGTCTACACCCTGGCCATGCTCGGCGCCGGCATGCTGGCCGGCCTGGCCGCCACCATGAACCTGCTCGGCAAGGGCGACTCGCTGAGCTCCGGGGTCGCCGGCAGCATCGGCTTCGACGCGATCACGGTCGCGCTGCTCGGGCGGGCCTCGCCCCTCGGCACGGTCTTCGCGGGGCTGCTGTTCGGTGCCCTCAGCGTCGGCGGCACGGCGATGCAGGCCTCGGCCGGCACTCCCAAGGAGCTCGGTGACGTGCTGCAGGCCCTGATCGTCCTCTTCGTCGCCGCCCCCGCGCTGGTGCGTGGCATCTTCCGGATGCGGACGGCGGGCGGCGGCAAGACCGTGATGGCGAAGGGATGGGGTTCGTGAACACCCCCTGTGAGTGCTCGCGACGTTCCGCCAGACCACCCCACGCAATCGCTCGCTTCGCTCCCGATTCCGCGGGGACCCCGGGTGCGGGAGGAGACTCATGAGTGTCTTGATCGAGACCGAGGGCCACGAGCAGGTCAAGGTCCGCTCCGCCGCCGACGTCCAGCGGCAGTGGAAGATGGTCGGCCTGTTCGCACTGGTCGCCGTGTCGCTGCTGTGGTTCTGGCTCGACATCGACGACCCGACGGTCACCTACCTGCTCGACAACGCCCGCGGGGAGGAGCCCAAGCAGCTCAACGCCGACGTGGTGATCATCGCCGGCCTGGTCGTGACCCTGGTCGCGCTGGTGCTGTCGGTGTTCAACCTCGTGCCCAACGGCTGGCCCACGGTGCTCGCCGCCTCGGTGGTCGGGCTGGCGTTCCTGCTCGGCTTCCTGGTCTGGAACTACGCCGACCAGTCCGGCACCAGCTTCGCGATGGTCAACCCGCTGCCCGGCACGGTCAAGTACGCCGTACCGCTCGTCTTCGGGGCGCTCGCCGGCTGTCTGTGCGAGCGCTCCGGCGTCATCAACATCGCCATCGAGGGCCAGTTCCTGATGGCGGCGTTCTGGGCCTCGGTGGTCGCCAGCTTCGCCGGCAGCGCCGAGTGGGGCCTGGTGGGCGGGATCGCCGCCGGCGTCGCGATGGGTGCGCTGCTGGCGGTCTTCGCGATGCGCTACGTCGTCAACCAGGTCGTGCTGGGTGTCGTGCTGATCGCGCTCGCGACCGGCCTCACCGACTTCCTGCTCAGCCAGATCCCGACCGACCCGGAGATCCGGGCCAGGCTCAACAACCCGCTGACGCTGGACCCCATGCCCGATGCCGGGATCCCGTTCCTGTCCTCGGTCGCCGACGCGCTGTCGGGGCTGCCGGTCATCGGGCCGACGCTGTTCGACCAGACGCTGCTGGCCTACCTGATGTACGTGTCGATCGGCGTGGTCGCGTTCCTGATCTTCCAGACCCGCTGGGGCCTGCGGGTCCGCTCCGTCGGTGAGCACCCCAAGGCCGCCGACACGGTGGGCCTGAAGGTCAACCGGCTGCGCTGGCAGGCGGTGCTGCTGGGCGGTGCCTTCGCCGGCCTCGGCGGCGCCTACTTCACGGTCGGCTCCAACGGCGCCTTCGCCTCCAACATGTCCGCCGGCAACGGCTTCATCGCGCTGGCGGCCGTCATCATGGGCCGCTGGCACCCGATCTACGCGAGCCTCGCCGCGCTGTTCTTCGGACTGATGACGACGCTCTCGAGCCAGCTGGAGTTCCTCGGCAAGGTGCCGTCGTCGTTCCTGACGGCGCTGCCCTACCTCGCGACGATCATCGCGGTGGCCGGCCTGGTCGGGCGGGTGCGTCCGCCGGCGGCCGACGGCGAGCCGTACGTGAAGAGCTGACGGCCGGTCGTGACGGAACGGGTCGACTGGGAGGAGCTGCGCGGCCACGCGACCGAGGTCGCCGGCCGCGCGTACGCCCCCTACAGCCACTACTCGGTGGGGGCCGCGGCGCTGGTCGACGACGGCCGGCTGGTCGTCGGCTGCAACGTCGAGAACGCGGCGTACGGCGTCACGCTGTGTGCCGAGTGCGGGCTGGTGTCGTCCCTGCACGCGACGGGCGGTGGACGGCTGACCCACTTCGTGTGCGTCAACGGCGACGGCGAGGTGATCATGCCGTGCGGCCGCTGCCGTCAGCTGCTGTGGGAGAACGGCGGCCCGGAGCTGCTGCTCTGGACGGTCTCCGGGATCCGGCCGATGACCGAGGTGCTGCCCGACGCGTTCGGGCCCGAGGACCTGGAGGGAACCGCACGATGATTCACCCCATTCGCATGCTCGCTTCGCTCCGCTCCGAACGGGGACCCCGAAAATGACTGCCCACGACGCGGTCGAGGTGATCCTCGCCAAGCGCGACGGCCACGACCTGTCCGACAGCCAGATCGACTGGGTGGTCGACGCGTACACGCGCGGCGAGGTCGCCGACGAGCAGATGTCGGCCCTCGCGATGGCGATCCTGCTCAACGGCATGGACCGCCGGGAGATCTCCCGCTGGACCGCCGCGATGATCGCGTCGGGGGAGCGGATGGACTTCTCCGGGCTGTCCCGGCCGACCGCGGACAAGCACTCCACCGGCGGGGTCGGTGACAAGATCACGCTGCCGCTGGCTCCGTTGGTCGCGGCCTGCGGGGTCGCCGTGCCGCAGCTCTCGGGGCGCGGCCTCGGCCACACCGGCGGCACCCTCGACAAGCTGGAGTCGATCCCCGGCTGGCGGGCCGCGCTGTCCAACGACGAGATGCTCGACCAGCTGGAGTCGGTCGGCGCGGTGATCTGCGCCGCCGGTGACGGGCTCGCGCCCGCCGACAAGAAGCTGTACGCGCTGCGCGACGTCACCGGCACGGTCGAGGCGATCCCGCTGATCGCCTCCTCGATCATGTCCAAGAAGATCGCCGAGGGCACCGGCGCGCTGGTGCTCGACGTCAAGGTCGGCAGCGGCGCGTTCATGAAGGACGTCGACCGGGCGCGCGAGCTGGCCGAGACCATGGTGGCGCTCGGCACCGACGCCGGCGTCCACACCGTCGCGCTGCTCACGGACATGGACACCCCGCTCGGCCTCACCGCCGGCAACGGCGTCGAGGTGGCCGAGTCCGTCGAGGTGCTCGCCGGCGGCGGCCCTGCCGACGTCGTCGAGCTGACCCTGGCCCTGGCCCGGGAGATGCTCGCGGGTGCCGGCCGCGACGACGTCGACCCGGCCGACCGGCTGGCCGACGGCTCCGCGATGGATGCCTGGCGGCAGATGGTGTCGGCCCAGGGCGGCGACCCGGACGCCGACCTCCCGCAGGCGCGGCACACCCACCAGGTGCCCGCCCCCACCTCCGGCGTCCTGACCCGGCTCGACGCGATGGCCGTCGGCCTGGCGGCCTGGCGGCTCGGCGCCGGGCGTGCCCGCAAGGAGGACCCGGTGCAGGCCGGTGCCGGTGTCGTCTGGCACGCCCGGCCCGGCGACCGGGTCACGGAGGGCCAGCCGCTGCTCACGCTCCACACCGACGACGAGGCGCGCTTCGAGCGGGCCCTGGAGTCCCTCGACGGGGGGTACGACGTCGCTGCCGACGGCACCGGCTTCGAGCCGCGACCGCTGGTGATCGACCGGGTCGCGCACTGACGATGCCCGAGCTCGACGCGGAACGGGTCAGGGCGGCGGCGGCCCGCTGGATCTACGTGCCGGTCGACGCCACCGAGGTGACGACCGACGACTACCGGCTCACCCACTACCCCGACTACACCAGCGTGCAGTGGTCCGCGACCGGGCGGCCGGTGGCCGAGGTGCTGGAGGAGGTGCTCGCGCACGTGCGTGAGGCGGGGCGCCCGAGCCTGCGGTGGTGGGTCGACGAGCGGACCCACCCCGGTGACACCGAGGAGCAGCTGCACGCGCTCGGGCTGCGGATGGTCGAGCGGCTCGAGGTCCTCGCGCTGCCGGTCGACACCGAGCTGCCGGTGCCGGACGACGTACGCGTCGTCAGCGTCACCGACCGGGCCGGGCTCGAGCTCGCCGCCCGGATCCAGGCGGAGGTGTTCGACATGTCGCCGCTCTCGGACGCCCACCTCGACGACCTGTTGCGGTCGGTCACCCTGCCGGAGCCCCAGCGGCTGGTGCGGTGCTACGTCGCGTACGTCGACGGCGAGGCGGTCGGGTCCGGCGGCGGGACGGTCGACGGCGATGCGCTGCGGTTCTGGGACGGGTCGGTGCTCCCGGGCCTCCGGGGGAGGGGTGCCTACCGGGCCCTCGTCGCCCGCCGGCTCGTCGATGCGCGGTCGACCACCGCCGACTTCGCGCTGGTCAAGGCGGTCGACGACACCTCGGCACCGATCCTCAAGCGACTCGGCTTCACCCCGTACGGCGAGCAGCGCTGCTGGTCGATGCCCGTCGTCTGACGCCGAGTTGCCACTCAGGTCCGTCGAGTTGCCAGCCATGCGCGCCCAAGTGGCAACTCCACGCGCCCGCGTGGCAACTCGACCTGCGCCACTGGCGACTCGACCTGCACTACTGGCGACGCAACGGTCAGGGGAGGAGCAGCACGACGTGGGCGGCGACGCAGGCCGGCTTCTCGTGCGACTGACCGTCGGGGCCCTCGATCTCGACCGTGTGGTGCACGATCAGCTGCTTGCCGGAGGGGAGGTCGGTGACCTCGCCGAAGCTCACGTGTGAGCGGAGACGGCTCCCGACCGGGACCGGTGCGGGGAACCGCACCTTCTCCAGTCCGTAGTTGAGCCGGGCGCCCGGCGTCTCGAGGCGGAACACCTCCGAGGCGAAGTGCGGCAGCAGGCTGAGGGTGAGGAAGCCGTGGGCGATGGTGCCGCCGAACGGCCCCTCTGCCGCCCGCTCCGCGTCGACGTGGATCCACTGGTGGTCGTCGGTCGCGTCGGCGAACAGGTCGACCTGCTGCTGGTCGACGGTCAGCCACTCGCTCGTGCCGACCTCCTGGCCGGCCGCGCCGGCGACGTCGTCGAGGGTGGTGAAGGTGCGCATGAGTGGAAGGATAGGGGGGTGACGACGCTGACTCGGGACGTGGTGCGGCAGGCGCCGAAGGTGCTGCTCCACGACCACCTCGACGGCGGCCTGCGGCCGCAGACCATCCTCGACCTGGCCGCCGACTGCGGCCACGAGCTGCCGACCGGCCGTGACGGCGACGCCGAGTCCCTCGGACGCTGGTTCGCCGAGGCCGCCGACTCGGGGTCGCTGGTGCGCTACCTCGAGACCTTCGACCACACCGTCGCGGTGATGCAGACCGAGGCGGCGCTGGAGCGGGTGGCCCGCGAGTGCGTGCTCGACCTCGCCGACGACGGCGTGGTCTACGCCGAGGTTCGCTACGCGCCCGAGCAGCACGTCGAGACCGGGCTCTCCCTGGACCAGGTCGTCGCCGCCGTGCAGGCGGGGTTCGACGCCGGGGTCGCGGAGTCCGGGGGCCGGATCGTCGTACGCCAGCTGCTCACCGCGATGCGCCACCAGGCGCGCAGCCGCGAGGTCGCCGAGCTGGCCGTCGCGTGGCGCGACCGCGGCGTGGCGGGGTTCGACATCGCCGGGGCGGAGGCGGGCTTCCCGCCGACCCGGCACCTCGACGCGTTCGAGTACCTCCAGCGCGAGAACTCCCACTTCACGATCCACGCCGGCGAGGCGTTCGGGCTGCCCTCCATCTGGGAGGCGATCCAGTGGTGCGGGGCGGACCGGCTCGGCCACGGGGTCCGGATCATCGACGACATCACGGTCCACGACGACGGCACGGTCGAGCTGGGCCGGCTGGCGGCGTACGTCCGGGACCAGCGGATCCCGCTCGAGATGTGCCCCGCGTCCAACATCCAGACCGGCGCGGCCGACTCGGTCGCCGAGCACCCGATCGGGCTGCTCACCGAGCTGCGGTTCCGGGTGACGGTCAACACCGACAACCGGCTGATGAGCCGGACCTCGATGACCGATGAGATGTGGGCGCTGGTGGAGGCGTTCGGGTATCGCGTCGAGGACCTGCGCTGGTTCACGATCAACGCGATGAAGTCGGCGTTCCTGCCCTTCGACGAACGGCTCCGGATCATCGACGGCGTGGTCAAGCCCGGGTACGCCCGCCTCGGCGCCCGCTGACCGTCGTCCCGACGGTCCGCCGCCACCACGCGGCCTCAGCCCAGCGCACGATCCCTCGCCAGCCGACGACACGTCGGCTCCAGCTGCTCGGGGTGCTGGCGGCACACCCGCTCCAGGAGGTCCGCCGCCTCTCCCCGGCTGCCCCGCCGGACGAGGATCCGCGCCGCGACGACGGCGTTGGCGAAGGCCCGCGGAGCGCCGTACGCCCTCACGAGGGCCCGCATGGTCCTGAGCAGGCCCCGGCGACCCTGCTGACCCGCCATGGGTTCGTACAGCGTCAGGTAGGGGAGCCGGGCGACCGGTCGGTAGCCGTCCACCTGCCCGTCCCAGTCTGCGGGCTGCAGGTCACAGGACACCGAGCTGACGCACCTGGCATCGAGCAGCAGGAGCCAGATCGGACCCCCGCCGGACACGGGCCGGAGCTGACCCCGCGCCAGCTCGAGCTGGTTGACCACGGTGGTGTCGGCGTCGAGGAAGCGACGCTGGCCGAAGAACGGTTGGCGCCAGCGGCCGGTCAGGCCCGGTCCGTCGAACACCACGACGGCGCCCTCCGGCACCCGGTCCGCCAGGAGCTGCCCGGCAGCCGCCAGGTCCACGGTGTCGTCCTCGGTGAGGACCCGCGCCGTGGCGGGCACCTGGCTCACGACCAGGGCAGTCACCAGGACGGCGCCCAGCCAGCGCCCGACACCACCGACCCGGACCCGTGAGCCCGCCACGGCTTCGCCGAGGGCGTGGCCGACCACGCCGACGAGGATCGTGAGGGGTGGGACTGCGAAGTAGGCGAAGCGGATCCGGTAGTCGCGGACGTCCAGCGGGACGACGGTGTGGAACACCACCAGGAACGCGAGCGGGGCCGCCACCAGCGGCATCCAGTACCACGTGGCGACCAGCCGCCGTCGCGACGCGGGCAGCAGCAGCGCGGTGAGGACGATGAGGAGGGTGAGCGGCCACCACGGGAACCACTGGAGGTACAGGGGTAGGACGGAGCCCCAGATCTCGGCCATCCCGGGTCCGACCCGCGCGAGCACGCGGCCGGGGTCGGTGTCGATGAGGGACCGCCCGCCTGCGCCGATCGAGCTGAGCATCATCAGCCGCACCAGCATCGCGACGCCGACGGTCACCAGCCCGAGCACGAGCCCGACCGCGAGCGGCCAGGCGCGGGCCCCCGGGATCCGGCGTCGGACGCCGGCGACGCCCACGGCCGCGGCCGCGCACGTCAGGAACACACTCGGCTCGGGGACCCGCGACAGGGGCAGCAGCAGCGCGCCGACGATGGCCAGCCCCAACCAGCGTCGGCGCCCGGAGTCCAACCAGATGCTGCCGGCGAGGGCGCACACGAGCATCAGCAGCACCGGCAGCGCGTAGGGACGCGTGTAGGCCGAGTAGCGCAGGAACAGGGGGGCCGTGGCCATGGCGAGCAGCGCCAACGGCGACACCCAGCCGAGCCGGAGCCGGTGCAGCAGGGCAGCCATGACGCACAGCGACCCCACCCCGCTCGCCACCGGGACCAGCCGCTGCCGGAGATGACCCTCCCCGAACAGGCGTTGCACCACGACACCGAGGAAGGGGTCGAGAGGCGGTTGGCGCGTCCCGGTGAGCGCGGTCCAGAGGTCGGGATCCCCGTACGGCTCCATCTGCGCCCACTCGTTCTGGTTGTACGGCTGCTGGAGGGCCGTGACCACGATCAAGCATGCCCCGAGCAGGACCACGCAGGCGGACGCGAGCCTCGGGCCCGCGTCGCCTCCACCCGGATCAGCGGGGGTGCTCAGCCGTCGGGTAGGACTGCGTACCACGGCTCGTCCCAGCCGCCCAGATCGGTGCGGCGAGCGGTGAAGGTGTCTCGAGAGACGTCTTGGACCCTGCCCCGTGCCGGCTCGTAGACGCTCATCACGTCGGTCTCCCCCTTCAGCACCAGCACCACGTGACGTGGCAGCCACCCGTTGCCGACGTAGAGAGCGGCGGGCCGGGACAGCCCCACGAGCGCATCGTACGCCGCGTCGAGGTCTCGCCCGCGGACGAGCTTCGTGGCGTGTGGGACGCCCGACGTCCCCTCGAGCTGCCGTGCGACGGCCCACGGCGGGGTGCCGAACGTGCGCGGCCACGGTGGCTGGATCCGGCCCGCGACGTCGACCGAGGACGTGACGCGGGAGTGCATCGCCAGCACCTCGGCACGGAACACCCCCGGGTCGGTCACCTTCGCCCGATAGGCCGCGTCGTGCAATCCCTGGGCGGCGACCAGGCAGGCGGCTCCGCAGGAGCGCTGGTCCGGCTGCCGCAGCCCGGCCGGGAAGTCAGCCACGAGCGGCGGGCTCGCGTTCGCGGATCTCGGTGTACGCCTGGTCGGCGCTGACCGGACGACACCCGAGGTCGACCGCGTGCCGCACCACCTCGCGCTGTGCACGCATCAGGGACCAGCCGCGGCGGACCAGCACCAGCGGAGGCTTGCGGTGCTCGCGCAGGTCGCGCGTGAGCCGCCGCCAGAAGGTCACGAGCGGGTGCTGGGTGACGCAGTAGGCCGCCTCCAGCAGGCCCTCGCGCTGGCACGCCGGGACGACCTCCTGGGCGAAGATCCCCTCGGCGACGAACACGCGGTGACCACTGAGGTCGAGCAGCTGCTCGCCGCACCGGCTGGAGCGGGCGATGTCGTAGACCGGCACGTGTGCCCGGCCATCGTCGCAGAGCGTGCGGATGGCGTCGAGCGCGTCGTCGAACAGCCACGAGTCCGGGTGGTCCCAGTCGGTGAGGCCGGCGTTCGCGCCGTCGGTGATCACCGGCAGCCCGGCGTCGGACGCCGACTTGTAGAAGTCGTCGAGCCGCAGCACGGGCAGCCCGAGCCGTTCGGCGAGCCGGGACTTCCCCGCCCCGGAGGGGCCGGCCAGGACGACGACGCGGGCAGCCACGGTCAGACGCCGATGGGGTGCCAGACGGTCTTGGTCTCGAGGAACGCCGTCATCGGCTCCAGGCCGGGGTCGGCGGTCCAGTCGGGAACGGTCGCGGGAGCGCGGCGGACCCGCTTGAGGTTCTCGGCCGCGGCCTCCTCGAGCGAGACGGTGAGCTTGGCCCCGTCGGCGTGGCCGGCGAGGCCGGTCAGGTCGATCGCGTTGACGTCCATGTGGGCCGCCAGCCACGGCGCGGTCGTGGCGGGGTCACCGGTGAGGATGTTGACCACCCCGCCCGGCACGTCGCTGGTGGCGAGCACCTCGGCGAACGTCACCGCAGGCAGCGGCCGGGAGTACGACGACATCACGACCGCCGTGTTGCCCGAGACGACGACCGGGGCGACCACGCTCACCAGCCCGAGCAGCGAGGAGTCCTCCGGCGCGACCACCGCGACCACGCCGGTGGGCTCCGGGGTCGACAGGTTGAAGAACGGCCCGGCGACCGGGTTGGCGTTGCCGACCACCTGGGTCAGCTTGTCGGCCCACCCGGCGTACCAGACGAGCCGGTCGATGGCCTCGTCGACGGTCGCGTTGGCCCGGGCGGCCGTCAGCCCCTCGGACTGGCGGACCGCGTCGACGAACTGCGGGCGCCGGTCCTCCATGATCTCGGCGACGCGGTAGAGGATCTGGGCCCGGTTGTAGGCGGTCTTCCCGGACCAGCCCTTGAAGGCGCCACGGGCCGCGACCACGGCGTCCCGGGCGTCCTTGCGCGAGGCGAGGGCGGCGTTGGCCACGAACTTCCCCTTGCTGTCCTCGACCACGTAGGAGTGGCCGGACTCCGAGCGCGGGAAGGCCCCGCCGATGTAGAGCTTGTACGTCTTCCTGACGTCGATCCGCGTCGAGACCATCAGTTGTCGCCACCCTTCAGGTACGACGCCAGCCCGTGACGGCCGCCCTCGCGGCCGTAGCCGGACTCCTGGTAGCCGCCGAACGGTGACGTGGGGTCGAACTTGTTGAACGTGTTGGCCCAGACCACGCCGGCACGCAGCTGGTTGGCCATCTTGAGGATCAGCGAGCCCTTCTCGGTCCACACGCCCGCCGAGAGGCCGTACGGCGTGTTGTTCGCCTTCTCGACCGCCTCGCTCGGCGTCCGGAAGGTCAGCACGGAGAGCACCGGGCCGAAGATCTCCTCGCGGGCGATCCGGTGCGCCTGGGAGACCCCGGTGAACAGGGTCGGCGGGAACCAGTAGCCGTTGCTCGGCAGCTCGCACTCGGGCGACCACCGCTCGGCACCCTCGGCATCCCCGATGGCGGAGAGCTCGCGGATCCGGGCGAGCTGCTCCGCGGAGTTGATGGCGCCGATGTCGGTGTTCTTGTCGAGCGGGTCGCCGACCCGCAGCGTCGACATCCGCCGCTTGAGCCGGTCGAGCACCTCATCGGCCACCGACTCCTGCACCAGCAGCCGGGAGCCCGCGCAGCACACGTGGCCCTGGTTGAAGAAGATGCCGTTGACGATGCCTTCGACGGCCTGGTCGATCGGCGCGTCGTCGAACACGACGTTGGCGGCCTTGCCGCCGAGCTCGAGGGTGACCTTCTTGTGCGACCCGGCGACCGACTTCGCGATCGCGCGTCCGACTGCGGTGGAGCCGGTGAAGGCGACCTTGTCGACGTCCGGGTGGTTGACGATCGCGGCGCCCGTGTCGCCCGCACCCGTCAGGATGTTGACGACGCCGGGCGGCAGGTCGGCCTGCTGGCAGATCTCGGCGAAGAGCAGCGCGGTCAGCGGCGTGGTCTCGGCGGGCTTCAGCACGACGGTGTTCCCGCACGCGAGCGCGGGGGCGATCTTCCACGACAGCATCAGCAGCGGGAAGTTCCACGGGATGACCTGGCCGGCGACGCCGAGCGGCGTGCTCCCGAAGCCGGAGTGCTCGAGCTTGTCCGCCCAGCCCGCGTAGTAGAAGAAGTTGGCAGCGACCTGCGGGACGTCGACGTCGCGCGACTCCTTGATGGGCTTGCCGTTGTCGATCGACTCCAGCACGGCCAGCTCGCGGCCGCGCTCCTGGATGATCCGGGCGATCCGGTAGAGGTACTTGGCCCGCTCGCGGCCGGACATCCGGCCCCACGTGCGGGAGTACGCCCGGCGGGCGGCCTTCACCGCGGCGTCGACGTCGGCCTGGTCGGCCTCGGCGACCTCGGCCAGCACCTCCTCGGTGGCCGGGCTGATCGTCTTGAAGCTCTTGCCGTGCCCGTCGACGAACTCGCCGTCGATGAACAGGCCGTAGGACGGCTTGATGTCGACGATGCTGCGCGACTCAGGAGCCGGGGCGTATTCGAATCCCATTCGTGTCCTCACTTCGTGCCGGGCGCGAAGGGGGCCCCAGGCGTGGGATGGATCATCTGCACAGTCACTGCACGTCAGTCCAGGGTGAAGTAGTCGGGGCCGGAGTAGCGACCGGTGCGCATCTTGGTGCGCTGCATCAGCAGGTCGTTGAGCAGCGTGGACGCCCCGAAGCGGAACCAGTCGGGGTCGAGCCAGTCGGGCCCGGCCACCTCGTTGACCATCACGAGGTACTTGATCGCGTCCTTGGCGGTACGGATGCCGCCGGCGGGCTTGACGCCCACCATCTGGCCGGTGGCCTCGCGCCAGTCGCGGACCGCCTCGAGCATCACGAGCGTGACCGGCAGCGTCGCGGCGGGCTGCACCTTGCCGGTGGAGGTCTTGATGAAGTGACCGCCCGCCATCATGCCGAGCCACGAGGCGCGGCGGACGTTGTCGTAGGTCTGCAGCTCACCGGTCTCGAAGATCACCTTGAGGTGCGCCTCGGTCCCGTCAGGGCGGGCGCAGGCCTCGCGGACCTGCGCGATCTCCTCGAAGACCTGCAGGTAGTGCCCGGCCAGGAAGGCGCCCCGGTCGATCACCATGTCGATCTCGTCGGCGCCGGCCTCGACGGCGTCCTGGGTGTCGGCGAGCTTGATGTCCATCGCTGCGCGGCCGCTCGGGAACGCCGTGGCGACCGCGGCGACGTTGACCCGGTCGCCGACGACCTGCTTGGCCGTGGTGACCATGTCCGGGTAGACGCACACGGCGGCCGTGGAGGGGCACGTCGGGTCGGCCGGGTCGGGCCGCACCGCCTTGGCCGAGAGGGCGCGCACCTTGCCGGGGGTGTCCTGGCCCTCCAGCGTGGTCAGGTCGACCATCCGGATGGCCAGGTCGAGGGCGTACTCCTTGGCCGTGGTCTTGATCGACCGGGTCCCGAGCCCGGCGGCCCGGGCCTCGGCGCCGACCTGGTCGACGCCGGGCAGCCCGTGGAGGAAGCGCCGCAGCGAGGAGTCGGAGCGGGTGATCTCCGTGACGTCCCCGGGGGCGAGCCCGTCGACGCGGAGAGAGGTGGTCGTCACCCCGCCAGCATAGGTCCGCGCGAGGGTCCGGGGACAATCCGGTTGCCCGCATCATTCAGTCTTGACTTATATAAGTACAGACTTTTAGAGTTCGGCCATGGACCTCATTCACGCCCTCGACCAGATCGGTGCCGTACGCCGGGAGCTGAGCAGCCTCGACCACCGCGGCCTGCCCGCCCGCGCGCTCACCGCCGAGCAGACCTACGACGCCCCTGCGACGGACGTCTGGGACGCGCTGACCAACGCGGAGCGGCTGCCCCGCTGGTTCCTGCCCGTGGAGGGCGACCTCCGCGTCGGTGGGCGCTACCAGCTGGTCGGCAACGCGGGCGGCACCGTCGAGCGGTGCGACCCGCCGCGCTCGCTGGCCGTGACCTGGGAGTACGGCGACCTGGTCAGCTGGGTCGAGGTCGACCTCGCCGAGGCCGATGGCGCGACCACGCTCGTGCTCCGCCACATCGCGCGCCCCGACGAGCGCTGGGAGCGCTACGGGCCGGGCGCGGTCGGCATCGGGTGGGACATGTCGATGCTGGGGCTCGCCCTCCACCTCGCCACGGGCGAGGACAACGACGCGGACGCCTTCATGACCTGGTCGACCGGCGAGGACGGCCGGGCGTTCATGCGCGGCAGCAACGACCGGTGGTACGACGCCGACGTCGCCGACGGCGCTGACCCCGCCGACGCCCGGCTCCGGGCCGACCGGACGCTCGCCTTCTACACCGGGCAGGAGGAGCCGGCCTGAGATGCACGCCTTCGACGTGCTCGGCGACCCGGTGCGCCGCCGGATCCTCGAGCTGCTCTCCGACGGTGAGCAGACCTCCGGCGGGCGTGGTCGAGGTGGTCCGGGCGGAGTTCGGGATCAGTCAGCCGGCGGTCTCCCAGCACCTGCGTGTGCTGCGCGAGAGCGGCTTCGCGACCGTCCGGGCCGAGGGCACCCGCAGGCTCTACGCGGTCGACCCCACCGGGATGCGTGAGGTCGACGCCTGGCTCGAGCAGTTCCGTGGCTTCTGGAACCAGCGGCTCGACGCGCTCGGCACCGAGCTCGCCCGCGGCCGGCGCCGACGAGACATGCCCTAGATCCCGGCCGCGGCCTTGATGTCGTCGCGCAGGGCGTCGAGCCGTCCGGCGGCGGCGATCCGGGCGGCGTCGACGCCGTCGTCGTCGCCCTTCTCGACCGGGACCACCACCTCGAGGTAGGCCTTGAGCTTGGGCTCGGTCCCGCTGGGCCGCACCACGACCCGCGCACCATCGGCCAGCCGGTAGCGCAGTCCCTCGGTCGGCGGCAGGGCGGCGCTCCCGGCCGCCAGGTCGTCGACGCCCTCGACCGCGAGGCCGCCGAGCGACTGCGGGGGGGTACGGCGCAACGTCTCCATCGCGCGCGAGATCTCCGACAGGTCGCTGACCCGCACCGAGAGCTGGTCGGTCGCGTGCAGGCCGTGCTCGCGAGCGATGTCGTCGAGCAGGTCCACCAGCCCGCGGCCCTCGGCCTTGGCCGCGGCGGCCAGCTCGCAGAGCAGCAGCAGCGCGGTCACGCCGTCCTTGTCCCGCACGCGCTCCGGGTCGACGCAGTAGCCGAGCGCCTCCTCGTAGCCGAAGGCGAGCCCGTCGACCCGGCTGATCCACTTGAAGCCCGTCAGCGTCTCGGCGTACGGCTGGCCGTGCGCGGCCGCCATCTTGCCGAGCAGGGACGACGAGACGATCGAGGTGGCGTACGTGCCCTGCTTGCCTCCTGCGAGCAGGTGGTGGGCGAGCAGCGCGCCGACCTCGTCGCCGCGCAGCATCCGCCAGCCGTGGGGCCCCGGGACGGCGGCGGCGCAGCGGTCGGCGTCGGGGTCGTTGGCGACGACCAGGTCGGCGCCGGTGCGCTCGGCGAGCGCCATCGCGAGGTCCATCGCGCCCGGCTCCTCGGGGTTGGGGAACGCGACGGTCGGGAAGTCGGGGTCGGGCTCCTCCTGCTGCTCGACGACCTGGGGTGCGTCGAAGCCGGCGGTCTCGAGGACCTGCAGCACCGAGGTGCCGCCGACGCCGTGGAGGGGCGTGTAGACCGTGCGCAGGTCCCGGGGACCGTCGGCGGCGAGCTCGGCCGCGGTGTCGAGGTAGCGGTCGACGATGTCGTCGCCGAGCACGGTGCCGCTGCGGCCGCGCGGTACGTCGGCGACCGCGCCCACGGCGGCGATCTGCGCGGCGATGCCGCTGTCGGCCGGCGGCACGATCTGGCTGCCGTCGCCGAGGTAGACCTTGTAGCCGTTGTCCTGCGGCGGGTTGTGGCTGGCGGTCACCATCACGCCGGCGACGCAGCCGAGCTCGCGGATCGCGAACGCGAGCACGGGCGTCGGCAGCGGCCGCGGGAGCAGCAGCGGCGAGAACCCGGCGCCGCTCATCACCTCGGCGGTGTCGCGGGCGAACACGTCGGAGTTGTAGCGGGCGTCGTAGCCGATGATCACCGAGCTCCCCGGCCGCGCCCCCTGCTCGCGGAGGTACGCCGCCAGACCTGCCGCGGCGCGGACGACGACGACGCGGTTCATCCGGTTCGGCCCCGCGGCGAGGGCGCCCCGGAGCCCGGCGGTGCCGAACTCCAGCGGCCCGGAGAAGCGGTCGGCCAGGTCGTCGGTGTCGCCGCCGGCCTCGACGTCGGCGACGACCCGCTCCAGCTCGGCACGGGTCTCCGCGTCGGGATCGTCGGCGATCCAGGCGCGTGCGCGGTCGAGGAGGTCGCGGACGTCGGCCGACGCGGTGGTGGACATCCACGCAACATAACCGTCGGCGCGCGATCATGGGCACATGGGGGATCGTCCGGTCGGGGAGCTGATCGAGGAGCTGGCGCAGCGGCTGGGCCGCGACCGGTTCGCCGAGGTGTGCGTCTCGTTGCTGCTGGGGGCGTCGCGGGAGGACCACCTCGACGCGCTGCCGTGGCTGACCGGACACGACTGGTCCGAGGGTGAGCCGGTGCGCGACCGCGCCGTCTGGAAGGACTACTGGGTCCGCACCTGGGGTGCCAGGGGGCTGCTCCACGTGTGGGACGACACCGCCACCCACGCGGTGGTCGCCGGGCTCGACGACGAGGAGTGGCGGCCGGCCGAGATGTGCCTCAAGGTGGTCGCCCGCCACGAGGTCGCCGGAGCCGGAGACGGCGCGGCCGCGCTGGTCGACCACGAGCTGCCCCGGGTCCGGTCGTCGGCGCTGCGGGCGCTGGCGGTCGTGGGCGACACCGAGCACGTCGCGCTGGTCGTGGCGGCGCAGGACGACCCGGACCCCGACGTACGCCGTCAGGCCGGTCGGGCGTGGGAGTCGATGCGCGCCCGGCTGGACCTGCGGGAGCGCCCGTGACCCACGGGTTCTCCTTCCACACCCAGTGGGAGCTGGCCGCGCCGGTCGAGGCGGTCCAGCCGGTGCTGTCCGACCTCGAGCGCTACCCGGAGTGGTGGCCGCAGGTCGTCGCCGTGGCCAAGATCGACGAGCGGAACGCCCGGGTGCTGTGCCGGTCGCGACTGCCGTACACCCTCGACCTGGTGCTGACCCTGGTCCGCGACGAGCCGGGGATGCTGGAGTGCCGGATCGCGGGCGACCTGGTCGGCTCGGTGGCGTGGCGGCTCGAGGACGGCGGCGGGGTGACCCGGCTCGACTACACCCAGGAGGTGCTGCTCAACCGGGGGCTGCTGCGCCGCTTCGCCCGTCCGCTGCGGCCGCTGATGGTGTGGAACCACGCGCAGATGATGGCGGGCTGCCTGGCCGGGCTCCGCGAGCAGCTCGGCGTCCGCTAGCCGTCCGGCTGGTTCTCGTCCCTGGCGATGTCGGGCATCGCGTCGCCGGTGTTGTCGACCTCGGCGTTGTCGGGGCGGTTGTCGGGGTCGAGCCGCCGCTCGCGCTCCTCCGCGATCTCGGCCTGCTCCTCCTCGGGGATCTCCATCTGCCGGAACTTCTCGCTGGGGTCGGAGGTCCCCTGCTCGGAGCCGTCCTTCTCCTCAGCCTCGCGCCGGGCGAACTCCTCGACCGTGGGCAGCTCGGCGTCGGTGTTGTCGACCTCGGCGTTGTCGGGGCGGTTGTCGGGGTCCAGTCGCCGGGCGCGCTCCTCCTCGATCTCGGAGACCTCGTCGTCGGACGGCTGCCCGCCCTCGCCCTCGTCGGTCGACGACTCGCTCATCGTGCTCCCTCCAGTGCGGCCAGGGCCGCGTCGTAGTCGGGTTCCTGGCCGATGTCGGGCACCAGCTCGGTGTGGAGGACGGTGCCGTCGGCGTCGAGCACCACCACGGCCCGCGCGAGCAGGCCGGCGAAGGCGCCGTCGAGCAGCCGGACGCCGTAGCGCTCGCCGAAGTCGCCGCGGAACGCCGACCCGACGCGTACGGCCTCCAGCCCCTCGGCGCCGCAGAACCGTCGCTGCGCGAAGGGCAGGTCCTCCGAGACGCACACCACCGCGGTGTCGTCGAGGCCGCCGGCCAGCTCGTTGAACCGGCGCACGCTCCGCGCGCAGGTCGGGGTGTCGATGCTCGGGAAGATGTTGAGCACGACTCGCTGGCCCGCCGTTGCCGAGCGGTCGAAGTCGCGCAGGTCGCCGCCGGTCAGGACGTAGTCCGGCGCGTGGGTGCCGACCGTCGGGAGCTCGCCGCTGGTGTGGACGGGTGCGCCTCGCTGGACGGTGGTCGCCATGGCGACTGTTCTACCTGCGTCACCGACCGCCGTCGAGCACCTCTCTCAGCCGCGCCGCGAACGCCTCCGGCTGCCCCGCCTGGCCGAACTCGCCGCCGAGGAAGCCGCCGTGGTGGCTGGGGAACTCGGTGAGCGGCACTCCGACCAGGTCGGCCACCGCCTGCGAGGTGCGCCAGGTCAGGCCGTTGCGCGACTCGACGCCGGCGGCTATCACCACCCGGGTGTGGGCGGCACGGATGGCCGCGGCGTCCACGACGTGGGCGGTGACGTCGTTGGCGACCCCGGAGAGCAGCGGGTCGTCGCGGCTGCCGTCGTCCTCGGTCGGCAGCCCGAAGCCGGCCGGGTCCGGCGGCGGGGTGGCGAGGTAGTCGTCGGTGAACTCGCCCTGCCACGTGGTGAGGCCGATGAACGCCGCCATGCCGGCACCCCAGCCGGCCGCGTGGTAGCGCTCCTGCACGGCCCGCTCGGCGGCGAAGGCCCGCTCCGCGTCGGGCAGCACGGTGAGGATGGGGGGCTCGTGGGCCACCAGCGTCGCCACGGCCTCGGGCTGGGCTGCGACCCACGCCAGGGCGTTGACCGCCCCACCGCTGCTGGCGAACACGTCCACCGGTCCGATGCCGAGCGCGTTCTCGAGGGCGTCCAGGTCGGACGCCGACACCGCGGGCACCTGCCGCTGGTGCCCGTCGGTGCGGGTGCTGCGGCCGAGGCCCCGCTGGTCGTAGGTCACCACGAACCGTTCGGGGAAGTACGACGCCAGGGTGCCGAACCCCTCGGCGGTCATCGGCTGCCCGATCATCAGCAGCGGCGGCAGCTGACTGATCGTGTCCGGGCGCCGGACGTCCCACACGATGGTCGCCCCGTCCGTCTCCAGGCTGCGGGTCGTGATCTCGGTCATCTGGGGCTCCCCTCCCGTGGTGGTCTGCGGTGCAGACCGCTCCTGCGCCGAAGACTCATCGCTGTCCGCTCAGAGAGCGGGCCGGTAGAAGGACTCGCCGGGGAACGGGCCGCCGACGACGCTGTTCTCCGCGTCGTCCTCGGGTCGGTCGGGCAGCCGGTCGGCCCAGGCCTCCGCGTCGTCCTGCGGCTCGTAGCCGATCGCCCGGCCCGGCTCGAGGTCCCACCACGCCCGGGTGTTGGCGCTGATGCCGTAGAGCACGTGGAATCCGGGAGCGGGTGCGGTGAGCGCGGCCTCGACCATCCGCACGCAGTCGTCCTGGGAGAGCCAGGTCGCGAGGTTGCGGCGTACCTCGGGCTGCTCGAGGAACGACCCGATCCGGCAGGCGACGGCGTCGATGCCGAACCGGTCGACGTACAGCGAGAGCAGCGCCTCTGCCGCGACCTTGGCCGTGCCGTAGAACGTGTCGGGTCGCGGCCGGGCCCCGGTGGTGAGCAGGCCGTCGGGCAGGTCGGCACGTGGGGTGCGGCCGACCGCGTGGTTGGAGGAGGCGTAGACGATGCGGGGCACGTCGTGGGCGACCATCGCCTCCAGCAGCGCCGCCGTCGTCACGACGTGGGAGGTGATCTCGGTCGGCAGGTCCTCCTCGCCGGGGACCCCGGCGAGGTGGACCACGGCGTCGGGCGACTCGGCGGCGAAGACCGCGGCCACGGCGTCCGGGTCGGCGCAGTCGACGCTGTGCCAGGCACCCTCGTGGCCCTCGGGGGCGGGGACCAGGTCGAGCGCCACGACCTGGTGCCCGCGGTCGGCGAGCCCGACGGTGACGACCCGGCCGATGCTGCCGGCCGCACCGGTGACGAGGACCCGCATCACATCCTCCCGACGATCTCGGAGAGCAGGCCACCCATCCGCGCTGCGGCGCTCCGTCCGGCCTCGAGCACCTCGGCGTGGTCGAGCGGCTCGCCCGAGATGCCGGCCGCGAGGTTGGTCACCAGGCTGATGCCGAGCACCTCCAGCCCCGCCTCCCGGGCCGCGATCGCCTCGAGCGTGGTGCTCATGCCGACCAGCTCGCCGCCCATCGCCCGGACCATGCCGATCTCGGCCGGCGTCTCGTAGTGGGGACCCGGGAACTGCACGTAGACCGCCTCGTCGAGGCTCGGGTCGACCTCGCGGCACAGCCCGCGCAGACGGGAGCTGTAGAGGTCGGTCAGGTCCACGAAGTTCGCGTCCTCGATGGGGGAGTGGGCGGTCAGGTTGATGTGGTCCGCGATCAGCACCGGGGTGCCGGGCGACCACGTCTCGCGGAGGCCGCCGCAGCCGTTGGTGAGCACGATGCTCCGGCAGCCGGCGGCGGCCGCCGTACGGACCGGGTGGACGACGGCCGCGACCCCCTTGCCCTCGTAGAAGTGGGTGCGGCTGAGGAACACCAGCAGCCGCTTGTCGCCGGCCCGGATGCTGCGGATCCTGCCGCTGTGGCCGGCGACCGCGGCCGCGCCGAAGCCCGGCAGGTCGGTGGTGGCGATCTCGGCCGTCGCCTCCCCGAGGGCGTCCACGGCGGGCAGCCAGCCCGAGCCCAGGACCAGGGCGATGTCGTGCTGGGCGACCCCGGTGAGGTCGGCGAGGACGTCGGCGGCCTCGCGGGCGCGCTGCTGGTGGTCGGTCACGGGGGCACCCTAATCCGCGGGTGCCGCCCGGCGGCAGCCGTCAGGCGTTGACCGACGACATGTCGGCGTAGCGGTCGCCGACGACCGCCGACCGCGGCACGGCCGCGTCGAGCGCTGCCAGGTCGTCCCCGGAGAGCGCGACGCGCGCGGCGCCGACGTTCTCCTCGAGGTACCGCACCCGCTTGGTGCCGGGGATCGGCGCGACGTCGTCACCCTGGGCGAGGACCCAGGCGAGGGCCAGCTGGCCCGGCGTGACCTCCTTGCGGGCGGCGACCCTCGTCACCTGCTCGACCAGGGCGAGGTTGGCGTCGAGGGCGTCTCCCTCGAACCGGGGGAACCGGCCGGCCGCACGGGCGTCGCCCGCGGCCAGGGTCTCGCGGGTGACCGCGCCGGTCAGCAGGCCCCGTCCCAGCGGCGAGTACGGCACCAGGCCGATGCCGAGCTCCCGGATCGTGGGGAGCACCTCGTCCTCGAGGTCGCGGGTGAACAGGGAGTACTCCGACTGCAGGGCCGTGACCGGGTGGGTGGCGTGGGCACGGCGGATCGTGTCGGCGCCGGCCTCCGAGAGCCCGAGGTGGCGGACCTTGCCCGCTGCGACCAGGTCGGCCATCGCGCCGACGGTCTCCTCGATCGGCACCGACCGGTCGACCCGGTGCTGGTAGTAGAGGTCGATGTGGTCGACCCCGAGCCGCTGCAGCGAGGCATCGCAGGCGCTGCGCACGTAGTCCGGTCGGCCGTTGATCCCGACCCACGAGCCGTCCGGCCTGCGCTCGTTGCCGAACTTCGTGGCCAGCTGCACCTGGTCGCGCCGGCCCGCGATCGCCTTGCCGACGAGCTGCTCGTTGGTGAACGGTCCGTACATGTCGGCGGTGTCGAGGAAGGTGACGCCCAGGTCGAGGGCGCGGTGGATGGTGTCGATGCCGTCCTGCTCGTCGGGCGTGCCGTAGAACTCCGACATCCCCATGCAGCCGAGGCCGAGCGTGGAGACGGTGAGCGGCGAGGTGTCGCCGAGGGTGCGGGTTCCGATGTCCGATGTCATGCCTCCACCCAACTCCGCCGGGCCAAATCGACCCGGCCCCACCTCCGGCGTCACGCCGTCCTCACGGCGTCCCACCCGTCCCACCACGGCCGCCTCGTTGCGGCGGTTGTGGCTGGTGGTGCAGTGTGGTGACGGTCACTCGGAAGGGACACCCCTCATGTCGCGCTTGGTCTGGATCCTGATCGCCGTCGTGGGCGCCGCGTCGTGGACGATGCTCGCCCTGGTCCGTGGGGAGGAGGTCTCGGCCCTGTGGATCCTGTTCGCGGCGCTGTCGTCGTACGCCATCGCCTACCGGTTCTACGCCCGCTGGATCGCCCGCCGGGTGCTGGAGGTGGACGACACCCGGGCCACCCCGGCGGAGCGGCTCGAGAACGGCGCCGACTTCGAGCCGACCGACCGGCGGGTGCTGTTCGGGCACCACTTCGCGGCCATCGCCGGCGCCGGACCGCTCGTGGGCCCGGTGCTCGCCGCGCAGATGGGCTACCTGCCCGGCACGATCTGGATCATCGTCGGCGTCATCCTCGCCGGCGGGGTCCAGGACATGGTCATCCTCTTCTTCTCGATGCGCCGCGACGGCAAGTCGCTGGGCCAGATGGTTCGCGAGGAGATCGGTGTCGTCGGCGGCATCGCCGCGCTGATCGCGGTCTTCCTGATCATGATGCTGCTGCTCGCCGTGCTCGCGCTGGTCGTCGTCAACGCGCTGGCCGAGTCGCCGTGGGGCGTCTTCTCGATCGCCATGACGATCCCGATCGCGCTGTTCATGGGGTTCTACCTGCGCTACCTGCGGCCCGGGCGGATCATGGAGGTGACCGCGATCGGCGTGGCCCTGCTGCTGCTCGCCATCGTGGGCGGCGGCTGGGTCGACGGCTCCAGCCTGGCCGACACGTTCACGCTGAGCCCGGAGACGCTGGCGATCGCGATCATCATCTACGCCTTCATCGCCTCGGTGCTGCCCGTGTGGGTGCTGCTGACCCCGCGCGACTACCTGTCGACCTTCATGAAGGTCGGCGTCATCCTGCTGCTCGCGGTCGGCATGGTCATCGCGGCCCCGACGCTGCAGGCGCCCGCGATCTCGGAGTTCGCGCTGCCGGGCACCGGGCCGGTCTTCGCGGGCAAGCTGTTCCCGTTCGTGTTCATCACGATCGCGTGCGGAGCGCTGTCCGGCTTCCACGCCCTGATCGCCTCGGGCACCACCCCCAAGATGGTGCAGAAGGAGAGCCAGGTCCGGATGATCGGCTACGGCGCCATGCTGATGGAGTCGTTCGTCGGCATCAGCGCCCTGATCGCCGCCTGCGTGATCGACCAGGGCCTCTACTTCGCGATGAACAGCCCCGCGGGCGCCACGGGCGGTACCCCGGGGGCGGCCTCGGAGTTCGTCGCCACGCTCGGGTTCACGATCAGTCCCGGCGAGCTCCAGGCCGCGGCCGCCTCGATCGGCGAGGACACGCTGATCTCCCGTACGGGCGGCGCGCCGACGCTGGCGTTCGGCATCTCGCTGATCTTCACCGAGGCGTTCGGCGGTGGCCTGTCGGCCTTCTGGTACCACTTCGCGATCATGTTCGAGGCGCTGTTCATCCTGACCGCCGTCGACGCCGGCACCCGGGTCGGCCGGTTCATGCTGCAGGACACGGTCGGCAACGTCTGGAAGAAGTACGGCGAGGTCTCGTGGAAGCCCGCCACCTGGTCGGCGTCGGCGATCGTGACCGGCGTCTGGGGCTACTACCTCTACGTCGGCGTGACCGATCCGCTCGGCGGCATCAACCAGCTGTTCCCGCTGTTCGGCATCTCCAACCAGCTGCTCGCCGCGATCGCGCTCACGCTCGCTGTGTCGCTGCTGATCAAGCACGGCAAGGCGAGGTACGCCTGGGTGCCCGGCATCGGCCTCGCCTGGGACCTGATCGTCACGATGACGGCCAGCTGGCAGAAGATCTTCAGCGACGACCCCAAGATCGGGTACTTCACCCAGGCCGACACCTACCGGCAGGCGCGCGACGCCGGTGAGGTGCTGGCCCCGGCGACGGACACGGCCCAGATGGACCAGATCATCCAGAACTCGATCGTCAACGGGACGCTGCAGATCCTCTTCGCGGGCCTGGTCGTGGTGGTCGTGATCAATGCGGCCCTGATCTGGGTCAAGGCGCTCCGCGCCGGAGGCCTGCCGACCACCGAGGTGCCGAAGGTCGAGTCCGCGCTGGTGGCGCCGTCCGACTTCTTCGCGACCGCGGAGGAGAAGGAGGCCGTGCGGCGCTGGGAGGCCGAGCGACGCGGGGACCGTGGCGACCTGGTCGGCGGTGGTCGACGATGAGTGTCGTGGCGTCGCTGGACCGGGCCCGGCGCGGGGTCGTCTGGTACCTCAAGGAGTTCACCGGCGAGTCCCGCTGGGACGACTACCTCGAGCGCTGTGCCCGGGACGGGGTCGAGCCGATGTCGCGACGGGCCTTCGAGCGGCACCGCGCCGACCACCGGGAGACCCGCGTCGAGGGCCGCTGCTGCTGACCGGTGGGGGGCGCTGCTCCGACCGATTCACCATGTTCAGTCGGTGGGTCAGCACTTCACACGGTGGGTACGCCGTGCGAACCGCGGACTCACCAACTGAGCGTGATGAATCGGAGACAGCCACACACCCCCGCCTACAGTCCCGTCGACCGGCACGGCCGCTGCCGCAGTGCGGCGACGTAGTCGTCGGGGGCGTCGGCCGCCTCGGCGGCGTTGGCGAGGATCCCGAGGTACGACGCCGACGGGAGCCCGCCCTCGTAGGCGTCCAGCACGTACGTCCACACCACCAGCTCGCCGGTCAGCGTGGCGACCCGGACCTTGGTCTTGCGGTAGAGCCCGAGGTCGGCGCCCTCCCAGCCGTCGAGCGACGCCTCGTCCTCCCGGGTGATGTCGTAGACCGCGACGAAGACCTGCTCGATCGGGTCCTCGACGATCGTCGACAGCGCCCCGTCCCAGCCGTGCTCCTCGCCGCCGAAGGTCAGCCGCCAGCCGGTGAGCCAGCCGGTGGTGCGCAGCGGGGAGTGCGGACAGCGCTCGCCCATGCGTGCGGGATCGAGGTTGGTCCCGTAGGCGGCGTACAGGGTCACGGGCAGCAAGGTTAACCGCCCCGTGACCGCATTAGCCCCCGGCGACCCCACCCCATAGGCTGACCGCGTGAGTGACAACCACTTCGATGTCCTGGTCCTCGGCGCCGGCCCCGGTGGCTACGTCGCCGCGATCCGCGCCGCCCAGCTCGGCAAGTCCGTCGCCGTCGTGGAGGAGAAGTACTGGGGCGGGGTGTGCCTCAACGTCGGCTGCATCCCCTCCAAGGCGCTCCTCAAGAACGCCGAGCTCGCCTACACGCTGGCCCACGAGCGCGACAAGTTCGGCATCGAGGGCGAGGCGACCATGGCGTACGGCCCGACCCACGCCCGCAGTCGCAAGGTCAGCGAGGGCATCGTCAAGGGTGTCCACTACCTGATGAAGAAGAACAAGATCACCGAGATCGACGGCTGGGGCACGCTGACGTCCGCCTCGGAGATCGACGTCGACGGCACGTCGTACACCTTCGACAACCTGATCCTCGCCACCGGCGCCCGGGTCCGGATGCTGCCCGGCATGGAGGTCAGCGACCACGTCGTCACCTACGAGGAGCAGATCCTCGACGGTGAGCTCCCGGGCTCGATCATCATCGGCGGCTCCGGCGCGATCGGCGTCGAGTTCGCGTACGTGATGAAGAACTTCGGCGTCGACGTCACGATCGTGGAGTTCCTCGACCGGATGGTGCCGACCGAGGACGCCGACGTGTCCAAGGAGCTGCTCAAGCACTACAAGAAGCTCGGCGTGAAGGTCATGCTCTCGACCAAGGTCGAGAACGTCGAGGACACCGGCTCCGGCGTGCGCGTCACCGTCGCCCCCGCCGACGGCGGTGAGTCGCAGGTCATCGAGGCCGACAAGATGCTGGCGGCCTTCGGCTTCGCGCCGCGGCTCGAGGGCTACGGCCTCGAGGCGGCCGGTGTCGAGACCACCGAGCGCGGCGCGATCGCCATCGACGACTTCGGCCGCACCAACGTCGCCAACGTCTACGCGATCGGCGACGTCACCGGCAAGCTGATGCTGGCCCACACCGCCGAGGCGATGGGGATCGTGGTGGCCGAGGTCATCGCGGGTGCCGAGACGATGCCCGTCGAGTTCGACTTCATCCCGCGGGCGACCTACTGCCAGCCGCAGATCGCGTCCTTCGGCTACAGCGAGGCCCAGGCGAAGGAGAAGGGGTACGACGTCAAGACGGCCTCCTTCCCGTTCTCGGCCAACGGCAAGGCGATGGGACTCGGCCACCCGGTGGGCTTCGTGAAGGTCGTCGCCGACGCCGAGCACAACGAGATCCTCGGCGCCCACCTGATCGGCCCCGACGTGACCGAGCTGCTGCCGGTGCTCACCCTGGCCCAGAAGTGGGACCTCACCGCCGACGAGGTGGCTCGCAACGTCTTCGCCCACCCGACGCTGACCGAGGCCGTCAAGGAAGCGGTCGAGGGCATCGCCGGCCACATGATCAACCTGTGACCGTGGCCGACCGCGTCGTCATCGTCGGGGGCGGCCCGGGCGGCTACGAGGCCGCCCACGTCGCCGCCCAGCTCGGCGCCGAGGTGACGGTCGTCGACACCGACGGCCTGGGCGGGTCGGCCGTGCTGACCGACTGCGTCCCGAGCAAGACCCTGATCGCGACGGCTGACCTGATGACCGAGATGGGCGGTGGGCCCGAGCTCGGCATCGCGTTCCACGACCACGAGGGTGACGCCGCGACGGGGGTCCAGGTGGACCTCGCCCGGGTCAACGAGCGGGTCCTCGCCCTGGCCCACGACCAGTCCGAGGACATCGCGCAGCGGCTCGACCGTGACGGCGTCTCCGTCGTCCGCGGCCGTGGCCGGCTGGCCTCGGCCGACCGGGTCGAGGTGGCGCTCGCCGACGGCGGCTCGCAGACCCTGGAGGCCGACGCGGTGCTGCTCGCGACCGGTGCCAGGCCCCGGATCCTCGACAGCGCGCAGCCCGACGGCGAGCGGGTCCTGACCTGGGAGCAGGTCTACGGGCTGACCGAGATGCCCGACCACCTGGTCGTCGTGGGCTCGGGGGTCACCGGCGCCGAGTTCGCCTCGGCGTACCTCTCGCTCGGGATCGAGGTCACGCTCGTCTCCTCGCGCGACCGGGTGCTGCCCGGCGAGGACGCCGATGCGGCGAAGGTGCTCGAGGAGGTGCTGACCCGCCGCGGGATGAACGTGCTCTCGAAGTCGCGGATGGCCTCGGTCACCCGCGACGGCGACACCGTCACGGTCGCCCTCACCGACGGCCGCACCGTCGAGGGCTCCCACTGCATCCTGGCGCTCGGCTCGGTGCCCAACTCCGGTGACCTCGGGCTCGAGGAGGCAGGCGTCGCGACCGACGACGGCGGCTTCGTCACCGTCGACAAGGTGTCCCGCACCTCCGTGCGGGGGGTGTACGCCGCCGGCGACTGCACCGGCGTGCTGATGCTCGCCTCGGTGGCCGCGATGCAGGGCCGGATCGCGATGTGGCACGCCCTCGGCGACGCGGTGACCCCGCTCGACCTGAGCCAGGTCTCGTCCAACGTCTTCACCTCTCCGGAGATCGCCACGGTCGGGTGCACGCAGGAGGCGGTCGACGCCGGTGACATCGACGCCGACGCGGTGATGCTGCCGCTCAGCGGCAACGCGCGGGCCAAGATGCAGGGCGTCAAGGACGGGTTCGTGAAGCTCTTCTGCCGCCCCGGCACCGGCATCGTCGTCGGGGGAGTGGTCGTCGGCCCGCGTGCCAGCGAGCTGATCCACCCCGTCTCGCTCGCCGTCGCCGGGACGCTGACGGCCGACCAGATGGCCCATGCGTTCACCGTCTACCCGTCGATGACCGGCTCGATCGCCGAGGCCGCGCGGCGGCTCCACCGCGTCTGAC
This sequence comes from uncultured Actinomycetota bacterium, assembly GCA_963723945.1. Lineage (GTDB taxonomy): Bacteria > Actinomycetota > Actinomycetes > Propionibacteriales > Nocardioidaceae > Nocardioides. The sequence continues at coordinate 34,739 of CAVRSW010000047.1, forward strand.
CCGACCCTCCTGGTGGGATAGTCCGCCGCCGGATGCGCCTCGGCGCGGCCCGGGGTGGCGCATCGGGCGGCGGACTATCCACTTGGCCGGCTCTGTCAGGATGGCGCGCATGTCTCGGGGGATCCGCGCGCTCGCGCCTGCCGTCACCACTGCCGTCGTCCTCGTGGCCCTCACGTCCGCGCCCGCCGCGGCCGACCCGGCCCACGACGTGCCCGACACCGCGGTCATCACCCTGGAGGGTGACGGCAGCGGCCACGGACGCGGCATGTCGCAGTACGGCGCCTACAGCGCGGCGAGGCAGGGAGCGACCTACCGCGAGATCCTCCGCACCTACTACCCGCGGACACGCTGGAAGCAGCTCGGGGGCTCGATCGAGGTGCTGGTCAGCGGTGACGACGACCGGGACCTCGTCGTCGCGGACACCCGCGGGCTGACGGTCCGCAGCGTCCGGTCGGGCCGTACGTGGCGGACGAGCGTGCCGCGCGCCACCAGGTGGCGGATCACCCGGGACACGGGTGCCCGCAGCATCGTGTCCTTCCACGACGGCCGGTGGCGCACGTGGAAGAGGGTCCGCGGCGACGTCGAGCTCACGGCGGGATCGGGGCCGTTGCGGCTGATCACCCCCGACGGCCGGGTCCCCTACCGCGGTGCCCTCCGGAGCTCCCTGGACGACCACCGGGAGCGGGTGAGCGTCAACGTGCTCCCGCTGGAGCAGTACCTCCGCGGGGTGGTTCCCGCGGAGATGCAGGCGGGCTGGCCGCAGCACGCGCTGCGCGCACAGGCCGTCGCGGCGCGGACGTACGCCGCGTGGCGCCGCGACCACCCGCTCGACGTGGCCTACGACATCTGCGACACGGCAACCTGTCAGGTCTACGGCGGGGCCGCCGTCGAGGAGGGGTCGAGCGACACCGCCGTCCGGAGGACGGACGAGCAGGTGCTCACCTACCGCCGCCGGCCCGTCTTCGCCGAGTACTCCGCGAGCAACGGCGGCCACACCGTCGGCGGCGGCAAGCCCTACCTGCCGGAGATGCCCGACCCGTACGAGGGCACCTCGCCGGACTACTACGGCTGGACGGTGGAGGTCACCGCCGCGCAGCTCGAGCGGCTCTACGACCTCCAGGACCTCACCCGGATCCAGGTCGCCGAGCGCGACGCCACGGGCCGGGTGGCGCGGCTGGAGCTGACCACGGAGGGCGGGGACGCGCCCGACACCTACCCGGTGGACGTGGCGCGGTTCGTGTCGAGCTTCGGCCTGCGCTCGTCGTTGTTCCGGGTCACCGAGGTCGACTAGAACTACCGACCTGTAGTTCACGAGAACCGCTGGCGGGTGGCACGGGGCCGTGGTGCCATGTCCCACGAGTCCCACCCGTCACACGTACCGGAGTCCCCCCATGCGCCGCCTCGGCACGCTCCTCACCGCGTCCCTCGTCCTCCTCGCAGGCAGCCTGGTCACCACCCCCGCCTCCGCGGCCGACTCGTGGCGGGTGCCGCAGTCGACCTCGATCACCATCAAGGGGCACGGCTACGGGCACGGCCGCGGGATGTCGCAGTACGGCGCCGAGGGCGCGGCCCGCGACGGGCTGGGCTGGCGCGAGATCACCGAGTTCTACTACCCCGGGACCGAGCGCGGCCGCGCAGGCGGCCAGATCCGGGTCCACGTCAGCGCCGACACCACCGACGACCTGGTCGTGGTGCCGCGCTCCGGGCTGACCGTCACCGACCTCGCGACCGACGAGAAGGCGACCCTCCCCGACCGCGACACCACCCGCTGGCGGGTCGTCCCCGCCGACGGCGGCCATCGCGTGCAGTGGCTCGACGGTGCCCGGTGGCGGACGTGGCGCACGCTCGCGGGCAACGGCTCGTTCGCGGCGGCCGGCGAGCCGGTCCAGCTGGTCACCCCGAGCGGCTTCCGGTCCTACCGCGGCCGGCTCACGGCCGTCCCGCTCTCCGGTGGCCGGGTCACGGTCAACACGGTGCGGCTGGAGTCCTACCTCCGTGGCGTCGTCCCGCTCGAGATGCCGGCGCTGTGGTCGCCGGCCGCCGTCCGCGCGCAGTCGGTCGCGGCCCGCACCTACGCCGCGTACGAACGGGCGCACCCGCGCTCGTCCGCCTTCGACGTCTACGACACCACCGCGAGCCAGGTCTACGGCGGTGTCGGCGCCGAGCACCCCGCCTCCGACGCCGCGATCCGCGCCACCCGCCGTACGGTGCTCGACGCCGACGGCGCCGCCGCGTTCACGCAGTTCAGCTCCAGCAACGGCGGCTGGAGCGTGCAGGGCTCGGTGGCCTACCAGCAGGCGAAGCAGGACCCGTACGACGACTGGGCGGGCAACCCCGTGCACGACTGGTCGATCACGGTGTGGGACTCGACGTTCGAGTCGAAGTGGTCCTCGCTGGGCAACCTGCGCCGCATCACCGTCGTCCGGCGGGACGGCAACGGTGACTGGGGAGGCCGGGTCGCCTCGCTGCGGCTGGTGGGCTCGCGCAACACCGTCACCGTCTCCGGCGACACGATGCGCTCGGTGCTCGGCCTGCGCTCGACCTGGGTGACCTTCCGGGTCGGCTGAGCCCGCTGATGCTGCCGGTCAGAGCGTCGGCACCAGCAGCGCCCGCGACGCCATGCCGACGGTGTGGGCGAGGCCGTCGGCGAACCGGCCGTGCAGCAGGCTCGCCCCGCGGAGCGCCCAGAGGGTCTGCGCGGTGACCCACGACAGGTCGCGCGCCTTGTCGATCTTCCAGGCGCTGACCAGGTGGACGGCGGGGCCGAACCGGTCGTCCACCGCCCGCCCCACCTCGTCGAGGAACGAGCGGCGGATCCCCGCCTCGACCTGGGCGAGCACGTCGTTGACCGTCTCGTAGTCGAGGTGGAGGTCGTCGGGCTCGAGGTCGCGGGCACGGCAGGTCCCGACGACGGCGAGCGGCAGGTCGTGCTCGATGTGGCTGTTCATGCCCGCGATGGCGTACTGCACCGGCAGCCGGCCGCCGGCCCTGGCCTCGAACAGCGGTCGCCAGGCGGGCGGCACCTCGCGGCCGGCCCGGTCCGCGTCGTACGCCGCGAGCCACAGGTTCGCGAACCGCACGTCGAGGTCGGACATCGTCGCGGCGTCGCGGAACAGGGGCGAGTCGGTGTCCTCCGCGAGGATCAGCCCGATCCGCTCGGTGACGGTGAGGTACATCCGGTTGAAGACCGCGACCCCGTCGCCGGCGGGCAGCGAGGCGTCGATCTCCTGCAGGCGCGCGACGACCCCCGCGACCGTGGACGGCAGGCTCATCCCCGCAGGATAGGGGGACGCTCAGCCGCGGATCAGGCAGAACGGGTGCCCGGCGGGGTCGAGGAAGACCCGGAAGCCGTCGTTGGTCGAGGGCTGGTGTTCGTGCTTGCGGCCCCCGGCCCCGAGCACGGCCGCCTCGCTGGCGTCCATGTCGGGCGCTGCCAGGTCGAGGTGCATCTGCTGCGGGTGGGCGCCGCCCGGCCAGGTCGGCTCGACGAAGTCATCGATCCGCTGGAAGGCGAGCGTGGTACGGCCGTCGGGGTTGTCGGGGGTGAGGCCGCCGCCGGGTGGGACCAGCGTCGCCCAGCGTCGGTCCGCGCCCTCCTCCATCCCCCACCCGAGGATCTCGGCGTAGAACCGGCCGAGGGCCAAGGCGTCCGGGCAGTCGATCACGAGCAGGTCGAGCTTCGGTGCGAGGTCCATGCCCGGACCGTACGACGGGTTCCGGACGATCAGCTGCCGATACGCCCAGACCGTCGACACGCGACAGGAATCGATTGACAATCGATAGATAACCCCCGATAGTCGTCGCATGCTGACGACTCACAAGGTGGTGTTCACGCTCCGGGGACTGCTGGTGCTGGCGTTCGCCGCGATCGTGCTGCTGCAGGTGATGAGCGTGCCGGGCACGCTCGCCTACAACGCGGCGCAGAGCGACGACCCGTTCTGGCACTACCCGCTGCTGGTGGTCCTCGAGCTCGAGCTGGTCTGCGTCCAGGTGGTCGTGGTGGCGACGTTCCAGCTGCTGGGCATGGTGCAGCAGGACCGGATCTTCAGCGACGCGTCGTTCCGCTGGGTCGACCTGATCCTCGGCGCCATGGCGGTCGCGTGGGTGGTGTGGGCCGGTCTGGGCGGGTTCATCGCCCTCACCAGCGACGACCCCGGGCTGCCGCTCGTGATGGCGATCCTGCTGCTGGCGGGTGCCGTGCTCGGGTTGCTGATGCTGGTGATGCGGGCGCTGCTGCGACAGGCCACGGTGCTCCGGACCGACATGGACGCGGTGATCTGACCATGCCCATCGTCGTACGCCTCGACGTCGAGCTGGCCCGGCGCAAGCTGAGCGTCGGAGACTTCGCCGACCGGGTCGGCCTCACCCCCGCCAACGTGGCGGTGCTCAAGAACGGCCGGGCCAAGGCGGTCCGGTTCAGCACCCTGGAGGCGATGTGCCGGGTCCTCGACTGCCAGCCCGGCGACCTGCTCGAGTGGGTGGACGAGTGAGCGCCCGCCGGGTCGGGGACGCCCCTGAGACTTCCCCGGACCCGCGCGTCGAGGCTGTCCGAGCGGTGACGCACCGCCGTACGGTGACGTCGTGATCCGCACCGAGGGACTGACCAAGCGCTACGGCCGCGTGACGGCGCTCGAGGGACTCAGCGTCGACGTCGAGGCCGGCGTCACCGGCCTGGTCGGTGCCAACGGCGCCGGCAAGTCGACGCTGCTCAAGATCCTGCTGGGCCTGCTGCCCGCGACCGAGGGCACCGCCCACGTGCTGGACCTCGACGTCCGCACCCAAGGGCCGGCGATCCGGGAGCGGGTCGGCTACATGCCCGAGCACGACTGCCTGCCGCCTGACGTGACGGCCACCGAGTTCTGCGTCCACATGGCGCGGATGTCCGGGCTGCCGACGACGGCCGCGCGGGAGCGGACGGCCGACACGCTGCGCCACGTCGGGCTCTACGAGGAGCGCTACCGGCCGATGGGCGGCTACTCCACCGGCATGAAGCAGCGGGTCAAGCTCGCCCAGGCGCTGGTGCACGACCCCGGCCTGGTGCTGCTCGACGAGCCGACCAACGGGCTCGACCCCGCCGGCCGCGACGACATGCTGGGCCTGATCCGACGGATCGGCACCGAGTTCGGGATCTCCGTGGTCGTGACCTCCCACCTGCTCGGCGAGCTCGAGCGGGTCTCCGACGGCATCGTGGTGATCGACGGCGGCCGGTTGCTGCGGCACTCGACCACCGCCTCCGTCACCGCGGCGACGCCGGTCGTCAGCGTCGAGGTCGACGGCGACCCGGCCGGGTTGCTGGCCCGGCTGCAGGACCGCGGCGTCGGCGTGCAGCGCACCGGCGGACTGCTGCACGTCGACGTGGCCGACCCCGCCTCCTACGACGCGGTGCGCGACGTCGTCGCCGAGCTCGGCCTGGGGTTGGTCCGGATGGAGCGGCAGCGGCACCGGATGACCGAGCTGTTCACCGACTCGACGACGGGGGAGGCGGCCCATGTCTGAGCAGACGACCCCGGCCGCAGTGCCGACCCCCGGGCCCACCGGCCAGATCCACGACATCGGCTACCGCCACTACGACGGGCCGCGGCTGGGGGCCGGCTTCATCAGCCGCTCGCTCTACGTCGACACCCTGCGCGGCGCCTTCGGCCTGGGCCGCTCGGCGAAGTCGAAGATCATGCCGTTCGTGCTGCTGGCGCTGATGGTGCTGCCGGCGGTGGCGATCGGCATCGTGACCAGCTACTTCAAGCTGCCCACGCTGCCGCTCAGCTACCTCTCGTACGCCTTCTCGTTCCAGGTCGTGATCACGATCTTCCTCGGCTCGCAGGCGCCGGCGGCGATGTCGCGCGACCTGCGGTTCAAGGTGGCGCCGCTCTACTTCTCGCGGCCGCTGAGCCGCAGCCAGTACGTCCAGGCCAAGTTCGCCGGGATGACGACGGCGCTGTTCCTCCTGGTCGGGCTGCCGATCACGCTGCTCTTCCTGGGCGCGCTGCTGGCGGACCTGCCGTTCGAGGACCAGTGGCCCGACTACCTCCGCGCGCTGGGCGGCGCGGCCGTGCTGGCCCTGGTCCTGGCCTCGATCGGACTGGTCGTCGCGGCGATGACACCGCGCCGCGGGCTCGGGGTGGCCGCCGTGGTCGGGGTGCTGATCGTGCTCTCGGGCATCCAGGCGACGGTGCGGGCCATGGCCGAGGAGTTCGGCAACGACACCTTCGCCGGCTACGCCGGGCTGATCTCGCCGTTCACCCTCGTCGACGGCATCCAGGCCGGACCGCTCGGGGGTGCGTCGGTGATGGCCACCCCGCCCGAGGGGGCGGTGATGGCCACGGTCTACTGCCTCGTAGCCGTCGCGGTCGTCGCGGGTGCGTACGTCGTCCTGCTGGCCCGCTACCGGAAGGCGCTGTCATGAACACCCCACGGGATCGCGGCCTTCCCGCGCTTCGCACCTCCACCCGAGGATTCCGCGAGGACCCCGCATGAGCACGCTGGAGCTGGTGCAGGTCTCGCGCTGGTACGGCAACGTCGTCGCGGTCAACGACGTCACCATGCACCTCGGCCCCGGCGTCACCGGTCTGCTCGGTCCGAACGGAGCCGGGAAGTCGACGCTGATCAACATGATGGCCGGCTTCCTCGCGCCCTCGGCCGGGAGCGTGACCCTCGACGGCCGCGGGCTGGTGCGCGACCCGGAGGTCTACCGCGACATCGGCCTGGTGCCCGAGCGCGAGGAGATGTACGACGCGGTGACCGGCTGGTCGTTCGTGCTCGCGAACGCCCGGCTCCACAAGCTCGCCGACCCGGAGTCGGCCGCACGGCGCGCGATCGCGACCGTGGAGATGGCCGACGCCCAGGACCGTGACATCCGTGGCTACTCCAAGGGCATGAAGCAGCGGATCAAGATGGCGACCGCGATCGTCCACGACCCGACGGTGCTGCTGCTCGACGAGCCGTTCAACGGGATGGACCCGCGGCAGCGGATGCACCTGATGGAGCTGCTCCATCAGCTCGGCGACCAGGGTCGGACGATCCTGTTCAGCTCCCACATCCTCGAGGAGGTCGAGCAGATCGCGGGCCGGATCGAGGTGATGGTGTCGGGCCGGCACGCCGCGTCCGGGGACTTCCGCGAGATCCGGCGGCTGATGACCCAGCGACCGCACCAGTACACGATCCGCTCCGAGGACGACCGGGCGCTCGCGTCGGCGGTGATGGCCGACCCGAGCACCGCCGGGGTCGAGCTGGTCGCCGACGGCGCGGGTGGCACCTCGGTCCACGTCCAGGCCCTCGACTTCGCCGCGTTCACCCACGCGCTGCCGGCCGTCGCGGCCCGCCACGGCATCCGGCTGCTGGAGGTCCACCCCGCCGACGAGTCCCTGGAGTCCGTCTTCTCCTACCTGGTGGCCCGATGACCCACCCCATGCGCACGCTCACGTCCTTCCGCTCCGAACGGGGACCCCGGCCATGACCGACCTGATGAACCCCACCGTCGCGCGGCTCACGTCCCGCAGCCTGCTCGGGCGCAAGCGCACCGTGCTGCTCTCGCTGCTGCCCCTGGCGCTGCTCGCGCTCTGCACGCTCGCCCGGATCCTCGGCAGCATGGACGACGACATCGCCGGCCAGCTCCAGGGCAGCCTGTCCTCGGACCTGCTGGCGACGTTCGGCATCGCGATCATGATGCCGCTGCTCGGCCTGATCGCCGGCACGGGCGCGATCGGTCCGGAGATCGACGAGGGGTCGATCGTCTACCTGCTCGCCAAGCCGCTCAACCGCTACTCGATCGTCGTCACCAAGCTGGCGGTTGCGATCGGTGTCGTCGTCCTGTTCGGGGCGCTGCCCGTCCTCGTCGCCGGCGTGGTGCTGACCGGTGAGGTCGGGCAGATCGCGGTGGGGTTCGCCGTCGGCGCCCTGGCCGCGGGGGTCGCCTACTCCGCGCTGTTCCTGATGCTGGCGGTGATCACGCGCAACGCGGTCGTCGTCGGGCTGATCTACGCGCTGATCTGGGAGTCGCTGGTCGGCGGGCTGGTGCCCGGCGCGCAGACGCTGAGCGTGCAGCAGTGGTCCCTTGCGGTCGTCACCGAGATCCTCGGCTACGAGGCGACCCTCGTGGGACTCGAGGCGGCCGTCTCGTTCAGCACGGGGATGATCGGTCTGGTGGTCGTCACCCTCGCGGCGACGGCGTACGCCGGCCGCCGGCTGCAGACTCTGCGGCTCCACGACGACTCCTGACACCCTGGGGCCACAGTCTGAAATCGGGCCGGTCGACCTCGTGCCCGGCCGTCCCGGAACGACGGCTCAGCTGGTGGGGTCGGTGCCGGCACCCTCGGGCACCACCACCGGCAGCTCGCCGGTCTCCGTCGGGTCGCTGTGGCGAGCCGGGTCGGGCACGCCGGCGGTGATCTTGCTCCCGTCGGTGCGGACGCCGCCGGTGCGCGGGCGGGTGGCCAGCCGGCCGGGGAGCCGGGGACCGTGGGCGTCCAGCGGGATGCTCACCGACGTCCCGGGCCGCACGACGTGGTGCTCGCCGCGCACCGTCACCTCGAAGGCGTCGGCCCGGTCGACTCCCGGTCCACCCGCGACGAGCGGGTCCGTGACGTCGGAGACGTCGAGCACCTCCACCGCCAGGTCGAGGCCGCCGCCGGTCACGGTGACCGCCACGTCGAGCCCGCGCCAGGCGAGGCGGAACCGTACCGACCGCCAGCCGTCGGGGAGCCGCGGGTCGAACGACATCGCCCCGCCGTGGTCGCGCAGCCCGGCGAAGCCGTGCACGAGCGACTGCCACACGCCACCGGCCGAGGCGACGTGCAGCCCGTCGACGGTGTTGCCGTGCAGGTCCAGCAGGTCGGTGTAGAGCGCCTGGTGGAAGTAGTCCAGCGCCTCCTCGTGGTAGCCGACCTCGGCGGCCATGATCGACTGGACGATGGCCGAGAGGCTGGAGTCGCCGGTCGTGATCGGGTCGTAGTACTCGACGTTGGCGCGCTTCTCCTCGCGCGAGAACCGGTCGCCCTGCAGGAACATGGCCAGCACGACGTCCGGCTGCTTGAGCACCTGGAAGCGGTAGATCACGAGCGGGTGGTAGTTGAGCAGCAGCGGGAACAGCTCGCTCGGGGTCCGCGAGAGGTCCCAGACCTCCCGGTCGAGGAAGAAGTCGTCCTGCGGGTGGATGCCGAGGCCCGCGTCGAAGGGGATCGTCATCCCCGCCGCGCACGCGCGCCACTCGTCGACCTCGCCCTCCTCGAGGCCGAGCCGGGAGGCCGCCCGCTCCCAGGCCACCGGGTAGCACTCACGGATGTGCTCGACCGCGCTCACCGCCACCTCGAGGTTGGCGCGGGCCATCACGTTGGTGAACAGGTTGTTGTTGACGACGGTCGTGTACTCGTCGGGGCCGGTGACCCCGTGGATGTGGAAGGTGCGCTCCGCGTTGGTGCGCCAGAAGCCGAGGTCCACCCACATCCGCGCGGTCTCCACCAGCAGGTCGACGCCGTCGCGGACCAGGAATCCCTCGTTGCCGGACGCGCGGACGTACTTCATGAGCGCGTACGCGATGTCGGCGTCGATGTGCACCCCGGCGGTGCCGGCGGCGTAGTAGGCGGACGCCTCCTCGCCGTTGATCGTGCGCCACGGGAACAGGGCACCGCTCTGCGCCATCTCGCGGGCCCGCTCGCGGGCGGTCGGCAGCATCCGGGTCCGGTAGTGGAGGACGTTGCGGGCGACGTCGGGCAACGTGTAGCTCAGGAACGGGACGATGTAGACCTCGGTGTCCCAGAAGTAGTGGCCCTCGTAGCCGGAGCCGGTCAGCCCCTTGGCGGGGACGCCCTGCTGGTCGGAGCGGGCGGCGGCCTGGGCGAGCGAGAACACGTTGAACCGGATCGCCTGCTGGGTGGCCGCCTCGCCCTCGACCTGGACGTCGGCGCGCTCCCAGAAGTGGTCGTACCACTCGCGCTGCTCGGCGTGGTGGTGGTCGACGGCCTTCCCCTGACTGCGGTCGAGGGTGCGGCCGCACCGGTCGGACAGCTCGCGCACCGGCACGCCGCGGGAGGAGTGGTAGGCGACCAGCTTCTCGACCCGGACCGTGCTGCCCTCGGTGGCCTCCACCCGCAGCGCGAGCTTGGCGAGGTCGTCCTCGTGCCGGAGCCGGAGCTCGTGCTCCAGCTCGGTCTCGATCCGGTGGTCGGCGGCGACCGCGATCGTCATGCCCGACCGGGCGCACCGGTAGCCGAGACCGAGCCGGCCGGCCTCGGCGTACGACATCTGCGGGAGCAGCACCCGCTCGTCGAACCCCGAGGCCTGGCGCGGGTCGACGCCCTCGCCCATGGCGGCCGCCGGGACGTGGTACTCGTCGCGGCCGTCCTGGCGGTTGAGCAGCTGCGAGGAGATCACCACCGGCGCGTCACCGGACAGCATCGTCACCTCGAGCGTGAGCACGGCCAGGTGGCGCTGGGTCATCGACACCATCCGGGTCGAGCGGACCCGCACCCGCTTGCCCGCGGGAGTGCGCCACACGAGGTCGCGGCGCAGCACCCCGTCGCGGAAGTCCAGGCTGCGCTCGTAGCTCTCCAGCTCGGCGGTGGCGAGCAGCAGCGGCTCGTCGTCGACGTAGAGCTTCATGACCTTGGCGTCGGGGGCGTTGACGATCGTCTGGCCGGTACGGGCGAAGCCGAAGGCGGACTCCGCGTGCCGGATCGGCCAGGTCTCGTGGAAGCCGTTGACGAACGTGCCGTGGGCGTGGGAGTCGCGGCCCTCCTCGGGGTTGCCGCGCAGGCCGAGGTAGCCGTTGGAGACGGTGAAGAGGGTCTCGGCGACGCCGAGGTGCTCGGTGCGCGGGTCGACCTCGACCAGCCGCCACGGGTCGAGCTGGAACCGGCCGCGGTCCATCGGGTCCGGCCCGAGACCGCCGCGCCTCATCGCGCGCCTCCGGGCACCAGCTCGGCCAGGTCGGAGACCACGAGCGTGGCGCCGGCGTCCCGCAGCGCGTCGCCCGCGCCGCGGTCGACCCCGACCACGAGACCGAACCGGCCGGCGGCGCCCGCGCGTACGCCGGACACGGCGTCCTCCAGCACCACCGCGTCGTCCGCGGTCACGTCCAGCTCGGACGCGGCGTGCAGGAACGTGTCGGGCGCCGGCTTGCCCGGCAGGCCGGCCGCGTCGGCCACCCTGCCGTCGACGACCGTCGCGAACCGCTCGGCGATGCCAGCTGCCGCCAGCACCGCGGGGGCGTTGGCCGACGAGGAGACCACCGCGAGCGGCAGGCCGAGGTCGCGCAGGTGGTCGAGCAGGGCGAGCGACCCGGGGTACGGCGTGACCCCGTCGCGCGCGAGCACCTCGTTGAACGCGTCGTTCTTGCGGTTGCCGAGCCCCCGCACCGTGACCTGGTCCGCGCGGTCCTCGCTGGTGCCCTCGGGGAGGTCGATGCCGCGGGCGGCGAGGAAGTCGCGGACGCCGTCGTAGCGGGGCTTCCCGTCGACGTGGGCGAAGTAGTCCGCGTCGGAGTACGGCGAGGTGTCGCCGTCGCCGTCGTAGCCGTCGAGGAAGCCGTTGAACATCTCCGACCAGGCGCGCATGTGGACCTCCGCGGTCGGGGTCAGCACACCGTCGAGGTCGAAGAGCACGGCCCGGTGGTCCGCCCAGACGACGGCAGGAGCTTCGTCGGTCATGCCCCGAGGCTAGGGGAGGGGTGACGCCTCGCGCTCCCTCACGTCCGGCACACGAAGGTGAGGCTGCCGGTGCGCCGTCGAGACCTCTATCGTCCTGACCACTGGTGAGGGAGGGGCGAGCCATGGGAACCGACGAGTTCTGGGGGCGCGTCGAGCGCCACGTGATGCGCTACGGCGCGGCCTTCGCGCCGCGGATCATCGAGCGGGCGTCGGGGTGCTACGTCTACGACGAGGACGGTCGGGCGATCCTGGACTTCACCTCGGGCCAGATGAGTGCCGTGCTCGGGCACTCGCACCCCGCCGTCGTCCGCGCCGTCTCGGAGTCGGTGGCGACCCTGGACCACCTCTACAGCGGGATGCTCAGCCGGCCGGTCGTCGACCTGGCCACCCGGCTCGCGGGCACGCTGCCCGACCCGCTCGGCATGACGATGCTGCTCAGCACCGGTGCCGAGTCCAACGAGGCGGCACTCAAGATCGCCAAGCTCGCCACCGGCCGCTACGAGGTCGTGTCGTTCGACCGCTCGTGGCACGGCATGACCTCGGGCGCGGCCGCGGCCACCTTCTCTGCCGGCCGACACGGCTACGGGCCACCGGTGCCGGGGAACCTCACGCTGCCGACCCCGAACGCGTACCGGTCCCCGTTCCGGAACGGCGACGGCTCCCACGACTGGGAGAGCGAGCTCGAGTTCGGTTTCGCGATGGTCGACCAGCAGTCCTCCGGGAGCCTGGCAGCCTGCCTGGTCGAGCCGATCCTGTCCTCCGGCGGCATCATCGAGCTGCCGCTCGGCTACCTGCGCCGGCTCAAGGAGCTCTGCGAGGAGCGCGGGATGCTGTTGATCGTCGACGAGGCGCAGACCGGGGTGGGCCGGACCGGCACCATGTACGCCTTCGAGCGCGACGGCGTCGTGCCCGACGTGCTGACCCTGTCGAAGACCCTGGGCGGCGGCCTCCCGGTGGCCGTCGTGATCACCTCGGCCGAGATCGAGGCGACCTGCCACGAGCGGGGGTTCCTCTTCTTCACCACGCACGTCTCGGACCCGCTCGCGGCCTCGGTGGCGCTGGCGGTGCTCGACGTGGTCGAGCGCGACGGACTGGTGGCCCGCGCCGCCGAGCTCGGCGGAAGGCTCCGGGAGCGCCTGCTGGACCTGCGGGACCGGCACCAGGTCGTCGGCGACGTGCGCGGGCGTGGCCTGCTGCAGGGCGTGGAGCTGGTGCGGGACCAGGAGTCCAGGGAGCCGGCCGACAGGCTCGGTCAGGCGGTCACCGCGGAGTGCCTGGAGCGCGGCCTGCACCTCAACATCGTGCAGCTGCCGGGGATGGGCGGCATCGTGCGGATCGCGCCACCCCTGACGACCGGCGAGGACGAGCTCGAGGCGGGGCTCGACATCTTCGAGGCGTCGCTCACGGCCGTCACGGCCGGTTGAGGGTGGCGGCGTACTCCTGCTCCAGAGACCTGCTCCGCTGCTCGTCGAAGATCGAGGTCGGCGTCCCGTCGAGGTGGTCGACGAGCGCGTCGAGGCAGGTGTGGTAGCCGGCGGCCGTGCTCTCGTAGCCCCGCGGGCCCGGCTCGGGCGCCCGGATGGTCACGCGGAGCACGGTGCCCGCGTCGGCCGGCTCGAGCTCGAATCGGAGGTGCTCGGTGTCCCACATGAGCTCGAGCAGTCGGGGCGGCTCCCAGGTGACCATGCGTCCCGGGAGCTGGGGGTCGTCGATCGAGACGCCCGTGGCCTCGATCTCCGTCCCGGCGTGCTCGACCGCCTCGGGCCAGAAGACGAACCTGAGCTCGGCGCCGGCCACCCGCTCGCCGACCACGTCGGCGGGGAACCAGTGGCGCAGGTGCGCGGACTCGGTGATCGCCTGCCAGACCTTCTCCGGCGGGTGGGCGAGGTCGCGTTCGTAGCGGAGCACCACGACCTCCCCGTCCTGGTGGACCGTTCCCAGCGGCGTCCGCGTCATCGTCGTCTCCTCACGTGTCAGGCATCTGGTCGAGGTGTGCCTCGAGCGCGTCGAGCCGTTCGGCCCAGACGCGGCGGTACGGCGCCAGCCAGCCCTCGAGGTCGCGCAAACCGTCAGGTGCCAGCGCGTAGTGCCGCCGCGGGCCGTCGACCCGGATCGTCACGAGCTCGGCCTCGCCCAGCACCCGGAGGTGCTTGGACACGTTGGGCTGCGCGGCCTGCAGCCGCGTCACGAGCTCGGTGACCGTGAGCTCCCGCTCGCGCAGCAGGTCCAGGATCCGGCGTCGGGTCGGGTCGGCGACCACGGTGAACACGTCGCGGTGAGGCACTCCCACAATATGCTCCGACGAGCATATGAATGTCAAGGCATGTGTTGGAGTGTCACGTGCGTCGGGTGAAGCTGACCTTGCCGCCGGGGCCGGCCCTCATCTGGTAGCGCTGGTCGTGGGCGAGGGTGTGGTGGCGTGGGCAGAGCAACCGGCCGGTGGCGACGTCGGTCGGGCCGCCACGGCTCCACGGCTGGTCGTGGTGGGCGTGGCACAGCGCCGGCGGCCGGTCACAGCCTTCGGTCGTGCAGCCCTGGTCGCGCAGCCCGAGGGCGACACGCATCGCCCGGGAGTGGAACCGGCGCTGCCGGCCGACGTCGAGCGGCTCGGACGCGCCACCGAGGACCACCGGGATGATGCCGGCACCACAGGCGAGCCGCCGGGCCTCGGCGGCGGAGATCCGAGTGCCGTCGCACAGGCCGGCAGCCTGCAGTCCACCGAGCAGGGACTCGACGGTCATCGTGACCACGACCGTCGCCGCGACTCCACCGCTCTGGGGCACCGAGTCGAGTGGCCGGGTCTCGACATAGTGGATGAGGGCGAGGCCGAGCTTGTGCCGGGTGGGGGTCTCGGCCGGGACGTCGGGACTGCGACCGGGCGCCGCGAGGGCCATCAGGTGCTTGCGGAGCATCGACCCGTGGAGCGAGGGCAGCGTGAACCTGCCGTGCACCCGCCCGTGGCCGTCGTCGGACATCGTGAACGACGCCTTCGCCCGGGCGGCCTGCTCCTCCTGCTCGAGCCGCCGCGCCTCCTCGAGGTCGGCCGCCTCGGGGTCGACGACCTCCAGCAAGCGCCGGCCGAGCACCCGCAAGGCCCGAGCGTCGAGGTGGCGCGCCTCGGCGAGCAGGAAGGCCACAGCCTTCGCGCTGGTGTCCGTGTCGACCAGGTCGTCGGGGAGCGCGTCGACGGCGTCGACGATCACTTGCGCCTGGTCGAGTGTCAGGTCACCGTTGGCCAGGTCGATGTCGACCGCCGGGTGGGCCGTCGCCAGCCGCCTCGCCAGCCGGGCCGCCCGGTGCGTGGCGGCACGTGTGGTCCGGGTCTCGTGGGCCAGCCAACTGGCCGCCGAGGTGGCGCCGACCGCGGCCCCGACCTCGACCACCGCGGCCTGGTGGAGCAACGCCAGCTGCAGCTGCGCGACCTGGGCCGCGAGCCGGGTCACCTCGACCAGGGCCTCCCCGGTCTGGCGAACGTCCATCGACCACAGCGGCCGCAGCGCCAGGTCGCGCAGGTCACGCCGGGCGCCGGCGATGGTCGTCGCCACCGGGTGCGTCGCCTCGATCGTGTGCGCTGTCATGGCTCCACTCCATCACCGCCCACCGACGCGATCGGGATGCCCTGTGTACGAGGCGGAGAATGGTCGTCCTGTGGATGACTGGTGGCGCAAGCAGCGGCTCGGCGGCCGACGCGGAGGATGTCGTACAGGAGGCGTAGCTGCGCTGGGACGGCATCGGCGAGGCGGCGGGGGGCGAGGTGCGCGACCCGCGGAGCTACCTGGTCCGGGGCGTGACGCGACAGGCACTCAACCGATCACGCGGATCCGGGCGAGCCGCAACCCGCACGAGCTGGGGCGGCTCGACGAGGTGGCGGAGCTGCGGCGGTGACCCGTGGGGGCAGCCGCCCGATCACGCGCCCTCGGCGGCCCACCGCTTGGCGGACTCGAGATCGGCGAGCGGGAACGCACGCGCCTGCCCCGGCACGAGCACGCTGAAGAGCTTGACCGCCGGTCCGGCCCAGCGGGCGTCGGTCACGATGGCCACCCGCTCGAACGACACCGGGTGGCGCGCACCCAGCTTGAGGTCCTCCCAGACAGCCTCGCCCTCGTAGTCGTCGAACTCGGGGCCGAGGACGTACACCAGACGGAGCCGCTCGTGCTCGGCGAGGGCGGCCTCGACCGCGGGGACGATGACGTTCTCGTAGTCCTCCTTCTCGACGTCGTCGACGGCCTCGATCCCCAGGACGCCGGTCGGCATGCCGCGCAGTAGACGAATCATGTCCACCACTCTCGCGGCCGTCGACGGCGCTCGTCATCGCCCGCGACGTACGAACCGCCCGCTGGAGGCGGTGCGGTCACAGCCCCTGCTGCACCAGCCGCACGGCGGCGGCGAGGTCGTCGGTGAGCGGCCGGTCGGTGCGGTCCTCGCCCAGCTCGGCCGCGGCCGAGTCGAACAGCTCGCGCAGGGGCCCGGCGAGGGGCAGCCGGTCGGGGTCCATCCGCAGCGCGCGGACGGCGGCGATCAGCTCGCAGCCGAGGACGACGGGGGCGAGCTCGACGATCTGCTCGCAGCCCCAGGCGGCCTGCGTGGAGAAGCTGGCGTGCTCCTCGAGCCCGAGCGAGATCGAGGCGTGCCCGGTGGACACCGGTGAGGTGAGGATCCGCGCGCGGGCGAGGGCGTCCTGGGCGACGTACTCCAGGATCATCACGCCGGAGCTGTCGGCGGGGCCGGAGGCGAGGAACGCCGGGAGCCCGGTGAGCGAGGGGTTGACCAGGGCGGAGAGCCGGGCAGCGGAGAGCGCGATCACCGGGTAGGCCGCCTGGCGCAGGGCGTCGAGGGTCGCGGAGAGCCGGGCCGTGACGAAGCCGCCGTGGTGGAGCGGGGTGCCGTCGGGGACGACCAGCGGGTTCTCCGAGGAGTCGTCGACCTCGACGACCACCGCCTGCTCGGTGGTGACCAGTGCGTCGACGAACGGCGCGTGCACCTGCGGGACGGTCCGCAGCGCGAACGGGTCCTGCAGACGCGCCGGCCACCAGTCCGCGGGGGAGAGCAGCTCCATCAGCCGGGCAGCGACCCGCTGCTGGGACGCGTCCGGTCGTCCGGCGTGCACCCGCGGGTCGTACGCCTGGAGCGAGGCCTGCAGCGCGACGGCGGACAGCGCCGTGACCCGCTCCGCGGCGATGGAGAACGACGTCAGCCGGCGGCGTACGAGCGCGGCGGTGGCCAGCGTCAGCGCGTTGCTCGACATGAACGGCAGGGCATCACCCTCGACGACGTCGGCCACCGGTGCCGAGCCGGTGCGCCACGGCCGCTCGCCCACGAGGGTGAGTCCCAGCTCGGCCAACGGGACGATGTCGCCGGTGCCGATGGAGCCGGAGCGGTGCAGGTCGGGCACGGCGCCGGACGCGACCGCCGAGCCCAGGGACGACGCGAGCCCTGCGCTGACACCCGACCGGCCCGAGGTGATCTGGTGCAGCCGGATCGCCATCGCGGCACGGGCGGTGCTGTCGTCGTACGTCTCGCCGTACCCGGTCGCGTGGCTGCGCCACAGCCGCAGCGTGTGGGACGTGCCGTCGCCGGGCGTGATGTCGGTGGGGACGTTGCGCAGCGCGCCGACGCCGGTCGTCAGCCCGTAGACCGCGCCCGACCGGGCGGCGTGACGCAGGTGGCTCTGGGCGATCGAGATCCGTTCGACGGACGCGTCCGTGAGGTGGACGGGGGCCGGGCCGCCCCGCAGCGCCCACTCGACGAGGTGGTCCAGGGACAGGCCGGACGACGACACGGGTGCAGCTCCTCGGGTTCGCGACGGGCAGGAGGCTCCAGCATGGACCCCCGTCGCGGCGGCGTCACGAGGGGTCGGCGGGTCGGCCGTCCGGCCGTTCCGAGCGGCGCGTCGATCGGCGTCGTACCCGGCATCTGAGCGGTCGCGGACGCACGTCGACGACCGTGTTGCCGGGTACGACGGACTCCGGCCGCGCGACGAGGAGTCCGCTCAGGCGGAGACCTGCTCCTCCTCCAGCGCCTCGGTGAGCATCGCCACCAGCGCGTCGACCTGGACGTCGGCCGACGAGGTCTCCTCGTCCGCACCGTCGAGGGCGCGGGCCGCGAGGCCGGCCTTGGCGTCGATCAGCTCGGCGATCTTGGCGTCGATGGTCTGCGCGGCGATGATCCGCCAAGCGGTGACGGGCTCGGTCTGGCCGATCCGGTGGACCCGGTCGATCGCCTGGGTCTGCTCGGCGTTGGTCCACGACAGCTCGGCGAGCACGACGTTGGAGGACACCTGCAGGTTGATGCCGACACCGGCCGCGGTCAGCGAGCAGACGATCACGTGGACGTCCGGGTCGTTGACGAAGGCGTCGATGTTCTCCTGGCGGACCTTGGTGGTCTGGTTGCCACGGATCGAGGTGTGCCGGATGCCGCGGGCGGCGAAGAACGTCTCGGCGCCGTCCATCACGTCGTTGTGCTTGGCGAAGAACACGACCTTGCCGGCGCTGCGCGCCAGCTGGGCGGCGTAGTCGGCCGCCAGCTCGGTCTTGGCCTGGCCGATCCGGCGCACCATCGAGAACACGTTGTCGCCGCTGGTGTCGTCGTCGGACGACTCGGCGACCTCGCGCTCCGCGACCCGTCGTACGAGCTCGCGGTCGATGCCGCCGTCGTCCTCCTCGCCCCGGGCACGCCGGTGCTCGATGGCCGCCCGGTAGCGGCCCACCAGCCGCTGCGCGAGCTGTCGCTCGGCCTCGGCGATGGAGCGGCCGATCGCGCCCTCCAGCTCGACCGGCAGGTCGGCCACGCGGCGGGCCGGGATGTCGGAGGCGACGTCGACCTTCTTGCGGCGGACGATGCCGAGGTCGACGACGGCCTGCCGGGCGGCCGGGTAGAAGGCGTGGTCGGCGGGGGTGAAGTCGGTGTCCTCGAGCGCGGCCATCAGGTCGTTGCCGGGCTTGCGCTCCTCGATCCAGCCGAGGAACTCCCAGATCGCCCGGAAGTCCTCGATGTCGTTGATCAGCGGCGTCCCGGTCAGCGCCATCAGCAACGGCCGCGCCATCCGGCGGCGTACCCGCTGCGAGACCTCGAGCACCTGCTGCGAGCGCTGCGACTTCTTGTTCTTGATGTAGTGGGCCTCGTCGACGACCACGCCGCGGAAGCCGTGCTCGCCGATCCAGTCGACGTGGCGGTCGAGGACCTCGTAGTTGACCACCACGATGTCGGCGAAGCCGTCGATCGTGGCACCGTCGCCGTGGATGACCGAGACCGTCCGGTTCGGCGTCCACAGCTCGGCCTCGCGGGCCCAGTTGGTCTTGACGACGTTGGGGACCACCGCGAGCAGCGGGTAGGCGCCGGCCACCTGGGCGGCGAGCAGCGCCTGGGCCGTCTTGCCGAGACCGGGTTCGTCGGCGAGCAGGAACGTACGGTGCCCCTCGGCGACCGCCGAGAGCACCTTGGACTGGTGGGCCATCAGCTCCACTCCCGGCGGAAGCATCGTCGGCCGCGGGTCGGGCAGCTCCATGCACGCCGGTGCGCCCGGGACGGGGTGCTCGAACGCGTTGAGCACCGGCCCGATCAGCTCCCAGCCGGTCAGCCGGCCCTTGGGCTTGGGCTTCACGACGCTGAAGTCGGGGACGAGGAACGGGTTGGCCAGCTGCGCGGACCGTACGGACTGCGGGATGGTCGTCCGACGCTCGCGTACGGTGCCCTCGGCGGGCGTGTCCGGTTCGGCCTCCGGCTCGGGCTCGAGGCCGCCGGCCTGCTGCATCTCGCGCTTCAGCTGGCGGGTGGCCTCGCCGATCTCGGCGTCCTCCTGCAGCAGGCCGAACAGCGACGGCTGCCGTGCGGCGAGCCGCGCCAGGTTGGTGGCGACGCCCTCGAGCCGTTTGCGCATGTTGTCGCGCTGGGCCTCCGTGAGCGAGTCGTCGGACAGGATCCGGGCGCGCTCCTCACGGGCCAGCAGCGCGACGGCCTGGAACCGCGCGTGGTGACGCGAGGTCATCTGGCCGCGGTCGATCGCGTGCCCGACCTCCCCGACTGCTCGTGCCAGGACCGGCATCAGTCCCTCTTCGTCCCGCTTCCGGGCGGGGGCTCGCCGGGTCCGCCGGTTGCCGCCGGACCGGTTGTCGCGCTTCGTGGCCAACCAACACTCGCTTCCTCGTGCGGATGTCGCCGCCCGGACGAACCCCACCTCGTCCAACGGCTGCCCACCGATCTGCCCGCGAGCTGCGGGCCACCGGCTTCCCCATCTTCAGGGACAGTGGTGCCCGAGCGATCATCGGGACCAGCTGAACTCGCACTCAGATGGCGAGGTCGCGGTCCCGGCACTCGGCGGGCACGTGCCGGGGCTGGTGACAGTGTACGCACGGACTGGTCTCGCCGCCCACCCGCTCACGGATCGGGCACCGCCAGCCGCCGCAGGACCGGGTCGGTGGCGACGGACACGTCGGCGTGCACCCCGACCAGCGCGTCGTACGCCGCGTGCGCGGCCGGGTCGGGCTCGAACCGGTCGCCGGGTCGGGTCATCGCCGCGACGGCGGCCTCGAACGAGGGGTGGGTCCCGTGGCCGACGGCGGCGCAGACCGCGGCGCCGAGGCCGGCGGCGTCGGCGACGACCGGCCGCCACGTGGTCCGCCCGAAGACGTCGGCCACGAGCTGGGTGGTCAGCTCGGAGCGGGCGCCGCCGCCGGAGACGACCAGCCGCCCGTGAGCCAGCCCGAGCGCGGACTCCATCGCCTCGACGTGCCGCCGCATCGTCATCACGATGCCCTCGAGGACCGACCGGTGCAGGTGGTGCGGCCCGTGGGAACCGTCGAGCCCGAGCACGATCCCGCGCCGGTGGGGCGCGTGCGGGGGCGCCAGCCAGTCGGGGACGGTCAGCAGCCCGCCGCACCCCGGCGGCACGTCGCGGGCGCCGGCCTCCAGCCAGGCCTCGACGTCGTGCGCGTCGACCAGGTCGGGCGCCGCCGCGCTCACCAGCTGCCGCAGCCACGACACCGTCCACATGCCCCGGCGGATGCCCTCGCTCTCGACGAGCCTGCGGCCCGGCACCGCGGCGTCGTTGACCCACCAGCGCCGGTCCTCCGGCGCGTCGGGCGGGTCGGCGACGGTCATCGCCGTGACGTACGTCCCGAGCGACAGCAGCACCGTGCCGGGCTCGACCAGGCCGCACCCGAGCGCCTCGACCGCCTTGTCGTTGGCGGTCGCGTGGACGGGCAGCCCGGCCGGGATCCCCGTCGCCGCCGAGGCCGCCGCGGTGACGTGCCCGAGCACCTCGCCGGGGTCGACCAGCTCGGGCGACAGCTCCGCCGGCGGGAGCACTCCCTGGTGGCTGGCCACGCTGTCGCGACGCTCGCCGGTCAGCCGGGTCGCGAGGTAGCCGCCGGCGCTGGTCACCGTCACCACTCCGTCGACCGGTCCGACCGGAGCGGCGACCCGGGCGTCCATCCAGCTCAGCACCGGCTCGGTCAGCCGACCGTCGGCGTCGAGCAGCGCCCGGCAGAACCGGATCCCGCACAGTCCGACCGCCACCACGTCGCCCGCCGAACCGTCGTACGACGCCAGCGTCTCGCGGGCCGACACCGTCAGCGCGTCCCACAGGTCGTCGTCGGGGTGGACCGCCCGACCTCCCGGCCCGAGCTCGTAGGGCCGCAGCGGTACCGCTGCGGAGGCGTGCACCGACCCGGACGCGTCCACGACCGACACCTTCGTGCTCTGCGAGCCGGAGTCGATCGCCAGGAAGGCGACCATCAGGGCTCCGTCGAGGCGTCGAGGACGGCGTCGCCGGTGGCGTCGACCGGGAAGACCGAGCCGGGATTCATCACGTTGTCCGGGTCGAATACCCGCTTGAGGCCGGCCAGCAGGGCGTACGAGCTGCCGTGCTCCTGCCGGATCCACGGCGTCCGGTACTTGCCGACGCCGTGGTGGTGGACCATCGAGCCGCCGACGCGCAGCGCCTCCTCGACGATGATCGCGTTGAGCGGCCGGTGGTAGAGGTCGATCTCCTCCCGCGGCTCGCAGCGGATGTCGTAGTCGTAGACGAAGTAGAGGTTGGTGCCGGTCTGGTAGCTGTGCGAGGAGTGCGCGCCCAACAGCGTGAGGTCGTCGACCCGGTCGTACGTCGTCCGGATCCGCGCCATCGTCGCCTCGTAGAGCTCGGTGGTGCGCGACCAGTCGACGGAGACCTCGGTGGTGTAGCCGAGGTGGGCGCTCTCGCGCATCGCCTGCTTCTCCGCCTCGATCTTGTCGGCACCCCAGTTGAGAGCCTCGAACCACGACCGGATCTCCTGCTCCGGGACCCGGGTGTGGTCGACCCCCGCCGCCATCGCGTCGATCGCGCCCGCGGTGGCCGCGACCAGCGGCGGCGGCCCCTCCGCGGACAGCACGACGAGGTTCTGGTCGAGCGGGTGGTCGGGGAAGTGCTGGCGCGCGTCCTCCGGGGAGTAGAGCCGGGCCACGGAGGGCCGGTAGCCGGCGGTGACGACCTCGCGCAGCAGCGCCACCCCGGCCTCGAACTCCGGCACCCGGAACCCGAACCACCGGGTCGCCTCCGGGTAGTGCCGGAACAGCTTGACGGTGACCTCGGTGACGTACGCGAGCGCGCCCTCGTTGCCGATCAGGACGTGGCGTACGTCGGGGCCTGCCGCGCGGCGGGGCACGTTGCGGACCCGGACCACCCGGCCGCCCGGGAGCACTGCCTCGAGGCCGACGACCATGTCCTCGATGCCGCCGTAGAGCGTGGAGAACTGGCCGATCGAGCGGGTCGCGACCAGGCCGCCCAGCTGGGCGATCGGCTTGGACTGCGGCGAGTGACCCGTCGTGAGGCCTTGCGCGCGCAGCGTGTCCTCGAGCAGCTGCAGCGGTACGCCGCACTGCACGGTCGCCTGCATGTCCTCGACGTCGACCTCGAGGATCCGGTCCATCCGGGAGCCGTCGACGACGAGCGAGTCCTCGACGACGGTCTCGAGGCCGCCCTCGGTGCTGGTGCCGCCGGTGCGGGGGACGACCGCCACCCGCTCGCGCTGCGCGAGGTCGAGCAGGCCTGCCACCTGCTCGGTCGACCCCGGGTAGACGACCGCTGCGGGGACCGGGCCGTCGTAGATGTCGTGGACCGCGGTGTACTTCCGGAACCGGTCGACGCTGGCCGCGCGCAGCCGCGCCTCGTCGGTGTCGACCGCGTCGGGGCCGAGCAGGTCGGTGACCGCCCGGACGACCTCGGCGCGGCTCAGGGTGGATCGGGACCGGACCATGCGTGCAGCCTCTCAGTGGGTGGTGCTCAGCGCACCAGGTAGCCGCCGTCGACGACGAGCACGTGCCCGTTGACGTAGTCGGAGGCGCGGGAGGCCAGGAAGACGGTGGCCCCCATCAGGTCGGCCGGGTCGCCCCAGCGCCCCGCCGGGATGTGCTCCACGACCCGGCGGTCGGCGTCGGGGTCGGCGCGGGTGGCCGCGGTGATGGCGGTCGCGAAGTAGCCGGGCGCGATGGCGTTGACCTGGACGCCGCGACCGGCGAGCTCGTCGCAGTAGGCCTTGGTGAAGCCGGCGATCCCCGCCTTGGTCGCGGCGTACGCCGGGGACTGCCGACCACCCAGCCAGGAGAACAGCGAGGCGATGTTGATGATCTTCCCGCTGCCCTGCGCGGTCATCACCCGGCTGGCCTCGCGCGCCATCTCGAACGCCGCGGTCAGGTTGACGGCGACCATCGGGTCCCACTGCGACCGGTCGAAGTCGTCGACGTCCGCGAGCAGGCAGATGCCGGCGGAGTTGACCAGGACGTCGAGCCCGCCGAGCGCGTCGAGGCACTGCGCGACGACGTCGCCCGGCACACCCGGCTGCGTGAGGTCGGCGCGGGTCTCGGCGTACGTCCGGCCACCGTCCTCGACCACCCGCCGGGTCTCGCCCCCGTCGTCGAGCAGGCCGACCGCGAACACGTCCGCCCCCGCCCGGGCGAGCGCGACGGTGAACGCCTGCCCGAGCCCGGTGTTGCCGCCGGTCACCAGCGCCCGCCGGCCCGCCAGCGAGAACGCGTCGAGGGTGAAGTCTCCGATGTCCATCAGCGGGAAGCGTAGTGCCCCGGATCCGGGGCACCCGGAGGCGCAGATCCGGGGCACAGCACGGTCGACGGTCAGGGCCCGAGGAGTCCGTCCACGTCGGGCAGGTCCTGGAACGCCGTGAACGTGCCGTGGTCGGCGAACTCGTGCGCAGCCTGCAGGAAGCCACGCCACGCGGTGCGCGCGAGGGTGCCGCCGACGCTGATCCGCCGCACGCCGAGGTCCGCCGCCTCGGCGACCGTGATGAACGGCGCGTTGGCGAGCAGGTTGACCGGCTTGGGAGACACCGCGGCCACGATCGCCTCGACCTGCTCGACGGTGCCGATCCGCGGGGCGTAGAGGCAGTCGGCGCCGGCCTCGGCGTACGCCTGCAGGCGGCGGAGCGTCTCGTCGAGGTCAGGACGTCCGACCACGAACCCCTCCGCGCGCCCGGTCAGGAGCACGCCGGTGCCGCTGTCGTCGATCGCGCGTCGCGCGGCGCGGATCCGCGCGACGGACAGGTCGAGGTCGAGGAGCGGGTCGGTCGGGTCGCCGGAGGAGTCCTCGATCGAGAGCCCGGCGATGCCGGTCTGGGTGGCCAGCCGGACGTTCGGCCCGAGCAGCTCAGGGTCGACGGCGTAGCCGTCCTGGAAGTCGGCGTTGACCGGCACCCGTACCGCTCCGGCGACCGCCCGCAGATGGGTGAGCGCCTCCTCGAGCGTGGCCTCGGTGTCCGGATGCCCGAGCGTCCAGGCCATCCCCGCACTCGTCGTCGCGAGCGCCGGGAAGCCCAGCTTCTCCAGGGCCCGGGCGCTGCCGACGTCCCACGGGTTCGGCATCACGAAGCACCCGGAGGCATGCAGCTCGTGGAAGGTGGTGACCCGCTCCTGCTGCTCGCTCATGCGTCGCCTCCTCGACAGGAGAGGCTTCGCACTTTAGCCCGCTGGGCCCGCCTCGGGCACGGGGTCCGCGGCCACCACCAGGACCAGGGCGGCCAGGACGGGCAGCAGCACGCCGTGGGGTGCGTAGCCGAGGACGAAGAAGCCGAAGGGGAAGGTCAGCAGCCCGGCAACCACCAGGCACCAGGCCGACCAGCGGGGTCGCACCCGGTCGCGGACGAGGCCGACCCCGAGGACCACGAGCGACACGGGCAGCAGCAGCAGGGCCCAGATCTCCGCGAAGGAGAACGCGTAGCCGGTGACCGTTGTCATCTCCGGGGATCCCCATCCTCCCCAGTAGCCGACGACGTCAGCCACCAGGCCGACCACCAGGACGAGCAGGAGCATGCGCCGACCCACCCGGCTCCAGCGGCTCGACCCGGGTGGCAGCAGTCGCGTCAGCAGCAGTGCTACGGCGTACAGCAGGAAGGCGAGCTTGCCCCAGAAGTAGTAGACGGACAGTCCGAGCGGCGCGCCGACCCCCTCGTAGACCCCGTCGTACGCCGCACTCCAGGAGTCCGGTGCCCACGGCAGGTCACCGGCGGAGAGGCCGTTGAAGTGGTGCGCGAGCGGGACCGCCGTGAGCCACGCCAGCAGCACGGCCACGCTGCCGAGGCACACCGCGACGACGCGGCTGGGATTCCCCACCACGCCGGTCAGCGGATCACCAGCAGCAGGTCGCCACCCTCGACCGGCCGGGTGCCGGAGACCACGAGCCGCTCGACGGTGCCGGCGGAGGGCGCGGTGATGGCGGCCTCCATCTTCATCGCCTCGATGGTGGCGACGGTCTGGCCGGCGTCGACCGTGTCACCCTCGGCGACCACGACGGTGACGGCGCCCTGGAAGGGGGCAGCGACCTGGCCGGGCTTCGAGGAGTCCGCCTTCTCGGCGGCGGCGACCTCGGCGGACACCGACTGGTCGCGGATCGGGATCGGACGCAGCTGGCCGTTGATGGTGGCCATGACCGTCCGGAAGCCCCGCTCGTCGGGCTCGCCGATCGCCTCCAGGCCGAAGATCACCCGCTTGCCCTCCTCGATGTCGACGACGTGCTCGTCGGAGGCGCGCAGGCCGTAGAGGTAGTCGCGGGTCGGGAGGACCGACACGTCGCCGTACTTCTGGCGGGACTCCTCGAACTCGCGGGTGGGACCGGGGAACAGCAGCCGGTTCAGGGTACGGCGCCGGGTCGGGGAGGCGGCCGCGAGCTCGGCCGCGTCCGACTCGGCCAGGTCGCCGGAGGACGGTTCCCAGGACCGGCCCTCGAGCGCCTTGCTGCGGAACGGCTCGGGCCAGCCGCCGGGTGGGTCGCCGAGCTCGCCGTGCAGGAAGCCGACGACCGACCCGGGGATGTCGAACTTGGAGGGGTCGTCGGCGAACTCGGCCGGGTCTGCCCCGACCGCGACGAGGTGCAGCGCCAGGTCGCCCACCACCTTCGACGACGGGGTCACCTTCACCACGTTGCCGAGGATGTCGTTGGCGGCGGCGTACATGTCCTCGATCTGCTCGAACTTCTCGCCCAGCCCGAGCGCGATCGCCTGCTGGCGGAGGTTGGAGAGCTGGCCGCCGGGGATCTCGTGGGTGTAGACGCGGCCGGTGGGCGACGGCAGCCCGGACTCGAACGGCGCGTAGACCCGGCGCACCGCCTCCCAGTAGGGCTCGAGGTCGAACAGCGCCTCCAGCGACAGCCCCGTCTCGCGGTCGGAGTGGTCGGTCGCGGCAACCAGGGCGGACAGCGACGGCTGGGAGGTCGTGCCGGCCATGGGTGCGCTGGCGGCGTCCACGGCGTCGACCCCCGACTCGATCGCGGCGACCAGGGTGGCGAGCTGGCCGCCGGGGGTGTCGTGGGTGTGCAGGTGGACCGGCAGGTCGAAGTGCGTCCGCAGCGCGCGGACGAGGGTGCGGGCGGCCGGTGCCCGCAGCAGCCCGGCCATGTCCTTGATCGCCAGCACGTGGGCGCCCGCGTCGACGATCCGCTCGGCCAGCCGCAGGTAGTAGTCGAGGGTGTACAGCTCCTCGCGCGGGTCGGACAGGTCGCCGGTGTAGCAGAGCGCCACCTCGGCGACGGTGGACCCCGTGGCACGCACCGCCTCGATGGCCGGCCGCATCTGCTCGACGTCGTTGAGCGCGTCGAAGACCCGGAACACGTCGATCCCGGTCTCGGCCGCCTCCTCGACGAACGCCTCCGTCACCGCGGCGGGGTAGGGCGTGTAGCCGACCGTGTTGCGGCCGCGCAGCAGCATCTGCAGGCACAGGTTGGGCGCCGCCTGCCGCATCGCGGCCAGCCGCTCCCACGGGTCCTCGGCGAGGAACCGCAGCGCCACGTCGTACGTCGCCCCTCCCCAGGTCTCGAGCGACCACAGCTGGGGCGTCGTCCGTGCGACGTGGCCCGCCACGGCGACCAGGTCGCGGGTGCGGACCCGGGTCGCGAGCAGCGACTGGTGCGCGTCGCGGAAGGTGGTGTCGGTGACCGCGACCTGGTGCTGCGCGCGCAGCCGCCGGGCGAACTCCTCCGGTCCGTGCTCCAGCAGCTGCTGGCGGGTCCCGTCGGGGGCGGGCACCCGCAGGTCGACGTCGGGAAGCTTGGTCACGGGATCGAGGTCGACGGGGGCGGCGCCGTGCGGCTGGTTGACGGTCACGCCGGCCAGGTAGGTCAGCAGCTTGGTGCCGCGGTCGCCGGCGCCGCGGGCGGTGAGCAGCTGCGGGTGGGTCTCGATGAACGACGTCGTCACCCGGCCGGCCCGGAAGTCCGGGTCGTCGAGCACCGCCTGGAGGAACGCGATGTTGGTCGAGACGCCCCGGATCCGGAACTCGGCCACGGCGCGTCGCGCCCGCTCGACGGCCTTCTCGAAGGTCGCGCCGCGACAGGTGAGCTTGGCCAGCATCGAGTCGAAGTGCGCCGAGACCTCGGCGCCGGTGTAGGTCGTCCCCCCGTCGAGGCGGACGCCCGCGCCGCCGGGGGAGCGGTAGGTCGTGATCCGCCCGGTGTCGGGGCGGAAGTCGTTGGCGGGGTCCTCGGTGGTGATCCGGCACTGCAGCGCCGCACCGCGGAGCTGGATGGACTCCTGCGACAGCCCGAGCCCGGCCAGCGTCTCACCGGCCGCGATCCGCAGCTGCGACTGCACCAGGTCGACGTCGGTGACCTCCTCGGTCACGGTGTGCTCGACCTGGATCCGCGGGTTCATCTCGATGAAGACGTGGTGGCCGTCGCGGTCGAGCAGGAACTCGACCGTGCCGGCGTTGCGGTAGCCGATCTCGCGGGCGAACCGGACCGCGTCGGCACAGATCCGCTCCCGCAGCTCCGGGTCGAGGTTGGGCGCCGGCGCGAGCTCGACGACCTTCTGGTGGCGGCGCTGGACCGAGCAGTCGCGCTCGAAGAGGTGGATCACCTCGCCCTCGCCGTCGCCGAGGACCTGCACCTCGATGTGCCGCGGCTCGACGACGGCCTGCTCGATGAACACCGTCGGGTCGCCGAACGCCCCGTCGGCCTCGCGCATGCAGGTCTCGACCGCGTCGCGCAGCCGGTCCGGGTCGTCGACCCGCCGCATGCCGCGCCCGCCGCCGCCGGCGACCGCCTTGACGAACACCGGGTAGGGCAGCTCTTCCGCCGCCGCGACCAGGGCGTCGACGTCCGTCGAGGGCTCCACCCCCTGCAACGTCGGCACCCCGGCGGCCTCGGCCGCCGCGATCGCGCGGGCCTTGTTGCCGGTCAGGGTGAGGACGTCGGCGGTGGGCCCGACGAACGTGATCCCGGCGTTGGCGCACGCCTCGGCGAGCGCCGGGTTCTCCGAGAGGAAGCCGTAGCCGGGGTAGACCGCGTCGGCCCCGGAGCGGACCGCCACAGCGACGATCGCCTCCGGGTCGAGGTAGGCGCGGACCGGGTGGCCGCGGTCGCCGATCTCGTACGCCTCGTCGGCCTTGAGCCGGTGCTCGGAGCCGCGGTCCTCGTGGGGGAACACCGCCACGGTCCGCGCGCCCAGCTCGTACGCCGCGCGGAACGCCCGGATCGCGATCTCGCCGCGGTTGGCCACGAGCACCTTGGAGAACATGGCGTCGAGGCTAGTGGCTGCGCGCGCGGCCCTCAGACGTCGTTCGCGCAGCGGAAGCCGATGTTGGCGCTGGCCGACTCGGCGGTGTTGGACGAGCGGGCCGCGACCCGGTAGCGGTGGCAGTAGGAGTCGTGGCACAGGTAGGAGCCGCCGCGCATCACCCGCGGCACGTCGCCGCCCACGTCGTCCGAGCCCGGCGCGACCGGGTCGGTCACCTCGGTGCCGGCGCGGTCGGCGTACGTCGTGGGGGAGAACCGGTCGGCACACCACTCCCAGACGTTGCCGGCCATCTCGTGCAGGCCGTGACCGTTGGGCGGGTAGCTCTTCACCGGCGCGGTCGTGAGGTGTCCGTCCTCGAGGGTGTTGTCGGTCGGGAACGTGCCCTGCCAGATGTTGAGCCGCCACCGGCCCCGCGGCGTCAGCTCGTCCCCCCAGGCGAAGCGGGCGCCGGCGAGCCCGCCGCGCGCGGCGTACTCCCACTCGGCCTCGGTCGGCAGCCGCTTGCCGGCCCACCGGGCGTAGGCCCGGGCGTCGTGCCAGGTGACGTGGACGACCGGGTGCCGGGCCCGCTCGCCGATGCCGGAGAGCGGTCCCGCCGGGTGGCGCCAGTCGGCCCCGCGGACGACCAGCCACCAGGGGGTGCCGTCGGCGCGACCGAGGACGTCGGCTCGGGAGGCCTCGACGGCGAGGTGGAAGACCGAGGAGATCCCGATCTGCTCGGCCTCGGTGACGTGTCCGGTGGCCTTGACGAAGGTGGCGAACTGGGCGTTGGTCACCGCGGTCTCGTCGAGCCGGTACGGCGACAACGTCACCACGTGGACCGGCCGCTCGCCGTCGGCCGGATATCCCTCGTCGAACGGGTCGCCCATGGCGAAGCTGCCGCCGGGGAGGGCGAGCTGTCCGCGGGTGCTCCGCTCGCCTCGCGGCACGTCACCGGCCCCGGTCGTGTCGGCGGAACGGCCCGTGCCTGCGACGGTGGCGGGCCCGGCGCAGCACGCCGGCGGCGCGGCGTGGTCGGTCATGCCGCCAGTCTAGGCAAACCGCACTGACCCGGTGGTTTATGGGTGACCTGCGGACCGTGCGGAGGTCCCCGCCCGTACCGGGAGCCCCTCGTGCTCCGATGAGTCCCGGGGCCTGACCGGGTCGGCATGGACGAGGAACGACCCCGATCGAGGAGGACGCGATGGACCAGCCCACCGGCGAGGACGTACTGCACCGGCTCGAGCCGCTGGTCGGCACCTGGGATCTCGAGGCCCGCGCCGCCGACGGCGAGGCGTGGCCGGGCGGGGGACGCTACGTCTTCGAGTGGCACCCCTCGGGCGCCCACCTGCTCCAGCGCGGCACCGTCGACCACCCCGATGCTCCCGACAGCTTCTCGGTCATCGGGTGCGACGGCGCCAACGGGACCTACAGCCAGCTGTACTCGGACGACCGCGGCGTCTGCCGGATCTACGCGATGACCCTCGACGACCGGACGTGGACGCTGGAGCGGCAGGGCGAGCCCTTCGCCCAGCGCTGGACCGCGACCTTCAGCGACGACGGCGACACCATCACCGGCCGGTGGGAGCTGGCCGAGGACGGGTCGACGTACCGGACCGACTTCCACCTGGTGCTGAGACGGGCCACCTGAGAACGGTGACCTGGGACGGGTCACCCGGGACGGGTCAGGTCAGGAACTGCGAGACCAGGCCGGGCACGGCGGCGTCGGCCACGGCCACCGCGTCGGGCTCGGGGAGGTCGAGCAGCCGGACCGACTGGCGGCCGCCCGCGGTGGTGGCCACCAGCGTGACCAGCCCGGCGCGGCGCTGGAACCAGGTGGACTGGAAGTTCCAGCCGATGACGGCGTCGGTGGCGAGCAGCTCGCGACGGCGGGTGAGGCTGCCCGACCGCGCGACCAGCCAGCCCTCGACCAGGGCGTGGCCGAGCGCCCGGGCGCGGTCGTGGCCGAGGCCGAGCGCCGCCAGCGCGACGACTGCGGGGCCGACCAGCAGCCAGGTCGGCCAGTCGAGCGCCACCACGAGTCCGCCGACGGCGAGGGCGATCACGCCGCCCGGGACGAGCGCGCGTACGTGGCGACGGGTCCGCGCCTGCCTGCCGTGGGGCTCCAGCGGGGCCGTGACCGGGACGGGGGTGCCGACCACGTCGGCGGCCACCCGGTCGACGAGCGGTCGCGGCGTCGGCGGCAGCAACGTCTCGCTGCCGCTCTGGCTGCGGTCGAGACCCGTGACGATCGCGGCCAGCCGGGCTCCGCCCGCCAGCCGCAGCCCGAGCGGCTCGCCCACGCTGACGCCGCGCATCCGGTCGTCGTCCACGCTGGTCTCGCGGGTGGTCAGCAGGCCGCGACGCAGGTGCCACGAGCCGTCGGGGAGGGTGTGGCTGAGGGCGAAGTTGCCGTTGGTGACGACGTAGCCGATGACCGAGACGACGGCCGCGATGGCCAGGACGCCGAGGACCAGGGCGGGCAGCGCGACGAGCGCGCCGAGGTCGGTGACCGTGCGGTCGATGGCCTCCGGGTCGAGGTTGTCGAAGACGCCGAGCCCGTCGAGCACCTGGCTCCCGACGCCGATCACGCCCGCGGTCAGCACCAGCCCGGCCGAGGTGAAAGGGGCGTACCGGAGCCAGCCGGGCTCGAACCGGGCGACCACCCGTTCGCCGCCGGGGTGGGTCTCGTCCTCCTCGGCGGCCGGTGCCAGCGGGCCGATCGAGTGCAGCAGCCGTGCCCGGAGCTCACGCGCCAGGCCGGTGGCGAGCCCGTCGAGGTCGAGGCCACCCTCGCTGGCCGAGCCGGTGCCGATCCGGACCGTGCTCAGCCCGAGCAGCCGGTGGATCGGGGAGGCGGTCAGGTCGACGGTCCGCACCCGGTCGAGCGGGGTGGAGACGGCATGGCGGCTGATCAGGCCGCGCTCGAGCTCGATCCGCTCGTCGGAGATCCGGAACCGGGTGGTCCAGTAGCGCACCAGCCCGATCAGGATCGGGATCGCGACCCCCAACAGCTGGAACTGCATCGCCCGGTCGGTGGCGGTGCTGGCGACGAACAGGCCGATCAGCACCGGCAGGAACTTGATCAGCTCCGAGACGGGGTGGACCAGGAGCATCCGGGTGTCGAGCCGCTGCCAGTCGACCACGGGCGGCGGGGGTGGCCGCTCCGGAGGCGGTACGGGTGGGCCCGCGGGTGGGGCGAACGGCTCGCCCACGTGACCGTGGTCCGTTCGCTGCTCGACCGCGTCCTCGCTCACGTGGCGTCCCCGGGGACGGCGTCGGCCCGCCGCGCCAGCCGCTCGACCAGCTCGCGGGCGAGCGTCTTGTCGAGGGCGGCGATCTCGAGCGCCCCGGCGGCCGATGCGGTCGTGACCGTCACCGAGGCCAGCCCGAACATCCGGCTGAAGGCGCCCTCGGCGTAGTCGACGGTCTGGATCCGCGACATCGGGGCGATCCGCCGGTCGACGGACCACCAGCCGGCCTGGGTGTAGACGGCGGTCTCGGTGACCTCCCACCGGTGGACCGCGTAGCGCCAGCGCGGCATCATCAGCACGTACGCGAGGGCCAGCACGGCGAGCCCGGCGACCAGCCACCACCGGAACGGGACCACGTCCCACGCCAGCGCGACCACGACGTACACCCCGAGGATGAACACGCTGTTGGCGACCGCCTCGACGGTCCACATCAGGCGCGCACGCGGGCTCACCCGCTCGGAAGGTTCACGCAGGTCGGGCACGCGTCGAGCCTAGGTGCTCGGTCCTCAGGACAGCAGCAGCCCACGTCGCCGACCACCACGCCGGGGACGGCGGGCGGTCAGTCCTTGAGCTCGCAGATGACCGCGCCGCTGGTCACGGTGGCGCCGACCTCGGCCTGCAGGCCGGTGACGGTGCCGGCCTTGTGCGCCTTGAGCGGCTGCTCCATCTTCATCGCCTCCAGCACCACCACGGTGTCGCCCTCGGCGACCTCCTGGCCCTCCTCGACGACGATCTTGACGATGGTGCCCTGCATCGGGCTGGTGACGGCGTCGCCGGAGGCGGCCGCACCTGCCTTCTTGCCGCCGCCGCGCTTCGGCTTCTTCGCGCCACCGGCCCCGCCGCCGGCCGACAGCCCACCGAGGCCGCCGGGAAGCACGACCTCGATCCGCTTGCCACCCACCTCGACCGTGACCCGCTGCCGCTCCGCGGGTTCCTCGGCCTCGGCGACCTCGCCGCCGTACGGCTCGATCTGGTTGTCGAAGTCGGTCTCGATCCAGGTGGTGTAGACGGTGAAGGAGGAGCCGTCCCCGATGAAGGCCGGGTCGTCGACGACGGCCCGGTGGAACGGGATCACCGTCGGCATCCCGTCGACCACGAACTCGTCGAGCGCGCGCCGCGAGCGCTCCAGCGCCTGGGTCCGGTCGCGCCCGGTGACGATCAGCTTGGCGATGAGGGAGTCGAACGACCCCGGGATGGTCTCGCCGTTCTCGTAGCCACCGTCGAGCCGGATGCCCGGCCCCTGGGGCGGGCTCCACGCGGACAGGGTGCCGGGGGCCGGCATGAAGTTGCGGCCGCCGTCCTCGGCGTTGATGCGGAACTCGATCGAGTGGCCGCGCACCTCGGGATCGTCGTAGCCGAGCTCCTCGCCGGCCGCGATCCGGAACATCTCGCGCACCAGGTCGATGCCGGTGACCTCCTCGGACACGCAGTGCTCGACCTGCAGCCGGGTGTTGACCTCGAGGAAGGAGATCGTGCCGTCCTTGGCGACGAGGAACTCGCAGGTGCCGGCCCCGACGTAGCCGGCCTCGCGCAGGATCGCCTTGGAGGACTCGTAGAGCCGCTCCACCTGCTCGTCGCTGAGGTACGGCGCGGGCGCCTCCTCGACCAGCTTCTGGTGGCGGCGCTGCAGCGAGCAGTCGCGGGTGGAGACGACGACGACGTTGCCGTGCTGGTCGGCGAGGCACTGGGTCTCGACGTGGCGGGGCTGGTCGAGGAACTTCTCGACGAAGCACTCGCCCCGGCCGAACGCCGTGGTCGCCTCGCGGACGGCGGAGTCGAAGGCGTCGGCGACCTCCTTCATCTCCCGGGCGACCTTGAGGCCACGGCCGCCGCCGCCGAAGGCGGCCTTGATGGCGATCGGCAGGCCGTGCTCCTCCGCGAACTTCACGGCTTCGTCGTGGTTCTCCAGCGGGTCCTTGGTGCCGGGGGCGAGCGGGGCGCCGACCTTCTCGGCGATGTGGCGCGCCTTGACCTTGTCGCCGAGGTTCTCGATGGCGCTCGGCGGCGGTCCGATCCAGACCAACCCGGCGTCGATGACGGCCTGGGCGAAGTCGGCGTTCTCGGCGAGGAAGCCGTAGCCCGGGTGGACGGAGTCCGCGCCGGACTTCTCGGCGACCGCGATGATCTTCTCGATGTCGAGGTAGGAGTCGGCCGGCGTCGCGCCACCCAGGCTGTGGGCCTCGTCGGCGATGCGCACGAAGACCGCGTCCCGGTCGGGCTCGGCGTACACCGCCACGCTCCCGATGCCGCTGTCCTTGCAGGCGCGGATCACGCGCACCGCGATCTCGCCCCGGTTGGCGACCAGGACCTTCTTCAACGGAGTCGTCTCAGGCACGTCCGGCAGCGTATCGCCCGACCCGCTCCGGAGCGCCCCAGGCTCGGACGCGGTCGGCCGAGGGCACTGCCGGAGCGGCTCGCCAGGCCCTAGGGTTCGCTCGTGCGCGTGGGCATCCTGGGGGCTGCCGAGGCCCGCCTCGACGGGGTCTCGATCGACCTCGGCACGCGCAAGCAACGCGCGCTGCTCGCCGCACTGGCCCTGCACCGGGGCCGGCCGGTCCCGCCGGACACGCTCGTCGACCTGCTCTGGTCCGACACCCCACCGGCAGCCGTGACGACCACGCTGCAGGGGTACGTCGCCGGCCTGCGCCGCGCCCTCGAGCCGCACCGGCCAGCACGGGCACCGTCGGAGGTGCTGGTCACGCGGGAGGGCGGGTACGCCCTCGAGCTCGCCGACGGTGCCATCGACTCCGAGGCGTTCGAGGCCGCCGTCGTCCGGGCGCACGCCGCGCTCGGCACCGTGACGGTGCCCCGCTCCTCGCTCGTCGAGGCCGCACCCCTGCTCGAGGAGCTGGAGGAGGCGCTGGCCCGCTGGCGCGGCACCCCGTACGCCGAGCTGGAGGACGCCCCGGCCGCCCGGGCCGAACGTGCGAGGCTCGAGGAGCTGCGCGCGATCGCGCTCGAGGACCGCGCGGTCGCGGGGCTGGCCCTCGGCCGGCACGCGACGGTGGCTGCCGAGCTCGAGGCGCTCACGGCGACCTACCCGTTGCGCGAACGGGTCTGGGGGCTGCGTGCCCTGGCGCTGGCACGGTCGGGCCGCCAGGCCGACGCGCTGGAGGTGCTGCGCCGGGTGCGGGACCTGCTGGCCGAGGAGCTCGGGCTGGAGCCGGGCGCCGAGCTGCGCGAGCTCCAGACCGCGGTGCTCCGCCAGGACCCGGCTCTGGAGTGGGAGGCCGCGACGGTCCCGCCTCCCGTCGCCCCCTTCGGGGGCGGGTGGCCGTTGCTCGGCCGCGACGACCAGCTGGCCGCCCTGGCCGGCCTGCTCGAGCAGTCGGCAGCGCAGCCGGTGTTCGCCGCGCTGACCGGAGACCCCGGCATCGGCAAGAGCCGGTTGTGCGCCGAGATCGCCACCCTCGCCCGGGAGCAGGGCGTGGAGGTGCTCGTCGGACGCTGCTCGCAGGACGAGGGCGCGCCGCCGCTCTACCCCTGGGCGAGTGTGCTGGCGGGGCTCGGCGGCGCCCTCCCCTCGACCGGCAGCGGGGAGGAGACCGACGACAGCGGCTCCCGGTTCCGCGCGTGGGAGTCGATCGCCCGGTCCCTCCTCGACGCGGCTCAGGACCGGCACCTGCTCGTCGTGCTGGACGACCTGCACTGGGCCGACACCTCCACGCTGCGGGTGCTGCGGCTGCTCGCCGAGACCGCCCAGTCCGGCCGGCTGCTGGTCCTGTGCACGTGGCGGCACCGGCCGCCGCCGGACGGGCAGCTCGCCGTGGTCGCCGACATGCTGGCCCGCCGGCACGCGCTGCGCCTGGAGCTGACCGGCCTGAGCGCGGAGGAGTCCGCGGGGCTGGTGACCTCGATCGCCGCGGCGACACCGACCTCCACGGAGGCCGGCCAGCTACGCCATCGCACGGACGGCAACCCGTTCTTCCTGGTCGAGTACGCCCGACTGGCGCGCGAGGGGGGTGACCTCGCGGCGTTGCTGGCCGAGGAGCACCCGCCGGCCGCCGTCAACGACGTGCTGACCCGCCGGATCGCGGCGCTGCCGGACCCGACGGTCCGGGCGCTGCGCCACGCGTGCGTGGTGGGACGGGAGTTCGACGTCCCGACGCTGGCCACGGTGCTCGATGTCGACCAGGAGGCCCTGCTCGACGACCTGGAGCCCGCGCTGGCGGCGGGCCTGGTGGGCGAGTTCGGCGTCGACCGGTTCCGCTTCGCCCACGCGCTGGTGCGCGACACCGCGTACGCGGGGCTGTCGCAGAGCCGTCGCGGCCGCATGCACGCGCGCACGGCCGAGGTCCTCGCCGGGGTCGCCGGCCGGGAGAACGAGGTGGCGCGGCACTGGCTGGCGGCTGGCCCGGCCTACGCCCGCCGTGCCTGGCGGGCCGCCCGGTCCGCTGCGACCGCGGCCCTCGAGCTCTTCGCGTACGACGAGGCGGTGGCGCTGCTCTCGGGCGCGCTCACGGCCCTCGACGACGACCCGGCCGCGACCGACGAGGAGCGCTACGACCTGCTGCTGGCCCTCGCCCGTGCCCACCAGCTGGTCGACGACCTGGTGCGGCTCCGCGAGAGCGTGCACCACGCGCTCACCGTGGCCGGGGGCGACCCCGAGCGCGAGCTGCGGGCGGTCGGGCTGCTGGTCACCAAGGCGCTCTGGCAGTCGGGCAGCTTCGGCCAGGTCGACCAGCGCGTGGTCGACACCATCCGGCGCTGCCTGGCTGCGCTGCCCGAGCGTGACAGCGAGGTCAGGTGCCGGGCGATGATCGCGCTCGCCACCGAGATCTACTACGACTCCTCGGCGCAGGAGCGCGAGGCGCTGTGCGAGCAGGCACTGCCATGGCCCGCCGGCTCGGGGACGAGCGGGTGCTGCTCGACGTGCTGCTCGCGGTGCCCCTGGGCACCTGGTGCCCCGCAACCGCGGACCAGCGGCACGCGCTCACCGGAGAGGCGGCCGAGATCGCCCGACGGCTCGGCGACGGCACGGCACTGACCACCGCCATGGCCCTCCACGCCAGTGCCGCCTCGGAGTCGGGTCGCGTGCACGGGCTGCTCGACCTGGTCGAGGCCGCACGCGTCCAGGCGACGCAGGAGCGACAGCTGTTCGCCCAGATGTTCCTCGACGGGCTGGAGGTCCCGTGGCGCGCGATGCGGGGCGAGCGTGCCCTGATGCGGTCGGCCACGGCCGACATGGTGGCGATGGCCGAGCGGATCGGCGTCCCCCAGGCCGGTGACGCGCTGCTGGGCGCCTTCCTGATGGACCTGCTGTGGAGCGACGAGTCCGACCACCTGCTCGCGATGGTCGACCAGGTCGCGCGGGTGGAGGTGCTGCCCGTGCAGGCCTCGCTGGCGCTGATGCTGGCGCGCGGCGGCCGGCTCGAGCAGGCTCGCGAGCACCTCCTCAGCTGTGTCCCGGAGCTCTCGGCCGACTGGTGGTTCTCGCTGCTGACCCTGTCGATGGCGGCGGAGGCGGCCATGCGGGTCCAGGTCCCGGAGGTCGCCGCCACGGCGTACGGGCGGCTGGCGCCCTTCGCCGGGCGGCCCGCCGCCGGTGGCTCGGGCACCATCGTCGGCGTCGTCGACCACTTCCTCGCGATGGCTGCCCACGCCACCGGCGAGCGGGACCTCGCCACGCGGCACGCGGACGACGCCGTCCGGCTCAGCACCGCGTGGGAGATCCCGCTCGCGGCGTCGTGGTTCGCGCACGTGCGGTCGGAGTTCGGCTTCTAGCCCGTCACGCGACGTGCCGGAAGGCCCGAGCCTGCCGCCGGGCGAACCGGCCGCGCGTGATCAGCCAGACGACCCTGAAGCCCGGGCCGGCCTTGGCGAACACGCCGTCGAGCACGTCGCGGGGCACGCCGTACGCCGCCCACGGGACGACCCGCACCACCTTGCCGAGGGTGAGGTCCTGCTTGAAGTGCTCCTCGTCCAGCCGGTCCCAGTCCGCCTGCGTGCACACGCGCTGCAGGATCGGGATGGCGCCGGTCTCCTCGTGCTGGAGGTGACGTGCGAGGCACTCCCGCGTGGCGGCCAGCCGGACCGCGAGCGCCGCGCGGGCGTCGTCGTCCGCGCGCTCGGCGAGCCGGGCGAAGCCTTCGTCGCACGCCGCGAGCAGCGGCTCGAACTCGGCGTGCTCGGCCTCCATCGCCTCCAGCGTCGCACGCTCCTCGTCGGTGGAGCGTTCGAGCAGCAGCGGCCAGAGGCCGGCGTCCTCGCCGGTGTGGTGACCGTGGAGCGTCTCGTGGAAGACGCTCCAGCGCTGCTGCAGCAGTCGCCAGGCGACCCGGTCGCCGACCGGGGTGGCCCGCGCCGCCTCGGCCAGCATCGCGAGGTCGCGACGGAAGGCGTGGTGCATCACGTACATCATGAACATGTCGACCGGGCCCTCCGGTGCTGCGGTCTGCCCTGCGAGCTGGATCTGGGCGGGCCAACCGGGGTGGGAGGTGGTGGTCATCTCGGATCTCCTTGAGGTGAAGGGGTGCGGTCACACGCCGGCGGGCGTGCGGGTCGGGACGGGGGTCTCGGGGAGGTCGGTGACCTCCACGCGGACGGTCGGGAGCGCACGGTCGAGCCAGCGCGGCAGCCACCAGTTCCAGCGGCCGAGCAGCGTCATGGTGGCCGGCACGAGCACCATCCGGACCAGCGTCGCGTCCAGCGCCACGGCCACGGCCATGCCGACGCCGAGCTGCTTCACGACGACGTCGACCTCGGACGCGAAGCCCAGGAAGACGGCGACCATGATGGCGGCGGCGGCCGTGATGACGCGCCCGGTCTGCGAGAGGCCCCGGACCACCGACCCGGTGGCGTCGCCGGTGTCCAGCCAGTCCTCGCGGATCCGCGAGAGCAGGAACACCTCGTAGTCCATCGAGAGGCCGAACAGCACGGCGAACAGCAGGATCGGCATCCAGCTCGACACCGGCATCGCGTGGTCGATGCCGAGCAGCCCGCTGCCCCAGCCCCACTGGAAGATCGCGGTCAGCACCCCGTACGCCGCGCCGATGGAGAGCAGGTTCATCACCGCGGCCTTGAGCGGCACGACGACGGACCGGAACACCAGGCCGAGCAGCAGCACGGAGACGCCGACGACGAACCCGACGACCAGCCACAGCCGCTTCCCGAGCAGCTCCGCGAGGTCGGCGAACAGCGCCGTGGTGCCGGTGACCTCGACGCCGGCCGGGACCTCGGAGCGCAGCGCGTCGACCAGGCCGGGCGTCCGCTCGTCGGTCGGCCCGTACGCCGGCTCGGCGGAGAACACCCGGAGCTCCCCGTCGGGAGAGGGCTGCACCGGCGAGACCGTCGCGACGTCACGTCGGGCGGCGACCTGGTCGGCCAGCGCCTGGACGTCGGCGTCCTCGACCGCGGCGGCGTCGACGACGAACAGCACCGGACCGTTGGCACCGGGACCGTACTCGTCGGCGACGAGGTCGAAGGCCTTGCGGGTGGTCAGCTCGGCCGGCTGGGCCGACGCGTCCTGCGGCCAGGTGCGCATCGCCAGTGCCGGCGCGGCCAGGGTCAGCATCACGACGGTGGCGAGCAGCGCCCAGGCGACGGGGCGGCGGGCGACCCGCGTGGCCCACCGCTCCATGAGCGGGCTGCCGGTGGTGACCCGGCCGGTCCGGACCCTGCGGGGCAGCAGCCGCCGCCCGAGCAGCCCGCACAGCGCGGGCACCAGCGTCAGCGCCGCGGAGGCGACCGCGACGACGGTGATCGCGGTCGCGAACCCGAAGGCGTCGTACGTCGGGAGCCCCGACAGCTTCAGGCCGAGCAGCGAGATCAGCACGGTCGCCGACGCGAAGACGACCGACCGGCCGGCCGTCATGACCGCGCGGCCCGCGGCCTCCCGGCTGTCGTGGCCGGCGGCGAGGAACTCGCCGAAGCGGGTGACGAGCAGCAGTGCGTAGTCGATGCCGACCCCCAGGCCGACCATCGAGGCGACCATCGGGGCGGCGTTGCTGACGTCCATCGTGGCAGCCAGCAGCGTGATGCCCGCCGAACCGACGGCGAGGCCGCACAGCGCGACCACGACCGGGAGTCCGGCGCTGACGACCGACCCGAAGGCGAGCACCAGGATGACCAGCGCCGCCACGATGCCGATCAGCTCGCCGGTGCCGCGCATCGGCGCGGCGGCGGTCTCCGGCAGGTCGCCCCCGAGCTCCACCTGGATCCCTGCGTCCCGGGTCGGGTCGACGGCGCCCTCGAGCGGCGCGAGGTCCTCGTAGAGGTCCGGGTGGGTGACCGGGACGTCGTACTGCACGGTGAGCAGCGCCGTGTCGCCGTCGGCGCTCGTGCGAGGCGGGGAGACCGAGGCGACGTGTGGGAGGTCGGCCAGGCGCCGGGTGAGCGGGTCGAGGGTGCCGGCCGCGAGGGCCGAGCCCTCCGGGTCGTGGACCACGACCCGGGCGCTGGCGTTGCCGGTGCCGGGCGTGTGTGCGCGCAGCTGGTCGATGCCCGCCTGGGCCCGGGCGTCGGGGATGTCCCAGTCCTCCTGGGGCGTGCCGCCGAACGAGGACGCGAGGGCGACGACGACGGCGGCGACCAGCGCCCAGGCGGAGATCGTCCGCCACGGGTGCGCCGCGGTCGAGCGGCCGAGTCGGTGCAGGAGGTGCGACATGGTGATCGTTCCTTCGAGGTGCGGTGGTGGTCGGGCCCAGCGTGGCTGCGGCCGCTGGAGGTGTGCTGGGGGCTGACTGGGGGTGTCGCTGGGACGCGACCGGGACAGTCGGGGACCGAGCACGGGGTAACCCGTGCCGCCGACGGTCGTTGGACCGCTACCCGTCCCCTGCGAAAGGCTTCCCGTGCGCGTCCTCGCCCGACTCACCGCAGCGCTGCCGCTGCTCGCCGGCGGCACCCTCGCCGCGTCCCCGGCCGACGCCGTCGTGGGCGGCTCCTGGGTCGCCGAGGGCGAGCTCCCCTTCATGGCCTCGCTCCAGAGCAGGGGCCAGGACGGCACCGACGGCCACTTCTGCGGCGGCTCGGTCATCAGCAGCGAGTGGGTGCTCACCGCGGCGCACTGCATGGTCGACACCCGGCCCGGTGACATCCAGGTCGGCGTCGGCCGTACGGACATCGACGACCTGTCGCGTGGCCAGACGCTCGCCGTCGACCGGATCGTCGTCCACCCCGACTACGCCGCGTCCGGGACCCACGACGCCGCGCTCGTCCACGTCACCGGCAGCATCGCCTCCCCGAGCATCCCGCTGACCGCCGTCGGCGAGGACAGCCTCGAGCGCGACGGCGCAGCGCTGACGGTGGCCGGCTGGGGCACCGAGCTCTTCGGCTCGCCGGTCGTCCCGGCCGACCTCAAGTCCGTCCGCGTGGACGCGGTGGCCGACGACGCGTGCACCACCAACGGGCTGATGGGCTTCCAGCCCGACACCGAGATGTGTGCCGAGGCGATCGCCGGCGACTCCTGCCAGGGCGACTCCGGCGGCCCGCTGTTCGGCACGGTCGACGGCCGGGTGACCCAGGTCGGCATCGTGAGCTACGGCCTCGGCTGCGCGACACCGCAGTTCCCGGGGGTCTACGGCGAGGTCAACAACGCCTCGATCCGGGGATTCATCGCCTCGACGGCCGGCGTCTAGGCGCGGCTGCTGTGGGGTCCGTCCCGACGGCGGTGGGACCGCCGTCGGGACGGCGGGCCCGGTGGCTCAGCCGTTGAGCAGCCGGCCGAGCCGGCGCAGGGCGGGACGGGAGATCCACCACAGCGCGATGCCGAGCGCGAACGACGCCAGCGTCGCACCGAGCGGGAACACGTCCTCGAGGTACGGGTAGACCTGCCAGTGGGTGAGGTAGACGAACAGCGAGGCCGACGCCGCCACCGAGACCGGCCCGACGAGCCGGGCCGGGACACGGAGCGCGGGCACGTGCACGAGGAGGGCGATCCCGGCCACGACCAGCGCCTCGCGCATGGGGTCGCCGAAGAAGCCGACGGTGCCGAGAGCGGCCAGCGCGACGACGGCCCAGCGGCGTCCCGGCGAGTCGGCCCGGGTCGCCGCCCAGCCCAGCGCGAACCAGAGCGCCACCACCCCGACGGTGTAGCGCTCGGTCGTCCCGGCGTGGAGCCCGACCCACGCGAACCGGACGGCCAGCGCGACCAGCACCAGCCCGAGCGCGAACCGCCAGGGCGTACGCCGCTCCAGCCGGTCCAGCGCCGGCACCGCCACCAGCGCCAGCACCAGGGCGGTGAGCCACACCAGGGCCTCGAGGAACCAGTACTGCCACTGGACGGTCCAGCCGTTGTTGCCGACCAGTCCGTTGAGGAACAGCGCGGTGGCGGGGGAGTAGTAACCGGTGGCCAGGGCGACCCCGCCGATCCACAGCGACGCCGGGACGACCAGCTGCGCGAGCGAGGCCAGCCCGTGCCGGAGCCGCCGCTCCCGGGTGGTGCCGGCGAGCTGGAACCGGGCGAAGTTGTGGCCTGCGACGGCGAGCAGCAGGTGGGCGCCGCCGACGACGGTGAACAGGTTGGCGTGGGTGCCGACGATCGCCACGATGGCCAGGGCGCGCAGCACCACGCTGGTGTCGAGCCGTACGCCGCGGCGCCGCTCGTCGGCGGTGACCAGGTCGCGGATCGGTCGGGTGTGCCAGTCGGGCGGCAGGTCGAGGCGGGAGCCCAGCCGGGTGGCGAGCTCGACGTAGGAGAGCGAGTCGCCGCCGAGCGCGGCGAAGCTGTCGGTGTCGGCGACGTCGGCCCTCCCGAGGACGACCGCGTAGTCGTGGCGGGTGGCCTCGAGGACCGAGCCGGGTGCCGGCGCCTCCGCGGGCTCGCCGAGCAGTCGGGCGTGCTCGTCGAGCGCGGCCAGGTCGGGCTTGCCGGTGACGGTCCGTGGCAGCGCGTC
This sequence comes from uncultured Actinomycetota bacterium, assembly GCA_963723945.1. Lineage (GTDB taxonomy): Bacteria > Actinomycetota > Actinomycetes > Propionibacteriales > Nocardioidaceae > Nocardioides. Next base: position 77,431 of record CAVRSW010000047.1, read on the forward strand.
GAGCCGGGTCACGCGCACCGCGCTGGTCGGCAGCCCGCTGCACGCGGCGACCACGGCCGCCAGCCGCTCACCCTCGCGCGGCCGGGTGTGGAACGCGTGGAGCGACCCGTCGACGACCACGCAGCGCACCTCGTGGCCCCCGGACTGCTGGGCCACCAGCCGCTCGAGGTGGTCGAGGTCGAGCCGCAGCCCGAACAGCTTGGCGTGGCGACCCCGGCGGCCCACCACCTCGACCAGCCCGTCGACCTCACGGGCCAGGTCGCCGGTCCGGAGCTCGGTCAGCTCGCGGCCGCGTCCGAGGTCGTCGCCGCTGGTCGCGTAGCCGAGCATCACGTTGGGGCCGGAGTAGACGAGCTCGCCCACGCCGGGGGCTTCTTCCGGCACCGGGTCGATCCGGAACGAGCCGCCCGGGACCGGGATCCCGATGCTGCCCGGGTGGGCGTCGGCCCGCTCGGGCGGCAGCCAGGCCATCCGCGCGGTCGCCTCGGTGGCGCCGTACATCACGACGAGGTCCCAGCCCGCACGCCGGCCGCGAGCCGCCCACGCGCGCACCCGGTCGGGCTCCAGCCGGCCGCCGGCCTGGGTGACCTGGCGCAAGGTCGGGACCCGGCGCGCGTCGAACCCCGACCGCTCCAGCAGCTCGAAGGTGTAGGGCACCCCGGCGAAGGACGTCGCCCCGGAGCCCTCGGCGAGCCGCCAGAAGCACTCGTCGACCACGGAGAGGTCGGTCAGCACCAGCCCGGCGCCGGTCAGCAGGTGGCTGTGCACCACCGAGAGGCCGTAGCAATAGTGCAGCGGGAGCGACGTGATCGCCCGGTCGTCCGGGGTGAGCCGGAGGTAGTCGGCGATGCTGGCGGCGTTGCTGCGCAGGTTGTCGTGGGAGAGCCGCACCAGCTTGGGCGAGCCGGTCGTGCCCGACGTGCTCAGCAGCAGCGCGAGGTCGGGGTGGAGGTCGTGACCGGTGCCGTCGCGCAGCTCATGCACGTCTCCGTCGCGGACCACGACGTCGGGCGCCCAGGCCTCCGTCAGCCGACGGGCCGGCTCGCCCGGCGATGCCAGCAGCACGACGTGGCCGTGGGTGAGCGCGGCGAGGTGGGCGACCAGGCTGTCCAGGCTGTTGGCGCCCTCGACGAGCACCAGCCGGCGGGTCGGGCCGAGGTGTGCGGCGGTGTCGTCGACGCGCCGCGCGAGCCCTGCGTACGTCAGCGCCTCGTCGGCCGTGCGGACCGCGAGCCGCGAGCCGTGGCGGGCGAGGTCGAGCACCCGGGGCGCCCGGGATGCCGGGGCCGGGCGGGGGTGGAGCAGCAGCGTCACCGACCCAGCGTATTAGGCAAGCCTTACCTATGACAACGTGGGGTGGGTCTCGGCCGCTGCGGGCGCCGGGAACGCCACGACCGGCCCGAGGATGCCGACCCCCACCTCGGCGCCCACCTCGGGGGAGTCGAGCCCCGCGATCCGGGCGACCAGGGCGGGCCCGTCGGGGAGGACGAGCAGTCGCACGGACGCGTCGTGGCCGTAGAAGTGCACCTGCTCGACCCGGGCGCCACCGGCTCCGGGGAGGAGCGCGACCTGCTCGGGCCGGAGCAGCACCCGGGCCTCACCGTCGGGGGCGGCGGACGCCAGCGGGGCCGAACCGAAGCCGAAGAAGGCGCGCCCGTCGCGCACCTGGGCCGGGACGACCGACGCGCCGCCGACGAAGGCCCCGACCTCGGGATCGACCGGCGCCCGGTAGAGGTCGCGCGGCGCGTCGGTCTGGATCACCCGGCCGTGGCGCATCACCGCGACCTGGTCGGCCAGCGACAGCGCCTCGTCCTGGTCGTGGGTCACGAGCAGCGCGGTGGTGCCGGTGGCCAGCAACGCGTGCGCCACGGCGCGACCCGTGGAGACCCGGAGCGACGCGTCGAGGGACGAGAACGGTTCGTCGAGCAGCACCACCGACGGCTGCGGCGCCAGCGCGCGGGCGAGCGCGACCCGCTGTTGCTGACCGCCGGAGAGCTCGTGCGGCGACCGGTGGGCGTACGACGCGGGCAGCTCGACGAGGTCGAGCATCTCGCGCACCCGGGCCGCGCCGCCGGCGGCCGCCCGCTGCGGCTTCGGCAGCCCGAAGCCGATGTTGGCGGCGATGTCGAGGTGCGGGAAGAGCGCGCCCTCCTGCGGGACGTAGCCGACCCGGCGCTGCTGCGGCGGGACCGAGCCGCCCTCGCCGGCGACGACACGGTCGTCGAACCGGATGTTGCCGGCGGCCGGCGTGAGGAAGCCCGCGACCAGGCGGAGCAACGTGGTCTTGCCGCAGCCCGAGGGGCCGAGCACGGCGGTGAAGGAGCCCTGGGGGACGACGAGGTCGACCCCGTCCACGGCGCGGACGTCGCCGAAGGCGTGGGTGACTCCCGCCAGCTCGACCCGGCTCACGGTGCCAGTGTCTCCTGCCGCATCAGCAGCAGCGTCGCCGGGACCGAGATCGCGACCAGCAGCAGGGCGTACGGCGCCGCCGCCCCGTAGCGCAGGTCGGCGGTCGCCGACCAGAAGCTGGTGGCCAGGGTGTCGGTGCCGATCGGGGAGAGCATCAGCGTCGCGGTCAGCTCGGTCGAGATCGCGAGGAACACCAGCGCTGCCCCGGCCGCGATGCTGGGAGCGATCACGGGCAGCGTGACCCGCCGCGCCGCCTGCACGGACGTGCTGCCGAGGCTGCGGGCGACGTCGTCGAGCACCACCGGCGCCTGCTCGAGGCCGGCCCGCACCGACACCACGGCCCGCGGCAGGAACAGCACGGCGTACGCCACCACCAGCAGCAGCGCGGTCTGGTAGACGACCGGCACCAGCCGCAGGCTGACCGTCACGAGGGCCAGGGCGACGACGATGCCGGGGAGTGCGTTGGCGATGTAGGTGCTGCGCTCGATCACCGTCGACACAGTGCCCCGGTGCCGGACGGCGAGCCACGCGACGGGCAGGGCGACGAGGGTCGTGGCCGCGGCGCCGAGGGCGGCGAGCAGCACGGTCGACCCGGCGGCCTCGGCCAGCTCGGCGAGCGGGAACTCCGTCGAGGTGCCGACCCGCAGCCAGTGGACCAGCGCGTACGTCGGCACACCGACGGCCAGTGCGACCAGGCCGGCGAGGGCAGCGGTCAGCGGGACCCGCGCCGCGCCGAGCCGGACCGGGACCGCCGCCCGCGCCGCGCCGTGGGCGACGCGGGCGAACCGGCGCCGGCCGCGCAGCCGCAGCTCGAGCAGCAGCAGCACCAGGCAGCACAGGACCAGGACGCCGGAGATCATGGTGGCTGCCGCGCCGTTGAAGGTGGATCCGTAGAGGTCGTAGATCGCGGTGGTGAAGGTCGGGTAGCGCAGCAGCTGGAGCGCGCCGAACTCCGCGAGCAGGTGCAGGCCCACGAGCAGCATGCCGCCGAGCAGGGCCGGGCGCAGCTGCGGCAGGACGACCGACCAGAAGGAGCGCCAGCGGCTGTGGCCGAGTGACCAGGCCGACTCCTCCAGCGCGGGGTCGAGGCCGCGGAGGCCGGCGACGACGGGCAGGTAGACCAGCGGGTAGTAGGAGAGCGTGATCACCAGCAGCGCCCCGCCGAAGCCGACGACCGAGCGGTCCAGCGAGACCCAGGCATAGCTGTTGACGAAGGCGGGAACGGCCAGCGGCGCGACCAGCAGGCCGTGCCAGAGTCCCTTGAACCGGATGTCGGAGCGCTCGACCAGGAACGCGAGCCCGACGCCGAGCACCCCGCAGAGCGCCATGCAGCCGACGGCGAGCCGCACGGTGTTCCAGAGCAGCATGCCGACCCGGGGACGCACGATCAGCTCCCACGCCTCGGACGGGCCGACGATGACGGCGTACGTCGCCACGAACCCGAGCGGCACCAGCGCGAGCAGCGCGACGGCCGCGCCGACCGCGAGCAGCGGCCAGGGTGCCGGACGACCGGCGTCGCGGCGGCGGCTCCGGGTCGGCGTGGGGGTGGCGAGCAGCGTCAGAGCAGGCCTGCCTCGGTCATCAGGTCAGTGACCTCGGGTCCGTTGAGGGTCGCCGGGTCGATCTCCGGCGGCTCGAGCTCGTCGAACGGTTTGACCTCCGGGTCGAGGGTCGCCTCGGGGTTGAGCGGGTACTCGAGCGCGTAGGAGTCGGCCATCGCCTGCTGGCCCTCGGTGCTGGTGAGGAACTCGACGAAGCGCTGCGCGTCCGCCCGGTGCTCGCTGCTGGCGAGCACGCCGGCGCCGGAGATGCTGACAAAGGCCCCGGGGTCCTGGTCGCCGAAGAAGTGGAGCGCGGTCGAGTCGGAGTTCTCGGCGGCCTCCTTCTGGTCGCGGTACCAGTAGTAGTGGTAGGCGATGCCGGCGTCCACGTCGCCCTCGTTGACGCTCTGCATCACGACCAGGTTGTTGTCGAGCACGGTCCCGTTCTCGGCGAGGCCCTCGAGCCACGCGAGGGTCGCCTCCTCGCCCTCCTGCTCCAGCACGGCGCTGACGATGGCCTGGAAGTCGGCCCCGGTGGGCGAGAACCCGACCCGACCGGCCCACTCCGGGTCGGCGAAGTCGAGGATCGACTCCGGCAGGTCGGACTCGGTGAGCGCGTCGGTGTTGTACATCGCGACCGTGGAGCGGGCCAGGATGCCGGTCCAGTTGCGGGAGCTCGGGACGTACTCGTCCGGAATCGGGGCCAGCGCCTCGTCCGAGACCGTGGTGAACAGGTCCTCGTTGTCGACGATGCTCATCGCCGGGGAGTTCTCGGTCAGGAACACGTCAGCGGGCGAGTCCGCGCCCTCGGCGACCAGCTGGTTGGCCAGCTCGAGGTCCTTGCCGTTGCGGAGCTCCACGTCGAGGCCGGTCTCCTCCTCGAACAGCGGCACGATCTCGACCATCAGCTCTTCGTGCTGCGCGTTGTAGATCACCAGGTCGGGGCCGCCGATCAGCCCGCAGCCGCTCGTCACGGGGGCCAGCGAGGCCAGGGCGACGGCGGCGGCGACGACGCGCTTCTTCACAGGAGGAGTCCTTCCGGTGTACTTAGGGCAGCCTGACCTTACCGCGGCCCGGGGCCGGGACGGCAGTGACCCCGGGCGGCGAACGCGCTGGTTAACAACCGCTAACCAAACGAGGTAGCATCACGGGCATGAGCTTCGAGTTGTCCGCCGAGCACGAGCAGTTCCGGCGCACGGTCCGCGACTTCGCCGAGAAGGAGATCGCGCCGCACGCCGCGCAGTGGGACCGCGACCACCACTTCCCGACCGACGTCGTGCAGAAGATGGGCGAGCTGGGCCTGATGGGGCTGACCGCCCCCGAGGAGTACGGCGGCGCGGGCATGGCCGGCGAGGACGGCGGCTTCACCAGCCTCTGCGTGGCGATCGAGGAGATCGGCCGGGTCGACCAGTCGATGGGCATCACCCTGGAGGCCGCGGTCGGGCTCGGCATCAACCCGATCCTCAGCTACGGCTCCGAGGAGCAGAAGCAGACCTGGCTGCCCGACCTGGTGTCCGGGCAGCGGCTCGCCGGCTTCGGCCTCACCGAGCCGGGCGCCGGGTCCGACGCCGGCGCGACCCGCACCAAGGCGGTGCTCGACGGCGGCGAGTGGGTGGTCAACGGCTCCAAGCAGTTCATCACCAACTCCGGCTCCGACCTCACCTCCTGCGTCACCGTCACGGCCCGCACCGGCGAGCGCCCGGACGGCCGGCCGGAGATCTCCGCGATCATCCTGCCCAGCGGTACGCCCGGCTTCACCGCCGAGAAGGCGTACGACAAGCTCGGCTGGCACGCCTCCGACACCCACCCGCTGTCCTTCGAGGACTGCCGCGTGCCCGAGGCCAACCTGCTCGGCGACCGCGGTCGCGGCTACGCCCAGTTCCTCGCCACCCTCGACGACGGCCGGGTCGCGATCGCCGCGCTCGCCGTCGGCTGCATCCAGGCCTGCCTCGACGCCTCGGTCGACTACGCGGGTGACCGGCAGACCTTCGGCGGCCCGATCGGCCGCAAGCAGGGGCTGGCCTTCCAGATCGCCGACCTGCAGGTGATGCTCGACGCCGCCCGGCTGCTGACCTACCGCGCCGCGTCCCTCAAGGACGCCCTCGATCAGGGAGGCGCCGGCGCCCCTTCGATCCAGCAGTTCAAGCAGGCCGCGTCGGTCGCCAAGCTGCACGCCACCGAGTCGGCGGTCACCGCGACCCGGATCGCCACCCAGGTCTTCGGCGGCTACGGCTTCATGGAGGAGTACCCGGTCGTGCGGTTCTACCGCGACGCCAAGGTGCTCGAGATCGGCGAGGGCACCTCCGAGGTGCAGCGGTTGCTGATCGCCCGAGGCCTCGGTCTGCCGGTCGAGTGATCACGACGGCTGCGCGGGGGCGTACGGCGTCAGTCCCGCCAGCCGGGTGACCACGAGACCGGTCACCATCATCGCCAGCCCGATGCCGGCGAGCACGACCAGCTGGAACTGTGCCGCCTCGACCGGGCTGGCACCCCCGAACAGGGCGCCCACGAACGCACCGGGCAGGGTCACCAGGCCGGTGGTCCGGGCCTGGTCCATCGTCGGCAGCAACGACTCGCGCAGCGCCTCGCGGCCGATCTCCTCGTGGGCCAGCGAGGGCCAGGCGCCGAGCGCGAACATCGCCTCGATCTCGCCGCGCCGTTGCAGGCTCGCGCGCAGGAAGTTGCGGCCCGAGAGCGTCGCCGCGGTCATGCAGTTGCCGATCAGGATGCCGGCGACCGCGACCAGCTGGCGTACGTCGAGCTCCACCAGCCGGAGCGCGAACACCGTCACCACCGACACCGTCGCACCGGCGACGACACCCGCGACCGCGATCCGTCGGCCGTGGCGCAGCTCCCGCAACCGGCCCGAGGCGGTCCACGAGGCCGTGGAGAGCATGAGCAGCACGAACGCCACGACCGTCCAGGGCACGGTGAGGATCCCACGCAGCAGCAGGGCGATCACTGCGAGCTGCACGGTCGCGCGCAGGATCGCCCAGAGCGGCGTCAGGCCGAGCCCCACCCCGGCCCAGAGCCCCAGCGCCACGGTCAGGCCGCTGACGGCGATCACGCCGAGCGTGAAGAGCGCGAGGTCCACGGGCCAAGGCTGGCACGGACGGCGCCCCGGGACGCGCCACGCGGCCGGACAACCCGGGCAGGGCGTCGCCGCTGGCTAGCCTGTGGACATGCAGGGGGGACAGCGCCGGCTGGCCGGGGAGTTCGCGCGCTCGGCGACGACCGGCACCGTCGCCTCGCTGGTGGCGATCGCCCTGTTCAACTGGCTGGTCCACTGGGACCCCGGCAGCGGGAGCGGCGCCTGGCTCCACCACCACGCGATCACCGCCTTCCTGATCGCCAACGGCGTCTCGATCCTGCTGACGTACGCGCTGAGCCGCTGGTGGGCGTTCCGCCACCGGCAGGCGTACGGCCCCCTCGGTGGGGTCCCGATGTTCTTCGTGATCAGCATCGGCAGCCTGGTGATCCCGGTGGCGTGCCTCTGGTTCAGCCGCAACGTGCTCGAGCTCAGCTCGGCCACCGCTGACAACGTCGCGGCCAACGGGGTCGGCCTGTTCCTCGGCTTCGTCACCCGCTTCGCGCTGTTCCGGTCGCTGGTGTTCCGGCCGGCCGTGGTGGCGCCCTCAGAGCAGCAGCCAGCTCCACGAGGCGAGCTCCAGCACCAGCAGGAAGCGTAGGAACCGGCCCACCAGGCCGGTCACGATGAACAGCCGTACGCCCACCCCGAGCAGGCCGGCCACCGCGGCCACGGCGAGGTAGGGCGGCAGCCCGACGAAGGCGGAGACGAAGAGCAGCACGCCGCTCGCGACCGGCCGGCCGTGGGTCCGCGCCCGCCACTTCTCGAGGGTCTCCTCGCGCTGGTGCTTCTCCAGCCGCCGCTGCACCCACCCGGCCTCGACCGTGCGCATGCCGGCGTAGTACCAGAACAGCTTGCCGATGATCTGCCCGACCGCGGCCACGGCGGCGCACAGCACGAGCGGCACGTCGTCGAGACTGGCGACCCAGGCGAGGAACGCCTCGGCGTTGACCAGCGGGAACAGGGCGGAGACGAACGAGACGGCCAGGACCGTCAGCAGCAGCTTCACCGGGCGGGGACGGACCCGGTCCGCGGCGGGGCTGCCTGCTCGCCCGGCACCGGGAGGCCCAGCCGCAGCAGCCACGCCAACGACACCGACTTGAGCACCAGCAGCCCGACCGCCATGACCAGCGCGACCCACCACAGCTGGCCGACCAGGAGGAACACGGCGAAGACCGCGGAGTTGACCGCCTTGGCGGGCTTGGACCAGTTCCAGCGCCAGATCCGCTCGTCGACCGCGTAGAAGTAGTTGGGGCTGCGCACCGGCCAGGCGAGGAACGCCAGGGACAGGAACGTGTCGACGACCATGAAGCTCAGCAGGTAGATCCCCACCGGGATGACGGCCGAGGGCTCGATCCAGCAGACGCCGAGGTAGAACCCCGCACAGTTGAGCCGGTCGCACAGGATGTCGACGACCGCGCCGATCCGGGTCTCGCAGCGGCGCCACCGGGCGATCGCCCCGTCCAGGATGTCGCCGACCCAGTAGACGAGGAGCGCGACCACCAGCAGCCGCAGGCTGCCCTCGACGGCGGCCTGCAGGCTCAGGGCCAGCGAGGCGACGGTGCGGACGGCGGTGACGACCGTGGCGGAGGTGAGCAGCCGCTCGTCGTGGATCCCCACGTCAGCCACGCGCCCCCTGGTCACGGTCCGAGTCTAGGTCGGGCCGGTCCGCGGGAGGGGCGCACCGCGCGGGAGGTCACGACCGGGTGGCCCACAGCTCGGTCCACCCGTGGCCGAGCTCGGCGAGCAGCTCGCGCAGCAGCGGCAGGCTGACCCCGACCACCGTGTGGTGGTCGCCCTCGATGCCGGCCACGAACGCGCCGCCGAGCCCGTCGACGGTGAACGCCCCGGCGACGTGGAGCGGCTCGCCGGTCGCGACGTACGCCGCGATCTCGTCGTCGGTCACGTCGGCGAAGTGCACCCGGGTCGAGGCGGTCGCGGCGGCGACGTGGCCGGTCGTGGTGTCGCGCAGCGAGTGGCCCGAGTGGAGCACGCCCGTGCGGCCCCGCATCGCCTGCCAGCGGCGGGTGGCGTCGGCGGCGTCGTCGGGCTTGCCGAGCGCCTCGCCGTCGAGCTCCAGCACCGAGTCGCAGCCGAGCACCAGCGCGGCCGCGGGCAGGTCGTCGCGGGCGGCGACCGCGGCACACTTGAGCTCGGCCAGCTGCAGCGCCAGCTCGGCGGGCTGCAGCCCCGTCACCTGCGACTCGTCGACGCCGGACACGACCACCACCGGCTCCACCCCGGCGGACTGCAGCGTCGCCAGCCGGGCGGGGGAGGCCGACGCCAGGACCAGCGTGGTCACAACCGGGCCAGCGCCTGCTGGAGCGGGTCGAGCCCGAGCACGCCGAGGTCGAGGGCCTGCCGGTGGAACGTCTTGAGGTCGAGCTCCCGGCCGGCGCTCCGGGCCCGTGCCTGCGCCTGCGCGCGGGCGTCGAGCCAGATCCGCTCGCCGACCTTGTAGGACGGCGCCTGGCCCGGCCAGCCGAGGTAGCGGTCGATCTCGAACCGCAGGAACGCGTCCTCCATCGCGCAGTGGTCGCGCAGGAACGCCAGGCCGAGGTCGGGGGTCCACGTCTCGCCCGGGTGGAAGCCGAACGGGTTGTCGCGCGGGATCGGGAGCTCGAGGTGCATCCCGATGTCCACCACGACCCGGGCTGCGCGGAAGCTCTGCGCGTCGAGCATCCCGAGCCGGGCGGCCGGGTCGTCGAGGTAGCCGAGCTCGTCCATCAGCCGTTCGGCGTACAGCGCCCAGCCCTCGGCGTGGCCGCTGCAGAAGCAGAGCAGTCGCTGCCAGCGGTTGAGCAGCTCGCTGCGGTAGGCGGTCTGCGCGATCTGGAGGTGATGCCCTGGGACGCCCTCGTGGTAGACCGTCGTCACCTCCCGCCAGGGCGAGAAGTCCTCGATGCCGTCGGGCACCGACCACCACATCCGGCCGGGCCGGCTGAAGTCCTCGGAGGGGCCGGTGTAGTAGATGCCGCCGTCGTTGGTCGGCGCGATCATGCACTCGATGCGGCGGACCGGCGCGGGGATGTCGAAGTGGACGTCGGCGAGGTCGGCGACGGTCCGGTCGGCCAGCTCCTGCATCCAGCCGCGGAAGGTCTCCCGACCGTGGACCCTGCGGGACTCGTCGGCCTCGAGGTGGGCCACCGCCTCGGCGTACGACGCCCCGGGAAGGACCCGGTCGGCGGTCGCGGCCATGTCGTCGGAGATCCGCTTGAGCTCCTCCCAGCCCCACGCGTACGTCTCGTCGAGGTCGACCCGGGCACCCAGCGAGTCGCGCGAGTGGAGCACGTAGCGGTCGCGGCCCACCGCGTCGCGCTCCGAGCCACGCGGCACCATCTGCTGCTCGAGGAAGGTCGCGAACTCGTCGAGGGCGGCGTTGGCCTCCGCGGCGTGGCGCTGCAGCTGGGGCCGCAGCGATTCCACGTCGCACGCGGCGACCATGGTCCCGAGCATGTCGCCGCCGCCGCCGGTGCGGCCGGTCCAGCCGGCGACCTGGGCGACGATGCCGCGGTACTGGCGTACCGCGGAGACCCGGCCGGCGGCCGCCTCCTCGAGCAGCGTGGCGCGGTAGCCGGCCAGCGCCGCCGGCACCGCGTCCAGTCGGCTGTCGACGTCGGACCAGCCCTGCTCGCCCTGCCGCGGCATCATGTCGAAGACCTGGCGCAGGGCGTGGAGCTCGCTGAAGATCACCGACATCCGGCCGCGGATCTCGCCGGCGTCGTGCATCTCGACCTCGAGCCCGACCCGCTCGAGGAACGCGTCGCGGGCGACCGCCTCGTGCTCGTCGCTCGGGGTCGCGGCCGTCACCTCGGCCAACGCCCGGCGGGTGAGCTCCTCGCGGGCCGCGAAGCCGTCCGGGGACAGGTCGCTGAGTCGGCCGTCGAGGCCGCTGATCCCGACGAACGTGGCGGCGACGGGGTCGAGGGCGCAGTAGTCCTCGACGTAGCGTTCGGAGGCGGCATCGACAGCTCGTTCGGTCACGGATCGACACTAGGGGGTCGGTCGGAACGATCGACACCCGCTTTTCGTCGGGAGATGTCGAGAACCGGTGGGTGGCTCCGTCCCGGGGGTGATCGTCGAGGATGTCGGCGACGTAGCGAAGGAGAAGACGATGGCGAAGTACCTGCTGCTCAAGCACTACCGAGGCGGCCCGGAGCGACAGGCGCACGAGGACGTGCCGATGGACCAGTGGACCCCGGAGGAGATCTCCGACCACCTCGCGTTCATGGGCCACGTGGCCGACACCCTGCGCGAGCGGGGCGAGTACGTCGAGGGCCAGGCGCTCTCGCCGGAGGGGACGTTCGTCCGCTTCGACGGCGAGGGGAAGCCGCCGGTCACCGACGGCCCGTTCGCCGAGACCAAGGACCTGATCGCTGGCTGGATGGTGATCGACGTCGACTCGGTCGAGCGTGCCCACGAGGCCGCGGCGTTCCTGTCGTCGGCGCCCGGTCCCGGTGGCCGGCCGATCCACGAGTGGATCGAGGTCCGGCCCTTCCTCGAGGCCCCTCCGACCGTCACCGACTGACCCGTGTCCGACGTGGACGAGCCGGTCCGCGCGCTGGTGCACGACGTGGGCCCCCGGGTCCTCGGCATCCTCGTCCGCCGCGGCGCCGACTTCGCGGCGGCCGAGGATGCCGTGCAGGAGGCGCTGTTGGAGGCCGTACGCCGCTGGCCCGACGGTCCCGGCGGGGGAGGACCCGACGACCCGAAGGCGTGGCTGGTCACGGTCGCGTGGCGCAAGTACGTCGACATGGTCCGCTCGGACTCCTCGCGCCGGGCGCGCGAGGAGCGGGCGGTCGACGAGCCGCCGCCCGGCGCGACGGAGCAGGCCGACGACACGTTGCAGCTGCTCTTCCTGTGCTGCCACCCCTCGCTGACCCCCGCCTCGGCGGTGGCGCTGACGTTGCGGGCGGTCGGTGGGCTGACCACCCGCCAGGTGGCGGAGGCCTACCTGGTGCCCGAGACGACGATGGCGCAGCGGATCAGCCGCGCCAAGCGGACGGTCGCCTCGGAGGGGCTGGAGGGCCCGGGCGACCTCCGCGACGTCCTGAAGGTGCTCTACCTCGTGTTCAACGAGGGCTACTCCGGGTCGGTCGACCTCGCGGCGGAGGCGATCCGGCTCACCCGGCAGCTCGCGCGTGGCTCCGACGAGCCGGAGGTGTCCGGTCTGCTCGCGCTGATGCTGCTCCACCACGCCCGGCGCGGTGCGAGGTGGTCCGGCGGCGAGCTGGTGCCGCTGGCCGAGCAGGACCGGTCACGCTGGGACACGGTGATGATCGCCTCCGCGGTCGACCTGCTCCAGGACGCGCTGGCCCGCGACCGGCTGGGCGAGTACCAGGCGCAGGCCGCCATCGCGGCGCTGCACTGCGACGCCGCCTCCGCCGAGGAGACCGACTGGGCGCAGGTCGTGTCCTGGTACGACGAGCTGCTGCGACTCACCGACAGCCCCGTGGTCGCGCTCAACCGCGCCGTCGCCGTCGGCGAGGCCGACGGGCCGCTCGCGGGTCTGCGCGACCTCGACGCCGTGCCGGCCTCGGTGCCGCGCCGGACCGCCGCCGAGGCCTGGCTGCGGGAGCGGGCAGGGGAGCCGGCCGCGGCCCGGTCGCTCTACGCGGCCGCCGCCGCACAGGCGACGTCGGAGGCGGAGCGGACCCACCTCACGCGCCAGGCGGCCCGGCTGCGCGACGCCTGAGCCCTCTGGTCAGGCGTACGCGGAGGGGAAGGTCTCCCGGTAGCAGCGCATCCCGCCGGCCGAGCTGGCCGCGACCAGTGCGCGGCCGACCGCCCGGGTCACGCAGTCGGAGGCCTCGGTGAGCAGCTCGTGGAACCCGGCCGGGTCCGGAGCGGCGGCGGCCCCGGTCGCGAGCGTGAAGACCGTGTCGCCGTCGTACATGGTGTGGACGGGGTGGATCGAGCGGGCGAGGCCGTCGTGGCCGATCCCGCTCACCTTCTGGCACTGCGCCTTGGACAACGCCGCGTCGGTCGCGATCACGGCCAGGGTCGTGGCCAGCGGCGGCCGGGGCTCGGGCTGCTCGGCCGCCCGCTGCCGCGCGGCCTCGAGGTCGGCCACCTCGGGCCGGCGCAGGCCGGGCAGGTCGTGGCCGCGGCAGTGACGCAGGGCGTACGGCTCCCCGGTCGCGGGGTCGACGGCCGAGCCGACGGCGTTGAGCACCACCAGGGCGCCGACGGTGGTGCCGTCGGCCAGCCGGGCCGAGGCCGACCCGACCCCGCCCTTGAGCCCGCCCACGCGGGTGCCGGTGCCGGCGCCGACGGTGCCCTCGGCGACCTCGACGTCGGCGGCGGCCAGCGCCTCGCGGCCGAGCGCGGCGTCGGGGGCGTTGCCGAAGACCCCGCCGCGACCGAGGTCGAAGACGACCGCGGCCGGCACGATCGGGACGACGTGGCCCGGCTCGGCGTCGACCGGGAAGCCCACGCCCTGCTCCAGCAGCGCCCGGGCCACGCCGTCTGCCGCTCCCAGCCCCAGCGCCGAGCCACCGGTGAGCACGATCGCGTGCACCCGCTCGACCTGGTTGCGCGGGTCGAGCAGGTCGGTCTCACGGGTTCCCGGGCCGCCGCCGCGCACGTCGACGCCCCCGACCGCGCCCTCCGCCGGCGGCAGCACCACCGTGGTGCCCGTCAGCCAGCCATCGCCGGTCCGCTGGGCGTGCCCCACCCGGATCCCGGGCACGTCGGTGATCGCATTTCTGGGGGAGCTCATGCCGGTCAGTATCGCGGCGTGTGCCTGAGAGTGCGCCGTAGCGCACCTTCAGGCACACGGGGCGTTCTGGTGG